>NZ_CP022411.1:5364360-6013911 GCF_004011755.1 Pseudomonas sp. RU47 | reverse complement strand
CTCGCGAAGGGGCCATCGAAACCGCTAAAGATTTCCATGTTGCCGGAGCCTGTTATGTCGCTGCCAACCCCCCTGACCATCGAAGCCGGCCTGCAAGCCGAACAGGATTTGCTGGCCTCGGTCTGCGCCGGCGACTCTGAATTCGGCCTGCTGTTCTGGCAACCCAGCGATCGCGCCCTGGTCATGCCGCGCCGCCTCAATCGTCTCCCCGGTTTCGACCACGCTTGCGAAGTCTCCGCCGCCGCTGGCTGGCCCGTCCTGCTGCGCGAAACCGGCGGCGAACCCGTGCCGCAATCTGCCGCCACTATCAATATCGCTCTGGTCTACGCACCACCGCGCAGCGAAGGCGATCTGAACCGTATCGAAACCGGCTACCGTCGTCTCTGCGATCCGATCTGTCAGTTACTGGATGAGTTGGGTGGCACATCATCGTTGGGTGAGATCGACGGCGCTTTCTGTGACGGTCGTTTCAACGTCAATCTCGACGGTCGCAAGATGGTCGGCACCGCCCAGCGCTGGCGCCAGAGTCAGGGTGGACAGCGCCCGGTCGGTCTGGTGCACGGGGCGATGCTGATGGATAACGAGCGCGAATCGATGGTCGCCGCGGTCAATCGCTTCAACGAAGCGTGCGGCCTGGAGCAACGCGTGCGGGCTGAAAGCCACATCGCCCTGCATGAGAAATTCAACGCGCCACAGGCCTTGGCGCGTCTCGATGAGCTGTTTCGTTTGATGCTGGCGCAGATGTATAGCGCCTGATATTCGGGCTTAGCGCGTACCGAAGACCACCATGGTCTTGCCTTTCACATCGACCAGGTTGCGTTCCTCAAGATCCTTGAGCACGCGACCGACCATCTCCCGCGAACAACCGACAATCCGCCCGATCTCCTGACGCGTCACCTTGATCTGCATGCCGTCCGGGTGGGTCATCGCATCTGGCTGCTTGCACAGTTCCAGCAGACAACGTGCTACCCGGCCAGTGACGTCGAAGAACGCCAGATCGCCAACCTTGCGTGTGGTGTTGCGCAGGCGTTGTGCGATTTGTCCGCTGAGGACGTAAAGAATGTCCGGATCCTGCTGCGACAATTCGCGGAACTTGGCGTAACTGATTTCCGCTGTTTCGCATTCGACCTTGGCCCGCACCCAGGCACTGCGTTCCTGTTCCTGGCCGGCTTGTTCGAACAGACCCAGCTCACCGAAGAAATCCCCGGCATTGAGGTAGGCGATGATCATTTCACGACCGTCGTCGTCCTCGATCAGGATCGTTACCGAGCCCTTGATGATGAAGTACAGCGTGTCCGAACGATCGCCCGCACAGATGATGTTGCTTTTGGCTGCATGACGACGGCGCTGACAATGCATCAGCAGCTTGTCGAGGTTCTTGATTTTGGGTGTGGGGGTAATAGCAACCATGGTTGTATCCCGAAAAGACTGCACGGTGATGTTTGATTTTTTTATGAGGCGCTGAAGGCGGTCGCTGCACAGCTGGCATGGGCGCCAGCGAATTGGCGCCAGCTTAACAGACACTTCGTCGAAAATTCGAGAAATTACCTACACCGCAGAGGCGTCCGTCCTAGGAACGCCGCCCGCTGTCCGGGCAAAGTGCTGTGCTAAGCTGGCGACCCTTTTTTCAACAGTGGAGTCTTGGCGATGAAGGCACGCATCCAATGGGCTGGCGAAGCCATGTTCCTCGGCGAATCCGGAAGTGGTCATGTCGTAGTGATGGACGGTCCGCCGGACGCCGGTGGTCGTAACCTGGGTGTTCGCCCGATGGAAATGCTTCTGCTGGGTGTTGGCGGTTGCAGCAACTTCGACGTGGTCAGCATTCTGAAGAAGTCCCGCCAGGCCGTGGAAAGCTGCGAAGCCTTCCTGGAAGCCGAGCGCGCGACCGAAGATCCGAAGGTGTTCACCAAGATTCACATGCATTTCGTGGTCAAGGGCCGTGGCTTGAAAGAAGCCCAGGTCAAACGCGCGATCGAGCTGTCCGCCGAGAAGTATTGCTCGGCTTCGATCATGCTCGGCGCGGCTGGTGTGGCGATTACTCACGATTACGAAATCGTCGAACTCGGTTGAACCGACATTCAACTATCATAAAAGCAGTGCAGACTCTGGCGATCCCCCGCTGACGTCTGCATAATGCGCCACTTTTTTCAGGGCAGTGATCGGTCAGCCGATGGATCAGCCGCCTGAACAGATAACCAAAATCGCCATCGCGAAGAGGTGTTAACCGTCCTACGCAGGTGCGTTGTTCGCACTTGACGGGCATGCTTGATCACGCGGCCGGGCCGCATACATAGAGAGTTTTTAACGGTGAAAAGCAAACTCAAGCTCCACGGGTTCAATAACCTGACAAAGACCTTGAGCTTCAACATCTATGACATCTGCTACGCGGAAACCCCGCAAGACCAGCAGGCTTACGTCGAGTACATCAATCAAGAGTACAACGCGAAACGCCTGACGCAGATTCTCACAGAAGTTGTCGAGATCATTGGTGCCAACATCCTGAACATTGCCAGTCAGGACTATGAACCTCAGGGCGCCAGCGTCACGATTCTGATTTCTGAAGAGCCGGTAACCCCGACTGAAAGCCAGATCGAAGAATCGCCGGGCCCGTTGCCCGAAATTATCCTGGCCCACCTCGACAAGAGCCACATCACGGTGCACACCTACCCGGAAATTCATCCGGACGACGGTATTGCAACGTTCCGTGTGGACATCGACGTGTCGACTTGTGGTGTCATCTCACCGCTGAAAGCGCTCAATTTCCTCATTCACCAGTTCGATTCGGACATCGTGACTGTGGATTATCGTGTGCGCGGCTTCACCCGTGACGTTGAAGGCAACAAGCACTTCATCGACCACGAGATCAATTCGATCCAGAACTACCTTTCCGAAGACACCCGCGACGCGTACCAGATGACCGACGTGAACGTGTACCAGGAAAACCTGTTCCACACCAAAATGCTGCTGAAGAACTTCGAACTGGATAACTACCTGTTCGGCGACGCCACCAGCAACCTGTCCCCCGAGCAGCGCGCTCAGGTGACGGACCGTGTGAAACACGAAATGCTCGAAATCTTCTACGCGCGCAACATGCCGACCTAAGATTCCCGGGCACAAAAAAAGGCGACCTTTTGGTCGCCTTTTTCATTTCTGCCAACCCCCTGTGGGAACGAGCCTGCTCGCGAAGGGGCCCTCTGCAGCAATATCATTCTCAGATCCGATAAGTACTCTTGGTCATCACCTTGGCCAGAATACTCATCCCGAACTTCACCGGCGCCGGAAAACGGAAACCTCCAGCCTCCAAAGCACTTTCGGCATGATGTTCTTCATCAATGCGCATCTGTTCCAGAATCGCCCGGGACTTCTCGTCCTCCGCTGGCAACTGCTCCAGGTGTTCGTTCAAGTGCTTGCACACCTGATGCTCGGTCGCCGCGACAAACCCGAGGCTGACCTTGTCGCTGATCAATCCGGCCACCGCGCCAATCCCGAACGACATCCCGTAAAAAAGCGGGTTGAGCACACTGGTATGGCTGCCCAACTGATGAATACGCTGTTCGCACCAGACCAGATGATCAATTTCTTCTTCGGCAGCGTGCTCCATGGCCTCGCGTACCTGCGGGAGCTTGGCGGTCAGTGCCTGCCCCTGATACAGCGCCTGGGCGCAGACTTCACCGGTATGGTTGATGCGCATCAGGCCGGCGACATGGCGGGTGTCTTCGTCGCTCATCTGCGTGTCCGGCTGCAAAATCGCTGGCGACGGACGGTACGGCTGGCCACTGAAGGGCAACAGGGTACGCATCGCGGCATCGGCTTGCAGCAGAAGACGGTCAATCGGCGAGTAGTGACGTTGGGTAGTCATGCTGACCTCCGGGAAGAATCTCGGCGGCCAGTTTAACCGAATCGGCCGGGGGAAGGTTTGCGCTGGGTCATTTGCTGCGCGGTCATGCTTTTTTGTGGGAGCGAGCCTGCTCGCGAAGGCGGAGTGTCAGGCACTGATACATTGAATGTGCCGAAGTCTTCCCGAGCAGGCTCGCTCCCACAGGGGGAAGGGGCGTGCCTTAGCCCGGCGGCCAGTTCATCTGTCGCTGACCGAGTACGTGCATATGAATGTGGTAGACGGTCTGCCCACCCTTTTCATTGCAGTTCATCACCACGCGGAAACCTTCCTCGCAGCCCAGTTCCAGCGCCAGACGCTGTGCAGTGAACAGGATATGCCCGGCCAAAGCCTTGTCGTCTTCGGTCAGATCATTGAGGGTGCGCACCGGTTTCTTCGGGATCACCAGGAAGTGCACCGGTGCCTGAGGGGCGATGTCGTGGAACGCCAGAACCTGGTCGTCTTCGTAAATGATTTTCGCCGGGATTTCCCGGTTGATGATCTTGGTGAACAGAGTATCCACTGCTGTTTTCTCCGTTGTTTGGCTGGTCTGAGTGTACTCAGGGCGGCTTATCCCGCCCAGTGTTTTACCTGTAGGGCATTTCAGCGCGGGCAGTAAGCCTTGTTGACCATGCCGACAATGGTGCGATTGAGCCAGCGCGAACCCAGTCGCGGCAGGAACGCGAACCAGCGGTTGCGCCGCCCCGGAATGATGATCGCGCGGTTCTTGTCGAGGGCGCGCACGGTGTACAGCGCGACCTCCTCGGGGCTCATCAGCAATTTACTGTCTTTGAGTTTGTCGCTGTTGAGCTGTGCCGTGCGGAAAAATGCCGTGCGTGTCGGGCCGGGGCAGAGCACCGAAACCTTGACCGCGCTTTGTTTGAGCTCAACCCGCAAGGCTTCGGAGAAGTGCAGAACATACGCCTTACTGGCGTAGTAAGTGCTCATCCACGGGCCGGGATTGAACGCTGCCACCGAGGCGACATTGAGAATCTGCCCGCCACCTTGCAGCGCCATGCTGTTACCGATGGCGTGGCATAAGCGGGTGAGGGCGAGGATATTCACCTCGATCAGATCCTGCTCGGTCATCCAGTCCTGCGCGAGAAACGGGCCGCAGGTGCCGATGCCGGCGCAATTGACCAGCAAGTCGATCTGCCGGTCGCCTTCTTCCAGTTCCAGCAAAAAACCGGACAGGCGCAACGGCTCGCCCAGATCGCAGGCGCGGAACAGCACTTCAACACCGAAGCGTTGGGTCAACTCGATCGCAATACTTTCCAGCTGATCACGCTGTCGGGCCACCAGAATCAGGCTGCGGCCGCGCCGGGCCAGCGCTTCGGCCATGGCCAGGCCGATGCCGCTGGAGGCGCCAGTGATCAGAGCGTAACGGGTCATGCAATTCTCCATCGCAACAGCTCCGCGCCAGCGACGCGGGTGTCACGGCGGGGAGCGCTGTTCATTCTTTTGCAGAGTCTACAGGGGCCTGCGCCGCTTCGGCTGCTTCGTCGGCGGAATCCACGGGCGATTCGACCTCTACTTCGACTTCATCAGTAGTCACTGAGCCACTTTCGTAGCTGCTTTCCAGATTGCTTTCGTATTCCTGCTGTATGGCCGAAATCCCGCCGAGCATTCCACCGGCAAAGACCAGCGCGAAAAACACGATCCACAGTGAACACAAGACTTTCACTGCGGTGCTGTTGGGCGGCGGCGGAGGCCCGTAACGGTTGGCGCCGGTGTTGCCCGGCACAACCATGATGACCAGCGGGAAGAAGCTGCCCACGAACGGCACCAGGTTCAGCAGCCACAGCCAACCCGACCAGCCGATGTCGTGCAGTCGTTGAACGCTGAACAGAATGCTGACGATCAGGAAGGCGACAAACAGGAAGAAGGCGAAGATGCCACCGATGATCAGGCCAGTGGTGGAATCGCCGCTGACCAGCCCCAGAGCCAGCAGGGCGAACACGCCGACAATGGGCAGGGTCACCAGGCTCAGGACCATTGTCCATGCCAGAAATCGCAGGCGGCCGATTCGCCCTTCGACGCTGAACGGCTTGAGCGTGGCGAACGCCGGCAGACTCTCGCCGACGGTGGCGCGCGGTGGTGCGTAAGGGGAGTCAGGTTCCGCTATGGCAGCTGAATGCTCGTGTACGTCGGAGAGATTCAGTTCGATCGTCGTTTCAGCTTCGATGCGCGCATCGATCCCGGTTTTGCTCAGCGCTTGCAGATAGGTCTGCGCATCGCTGTGGGACAAATCACGTTTGAGTGCGACGGTGCGGCCGTTGAACAGGCGCTCGATCGCGGCCACATCACTTTTGAACAGATCCGCCAGATTGAGTTTGGCAGTGGTGATATCGACACCGGGCTGTAGAGCTCCGTCGAATACGATCTTGTAACGGGGTTCGCTCATGGCCGAGGCATCCTTGTCGCGAATAGATTGAAAGGTCAGCAGTGTAAGGCCAGTCCGTCGGGGCTGGCCTGGTTTTTCTTAGCGTGGCCAGTGTTTCGTAAGCTGTGTCGCGTTTTCCTGTGCCTGACGATATTCAGCGTCCAGCCGCGAGATCAATTGATCCACGTTTGGCAAGTCATCGATCTGCCCTACACCCTGACCGGCGGACCACACGGTTTTCCAGGCTTTGGCTTCATCGCTGATCGGCTTGAGCTTGTCGCCGAAATTCACTTCGCCTTTGCCTTGCAGAGCGGCCATATCGAAACCGGCGGCCTCCAGGCTCTGGCGCATGAAGCTCGCCGGCACTCCCGACACCGCTGGAGTATGAATGATGTCCGCAGCCTTGGCTGTCAGCAGCATCTCTTTGTACGCGTCAGGCGCATGACTTTCCGTCGTGCCGATAAATCGCGTACCGAAGTAGGCCAAATCCGCACCGAGCAGCTGTGCGGCGAGGATCTCATGGCCGTGGTTAAGACATCCTGCAAGCAGCAGGGTTTTATCGAAAAACTCTCGGATCTCGGCGATCAGTGCAAACGGACTCCAGGTACCGGCATGGCCCCCGGCGCCGGCGGCGACAGCGATCAAACCATCGACGCCGGCCTCAGCCGCTTTCTCGGCGTGGCGGCGAGTGGTCACGTCATGGAACACCAGACCGCCATAGCTATGCACCGCGTCGACCAGTTCCTTCACCGCGCCGAGACTGGTGATGACAATCGGCACTTTGTGTTCGACACAGATGTTCAAGTCCGCCTGTAAACGCGGGTTGCTGTTGTGCACGATCAGATTCACTGCATACGGCGCCGGGTTCTCCAGTGTCGCCAGGCCCGCTTCGATCTGTTCCAGCCACGCTTTGAAGCCGCTGCTTTCGCGTTGGTTCAGGGCCGGAAAACTGCCGACCACGCCATTGCGGCAGCAGGCGAGCACCAACTCAGGATTGGAAATCAGAAACATCGGCGCGGCCACTACAGGCAGACGCAGACGTTGTTCGAGCAGAGCGGGCAGCGACATGATGAACACCCCAAAGATCTGTACTTGTTGAAGTTAGAACGGCTTGACCACGACCAGAATTACGATAGCCAGCAATATCAGAACCGGGACTTCATTGAACCAGCGATAAAAGACATGGCTGCGGGTGTTTTCGCCACGGGCAAAACGTTTTACCTGCGCGCCGCACATGTGGTGGTAGCCGATCAGCAGGACGACGAGTGTCAGTTTGGCGTGAATCCAGCCGCCCATGCTGAAGATGGTCGGATTGAGGTAAATCAGCCAGCCACCGAAGATCAGCGTAGCGATCATCGCCGGGCCCATGATGCCGCGATACAACTTGCGCTCCATGACGCTGAAGCGTTCCTTGCTGATCGTGTCTTCGCTTTGCGCGTGATAAACAAACAGTCGCGGCAAGTAGAACAGTCCGGCAAACCAGCAAACGATGCTGACAATGTGAAAAGCTTTGATCCATAGATAGAGCATTTTTAGTTATTTCCTTAATCACGGTAGGCCAGATAGTAGAGGCTTGAGCGTCCGCACGTCACCTTGACGGTTGTCGCAGGGCCGCGCGCGCCCTATTATCGACGGCTTTCCAGTGGGTTCTTTGAGGGCAGGTTATGGTCAAGGTCGGTATCGTCGGCGGCACGGGTTACACCGGTGTCGAACTGCTGCGTCTGTTGGCGCAGCATCCGCAGGCAGAAGTGGTTGTGATCACTTCCCGATCCGAGGCCGGTCTGGCCGTGGCTGACATGTACCCGAACCTGCGCGGCCACTACGATGGCCTCGCCTTCAGCGTGCCGGACATCAAGACCCTCGGTGCTTGCGATGTAGTGTTCTTCGCCACGCCGCATGGTGTTGCGCACGCGCTGGCGGGTGAATTGCTGGCAGCGGGCACCAAAGTGATCGACCTGTCCGCCGACTTCCGTCTGCAAGACGCTGAAGAGTGGGCCAAGTGGTACGGTCAGCCGCACGGCGCGCCTGAATTGCTGGACGAGGCGGTTTATGGTCTGCCGGAAGTCAATCGCGAACAGATCAAGAAGGCCCGCCTGATCGCCGTGCCGGGTTGCTATCCGACCGCTACCCAGCTGGGTTTCCTGCCATTGCTGGAGGCGGGTCTGGCCGATACTTCGCGTCTGATCGCCGACTGCAAATCCGGCGTCAGCGGTGCCGGTCGCGGTGCGGCTGTCGGCTCGCTGTACTCCGAGACGTCGGAAAGCATGAAGGCCTATGCGGTGAAAGGTCACCGTCACCTGCCGGAAATCCGCCAGGGGCTGCGTCGCGCAGCGGGCAAGGATGTCGGTCTGACCTTCGTTCCACACCTGACCCCGATGATCCGTGGTATTCACTCCACACTCTACGCGACCGTGGTAGATCGTTCGGTGGATCTGCAGGCACTGTTCGAAAAGCGTTATGCCAACGAACCGTTCGTCGACGTAATGCCGGCCGGTAGCCATCCTGAAACCCGTAGCGTGCGCGGCGCCAACGTTTGCCGCATTGCCGTTCACCGTCCGCAGGATGGCGATCTGGTGGTGGTGCTGTCGGTGATCGACAATCTGGTCAAAGGTGCGTCGGGTCAGGCAGTGCAGAACATGAACATCCTGTTCGGTCTGGACGAGCGTTTCGGCCTGTCCCACGCCGGTATGCTGCCGTAACACTTTAAGCGGCATAGCCAAAAGGCCCGTTTAACGGGCCTTTTTGCATTGTGAACAGCTCGTCGGCTTTATTGATATACCGTAACAATAGTTGACCGATTTTCTCGGACAAGCGGATAATGCGCGTCATCACGCATTATGGCGGCGTAACGCCGGGAGATAGTCAGCATGAGCGTCGAATCCTTCACCCCCACGGCTTTGCAATTCACCCACGGTGCCGCGCACAAGGTGAAGAGCCTGGTCGATGAAGAGGGGAATGATCGCTTGAAGCTGCGCGTATTCGTTACGGGCGGCGGTTGTTCAGGGTTTCAGTACGGCTTCACCTTCGATGAGGATGTGGCCGAGGACGACACCATCGTCGAGCGCGAAGGCGTGAGTCTGGTGGTCGATCCGATGAGCTTCCAGTACCTGGCGGGTGCTGAAGTGGACTACCAGGAAGGTCTGGAAGGTTCGCGCTTCGTGATCAAGAACCCGAACGCCACCACGACCTGTGGTTGCGGATCATCGTTCTCGATCTGATCGCTTTTCGTTTCAGATAACAAAACGCCGCAGAGCCTTACGGTTCTGCGGCGTTTTGCTGTGTGCGAATTGATCAGGCCGGGTAGATGGCGCCGAGTACCCGCAGACCGCGTGCGCCGGTGACGCTTGGGCGGTTGGCGGCGATCCCTTCAAGGCAGCAATGGGCCAGCCAGGCGAAGGCCATCGCTTCCACCCAGTCCGGATCGACACCATGAGTCGCAGTGCTGGCGACGGTTGCCTTGGGCAGCAAGTCGGCCAGTCGCTTCATCAGTGTGGCGTTATGCGCACCGCCGCCACAGACCAACAATTCCTGAGTATCGGATTGAGCGCTTTGCAGCGACTCGATGATGCTCTGTGCAGTCAATTCAAGCAGCGTGGCCTGCACATTCTCCGCAGCAAAGGTTGGCAGATGTGAGAGATGTTTTTCCAGCCATGGCAGGTTGAACACTTCTCGGCCGGTACTTTTCGGGCCTTTGGTGACGAAGAACGGATCGCTGAGCAGTGCCTTCAACAGGGTTGGCTCAACAGAGCCTGACTTCGCCCAGTCGCCGTTGCGATCGTAGTTATCGCCGCGTTGCTGGTGAATCCAGGCGTCCATCAGAACATTCCCAGGGCCGCAGTCGAAACCGGCTACAGGCTTGGTCGGCTCTATCAGACTGAGATTGCTGAAACCGCCGACATTCAAGACCGCCTGGTTACCGGTACGCTCTTCGAATAAAGCTTCATGGAACGCAGGAACCAGCGGGGCGCCTTGACCACCGGCGGCGACATCGCGACTTCGGAAGTCGCTGACTACGGTAATACCGGTCAATTCAGTCAGCAGGGCAGGGTTGCCGATCTGCACGGTGAAGCCGCGCGCAGGCTCATGGCGGATGGTCTGGCCGTGGCTGCCGATCGCTCGAATATCTTGTGGTTTAAGGTTCTGCTGATCGAGGAGGGTGTTAATGCCCTGCGCAGCAAGTTTTACCCAGTTCTGCTGGGCAATTGCCGAGCGGGCGATTTCGTCAGGGCCGCTGGCGCACAAGCCGAGCAGCTCTGCGCGCAGTGATTCAGGCATGGGAATGTAGTGCGTGGCGATCAGCTTGATCGCCGAGGTCTGTTCGATCAGGGCAATGTCCAGACCGTCGAGGCTGGTTCCGGACATCACACCGATATAAAGGGCCATGGCTTAACGCTTGCTCGAAGCCAGCATGGTGGCCTTCTCTTGATCCATGCGCGCCATCAGCGGTTGGCTCTGTGCGAGGAAACGAGCGCGTTCGGCTTTGGCAATCGGGTCAGCCATTGGCAGCTTCTGGCCCAGCGGATCTACGTGAACGCCGTTGACCTGGAACTCATAGTGCAAGTGCGGGCCGGTGGACAGGCCGGTGGTGCCGATGTAGCCAATCACTTGGCCCTGTTTCACGGTACCGCCAGTCTTCACACCCTTGGCGAAGCCTTGCATGTGGCCATACAGCGTACGGTAGGTGTTGCCATGCTGGATGATAACGGTGTTGCCGTAGCCGCCACGGCGGCCGGCGAGCAGCACTTTACCGTCCCCGGCAGCCTTGATTGGCGTACCGCGTGGCGCAGCGTAATCAACGCCTTTGTGAGCGCGGATCTTGTTCAGGATCGGGTGCTTGCGGCCCATCGAGAACTTCGAGCTGATGCGGGCGAAGTCCACCGGAGTACGGATGAACGCTTTGCGCATGCTGTTGCCATCAGCGGTGTAGTAGCTGCTGTTGCCTTGCTTGTTGGTGTAACGCACAGCGGTATACGTCTTGCCGCGGTTGGTAAAGCGAGCGGACAGTATCGGGCCGTTGCCGACCGACTTGCCGTTGACCACTTTCTGTTCGTAGATCACATCGAATTCGTCACCCTGACGGATGTCCTGAGCGAAGTCGACGTCGTAACCGAAAACGCTGGCCATATCCATGGTCAGACTATGGGAGAGCCCGGCACGGGCTGCGGATTGTGAAAGCGAACTGTTGATTACGCCATGGACGTAAGCTGTGCGAACGGTTGGTTTTGCGGTAACCCGGTTGAAGGCATAACCCTTGTCATTCTTGGTCAGGGTAATGGTTTCGACGTCGCTGACCTTGCTGTGCAGGCTGGTCAGTTGGCCTTCAGGGTTCAATTCGAATTCGAGTTTCTGGCCGTGCCTGAGCTGGCTGAACTGCTTGGCCTGTTTGTCGCTGGCCAAGACCTCATGGACGGACGCAGCCGGCAGGCCGACTTTTTCGAACAGGGTCGACAGCGTATCGCCCTTGGCTACAACAACTTCACGATGCCCGGGGGCTTTCGGTTTTTCGGCGACTGGCGCAGGTGCGGCTTCTGCGGTTTGTGCGGTGTTTTCGTCAGTGTTTTCGATTTGAGCAAACGGAGAAGCTACTGGCTCATTTGTGGCTTGAACCGCGTCAGCAGCGTCTTGATCTTGTGTCAGTTGTTCAGCAGGACTTTCCAGTTCAAGACTCAGGGTCGTCTTTTTGGCTTCAACATCACTGGAAGGGAATACCAGGAGAGCCAGGCTAAGAAGGGCGGCGATTCCACTTGCGGCGAGCAGGTGGGTCTTCGGGTAAAGCGGCGGCGCTTTAGACGGTTCTGTGGTCATAGGTAATTTTGACTTTGAAAAATGATGAATTGGAAAAGATGAATGACATGATGAAGATGAAATAACTGTATAAAATATAACCAAATCATCTCTGAAGCAAGTCTACAGACCGCGCGTCTGTGGATTGGTGTCCGCGCGCCGGGCAAAACTTGTAATTGGTGCGCGATCTTGTATGGTTGTTTCCCTTTGAATCTGAGCCTTGCGGGTCTGTTATGAAGTCGGTTGAAGAGCAGCTAGCGCTGATTAAACGTGGTGCGGAAGAACTATTGGTCGAGTCCGAGCTGATCGAGAAGCTCAAGCGCGGCCAGCCGCTGCGTATCAAGGCTGGTTTCGATCCAACCGCTCCGGATCTGCACCTGGGTCATACCGTGCTTATTAATAAGCTGCGCCAGTTCCAGGAGTTGGGGCATCAGGTGATCTTCCTTATTGGTGACTTCACCGGGATGATCGGTGATCCGAGTGGCAAGAGTGCTACGCGTCCTCCGCTGACTCGCGAGCAAGTTCTGGAAAACGCCGAGACCTACAAGACTCAGGTGTTCAAGATTCTCGATCCGGCAAAAACCGAAGTCGCATTCAACTCCACCTGGATGGATCAGATGGGGCCGGCCGACTTCATTCGTCTGACCTCGCAGTACACCGTCGCTCGCATGCTCGAGCGTGACGACTTCGATAAGCGCTACACCACCAATCAGCCAATCGCTATTCATGAGTTCCTCTATCCGCTGGTGCAGGGTTACGACTCGGTCGCGCTGCGTGCTGATGTCGAGCTGGGTGGTACCGATCAGAAGTTCAACTTGCTGATGGGGCGTGAGCTGCAGCGTGGTTATGGTCAAGAGGCTCAGTGCATTCTGACGATGCCGTTGCTTGAAGGTCTGGATGGCGTGAAGAAGATGTCCAAGTCTTTGGGCAACTACGTCGGTATCCAGGAAGCGCCGGGTGTCATGTACAGCAAACTGGTTTCGATTCCGGATGCATTGATGTGGCGTTACTTCGAGCTGCTCAGCTTCCGTTCGATGGATGAGATCAATGCCCTGCGTGCTGAAGTAGAAGCAGGTGCGAATCCGCGTGACGTCAAAATCAAATTGGCGGAAGAGATTGTTGCTCGCTTCCATGGTGATGAGGCTGCGGCGAATGCTCATCGCGCCGCGGGCAACCGTATGAAGGATGGCGAGCTGCCGGATGATCTGCCGGAGATCGAGCTGGCTTCTGCTGAAGACATGCCGATTGCCGCTGTCCTTAATAAGGCAGGCTTGGTGAAGAACTCGGCGGCGGCGCGCGATCTGTTGGCGTCCGGTGGTGTACGCGTTGATGGTGAGGTTGTTGATCGCTCCTTTATATATGTACTGGGTGCGACCCACGTTTGTCAGGCGGGCAAAAAGGCATTTGCACGGATTACGCTGAAATCTGAGTAAAACTGGAAATAGGGGTTGACGGCGAATTTCAGATGTCTATAATTCGCCCCACTTCCGGCGCGGTTGAAACGGAAAACTCCTTGAGATTCAATGAGTTATGTATGTTTCGGCAGCAGGTTGCTTCAGTTCATCGAAGCCGAAAGGAAGTTGAAAAAGAGGTGTTGACAGCAGCGTGTAACGCTGTAGAATTCGCCTCCCGCTGACGAGAGATCGGAAGCGCAAGTGGTTGAAGTTGTTGAAGAATTCTTCGAAAGCTTCTGAAAATAATCACTTGACAGCAAATGAGGCTGCTGTAGAATGCGCGCCTCGGTTGAGGCGAAAGATCTTAACCAACCGCTCTTTAACAACTGAATCAAGCAATTCGTGTGGGTGCTTGTGGAGTCAGACTGATAGTCAACAAGATTATCAGCATCACAAGTTACTCCGCGAGAAATCAAAGATGTAACCAACGATTGCTGAGCCAAGTTTAGGGTTTCTTAAAAACCCAAAGATGTTTGAACTGAAGAGTTTGATCATGGCTCAGATTGAACGCTGGCGGCAGGCCTAACACATGCAAGTCGAGCGGATGAGAGGAGCTTGCTCCTGGATTCAGCGGCGGACGGGTGAGTAATGCCTAGGAATCTGCCTGGTAGTGGGGGACAACGTTTCGAAAGGAACGCTAATACCGCATACGTCCTACGGGAGAAAGCAGGGGACCTTCGGGCCTTGCGCTATCAGATGAGCCTAGGTCGGATTAGCTAGTTGGTGAGGTAATGGCTCACCAAGGCGACGATCCGTAACTGGTCTGAGAGGATGATCAGTCACACTGGAACTGAGACACGGTCCAGACTCCTACGGGAGGCAGCAGTGGGGAATATTGGACAATGGGCGAAAGCCTGATCCAGCCATGCCGCGTGTGTGAAGAAGGTCTTCGGATTGTAAAGCACTTTAAGTTGGGAGGAAGGGCAGTAACTTAATACGTTGCTGTTTTGACGTTACCGACAGAATAAGCACCGGCTAACTCTGTGCCAGCAGCCGCGGTAATACAGAGGGTGCAAGCGTTAATCGGAATTACTGGGCGTAAAGCGCGCGTAGGTGGTTCGTTAAGTTGGATGTGAAATCCCCGGGCTCAACCTGGGAACTGCATTCAAAACTGTCGAGCTAGAGTATGGTAGAGGGTGGTGGAATTTCCTGTGTAGCGGTGAAATGCGTAGATATAGGAAGGAACACCAGTGGCGAAGGCGACCACCTGGACTGATACTGACACTGAGGTGCGAAAGCGTGGGGAGCAAACAGGATTAGATACCCTGGTAGTCCACGCCGTAAACGATGTCAACTAGCCGTTGGGAGCCTTGAGCTCTTAGTGGCGCAGCTAACGCATTAAGTTGACCGCCTGGGGAGTACGGCCGCAAGGTTAAAACTCAAATGAATTGACGGGGGCCCGCACAAGCGGTGGAGCATGTGGTTTAATTCGAAGCAACGCGAAGAACCTTACCAGGCCTTGACATCCAATGAACTTTCCAGAGATGGATTGGTGCCTTCGGGAACATTGAGACAGGTGCTGCATGGCTGTCGTCAGCTCGTGTCGTGAGATGTTGGGTTAAGTCCCGTAACGAGCGCAACCCTTGTCCTTAGTTACCAGCACGTAATGGTGGGCACTCTAAGGAGACTGCCGGTGACAAACCGGAGGAAGGTGGGGATGACGTCAAGTCATCATGGCCCTTACGGCCTGGGCTACACACGTGCTACAATGGTCGGTACAAAGGGTTGCCAAGCCGCGAGGTGGAGCTAATCCCATAAAACCGATCGTAGTCCGGATCGCAGTCTGCAACTCGACTGCGTGAAGTCGGAATCGCTAGTAATCGTGAATCAGAATGTCACGGTGAATACGTTCCCGGGCCTTGTACACACCGCCCGTCACACCATGGGAGTGGGTTGCACCAGAAGTAGCTAGTCTAACCTTCGGGAGGACGGTTACCACGGTGTGATTCATGACTGGGGTGAAGTCGTAACAAGGTAGCCGTAGGGGAACCTGCGGCTGGATCACCTCCTTAATCGACGACATCAGCTGCTCCATAAGTTCCCACACGAATTGCTTGATTCATTGAAGAAGACGAAAGAAGCAGCCCGAAATTGGGTCTGTAGCTCAGTTGGTTAGAGCGCACCCCTGATAAGGGTGAGGTCGGCAGTTCGAATCTGCCCAGACCCACCAATTTTGTGTGGGAAACGCCTGTAGAAATACGGGGCCATAGCTCAGCTGGGAGAGCGCCTGCCTTGCACGCAGGAGGTCAGCGGTTCGATCCCGCTTGGCTCCACCACTACTGCTTCTCTTGTATAAAGCTTAGAAATGAGCATTCCATCGTGGTGATGGTGAATGTTGATTTCTAGTCTTTGACTAGTTCGTTCTTTAAAAATTTGGGTATGTGATAGAAAGATAGACTGAACGTTACTTTCACTGGTAACGGATCAGGCTAAGGTAAAATTTGTGAGTTCTCTTAATTGAGAAGTTCGAATTTTCGGCGAATGTCGTCTTCACAGTATAACCAGATTGCTTGGGGTTATATGGTCAAGTGAAGAAGCGCATACGGTGGATGCCTTGGCAGTCAGAGGCGATGAAAGACGTGGTAGCCTGCGAAAAGCTTCGGGGAGTCGGCAAACAGACTTTGATCCGGAGATGTCTGAATGGGGGAACCCAGCCATCATAAGATGGTTATCTTGTACTGAATACATAGGTGCAAGAGGCGAACCAGGGGAACTGAAACATCTAAGTACCCTGAGGAAAAGAAATCAACCGAGATTCCCTTAGTAGTGGCGAGCGAACGGGGACTAGCCCTTAAGTGGCTTTGAGATTAGCGGAACGCTCTGGAAAGTGCGGCCATAGTGGGTGATAGCCCTGTACGCGAAAATCTCTTAGTCATGAAATCGAGTAGGACGGAGCACGAGAAACTTTGTCTGAATATGGGGGGACCATCCTCCAAGGCTAAATACTACTGACTGACCGATAGTGAACTAGTACCGTGAGGGAAAGGCGAAAAGAACCCCGGAGAGGGGAGTGAAATAGATCCTGAAACCGTATGCGTACAAGCAGTGGGAGCAGACTTTGTTCTGTGACTGCGTACCTTTTGTATAATGGGTCAGCGACTTATTTTCAGTGGCGAGCTTAACCGAATAGGGGAGGCGTAGCGAAAGCGAGTCTTAATAGGGCGTCTAGTCGCTGGGAATAGACCCGAAACCGGGCGATCTATCCATGGGCAGGTTGAAGGTTGGGTAACACTAACTGGAGGACCGAACCGACTACCGTTGAAAAGTTAGCGGATGACCTGTGGATCGGAGTGAAAGGCTAATCAAGCTCGGAGATAGCTGGTTCTCCTCGAAAGCTATTTAGGTAGCGCCTCATGTATCACTGTAGGGGGTAGAGCACTGTTTCGGCTAGGGGGTCATCCCGACTTACCAAACCGATGCAAACTCCGAATACCTACAAGTGCCGAGCATGGGAGACACACGGCGGGTGCTAACGTCCGTCGTGAAAAGGGAAACAACCCAGACCGTCAGCTAAGGTCCCAAAGTTATGGTTAAGTGGGAAACGATGTGGGAAGGCTTAGACAGCTAGGAGGTTGGCTTAGAAGCAGCCACCCTTTAAAGAAAGCGTAATAGCTCACTAGTCGAGTCGGCCTGCGCGGAAGATGTAACGGGGCTCAAACCATACACCGAAGCTACGGGTATCACCTTCGGGTGATGCGGTAGAGGAGCGTTCTGTAAGCCTGTGAAGGTGAGTTGAGAAGCTTGCTGGAGGTATCAGAAGTGCGAATGCTGACATGAGTAACGACAATGGGTGTGAAAAACACCCACGCCGAAAGACCAAGGTTTCCTGCGCAACGTTAATCGACGCAGGGTTAGTCGGTCCCTAAGGCGAGGCTGAAAAGCGTAGTCGATGGAAAACAGGTTAATATTCCTGTACTTCTGGTTATTGCGATGGAGGGACGGAGAAGGCTAGGCCAGCTTGGCGTTGGTTGTCCAAGTTTAAGGTGGTAGGCTGAGATCTTAGGTAAATCCGGGATCTTAAGGCCGAGAGCTGATGACGAGTGTTCTTTTAGAACACGAAGTGGTTGATGCCATGCTTCCAAGAAAAGCTTCTAAGCTTCAGGTAACCAGGAACCGTACCCCAAACCGACACAGGTGGTTGGGTAGAGAATACCAAGGCGCTTGAGAGAACTCGGGTGAAGGAACTAGGCAAAATGGCACCGTAACTTCGGGAGAAGGTGCGCCGGTGAGGGTGAAGGACTTGCTCCGTAAGCTCATGCCGGTCGAAGATACCAGGCCGCTGCGACTGTTTATTAAAAACACAGCACTCTGCAAACACGAAAGTGGACGTATAGGGTGTGACGCCTGCCCGGTGCCGGAAGGTTAATTGATGGGGTTAGCTAACGCGAAGCTCTTGATCGAAGCCCCGGTAAACGGCGGCCGTAACTATAACGGTCCTAAGGTAGCGAAATTCCTTGTCGGGTAAGTTCCGACCTGCACGAATGGCGTAACGATGGCGGCGCTGTCTCCACCCGAGACTCAGTGAAATTGAAATCGCTGTGAAGATGCAGTGTATCCGCGGCTAGACGGAAAGACCCCGTGAACCTTTACTATAGCTTTGCACTGGACTTTGAATTTGCTTGTGTAGGATAGGTGGGAGGCTTTGAAGCGTGGACGCCAGTTCGCGTGGAGCCATCCTTGAAATACCACCCTGGCAACTTTGAGGTTCTAACTCAGGTCCGTTATCCGGATCGAGGACAGTGTATGGTGGGTAGTTTGACTGGGGCGGTCTCCTCCTAAAGAGTAACGGAGGAGTACGAAGGTGCGCTCAGACCGGTCGGAAATCGGTCGTAGAGTATAAAGGCAAAAGCGCGCTTGACTGCGAGACAGACACGTCGAGCAGGTACGAAAGTAGGTCTTAGTGATCCGGTGGTTCTGTATGGAAGGGCCATCGCTCAACGGATAAAAGGTACTCCGGGGATAACAGGCTGATACCGCCCAAGAGTTCATATCGACGGCGGTGTTTGGCACCTCGATGTCGGCTCATCACATCCTGGGGCTGAAGCCGGTCCCAAGGGTATGGCTGTTCGCCATTTAAAGTGGTACGCGAGCTGGGTTTAGAACGTCGTGAGACAGTTCGGTCCCTATCTGCCGTGGACGTTTGAGATTTGAGAGGGGCTGCTCCTAGTACGAGAGGACCGGAGTGGACGAACCTCTGGTGTTCCGGTTGTCACGCCAGTGGCATTGCCGGGTAGCTATGTTCGGGAAAGATAACCGCTGAAAGCATCTAAGCGGGAAACTTGCCTCAAGATGAGATCTCACTGGAACCTTGAGTTCCCTGAAGGGCCGTCGAAGACTACGACGTTGATAGGTTGGGTGTGTAAGCGCTGTGAGGCGTTGAGCTAACCAATACTAATTGCCCGTGAGGCTTGACCATATAACACCCAAGCAATTTGCGTCGAAAGGCCAGATTGCGGTGTGTGAAGACGAAACGAACCGAAAGTTCGAATCTCACAAAAAACACCGAAAGCTGTCACATACCCAATTTGCTGAAGCGAGGCCACAAGGCCACGACTCAGTACCCGAATTTCTTGACGACCATAGAGCGTTGGAACCACCTGATCCCATCCCGAACTCAGCAGTGAAACGATGCATCGCCGATGGTAGTGTGGGGTTTCCCCATGTGAGAGTAGGTCATCGTCAAGATTAAATTCCGAAACCCCAATTGCGAAAGCAGTTGGGGTTTTGTTTTGCCCGCAGGAAATGTATCTGCTTGATTTCTATGCAACGGCCCGGGGCATGGCTATTATTCGGGCCTCATTGTGAGGCGAGACCTGCATGCTGACGTTGTTGAACCTTCTGAAGGATGGTCGATTCCATTCTGGTCAGGATCTGGGCGCTGCCCTGGGAATAAGTCGAAGTGCGGTATGGAAGCAGCTTCAGCATCTGGAGGCTGATCTTGGCTTATCCATTCATAAAGTTCGGGGGCGGGGCTATCAACTGGCTGCACCATTGATGCTGCTCGACTCTCTGACTATATCTGCAATGGCGCCAAGCTGGCCGGTGACCGTTCTGGATTCGGTCGACTCGACAAACGCTGAGGCTTTGCGCGCGATCGGCCAAGGTAGTTTGGCCCCCTTTTTGGTGCTCGCGGAGCGGCAAGTCTCCGGGCGTGGGCGAAGAGGTCGCAAGTGGGTGAGTCCGTTCGCTGAAAATCTTTATTACAGCCTTGTCCTGCGTATTAATGGCGGAATGCGCCAGCTCGAGGGCTTGAGTCTTGTCGTGGGGTTGGCTGTCTTGCAGGCTCTGCGAAATTTTGGTGTGCCAAGTGCCGGATTGAAGTGGCCCAACGATGTCTTGGTAGGTAACAAGAAAATCGCTGGCATTCTCCTGGAACTCGTTGGAGATCCGGCAGATGTTTGCCACGTGGTGTTGGGTATTGGTATCAACGTGAATATGCAGCTTGCTGATGAAGTTGACCAGCAATGGACCTCTATTCGGCTTGAGTCAGGCAAGAGCAGTGATCGTAATGCTTTGGTGGTTGAGCTGAGTGAGCAGTTAAGTGCTTACATCCAGCGTCATCAGGCGGATGGTTTCTCGGTTCTCCAGGCAGAATGGGAGGCCAATCACCTGTGGCAGGATCGGCCTGTATCATTGATTGCGGGTTCGAGTCAGGTAGATGGCGTGGTGCTCGGAATAGATAGTCAGGGTGCTCTGCGCCTGAAGGTGGATGGCGTGGAAAAAGTCTTTAGTGGTGGTGAGCTCAGTCTGAGGTTGCGTGATGATTCTTGAGCTCGACTGCGGGAACAGCTTTATTAAATGGCGAGTACTGAAGGCTGCGCCCGACGCTCTCTTTTCTGAAGGGGTTGTCGACTCTGATCTAGCGTTGCTTGACAGTTTGAGATCTCTTGATGGGCTTGTGCTGCGCAAGTGTCGCGTGGTCAGTGTCAGGACTGCAGAGGAAACTGATGCATTGATCAATGCGATCGAGCGGGAGTTCGGTATTTCGGTTGTGTGCGCTGAGTCCGCTCGTGAAATGTCTGGTGTCAAAAATGGTTATGAAGACTACGAGCGTCTCGGGCTCGATAGATGGTTGGCCATGCTTGGCGGGTTTCATCTGGCATCGGGCAGCGCTTGCCTGGTCCTCGATTTCGGTACGGCGGTGACTGCTGATTTTATTGCTGCTGATGGAGAGCATCTGGGCGGCTTTATTTGCCCGGGGATGCCGTTGATGCGAAATCAGTTGCGTACTCATACCCGCAAGATTCGCTATGGCGACCTGGCGGCTGAACGCGCGCTGTCCAGCAATGCGCCTGGGCGGAGCACTGTTGAGGCGGTGGAGCGTGGGTGCTCGTTAATGTTGCGAGGTTTTGTGCTGACTCAACTGGAAATGGCTAGTTCCTACTGGGGGAAAGATTTCGCAGTCTTTATAACTGGCGGTGATGCTGTTTTGGTCGCAGATGTCGCGCCTGAAGCCCGAGTCGTACCCGACCTCGTGTTTGTGGGCTTGGCTATGGCGTGTCCTTTTTCCTGAGGTTTGTATGCGTTGGTTGTTTCTCCTGCTCCTTGTTCTTAATGGTTTCTATTATGTCTGGCATCAGCAGGAGGCGCCCTTGCGGGCGAAGGACGTGACGCCTCTTAGTTTGTATCGAGGTTCCCAGCAAGACATTCGCTTGCTCAGTGAAACGAAGGGCGATGTTCGGGAGGTGCAGGGGGCTCGGCGGCAAGAGTGCCTTTTCCTTGGTGGCTTTTCCCGGGAAGAATCGATTTCCGCCCTTCGACAGCGGTTGGCTGAAATGGGTGTCGATGTGAAAACTTCGTCGAAGGATGCTCCTGGGGCTGGTTATTGGTTGTCTGTCGCGCCTCAGAGCCAGCGTTTGCTAGGGGGCGCCCAGTTGCAAAACCTTTCCAAGGAATTCAACGAGTTAAAACATAAAATAATGCTGTGTGAGGGGGTTGCACCTGCTGAATAGTTTGCATAGAATGGCGCCCGCTCCACAGTGAAGACCTAAACAGGGATTCAGCGTGAAGCGACGTCAGCGCAGCTAACCTCAGGTTTTTAAATGAGAAAATGCTTGACAGGGGTTTGGCATAGTATAGAATGCCGGCCTGATTAGGAGGGGTTCCCGAGCGGCCAAAGGGATCAGACTGTAAATCTGACGTCTACGACTTCGAAGGTTCGAATCCTTCTCCCTCCACCAGATTTAAGCGTGAGCTGCAGGCTCCGCGGGTATAGTTTAGTGGTAGAACCTCAGCCTTCCAAGCTGATGATGCGGGTTCGATTCCCGCTACCCGCTCCAAGTTTGCAGGTTGTGCAAGTGTTTCGCTCTTGTAGCTCAGTTGGTAGAGCACACCCTTGGTAAGGGTGAGGTCAGCGGTTCAAATCCGCTCAAGAGCTCCATATAACAAGGCAGATATGAAAATATCTGCCTTTGTTTTAATGGTTGATATTGTTTGTCTAATTTCTTCTGTTGAGGGTGATATCGATGGCTAAGGAAAAATTTGATCGTTCCCTGCCCCACGTCAACGTTGGGACCATTGGTCACGTTGACCACGGTAAAACCACTCTGACTGCTGCTCTGACTCGCGTTTGCTCCGAGGTTTTCGGTTCCGCAATCGTTGACTTCGACAAGATCGACAGCGCACCAGAAGAAAAAGCTCGCGGTATCACCATCAACACCGCACACGTTGAGTACAACTCGAAGATCCGTCACTACGCTCACGTTGACTGCCCAGGTCACGCTGACTATGTGAAGAACATGATCACCGGTGCTGCTCAAATGGACGGCGCTATTCTGGTTTGCTCGGCCGCTGATGGTCCGATGCCGCAAACCCGTGAGCACATCCTGCTGTCCCGTCAGGTAGGCGTTCCGTACATCGTGGTTTTCCTGAACAAGGCTGACCTGGTAGACGACGCTGAGTTGCTGGAACTGGTTGAGATGGAAGTTCGCGACCTGCTGTCCACCTACGACTTCCCGGGCGATGACACTCCAATCATCATCGGTTCGGCTCGTATGGCGCTGGAAGGCAAAGACGACAACGAAATGGGCACTACCGCTGTCAAGAAGCTGGTAGAGACTCTGGATGCCTACATCCCAGAACCAGTTCGTATGATCGACAAGCCGTTCCTGATGCCAATCGAAGACGTATTCTCGATCTCGGGTCGCGGTACTGTTGTGACTGGTCGTATCGAGCGCGGTATCGTTCGCGTTCAAGATCCGCTGGAAATCGTTGGTCTGCGTGACACCACCGTTACTACTTGCACCGGTGTTGAAATGTTCCGCAAGCTGCTCGACGAAGGTCGTGCTGGCGAGAACTGCGGCGTTCTGCTGCGTGGTACCAAGCGTGACGACGTTGAGCGTGGTCAGGTTCTGGTTAAGCCGGGTTCGGTTAAGCCGCACACCAAGTTCACCGCAGAAGTTTACGTTCTGAGCAAGGAAGAAGGCGGTCGTCACACTCCGTTCTTCAAAGGCTACCGTCCACAGTTCTACTTCCGTACTACTGACGTGACTGGTAACTGCGAGCTGCCAGAAGGCGTTGAAATGGTAATGCCAGGTGACAACATTCAGATGACTGTTACCCTGATCAAAACCATCGCGATGGAAGACGGTCTGCGTTTCGCTATCCGTGAAGGCGGTCGTACCGTCGGCGCTGGCGTCGTAGCTAAAATCATCGAGTAAGTGGTTGTAATGTATTTTTCGGGCCGGCATAATGGTCGGCCTGATTTTGTTTTAGGTCAGTAGCTCAATTGGCAGAGCGACGGTCTCCAAAACCGTAGGTTGGGGGTTCGATTCCCTCCTGACCTGCCAGATTCACTCGGTGTGTCTGGCTTTCTTTTCACAGGATCTTCATAGATGACTCCTAAAGCTGAAGCTCAAGGCTCTCGCTTCGATCTGCTCAAGTGGCTTGTAGTTGTCGCTTTGGTGGTTATTGGCGTTGTTGGCAATCAGTATTACTCTGCTTCGCCGATCCTGTACCGTGTACTCGCTTTGCTTGTCATTGCTGCTGTAGCTGCCTTTGTAGGCCTGCAGACTGCGAAGGGCAAGTCTTTCTTTGTACTGGTTAAGGAAGCTCGCACCGAGATTCGTAAAGTCGTGTGGCCAACTCGCCAAGAAACCACGCAGACCACCCTGATTGTGGTGGCTGTTGTTCTGGTTATGGCGTTGCTGTTGTGGGGGCTTGATTCCCTGCTCGGCTGGCTTGTTTCCTTGATTGTCGGCTAAGGGTGTCCCGTGGCTAAGCGTTGGTATGTTGTGCATGCTTACTCGGGTTACGAGAAGCATGTGATGCGCTCGCTGATCGAGCGCGTAAAGCTGGCTGGCATGGAAGATGGCTTCGGCGAGATTCTGGTTCCCACTGAAGAAGTGGTTGAAATGCGTAATGGCCAGAAGCGCAAAAGCGAGCGTAAGTTCTTTCCGGGCTACGTGCTGGTTCAGATGGATATGAATGAGGGTACTTGGCACTTGGTCAAGGATACTCCTCGGGTGATGGGCTTTATTGGCGGTACTGCTGATAAACCTGCACCGATCACCGATAAAGAAGCAGAAGCGATTCTGCGTCGTGTTGCTGATGGTAGCGACAAGCCGAAGCCAAAGACTCTCTTCGAGCCAGGTGAAACGGTGCGAGTCAATGACGGTCCATTCGCTGATTTCAATGGCGTTGTTGAAGAAGTTAATTACGAAAAGAGCCGGATCCAAGTGGCTGTGCTTATTTTCGGTCGCTCTACTCCGGTAGAGTTGGAGTTCAGTCAGGTCGAAAAGGTCTAACTGGACAAGCATCCCAACCCCGCAGCCCTAGGCTGTGGGGTTTTGTCGTCACTGGGATAAACGCGCAAGTAACCGGGGAGCCTTTCGAGGCGTTTGAACCCGTAATTGGAGTGCCTCATGGCCAAGAAAATTACCGCTTACATCAAGCTGCAAGTGAAGGCCGCTCAGGCTAACCCAAGCCCACCTGTTGGTCCTGCTCTGGGTCAGCACGGCGTGAACATCATGGAATTCTGCAAAGCTTTCAACGCCCGTACTCAGGGTCTGGAAGCTGGTCTGCCGACTCCAGTGATCATCACTGTCTACAGCGACCGTAGCTTCACTTTCGAAACAAAATCCACCCCTGCTTCGGTTCTGCTGAAGAAAGCGGCCGGTCTGACCAGCGGTTCCGCTCGTCCGAACACCGTTAAGGTTGGCACCGTTACCCGTGCTCAGCTGGAAGAAATCGCGAAAACCAAAAACGCGGATCTGACTGCAGCTGATATGGATGCAGCCGTGCGTACTATCGCCGGTTCTGCTCGTAGCATGGGCCTTAACGTGGAGGGTGTGTAATGGCTAAGCTGACCAAGCGTCAAAAGGCTATCGCCGGCAAAATCGAAGCAGGCAAGGCCTACAACATTGTAGACGCCGCTGCTCTGCTGGCTGAGCTGTCGACTGTCAAGTTCAGCGAGTCGTTCGACGTTGCTGTAAACCTGGGTGTAGACCCGCGTAAATCCGACCAGGTTGTTCGTAGCGCTACTGTGCTGCCACACGGCACTGGCAAGACTGTTCGCGTTGCTGTGTTCACCCAGGGTCCAGCTGCTGAGGCCGCTTTGGCTGCCGGCGCTGACCGTGTAGGTATGGACGACCTGGCTGCTGAAATGAAAGGCGGCGACCTGAACTATGACGTAGTGATCGCATCCCCGGATGCCATGCGCGTTGTAGGTCAACTGGGTCAGATCCTCGGTCCACGTGGTCTGATGCCTAACCCTAAGGTTGGTACCGTAACTCCAGACGTAGCTACCGCGGTTAAAAACGCTAAAGCTGGTCAGGTTCGTTATCGCACCGACAAAAACGGCATCATTCACACTTCCGTTGGCAAGATGGGCTTCGACGCCGTCAAGCTGAAGGAAAACGTTGAAGCCCTGATCGCTGATCTGAAGCGTATCAAGCCTGCTTCTTCGAAAGGTATCTACGTCAAGCGCGTTACCCTGAGCACCACCATGGGCCCAGGTCTGGTCATCGATCAGAGCTCGCTGGACGCGTAAGACAAAGGTTGGCGCGATGGTTCGCGCCAATTGAAAGATTGGGGTCCCTGCCTGGCGGGGGCTATCCAAGACCGTAGGCGACGCAAGTCTTAAACCATAAGCCTACGCAGATGGTGCTCCCGGTTCCTTACCGAATCAGACACCAAAACGACATTCGGTTCCGATCGAATGAAACGGTAACAAGCAGGAGTTAAACCCGTGGCAATTAATCTCGAAGACAAGAAGGCCATCGTCGCTGAAGTCAACGAGGCTGCCAAAGTCGCTCTGTCCGCTGTCGTGGTTGATGCACGTGGCGTAACAGTAGGCGCAATGACCGGACTCCGTAAAGAGGCTCGTGAAGCTGGCGTTTACGTACGTGTTGTACGTAACACCCTGCTCAAGCGCGCTGTTGCTGACACTCAATACAGTGTCCTCAACGACGTGTTCACCGGCCCGACCCTGATTGCATTCTCGAACGAACATCCGGGCGCTGCTGCCCGTATCTTCAAAGAGTTTGCCAAGGGTCAGGACAAGTTCGAGATCAAGGCAGCTGCGTTCGAGGGCAAGTTCCTCGCAGCTAATCAGATCGACGTACTGGCAACCTTGCCGACCCGTGACGAAGCAATTTCTCAGCTGATGAGCGTGATTCAAGGCGCTACCAGCAAATTGGCTCGTACTCTGGCGGCAATTCGCGACCAGAAAGAAGCTGCCGCAGCCTAAGGCTCGTCAACTTCTCGCGTTTTTTGTTTATTTCGATGGTCGCGTAGGCCGTCCCCCAATTCAGGAATTGAGTCATGTCTCTGACTAACGAACAAATCATCGAAGCAATCGGCCAGAAATCCGTAGTGGAAATCGTTGAGCTGATCAAAGCGATGGAAGAAACCTTCGGTGTTACCGCTGCTGCTGCTTCGGCTGGTCCAGCTGCTGCTGCCGCTGTTGTTGAAGAGCAAACCGAGTTCAACGTTGTTCTGCTGGAAGCTGGCGAGAAGAAGGTTAACGTGATCAAGGCAGTTCGTGAACTGACCGGTCTGGGCCTGAAAGAAGCCAAAGAGAAAGTAGACGGCGCTCCTCAGGTTGTAGCTGAAGGCGTTTCGAAAGAAGCGGCTGAAGACGCCAAGAAGAAGCTGGAAGAAGCAGGCGCTAAAGTCGAGCTGAAATAAGTATCGACTTTGCTCCTCCAGCCCGAGCGTCAAGCGACAGGCTGATGGCTGGTGGCTCTTGCCACCGGCCTTTTTCCGTTATTGGCAGCCGACTGGGTCGGTGCTGATAAAGGCGCTGTAACCACCCGATGCGGTGGCGCAAACCATGGGGTTTGCACGATTTTCTGGCTGCTCCCGTCGGGAGGGGCCAAACAAGCAGGTGACCAAGCTGGGGAACGCTGATGGCTTACTCATATACTGAGAAAAAACGTATCCGCAAGGACTTTAGCAAGTTGCCGGACGTCATGGATGTGCCTTACCTCCTGGCCATCCAGCTGGATTCGTATCGTGAATTCTTGCAAGCGGGAGCGACTAAAGATCAGTTCCGCGACGTGGGCCTGCATGCGGCCTTCAAATCCGTTTTCCCGATCATCAGCTACTCCGGCAATGCTGCGCTGGAGTACGTCGGTTATCGCCTGGGCGAACCGGCATTTGATGTCAAAGAATGCGTATTGCGCGGTGTAACTTTCGCCGTACCTTTGCGGGTAAAAGTGCGCCTGATCATTTTCGACAAAGAATCGTCGAACAAAGCGATCAAGGACATCAAAGAGCAAGAAGTCTACATGGGTGAAATTCCCCTGATGACTGAGAACGGTACCTTCGTAATCAACGGTACCGAGCGTGTAATCGTTTCCCAGCTGCACCGTTCCCCGGGCGTGTTCTTCGACCACGACCGCGGCAAGACGCATAGCTCCGGCAAACTGCTGTACTCCGCGCGCATCATTCCTTACCGCGGTTCGTGGCTGGACTTCGAGTTCGACCCGAAAGACTGCGTGTTCGTGCGTATCGACCGTCGTCGCAAGCTGCCGGCATCGGTACTGCTGCGCGCGCTCGGCTATACCACTGAAGAAGTGCTGGACGCTTTCTACACCACCAACGTTTTCCACCTGAGCGGCGAAACCCTCAGCCTGGAACTGATTGCTTCGCGTCTGCGTGGTGAAATTGCGGTTCTGGACATTCAGGACGAGAAGGGCAAGGTCATTGTTGAAGCGGGCCGCCGTATTACCGCGCGCCACATCAACCAGATCGAAAAAGCCGGCATCAAGACTCTGGAAGTACCTCTGGACTACGTCCTGGGCCGTACTACCGCCAAGGTCATCGTGCACCCGGCTACCGGCGAAATCCTGGCAGAGTGCAACACCGAACTGAACACTGAAGTCCTGGCAAAAATTGCCAAGGCCGGCGTTGTTCGCATCGAAACTCTGTACACCAACGATATCGACTGCGGTCCGTTCGTCTCCGACACGCTGAAGATCGACTCCACCAGCAACCAATTGGAAGCGCTGGTCGAGATCTATCGCATGATGCGTCCAGGCGAGCCGCCAACCAAAGACGCTGCCGAAACCCTGTTCAACAACCTGTTCTTCAGCCCTGAGCGCTATGACCTGTCTGCGGTCGGCCGGATGAAGTTCAACCGTCGTATCGGTCGTACCGAGATCGAAGGTTCGGGCGTGCTGTGCAAGGAAGACATCGTCGCGGTACTGAAGACTCTGGTCGACATCCGTAACGGTAAAGGCATCGTCGATGACATCGACCACCTGGGTAACCGTCGTGTTCGCTGCGTAGGCGAAATGGCCGAGAACCAGTTCCGCGTTGGCCTGGTGCGTGTTGAGCGTGCGGTCAAAGAGCGTCTGTCGATGGCTGAAAGCGAAGGCCTGATGCCGCAAGACCTGATCAACGCCAAGCCAGTGGCTGCAGCGGTGAAAGAGTTCTTCGGTTCCAGCCAGCTCTCGCAGTTCATGGGCCAGAACAACCCGCTGTCCGAGATTACCCACAAGCGTCGTGTCTCTGCACTCGGCCCTGGCGGTCTGACTCGTGAGCGCGCAGGCTTTGAAGTCCGTGACGTACACCCGACTCACTACGGTCGTGTATGCCCGATTGAAACGCCGGAAGGTCCGAACATCGGTCTGATCAACTCCCTGGCTGCTTACGCTCGCACCAACCAGTACGGCTTCCTGGAAAGCCCGTACCGCGTGGTGAAAGAGGGTGTGGTCACCGACGAGATCGTGTTCCTGTCCGCTATTGAAGAGGCCGATCACGTGATCGCGCAGGCTTCGGCGACTATGAACGACCAGAAAGTCCTGATCGACGAACTGGTAGCCGTACGTCACCTGAACGAATTCACCGTCAAGGCGCCTGAAGAAGTCACCTTGATGGACGTTTCGCCGAAGCAGGTAGTTTCGGTTGCAGCGTCGTTGATTCCGTTCCTCGAGCACGACGACGCCAACCGTGCGTTGATGGGTTCGAACATGCAGCGTCAAGCTGTACCAACCCTGCGCGCTGACAAGCCGCTGGTAGGTACCGGCATGGAGCGTAACGTAGCCCGTGACTCCGGCGTTTGCGTCGTTGCTCGTCGTGGCGGCGTGATCGATTCCGTCGACGCCAGCCGTATCGTGGTTCGTGTTGCTGATGACGAAGTTGAAACCGGCGAAGCGGGTGTAGACATCTACAACCTGACCAAATACACCCGCTCGAACCAGAACACCTGCATCAACCAGCGTCCGCTGGTGAGCAAAGGTGATCGCGTTCAGCGTAGCGACATCATGGCCGACGGCCCGTCCACCGACATGGGTGAACTGGCGCTGGGTCAGAACATGCGCATCGCGTTCATGGCATGGAACGGCTTCAACTTCGAAGACTCCATCTGCCTGTCCGAGCGTGTGGTTCAGGAAGACCGTTTCACCACGATCCACATTCAGGAACTGACCTGTGTGGCCCGTGACACCAAGCTTGGCCCAGAGGAAATCACTGCGGACATCCCTAACGTGGGTGAAGCTGCACTGAACAAGCTGGACGAAGCCGGTATCGTTTACGTAGGTGCTGAAGTTGGCGCAGGCGACATTCTGGTAGGTAAGGTCACTCCGAAAGGCGAGACCCAGCTGACTCCGGAAGAAAAACTGCTGCGTGCAATCTTCGGTGAAAAAGC
The DNA here is from genome assembly GCF_004011755.1 of Pseudomonas sp. RU47. Classification (GTDB taxonomy): domain Bacteria; phylum Pseudomonadota; class Gammaproteobacteria; order Pseudomonadales; family Pseudomonadaceae; genus Aquipseudomonas. Next base: position 5,984,323 of record NZ_CP022411.1, on the reverse strand, counting down.
CAGCGACGTTAAAGACACCTCCCTGCGTGTACCTACCGGTACCAAAGGTACTGTCATCGACGTACAGGTCTTCACCCGCGACGGCGTTGAGCGTGATGCTCGTGCACTGTCGATCGAGAAGTCCCAGCTGGACGAGATCCGCAAGGATCTGAACGAAGAGTTCCGTATCGTTGAAGGCGCGACTTTCGAACGTCTGCGTTCCGCTCTGGTAGGCCACAAGGCTGAAGGCGGCGCAGGTCTGAAGAAAGGTCAGGACATCACCGACGAAGTTCTCGACGGTCTTGAGCATGGTCAGTGGTTCAAACTGCGCATGGCTGAAGATGCTCTGAACGAGCAGCTCGAGAAGGCTCAGGCCTACATCGTTGATCGTCGCCGTCTGCTGGACGACAAGTTCGAAGACAAGAAGCGCAAACTGCAGCAGGGCGATGACCTGGCTCCAGGCGTGCTGAAAATCGTCAAGGTTTACCTGGCAATCCGTCGTCGCATCCAGCCGGGCGACAAGATGGCCGGTCGTCACGGTAACAAAGGTGTGGTCTCCGTGATCATGCCGGTTGAAGACATGCCGCACGATGCCAATGGCACCCCGGTCGACGTCGTCCTCAACCCACTGGGCGTACCTTCGCGTATGAACGTTGGTCAGATCCTTGAAACCCACCTGGGCCTCGCGGCCAAAGGTCTGGGTGAGAAGATCAACCGGATGATCGAAGAGCAGCGTAAAGTCGCTGAACTGCGTACCTTCCTGGACGAGATCTACAACCAGATCGGCGGTCGTAACGAAGATCTGGACAGCTTCTCCGATCAGGAAATCCTGGATCTGGCGAAGAACCTGCGTGGCGGTGTTCCAATGGCCACTCCAGTGTTCGACGGCGCCAAGGAAAGCGAAATCAAGGCCATGCTGAAACTGGCAGACCTGCCGGAAAGCGGCCAGATGCAGCTGACTGACGGCCGTACCGGCAACAAGTTCGAGCGTCCAGTTACCGTTGGCTACATGTACATGCTGAAGCTGAACCACTTGGTAGACGACAAGATGCACGCGCGTTCTACCGGTTCGTACAGCCTGGTTACCCAGCAGCCGCTGGGTGGTAAGGCGCAGTTCGGTGGTCAGCGTTTCGGGGAGATGGAGGTCTGGGCACTGGAAGCATACGGTGCTGCTTACACTCTGCAAGAAATGCTCACAGTGAAGTCGGACGATGTGAACGGCCGTACCAAGATGTACAAGAACATCGTGGATGGCGATCACCGTATGGAGCCGGGCATGCCCGAGTCCTTCAACGTGTTGATCAAGGAAATTCGTTCCCTCGGCATCGATATCGATCTGGAAACCGAATAACACGTGACGCGAATCGAGAGCGGGGCAGGATTGCCCGCTCTCTGCTCCGCCAGGAGGAAAGGCCTTGAAAGACCTACTGAATTTGCTGAAAAACCAGGGTCAAGTCGAAGAGTTCGACGCCATCCGTATCGGATTGGCCTCGCCTGAGATGATCCGCTCATGGTCGTTCGGTGAAGTTAAAAAGCCGGAAACCATCAACTACCGTACGTTCAAACCTGAGCGTGACGGTCTGTTCTGCGCCAAGATCTTTGGCCCGGTAAAGGATTACGAGTGCCTGTGCGGTAAGTACAAGCGCTTGAAGCACCGTGGTGTGATCTGCGAGAAGTGCGGCGTTGAAGTTGCACTGGCCAAGGTTCGTCGTGAGCGCATGGCGCACATCGAACTGGCTTCGCCGGTTGCCCACATCTGGTTCCTGAAATCGCTGCCGTCCCGTATCGGCTTGCTGATGGACATGACCCTGCGTGATATCGAACGCGTTCTCTACTTCGAGAGCTATGTCGTTATCGATCCAGGCATGACCACCCTTGAAAAAGGTCAGCTGCTGAACGACGAGCAGTACTTTGAAGCGCTGGAAGAGTTCGGTGACGATTTCGACGCCCGTATGGGTGCTGAAGCTGTCCGTGAACTGCTGCACGCTATCGACCTGGAACACGAGATTGGCCGTCTGCGTGAAGAAATTCCGCAAACCAACTCGGAAACCAAGATCAAGAAGCTGTCCAAGCGTCTGAAGTTGATGGAAGCCTTCCAGGGTTCCGGCAACCTGCCAGAGTGGATGGTGCTGACCGTTCTGCCGGTTCTGCCGCCAGATCTGCGTCCACTGGTCCCGCTGGATGGTGGTCGTTTCGCGACTTCCGACCTCAACGATCTGTATCGTCGAGTGATCAACCGTAACAACCGTTTGAAGCGCCTGCTGGATCTGTCCGCTCCGGACATCATCGTGCGCAACGAAAAGCGTATGTTGCAGGAAGCTGTCGATGCTCTGCTCGACAACGGTCGTCGTGGCCGCGCTATCACCGGTTCGAACAAGCGTCCTCTGAAATCCCTGGCTGATATGATCAAGGGTAAGCAAGGTCGTTTCCGTCAGAACTTGCTCGGTAAGCGTGTTGACTACTCCGGTCGTTCGGTAATTACCGTAGGCCCGACCCTGCGTCTGCATCAGTGCGGTCTGCCGAAGAAGATGGCTCTCGAGCTGTTCAAACCGTTCATTTTCGGCAAGCTGGAAATGCGTGGTCTCGCGACCACCATCAAAGCGGCCAAGAAAATGGTCGAGCGCGAACTGCCAGAGGTTTGGGACGTTCTCGCTGAAGTGATTCGCGAACACCCGGTTCTTCTCAACCGTGCACCGACCCTTCACCGTCTGGGTATCCAGGCGTTTGAACCGGTACTGATCGAAGGTAAGGCTATCCAGCTGCACCCTCTGGTCTGCGCCGCGTACAACGCCGACTTCGACGGCGACCAAATGGCCGTGCACGTACCGCTGACACTGGAAGCCCAGCTGGAAGCGCGTGCGTTGATGATGTCGACCAACAACATTCTGTCGCCAGCCAACGGTGAGCCAATCATCGTTCCGTCGCAGGACGTTGTATTGGGTCTGTACTACATGACTCGTGAAGCGATCAACGCCAAAGGCGAAGGTCGTGTGTTCGCGGATCTGCAGGAAGTTGACCGTGTGTTCCGTGCCGGCGAAGCCGCACTGCACGCCAAGGTTAAAGTACGTATCAACGAAACCGTCAACGACCGTGACGGCAACAGCGTGAGCGGTACCCGTATCGTCGACACCACTGTCGGCCGTGCGCTGCTGTTCCAGGTTGTGCCAAAAGGTCTGTCGTACGACGTCGTCAACCTGCCGATGAAGAAAAAGGCGATCTCCAAGCTGATCAACCAGTGCTACCGCGTGGTTGGTTTGAAAGAGACCGTGATCTTCGCTGACCAGTTGATGTACACCGGTTTCGCTTACTCGACCATCTCCGGCGTTTCCATCGGTGTTAACGACTTCGTTATCCCTGACGAGAAAGCCCGCATCATCGGTGCTGCCACCGACGAAGTGAAAGAGATCGAGAGCCAGTACGCCTCCGGCCTGGTAACCCAGGGCGAGAAGTACAACAAAGTGATCGACCTTTGGTCGAAAGCGAACGACGAAGTTTCCAAGGCAATGATGGCCAACCTCTCGAAAGAGAAGGTTATCGACCGTCATGGCGTTGAAGTCGATCAAGAGTCTTTCAACTCGATGTACATGATGGCTGACTCGGGTGCGCGGGGTTCCGCAGCACAGATTCGTCAGCTGGCCGGTATGCGTGGTCTGATGGCCAAGCCGGACGGTTCCATCATCGAAACGCCGATTACTGCGAACTTCCGTGAAGGTTTGAGCGTACTTCAGTACTTCATCTCCACTCACGGTGCTCGTAAAGGTCTGGCGGATACCGCGTTGAAAACTGCGAACTCCGGTTACCTGACTCGTCGTCTGGTAGACGTGGCGCAGGATCTGGTTGTAACCGAGATCGATTGCGGCACCGAACACGGTCTGCTGATGACTCCGCACATTGAAGGCGGTGACGTTGTAGAGCCGTTGGGTGAGCGCGTATTGGGTCGTGTTATTGCCCGTGACGTATTCAAGCCAGGCACTGAGGACGTTATCGTTCCGGCCGGTACTCTGGTTGACGAGAAGTGGGTTGAGTTCATCGAGCTGAACAGCATCGACGAAGTGATCGTGCGTTCGCCGATCAGCTGCGAAACCCGCTATGGCATTTGCGCCAAGTGCTACGGCCGTGACTTGGCTCGTGGTCACCAGGTGAACATCGGTGAAGCGGTCGGCGTTATCGCTGCCCAGTCCATCGGTGAGCCGGGTACCCAGTTGACGATGCGTACGTTCCACATCGGTGGTGCGGCAAGCCGTACTTCCGCAGCCGACAGCGTTCAGGTGAAGAATGGCGGTACCGTCCGTCTGCACAACCTGAAACACGTTGAGCGAGTGGATGGTCACCTGGTTGCTGTGTCCCGTTCCGGTGAGCTGGCCATCGCTGATGACTTCGGTCGTGAGCGCGAGCGTTACAAGCTGCCGTACGGTGCTGTGATTTCGGTTAAAGAAGGTGACAAGGTCGACGCTGGCGCAATCGTGGCCAAGTGGGATCCGCACACTCACCCGATCGTTACCGAAATGAAAGGTACCGTGACCTACGTGGGCATGGAAGAAGGCATCACGATCAAGCGTCAGACTGACGAATTGACCGGTATGACCAACATTGAAGTACTCGACGCGAAAGATCGTCCAGCTGCGGGCAAAGAAATCCGTCCAGCAGTGAAGATGGTCGACGACAACGGCAAGGATCTGTTGCTGCCAGGCACTGACGTTATCGCTCAGTACTTCCTGCCAGCCAACGCCCTGGTCGGTGTGGCGGACGGTGCGAAGATCGCGATCGGTGATGTTATCGCGCGTATCCCGCAAGAAACTTCGAAGACCCGCGACATCACCGGTGGTCTGCCGCGTGTTGCCGACTTGTTCGAAGCCCGTCGTCCGAAAGAAGCGTCGATTCTGGCTGAAGTCAGCGGCACCATCGCGTTCGGTAAAGAGACCAAAGGCAAGCGCCGTCTGGTTATTACCCCGAACGATGGTTCCGATCCGTACGAAGAGCTGATTCCGAAGTGGCGTCACCTGAACGTGTTCGAAGGCGAACAGGTAAACCGCGGCGAAGTTATCTCCGACGGCCCAAGCGATCCGCACGACATCCTGCGTCTGCTGGGTGTGAGCGCGCTGGCCAAGTACATCGTTAACGAGATCCAGGACGTTTACCGTCTGCAAGGCGTGAAGATCAACGACAAGCACATCGAGACCATCCTGCGTCAGATGCTGCGTAAAGTTGAAATCGCTGAATCCGGCGATTCGAGTTTCATCAAGGGCGACCAGATGGAACTGACTCACGTACTGGTAGAAAACGAGCGTCTGGGTGGCGAAGACAAGTTCGTCTCCAAGTACACTCGCGTTCTGCTGGGTATCACCAAGGCGTCGTTGTCCACCGAATCGTTCATCTCGGCGGCTTCCTTCCAGGAAACCACCCGTGTACTGACCGAAGCGGCAGTCACCGGCAAGCGCGATTACCTGCGCGGCCTGAAAGAAAACGTGGTCGTGGGTCGTCTGATCCCGGCTGGTACCGGTCTGGCTTATCACAGCGAGCGCAAGCGTCGTCGTGATGCTGACAAACCGTTGCGCGTAAGCGCCAGTGAAGTGGAAGCTGCACTGACCGAAGCGCTGAACTCGAGCGGTAACTGAGTTCTGCGGTAAATGAGCTGAGGCCCTGATCGCTCCGTTCGTCGAATCGAGACATATTGTCAAGGTTCGACGGGCGGGGAGGTCGGGGCCTTGCCTTGACTGGGGACAAGATCCTCTTTAGACTCTTGATCCCCTAAATTTGGCGGGAATTCGTTCCTGCCATTTTGCTTTTCTTGCAAGACAATAGCGTCGCAAGACAACAGTGGAGCTAGTAGATGGCAACTATCAACCAGCTGGTACGTCAGCCGCGTAAGCGTATCGTCGAGAAATCCGACGTACCTGCGCTGCAGAACTGCCCGCAACGTCGTGGCGTGTGCACCCGTGTGTACACCACTACGCCGAAAAAACCTAACTCGGCACTGCGTAAAGTATGCCGTGTGCGCCTGACCAACGGTTTCGAGGTTTCCTCGTACATCGGTGGTGAAGGTCACAACCTGCAAGAGCACAGCGTGGTACTGATCCGCGGCGGTCGTGTAAAAGACTTGCCAGGTGTTCGTTACCACACCGTTCGCGGCTCCTTGGATACTTCCGGCGTTAAAGGCCGTAACCAGGGTCGTTCGAAGTACGGTACCAAGCGTCCGAAGTAATCGGCCGTTTTGCAGATTTTCATTTTATTGAGTCGATAAGAGTAAGGTCGGGCACGCATCCATTGGATCTGTCCCGAGCTAACCTGAAGACCGCTTGAGGGCTTATCATGCCAAGACGTCGCGTAGCAGCAAAGCGTGAGATTCTGGACGATCCGAAATACGGAAGCCAGATCCTCGCCAAATTCATGAACCACGTTATGGAAAGCGGCAAGAAAGCCGTTGCCGAGCGTATCGTTTATGGTGCCCTGGAAACCGTTGCGACCCGTAAGGCTGGCACCGATCCCCTGGAACTCTTCGAAAAAGCACTCGACGCCATCGCTCCGCTGGTCGAAGTGAAGTCGCGCCGCGTTGGTGGTGCTACTTACCAGGTTCCGGTCGAGGTTCGTCCTTCCCGTCGTAACGCTCTGGCAATGCGCTGGTTGGTAGACTTCGCCCGTAAGCGTGGTGAGAAGTCTATGGCTCTGCGTTTGGCTGGCGAACTGCTGGATGCTGCTGAAGGTAAAGGTGCTGCTGTTAAGAAGCGTGAAGACGTGCACCGTATGGCTGAAGCCAACAAAGCTTTCTCGCACTACCGCTTCTAATTTTAGCTTCACTAATTTTGCGAGGGCTTTATGGCTCGTACTACTCCGATTAGCCGCTACCGTAACATCGGTATCGTCGCTCACGTGGATGCTGGTAAAACCACCACCACCGAGCGCGTCCTTTTTTACACCGGCAAAAGTCACAAAATGGGCGAGGTGCATGATGGCGCCGCGACCACAGACTGGATGGTGCAGGAGCAGGAGCGTGGTATTACCATTACTTCTGCTGCCATCACCGCTTTCTGGAAAGGTTCCGAGAAGCAGTACAAGGATGAGCACCGCTTCAACGTAATCGATACCCCGGGCCACGTTGACTTCACTATTGAAGTTGAGCGTTCCCTGCGCGTACTCGACGGCGCTGTCGTTGTGTTCTGCGGTACTTCGGGTGTTGAGCCTCAGTCGGAAACCGTATGGCGTCAAGCCAACAAATACGGTGTTCCACGTCTTGTTTACGTAAACAAGATGGACCGTGCTGGTGCCAACTTCCTGCGCGTGATCGGTCAGATCAAGCAGCGTCTGGGTCACACTCCGGTGCCGATCCAGTTGGCTATCGGTTCCGAAGACAACTTCCAGGGTCAGATCGATCTGATCAACATGCAAGCTGTCTACTGGAACGACTCTGACAAAGGTATGGTCCCTGTTCGCAAGGACATTCCTGCTGAGCTCCAAGAGCTGGCTGAAGAGTGGCGCAACAACATGGTTGAAGCTGCTGCTGAAGCCAACGAAGAGCTGATGAACAAGTACCTGGAAGGCGAAGAGCTGTCGATCGAAGAGATCAAAGCTGCTTTGCGTCAGCGTACTATCGCCGGCGAAATCGTTCTGGCTGTTTGCGGTTCTTCGTTCAAGAATAAGGGTGTTCCCCTGGTTCTCGACGCCGTTATCGACTTCCTGCCTGCACCGACCGACATTCCTGCGATCAAGGGTACTGACCCTGATAACGAGGAAATCGAGCTGGAGCGTCATGCAGACGATGCGGAGCCGTTCTCGGCTCTGGCGTTCAAGATCGCTACCGACCCATTCGTGGGTACCTTGACCTTCGTCCGTGTTTACTCGGGCGTGTTGAACTCCGGCGACGGCGTGATCAACTCGGTTAAAGGTAAAAAAGAGCGCGTGGGTCGTATGGTGCAAATGCACGCAAACGCCCGTGAAGAGATCAAGGAAGTACGCGCTGGTGACATCGCGGCCCTGATCGGCATGAAGGACGTCACCACTGGTGAAACCCTCTGCAACGCTGACAAGCCAATCATCCTGGTTCGCATGGACTTCCCGGAGCCGGTTATTTCGGTTGCCGTAGAGCCTAAGACCAAGGATGACCAGGAAAAAATGGGTATCGCTCTGGGCAAACTTGCTCAGGAAGACCCGTCTTTCCGCGTTAAAACTGATGAAGAGACTGGTCAAACGATCATCTCCGGCATGGGCGAGCTGCACCTGGACATCCTGGTTGACCGGATGCGCCGTGAGTTCAACGTCGAAGCCAACATCGGCAAGCCTCAGGTTTCGTATCGTGAGCGCATCACGAAGAACTGTGAAATCGAAGGCAAGTTCGTTCGTCAGTCCGGCGGTCGTGGTCAGTTCGGCCACTGCTGGATCCGTTTTGCTCCTGCTGACGAAGGTCAGGAAGGTCTGCAATTCGTGAACGAAGTTGTAGGTGGTGTGGTTCCTAAGGAATACATCCCGGCTATCCAGAAGGGTATCGAAGAGCAGATGAAGAACGGCGTTGTTGCCGGCTATCCGCTGATCGGCCTGAAGGCTACCGTGTTCGATGGTTCTTACCACGACGTCGACTCCAACGAGATGGCGTTTAAAGTGGCTGCCTCCATGGCGACCAAGCAACTGGCCCAGAAGGGCGGTGGTGAGTTGCTTGAGCCGATCATGGCTGTAGAGGTTGTTACGCCTGAAGACTATATGGGTGATGTGATGGGCGACCTTAACCGTCGTCGCGGCATGATCCAGGGTATGGAAGACACAGTGTCCGGCAAGGTTATCCGTGCCGAGGTTCCACTGGGTGAGATGTTCGGTTATGCGACCGACGTTCGTTCCATGTCCCAGGGTCGCGCAAGCTACTCTATGGAATTCAAAAAATACGATACGGCTCCGTCGCACATCGTCGAATCCGTAACCAAAAAACAAGGCTGATTCAGCCCCTTTAGGCTAGGAGTTAATTGTCGTGGCTAAAGAAAAATTTGATCGTTCCCTACCGCACGTCAACGTTGGCACCATTGGTCACGTTGACCACGGTAAAACCACTCTGACTGCTGCTCTGACTCGCGTTTGCTCCGAAGTTTTCGGTTCCGCAATCGTTGACTTCGACAAGATCGACAGCGCACCAGAAGAAAAAGCTCGCGGTATCACCATCAACACCGCACACGTTGAGTACAACTCGAAGATCCGTCACTACGCTCACGTTGACTGCCCAGGTCACGCTGACTATGTGAAGAACATGATCACCGGTGCTGCTCAAATGGACGGCGCTATTCTGGTTTGCTCGGCCGCTGATGGTCCGATGCCACAAACCCGTGAGCACATCCTGCTGTCCCGTCAGGTAGGCGTTCCGTACATCGTGGTTTTCCTGAACAAGGCTGACCTGGTAGACGACGCTGAGCTGCTGGAACTGGTTGAGATGGAAGTTCGCGACCTGCTGTCCACGTACGACTTCCCGGGCGATGACACTCCAATCATCATCGGTTCGGCTCGTATGGCGCTGGAAGGCAAAGACGACAACGAAATGGGCACTACCGCTGTCAAGAAGCTGGTAGAGACTCTGGATGCCTACATCCCAGAACCAGTTCGTATGATCGACAAGCCGTTCCTGATGCCAATCGAAGACGTATTCTCGATCTCGGGTCGCGGTACTGTTGTGACTGGTCGTATCGAGCGCGGTATCGTTCGCGTTCAAGATCCGCTGGAAATCGTTGGTCTGCGTGACACCACCGTTACTACTTGCACCGGTGTTGAAATGTTCCGCAAGCTGCTCGACGAAGGTCGTGCTGGCGAGAACTGCGGCGTTCTGCTGCGTGGTACCAAGCGTGACGACGTTGAACGTGGTCAGGTTCTGGTTAAGCCGGGTTCGGTTAAGCCGCACACCAAGTTCACCGCAGAAGTTTACGTTCTGAGCAAGGAAGAAGGCGGTCGTCACACTCCGTTCTTCAAAGGCTACCGTCCACAGTTCTACTTCCGTACTACTGACGTGACTGGTAACTGCGAGCTGCCAGAAGGCGTTGAAATGGTAATGCCAGGTGACAACATTCAGATGACTGTTACCCTGATCAAAACCATCGCGATGGAAGACGGTCTGCGTTTCGCTATCCGTGAAGGCGGTCGTACCGTCGGCGCTGGCGTCGTAGCCAAAATCATCGAGTAATCTCTTTTATAGAGTTCGCTTGATGGATTGAAAAAGCCCCCGCTCAGCGGGGGCTTTTTTATTGGGTTGACACCTATCTGGGGCGTCTATAGAATTGCGCCTCCTTTTAACGGGCGTATTGCGCTCGGTGGGAATAGCAGCCGGAGTCTGAAATCCAATGCAAAATCAGCAAATCCGTATCAGGTTGAAGGCTTTCGACCATCGCCTGATCGACCAATCAACCCAGGAAATCGTGGAAACCGCGAAACGTACTGGTGCTCAAGTGCGTGGTCCAATTCCACTGCCTACCCGTAAAGAGCGGTTCACCGTTCTGGTTTCTCCGCACGTCAACAAAGACGCGCGCGACCAGTACGAAATCCGCACTCATAAGCGCGTTCTGGACATCGTCCAGCCAACGGATAAAACCGTTGATGCTCTTATGAAGCTTGATCTTGCGGCCGGTGTGGAAGTGCAGATCAGCCTCGGCTAAGACTCGGTCTTAGTCGTGTAACGCTCTGAAATGGGCGGCCATAGCGGGTGAAAGCCCCGTACACTCATGAGGTTTACAACATGACTATTGGTGTAGTCGGTCGTAAATGCGGTATGACCCGTATTTTCACCGAAGAAGGTGTCTCCATTCCGGTCACGGTCATTGAGATCGAGCCGAATCGCGTCACCCAGTTCAAAACTGAAGAGACCGATGGCTATCGTGCAGTGCAAGTCACTGTCGGCGAGCGTCGTGCTTCGCGTGTAACAGCAGCTCAGGCTGGCCACTTCGCTAAAGCGAACGTTGCCGCTGGTCGCACCACCATGGAATTCCGTCTTGAAGAAGGCGAGTACCAGGCTGGCGATCTGATCAACGCTGAAATCTTCGCCGCTGGTCAACTGGTTGATGTAACCGGTCAGTCCAAGGGTAAAGGCTTCCAGGGTACGATCAAGCGTTGGAATTTCCGCGGGCAAGATAACACCCACGGTAACTCCGTATCCCACCGCGTCCCAGGCTCTATCGGCCAGTGCCAGACTCCTGGTCGTGTATTCAAGGGCAAAAAAATGTCCGGTCATATGGGCGCTGAGCGCGTGACCGTGCAGTCCCTGGAAGTAGTGCGCGTGGACGCTGAACGCAATCTGTTGTTGGTCAAGGGTGCTGTTCCTGGCGCTACTGGCGGCAACCTGGTTGTACGTCCAGCAGCCAAGGCTCGCGGTTAAGGGGAAGCTGACATGCAATTAAATGTAAATGACGCTCAAGCGATCGAAGTTTCCGAACTGACATTTGGCGGCGAATTCAACGAGACGCTGGTTCACCAAGCAGTCGTGGCCTACATGGCTGGCGGCCGTCAAGGTACCAAGCAGCAGAAGACCCGTTCCGACGTTCGTGGTGGCGGTAAGCGCCCATGGCGTCAGAAAGGTACTGGCCGTGCTCGTGCCGGTACTATCCGTAGCCCAATCTGGCGTGGCGGCGGTACCACTTTCGCAGCTCGTCCTCAGGATCACTCCCAGAAGCTGAACAAGAAGATGTACCGCGCAGCAATGCGTTCCATCCTTGCTGAGCTGGTGCGTACTGATCGTCTGGTCGTGGTTCAGGATTTCGCTGTTGAAACTCCGAAAACCAAAGATCTGCTGGGCAAACTGAACAACATGAGCCTGACCGATGTTCTCATCGTGTCGGACGCTGTTGATCAGAACCTGTACCTGGCTGCTCGTAACCTGCCGCACGTAGATGTACGTGACGTTCAAGGTTCCGATCCAGTTAGTCTGATCGCATACGACAAGGTGTTGATCACCGTGTCGGCCGTGAAGAAATTCGAGGAGCTGCTGGGATGAACCAGGAACGCGTATTTAAAGTTCTGCTTGGCCCGCACGTTTCCGAGAAGGCTACGGTTCTGGCAGACAAGAAAGGCCAGTTCGTTTTCAAGGTTGCTACTGACGCAACCAAGCTGGAAATCAAGAAGGCCGTCGAAAGCCTGTTCAGCGTGAAAGTAGAGCGCGTCACTACCCTGAATGTTCTGGGTAAGAGCAAGCGCACTGCTCGCGGTCTGGGCAAGCGTAATGACTGGAAGAAGGCAGTTATCTCCCTTCAGCCAGGCCAAGATCTCGATTTCAGCAGCAGTGCTGAGTAAGGAAGGGGTGCATCATGGCAATCGTTAAATGCAAACCGACTTCCCCTGGCCGCCGTTTTGTGGTCAAGGTGGTCAACCAGGAGCTGCATAAAGGCGCTCCTCACGCACCGCTGCTCGAGAAAAAATCGAAGACTGGTGGTCGTAACAACAATGGCCGTATTACCACTCGTCACATCGGTGGTGGTCATAAGCAGCATTATCGTATGGTCGATTTCCGTCGCAACGACAAAGATGGCATCGTCGCCACTGTCGAGCGTATTGAATACGATCCAAACCGTACTGCTCACATCGCACTGCTCTGCTACGCAGACGGCGAGCGCCGCTACATCATCGCCCCTAAAGGCGTGAGTGCTGGCGACCAGCTGATCGCAGGCGCTCTGGCTCCAATCAAGCCAGGCAACGCTCTGCAACTGCGCAACATTCCAGTCGGTTCTACCGTACACGGCATCGAACTGAAGCCAGGTAAAGGTGCACAGATCGCTCGTTCCGCTGGTGCTTCGGCTCAGCTGATCGCTCGTGAAGGTGTCTACGTGACCCTGCGTCTGCGTTCCGGTGAAATGCGTAAAGTCCTGGCTGAATGCCGTGCGACCCTGGGCGAAGTCTCGAACTCCGAGCACAGCCTGCGTTCGCTGGGTAAAGCTGGTGCCAAGCGCTGGCGTGGCGTTCGCCCAACCGTTCGTGGTGTTGCCATGAACCCGGTTGACCACCCGCATGGTGGTGGTGAAGGTCGTACCTCTGGTGGTCGTCATCCGGTATCGCCATGGGGCTTCCCGACTAAGGGCGCGAAGACTCGTGGTAATAAGCGTACCGACAAAATGATCGTCCGTCGTCGCAAGTAAATAGAGGGATACGACAGTGCCACGTTCTCTGAAAAAAGGTCCTTTTATTGATCTTCACCTACTGAAGAAGATCGAAGTGGCGGCGGAAAAGAACGATCGCAAACCAATTAAGACTTGGTCGCGTCGTTCGATGATCCTGCCACAAATGGTCGGTCTGACCATCGCAGTACACAACGGTCGTCAGCACGTCCCAGTTCTCGTTAACGAAGACATGGTCGGCCACAAACTGGGCGAGTTCGCCGGTACCCGCAACTATCGCGGGCACGTGGCTGACAAGAAAGCCAAGCGTTAAGGGGTTAGGAAATGGAAGTAGCCGCTAAGTTGTCGGGCGCTCGAATCTCCGCCCAGAAAGCCCGCTTGGTCGCCGACCAGATCCGCGGGAAGAAGGTGGGCGAAGCGCTCAACTTGTTGGCTTTCAGCAGTAAGAAAGCCGCCGAGATCATGAAGAAAGTGCTGGAGTCGGCCGTAGCCAACGCCGAGCATAACGAAGGCGCAGATGTTGATGACCTGAAGGTCAGCACCGTTTTCGTCAACGAAGGGCGTTCGCTGAAGCGCATCATGCCACGTGCCAAAGGCCGTGCTGATCGCATCGTCAAGCGGTCTTGCCATATCACTGTCAAGGTTGCTGACAAGTAACGGAGTCGAAGAGATGGGTCAGAAAGTACATCCCATTGGCATTCGCCTGGGAATCGTCAAGGAGCACACCTCCGTCTGGTACGCAGACGGTCGGACTTATGCGGACTACTTGTTCGCAGATCTGAAAGTGCGTGAGTATCTCCAAGACAAACTAAAAAGCGCGTCCGTAAGCCGTATCGATATCCATCGTCCGGCCCAAACTGCACGTATCACCATCCACACCGCTCGTCCAGGTATCGTTATCGGGAAGAAAGGTGAAGATGTTGAGAAACTGCGTCAGGACCTGACCAAGCAAATGGGTGTGCCTGTGCACATCAATATCGAAGAGATCCGCAAGCCGGAGCTCGACGGTATGCTGGTTGCGCAGAGCGTAGCTCAGCAGCTGGAGCGTCGTGTAATGTTCCGTCGCGCTATGAAGCGCGCAGTTCAGAACGCCATGCGCATTGGTGCCAAGGGCATCAAAATCCAAGTGAGCGGTCGTCTCGGCGGTGCTGAAATCGCACGTACTGAATGGTATCGCGAAGGTCGTGTGCCATTGCACACCCTGCGTGCCGACATCGACTATGCCAACTACGAAGCTCACACCACTTACGGTGTGATCGGTGTAAAGGTTTGGATCTTCAAAGGCGAAGTAATTGGTGGTCGCCAAGAAGAGCTGAAACCACAAGCACCAGCGCCTCGTAAAAAAGCTGCTAAGTAAGGGGTACGCCAAATGTTGCAACCTAAGCGTACGAAGTTCCGCAAGCAGATGACAGGCCACAACCGTGGTCTGGCTCAGCGCGGTAGCAAAGTCAGCTTCGGCGAGTTCGCGCTGAAGTCTGTAGCTCGTGGTCGTCTCACCGCTCGTCAGATCGAGTCAGCGCGTCGTGCTCTGACCCGTCACGTTAAACGTGGCGGCAAGATCTGGATCCGTGTATTCCCGGACAAGCCTATTTCCAAAAAGCCCCTCGAAGTTCGTATGGGTAAAGGTAAGGGTAGTGTGGAGTACTGGGTTGCCCAGATTCAGCCAGGCAAAGTCCTGTATGAAATCGAGGGTGTTTCTGAAGAGCTGGCGCGTGAGGCTTTTGCCCTGGCTGCTGCAAAGCTGCCGCTCGCCACCGCCTTTGTTAAACGGACGGTGATGTGATGAAAGCGAATGAACTTCGTGAAAAATCCGCACAGCAGCTGAACGAGCAACTGCTCGGCTTGCTGCGCGACCAGTTCAATCTGCGTATGCAGAAAGCAACTGGCCAGTTGGGGCAGTCTCATCTGCTCTCGCAAGTTAAACGTGACATCGCTCGCGTGAAGACTGTGCTCAACCAGCAGGCAGGTAAGTGATCATGGCTGAAGCCGAAAAAACTGTCCGTACGCTGACTGGCCGTGTTGTCAGCGACAAGATGGACAAAACCATCACCGTACTGATCGAGCGTCGCGTAAAGCACCCGATCTACGGTAAATACGTTAAGCGTTCGACTAAGCTGCACGCGCACGACGAAACCAACCAGTGCCACATCGGCGACAAAGTCACTATTCGTGAAACTCGTCCTATGGCCAAGACCAAGTCTTGGGCGCTGGTTGATGTTCTCGAACGCGCTGTGGAAGTCTAAGGACTAGGGGTCGGAGAAATTATATGATTCAGACTCAATCCATGCTCGATGTGGCCGATAACAGCGGCGCTCGCCGTGTTATGTGCATCAAGGTGCTGGGTGGCTCCCATCGTCGTTACGCTGGTATCGGTGACATCATCAAAGTTACCGTGAAGGAAGCAATTCCTCGCGGTAAAGTGAAAAAAGGCCAAGTGATGACTGCTGTTGTAGTCCGCACTCGTCACGGCGTACGTCGTGCTGATGGCTCCATTATCCGCTTTGATGGCAACGCTGCTGTTCTTCTGAACAACAAGCAAGAGCCGATCGGCACCCGTATCTTTGGGCCAGTGACCCGTGAACTTCGTACTGAGAAGTTCATGAAGATCGTCTCGCTCGCCCCAGAAGTGCTTTAAGGAGATCCGACATGCAAAAGATTCGTCGTGACGACGAGATCATCGTGATCGCCGGCAAAGACAAAGGTAAGCGCGGTAAGGTGCTCAAGGTTCTTGCTAATAACCGTCTGGTTATCAGCGGTCTGAACCTGGTCAAGCGTCATACCAAGCCTAACCCGATGTCGGGCGTGCAAGGCGGTATCGTCGAAAAAGAAGCTCCACTGGACGCTTCTAACGTCGCCATTTTCAACGGCGAAACCAACAAGGCTGACCGCGTTGGTTTCAAAGTAGAAGACGGCAAGAAAATTCGTGTCTTCAAGTCGACCCAAAAAGCGGTTGATGCTTGAACACTGCTAGGTAGAAGACCATGGCACGACTAAAAGAGATTTACTGGAAGGAAATCGCACCGAAGCTTAAGGAAGAACTTAAGCTTTCGAACGTGATGGAAGTTCCACGCGTTACAAAAATCACCCTGAACATGGGTCTGGGCGAAGCTGTTGGTGACAAAAAAGTCATCGAGCATGCTGTTGCTGACCTGGAAAAGATCACCGGCCAAAAAGTCGTTGTGACCTACGCTCGTAAATCCATCGCTGGCTTTAAAGTCCGTGAAGGATGGCCGATCGGCGTCAAGGTGACTCTGCGCCGTGAGCGTATGTATGAGTTCCTGGATCGTCTGCTGTCGATCTCCCTGCCTCGGGTTCGCGACTTCCGCGGCCTGAATGCCAAGTCCTTCGATGGTCGTGGCAACTACAGCATGGGCGTGAAAGAGCAGATCATTTTCCCGGAAATCGACTACGACAAGATCGATGCTCTCCGCGGTCTGGACATTACCCTGACCACCACTGCCAAGAACGATGATGAAGGCCGCGCTCTGCTGCGTGCTTTCAAATTCCCGTTCCGCAACTGATTGGAGTAGGAAAATGGCCAAGAAGAGCATGAAAAACCGTGAGCTGAAGCGTCAGCTCACTGTTGCCAAGTACGCCACCAAGCGTGCAGCGCTGAAAGCTATCATCGTCGATCTGAACGCAAGTCCAGAAGCGCGTTGGGAAGCTACCGTAGCTCTGCAGAAGCAACCACGTGACGCGAGCGCTTCGCGCATGCGTAACCGTTGCCGCCTGACTGGTCGTCCGCACGGCGTTTACCGCAAGTTCGGCCTTGGCCGTAACAAGCTGCGTGAAGCTGCAATGCGTGGTGACGTACCAGGTCTGGTTAAAGCCAGCTGGTAATTGCTGTCAAAGTCTCGATGTTCGGGTTCGCAAGAACCTGACCATCGGTGGCCTTGAATCTGAATCAAGCCCCTTTTGGGGCTTGATTCATTTCTGGGGTGTGTCTAGAATGACCGGCTCGCCTGAGCCCGTGTTTTTCATGCCCGGAAGTTCTCGGCGACAAGTAGTAGCCGCAAGGCTAATTTTTCTGTATTAGGAGCGTCTAGCCCATGAGTATGCAGGACCCGTTAGCGGACATGCTAACTCGAATCCGTAATGCCCAGATGGCTGAAAAGTCTGTCGTAAGCATGCCGTCTTCCACGTTGAAGGTGGCTGTAGCAAAAGTCCTGAAGGACGAAGGTTACATCGCGGATTTTCAGATCACCACCGACGCTAAGCCGTCGTTGTCCATCGAGCTGAAGTACTTCGAAGGCCGTCCGGTTATCGAAGAAGTGAAGCGCGTTAGTCGTCCAGGCCTGCGTCAGTACAAGTCCGTTGAAGATCTGCCGAAAGTTCGTGGCGGTCTTGGCGTGTCTATCGTCTCCACCAACAAAGGTGTGATGACGGATCGTGCTGCGCGCGCTGCCGGTGTCGGCGGCGAAGTTCTTTGCACTGTGTTCTAAGGGGGGATAAGCATGTCTCGCGTCGCTAAGAACCCCGTTAAGCTGCCAGCCGGTGTCGAAGTAAAATTCGCAGGCCAACAGCTTTCGGTGAAGGGTGCCAAGGGTACTCTTGAACTGAACATCCATTCGTCCGTTGAGATCGTTGAAGAAGCTGGTGAGCTGCGTTTCGCTGCTCGCAATGGCGATCAACAAACTCGCGCAATGGCCGGTACCACGCGTGCGTTGGTAAACAACATGGTCCAGGGCGTAAGCCAAGGCTTCGAGCGCAAGCTCCAGCTGGTCGGTGTTGGTTACAAAGCGCAAGCAAAAGGCACGGTTCTGAACCTGGCCCTTGGCTTCTCGCACCCAGTGGATTACGAACTGCCGGAAGGCATCACCGCTGAGACTCCTAGCCAGACCGATATCCTGATCAAGGGCATCGACAAGCAGCTGGTAGGTCAAGTGGCCGCTGAGATCCGCGACTTCCGTCCACCAGAGCCGTACAAAGGCAAAGGTGTGCGCTACGCGGACGAAGTCGTCCGTCGTAAAGAAGCCAAGAAGAAGTAGGGCATAGCAAATGACCGACAAAAAAGTTACTCGACTGCGTCGCGCTCGCAAAGCACGCCTGAAAATGCACGAACTCGAAGTCGTGCGTCTCTGCGTGTTCCGCTCGTCGCAGCACATCTACGCCCAGGTCATCTCGGCCGACGGCAACAAGGTCCTGGCAAGCGCCTCGACATTGGATAAAGAACTGCGTGATGGTGCCACTGGCAACATCGACGCGGCCACAAAGGTTGGCCAGCTGGTCGCTACGCGTGCTAAGGCCGCTGGCGTCTCGCAAGTGGCTTTCGACCGCTCTGGCTTCAAGTACCACGGTCGCGTGAAAGCGCTGGCTGATGCTGCTCGTGAAGCTGGGCTGGAGTTCTAAGTTATGTCAAATAACGACCAAAAGCGCGACGAAGGCTACATTGAGAAGCTGGTTCAAGTTAACCGCGTAGCCAAAACCGTTAAAGGCGGCCGTATCTTCACTTTCACCGCGTTGACCGTGGTTGGTGATGGTAAAGGGCGTGTTGGCTTCGGCCGTGGCAAGTCGCGTGAAGTGCCTGCTGCGATCCAGAAGGCAATGGAAGCTGCTCGCCGCAACATGATCCAAGTTGATCTGAACGGCACCACTCTGCAGTACGCAATGAAGTCCGCTCACGGCGCTTCGAAGGTGTACATGCAGCCTGCTTCTGAGGGTACCGGTATCATCGCTGGCGGCGCTATGCGTGCTGTCCTCGAAGTTGCTGGCGTTCAGAACGTTCTGGCCAAGTGCTACGGCTCGACTAACCCGGTAAACGTGGTTCACGCCACTTTCAAAGGTTTGAAAGCTATGCAGTCTCCTGAATCCATTGCCGCCAAGCGTGGCAAAAGCGTCAAGGAGATCTTCTGATCATGGCTACCGTTAAAGTAACGCTGATCAAAAGCATGACCGGCCGCATCCCTAACCACAAATTGTGCGTTAAGGGTCTGGGTCTGCGTCGCATCGGTCACACTGTAGAAGTCCAGGATACTCCCGAGAATCGCGGGATGATCAACAAGGCTTACTACATGCTGCGTGTCGAGGGTTAATCGATGAAACTCAATGATCTGAGTCCAGCGCCGGGTTCCCGTCGCGAAAAGCATCGTCCGGGCCGTGGTATCGGTAGCGGTTTGGGTAAGACTGGTGGCCGTGGTCACAAAGGTCAGACCTCCCGCTCCGGTGGCACCATTGCTCCAGGCTTTGAAGGCGGTCAACAGCCGCTGCATCGTCGCCTGCCGAAGTTCGGTTTCGTTTCCCTGAAGGCCATGGATCGCGCAGAAGTGCGTCTGTCCGAGCTGGCTAAAGTGGAAGGCGACATCGTCACTGTGCAGTCCCTGAAAGATGCCAACGTGATCAACGTCAACGTACAGCGTGTGAAAATCATGCTGTCCGGTGAAGTGACTCGCGCTGTCACTATCGGCAAGGGAATCGGCGCCACCAAAGG
Source organism: Pseudomonas sp. RU47 (assembly GCF_004011755.1). Taxonomy (GTDB): domain Bacteria; phylum Pseudomonadota; class Gammaproteobacteria; order Pseudomonadales; family Pseudomonadaceae; genus Aquipseudomonas. Next base: position 5,964,859 of record NZ_CP022411.1, on the reverse strand, counting down.
TGCGCGTGCGGCTATCGAAGCAGCTGGCGGCAAGTTCGAGGAATAAATGGCTAAGCAAGGTGCTCTCTCTGCGCTCGGCAAAGGCGGTATGTCTGAACTCTGGGCTCGTCTGCGTTTTCTGTTCCTGGCGATTATCGTCTACCGAATAGGCGCACACATCCCGGTTCCAGGTATCAACCCGGACCGACTCGCAGACCTGTTTCGACAGAATGAGGGGACCATTCTTAGCTTGTTCAACATGTTCTCCGGCGGCGCGCTGGAACGGATGAGCATCTTTGCACTGGGGATCATGCCGTACATTTCGGCATCGATCATCATGCAACTGATGACCGCCGTCAGCCCGCAGCTGGAGCAGTTGAAGAAGGAAGGTGAAGCTGGCCGTCGCAAGATCAGCCAGTACACCCGCTACGGCACCGTCGTCCTCGCTCTCGTTCAGGCTATTGGCATGTCCATTGGTCTGGCGGGGCAGGGCGTTGCGTTCACTGGTGACTTTGGCTTCCATTTCGTCGCAGTATCCACGTTTGTGGCTGGTGCGATGTTCATGATGTGGCTGGGTGAGCAGATTACTGAGCGTGGTGTAGGCAACGGTATCTCGATGTTGATTTTTTCGGGTATCGTCGCCGGTCTTCCGAGAGCAATCGGGCAGTCTTTCGAGTCTGCGCGTCAGGGTGATATCAACATCTTCGCCTTGGTTGCCATCGGTTTGCTGGCAGTAGCGATTATCGGTTTCGTGGTGTTCATTGAGCGTGGTCAGCGTCGTATCGCTGTTCACTACGCCAAGCGTCAGCAGGGCCGCAAGGTTTTTGCTGCGCAGACAAGCCACTTGCCGCTTAAGGTGAACATGGCCGGTGTTATTCCGGCTATTTTCGCGAGCAGCATTTTGCTGTTCCCGGCTTCGTTGGGTGCCTGGTTCGGTCAGTCTGAAGGTATGGGCTGGTTGCAGGACATCTCGCAGTCGATCGCTCCTGGTCAGCCGTTGAATATTCTGCTGTTTAGTGCAGGGATTATTTTCTTCTGCTTCTTCTATACGGCGTTGATGTTCAATCCGAAAGACGTAGCGGAAAACCTGAAGAAGTCCGGTGCCTTTATTCCGGGCATCCGTCCAGGTGAGCAGTCTGCACGCTATATTGATGGCGTTCTGACCCGCTTGACCATGTTCGGTGCTCTTTACATGACGGCCGTGTGCCTGTTGCCCCAGTTCCTGGTGGTTGCAGCAAACGTTCCGTTCTACCTTGGCGGGACCTCGTTGCTGATCGTGGTCGTGGTTGTGATGGACTTCATGTCCCAAGTACAATCGCACCTCGTTTCGCACCAGTACGAATCCCTGATGAAGAAAGCCAACCTGAAGGGTTACGGCAGCGGCATGTTGCGCTGAGTACCCATAAGGTTCGAGGAGTTGGTGATGAAAGTTCGTGCATCGGTGAAAAAGCTGTGCCGTAACTGCAAGATTATTCGCCGCGAAGGTGTTGTTCGAGTAATTTGCAGCGCGGAACCGCGTCACAAACAGCGCCAAGGCTGAGTGTGATTGTGCTTCAAGCCCGGTAGCTAGTGCGCTACCGGGTTGATTATTTGTTATTACAGCGATATTATCTCGCGCCCTATTTCTTGGCTTCCGGGGCGTAGGTAGCTGTCAATTGGAGTCCCACTGAATGGCCCGTATTGCAGGCGTTAACATTCCAGATAACAAGCATACTGTTATCTCGCTGACCTACATCTATGGTGTTGGTCGCACTACTGCACAGAAGATCTGTGCAGTGACTGGGGTAAACCCAGCAGCAAAGATCAAAGATCTGAGCGACGAGCAAATTGAACAGCTGCGTGGCGAAGTGGCGAAGTTCACCACTGAAGGTGATCTGCGTCGCGAAATCAACATGAAAATCAAGCGCTTGATGGACCTCGGTTGCTATCGCGGTCTGCGTCATCGTCGCGGTCTTCCAGTACGCGGTCAGCGTACCAAGACCAACGCGCGTACCCGTAAAGGTCCGCGTAAGCCGATCCGCAAGTAATCGCCCCAGCGAATCGACAGGAATTTAATCATGGCAAAACCTGCTGCTCGTCCTCGTAAAAAAGTTAAAAAGACAGTGGTTGATGGCATCGCCCACATCCATGCATCTTTTAACAACACAATCGTGACCATTACCGACCGTCAAGGTAACGCTCTTTCCTGGGCTACCTCCGGTGGTTCGGGTTTCCGCGGTTCCCGCAAGTCCACCCCGTTTGCTGCTCAAGTAGCTGCTGAACGTGCTGGTCAAGCTGCGCTGGAATACGGCCTGAAAAACCTCGACGTTAACGTCAAGGGTCCAGGTCCAGGTCGTGAATCCGCAGTCCGCGCTTTGAACGGCTGTGGCTACAAGATCGCCAGCATCACCGACGTGACGCCAATCCCGCACAACGGGTGCCGTCCGCCGAAGAAGCGCCGCGTGTAATCCAGGAGATTGTAAAGAATGGCTCGTTACATTGGTCCAAAATGCAAACTCGCTCGTCGCGAAGGCACCGATCTCTTCCTGAAGAGCGGCGTGCGCGCGATCGAATCGAAGTGCAACATTGAAGCAGCACCTGGTATCCACGGCCAACGCCGCGGTCGCCAGTCCGATTACGGCACCCAACTGCGTGAAAAGCAGAAGGTCCGTCGTATCTACGGCGTTCTCGAGCGTCAGTTCAGCGGCTACTACAAAGAAGCTGCTGGCAAGAAAGGTGCAACCGGTGAAAACCTGCTGCAACTGCTCGAATGCCGTCTGGACAACGTTGTATACCGTATGGGCTTTGGTTCGACTCGTGCCGAATCCCGTCAGCTGGTATCGCACAAGTCGATCAGCGTTAACGGTCAGACCGTAAACGTTCCGTCGTATCAGGTTCGTGCTGGTGACGTGGTTGCAGTTCGCGAGAAAGCAAAAAACCAACTTCGCATTGTCCAAGCTCTCGATCTGTGTGCCCAACGTGGCCGCGTAGAATGGGTAGAAGTAGACACTGAGAAGAAGTCGGGCGTTTTCAAGAACGTTCCTGCTCGCAGTGATCTGTCCGCCGACATCAACGAAAGCCTGATTGTCGAGCTCTACTCCAAGTAAGGGCTAGAAAATAGGTGCATCCATGCAGATTTCGGTAAATGAGTTCCTGACACCCCGCCACATTGATGTGCAGGTTGTCAGTCCAACCCGCGCCAAGATCACTCTCGAGCCTCTCGAGCGTGGTTTTGGCCACACCCTGGGCAACGCGCTGCGACGCATCCTGTTGTCCTCAATGCCCGGCTGCGCAGTAGTCGAGGCCGAGATTGACGGTGTGCTCCACGAGTACAGCGCCATCGAAGGTGTACAGGAAGACGTAATTGAAATCCTGTTGAACCTTAAAGGTCTGGCCATCAAGCTGCACGGTCGTGACGAAGTTACGCTGACCTTGTCGAAGAAGGGTTCGGGGGTGGTTACCGCTGCCGATATTCAGCTGGATCATGATGTCGAGATCGTTAATCCCGATCACGTAATCGCTAACCTGGCGTCTAACGGCGCCCTGAACATGAAGCTCACCGTAGCTCGTGGTCGTGGTTATGAACCAGCCGACTCGCGTCAGAGCGATGAAGACGAAAGCCGCAGCATCGGTCGCTTGCAGCTTGACTCTTCGTTCAGCCCGGTTCGCCGTATCGCATACGTGGTGGAAAACGCCCGTGTCGAGCAGCGTACCAACCTGGACAAGCTGGTTATTGATCTGGAAACCAACGGTACTCTGGATCCTGAAGAGGCTATCCGCCGCGCTGCAACCATCCTGCAACAGCAGTTGGCTGCGTTCGTCGACCTCAAAGGTGACAGTGAGCCAGTGGTTGTCGAGCAGGAAGACGAGATCGATCCGATCCTGCTTCGCCCGGTTGACGATCTGGAACTGACTGTACGTTCGGCTAACTGCCTTAAGGCGGAAAACATCTACTACATCGGCGACCTGATTCAGCGTACCGAAGTAGAGCTGTTGAAGACTCCGAACCTGGGCAAGAAATCCTTGACTGAAATCAAGGACGTTCTGGCCTCCCGCGGTCTGTCCCTCGGCATGCGCCTCGACAACTGGCCGCCTGCAAGTCTTAAGAAGGACGACAAGGCGACTGCCTGATCGTCGTAATCACCGAACGTAGTGTTTGGTAAGGAATGAACCATGCGTCATCGTAAAAGTGGTCGTCACCTGAGCCGCACCAGCTCGCACCGCAAGGCCATGTTCCAAAACATGGCGGTGTCGCTGTTCGAGCACGAGCTGATCAAAACTACTCTGCCAAAAGCCAAAGAACTGCGTCGCGTTGCTGAGCCGCTGATCACTCTGGCCAAGACAGATAGCCTGGCTAACCGCCGTCTGGCTTTCGACCGTACTCGTTCGAAAGCTATCGTTGGTAAGCTCTTCAACGACCTGGGCAAGCGTTACGCTACCCGTGAGGGTGGCTACCTGCGCATCCTCAAGTGCGGTTTCCGCGCTGGCGACAACGCGCCTATGGCGTACGTCGAGTTGGTTGATCGTGCTACTGCTGGCGAAGCTGTATCTGCCGAGTAAGACGTCAGTCTGAAACAAAGAACCGGGCCTAGTGCCCGGTTCTTTGTGCGCGCAAGAAAATGCGCTGTTCATACAAGCTTTTGACATGTCTCTGTTGTCACTATGTCCCGGGAAACATAATTAGTAATTATCTATCGATGTCTACAAGTTAATGAATTTGTAGCTGTCACATGGATGATCAATACTTCCCAGCAAGCCGATTAGCCGGCAGTTTCAAGACTGACAGAGGAAGAAGACCGCATGAGCCAGATCAAAACGCTTACGACCGCCAGTGGCGCACCTGTCGCTGATAATCAGAATTCTCGCTCCGCCGGCCCGCGTGGCCCGCTGCTGCTCGACGATTTTCATTTGCTCGAGAAGCTTGCCCACTTCAACCGTGAAAATATCCCTGAACGCCGCGTACATGCGAAAGGCTCGGGTGCTTATGGCACGTTCACCGTGACCCGTGACATCAGCGAATACACCAGCGCCAAGCTGTTTGAGTCCGTCGGCAAGCAAACCCCTACTTTCCTGCGCTTCTCTACCGTGGGTGGCGAGCGTGGATCGGCCGACACCGAGCGTGACCCGCGCGGTTTCGCGCTGAAGTTCTACACCGAGGAAGGCAACTGGGACATCGTTGGCAACAACACGCCAGTGTTCTTCATCCGTGACCCACTGAAATTCCCTGACTTCATCCACACCCAGAAGCGCCTGCCGCAAAGCAACCTGAAAAGCGCGCAGATGATGTGGGACTTCTGGTCGCATTCGCCTGAAGCACTGCACCAGGTGACCATTCTGTTCTCCGATCGTGGCATTCCTGACGGCTACCGGCACATGCATGGCTTCGGCAGCCACACTTACAGCCTGATCAACGCTCAAGGCGAGCGCCATTGGGTGAAGTGGCACTACAAAACCAGACAGGGCATCAAGAATCTCGCACCCGCAGATGCAGCACGTCTGGCCGGCACTGATCCGGATTACGCTCAACGTGACTTGTTTGAAGCCATTGAGCGCGGTGACTTCCCGAAATGGCGCGTATGCATCCAGATCATGACTGAGGCCCAGGCCGCAGCGCATTACGAGAACCCTTTCGACGTGACCAAGACCTGGTCGCAGAAGGAGTTCCCGCTGATCGAAGTGGGCGAACTGGAACTGAACCGCAACCCGCAGAACTATTTCGCTGAAGTTGAGCAAGCCGCGTTCGGCCCAAGCAACATGGTCCCAGGCGTTGGTCTCTCGCCAGACCGCATGCTGCAAGGACGCGTATTCGCCTATGCCGATGCACACCGCTACCGTGTGGGCACCAATCACCAGCAGTTGCCGGTGAACGCGCCACGTAGCCCGGTGAACACTTACCAGCGTGATGGCTCGATGGCGTTCGGCAGCAATGGTGGTGCAGCGCCTAACTACGAACCGAACAGCTACATCGAATCGCCGAAACAAGCTCCACATTACGCCGAGCCGGCGCTGGCTCTGAGTGGTGCGGCTGATCGTTACGATCATCGCGAAGACACCGATTATTACAGCCATGCCGGTGTGCTGTTTCGCCTGATGAGCGACGATCAGAAAGCGTTGCTGGTCAGCAACATCGCTGGTGCGATGAGCGGAGTTTCGACTGATGTAGTCGACCGCCAGTTGCAGCATTTCTACAAAGCCGACCCGGCGTATGGAGATGCAATCGCGAAGCTGCTCAACGTACAGCTTAACGAAGTCTAAACGAGAAGCAGAACCGCCCTCATTTGGGCGGTTTTTGCGTTATTTAGGCTGCTTTTCCAAGAATATCTTCGCTTTTATTGCGCGTAACGGGTGACCTTCCAGTCAGGTTGGTTCAAACTACAGACTTTCAAGTAGGGAGATGTAGGGCGATGCAAGGCCACCCAGACGTAATCGATTACCTCAACACGTTGCTGACCGGCGAGCTGGCCGCGCGTGATCAATATTTCGTTCATTCGCGGATGTATGAGGACTGGGGGTTCACCAAGCTCTACGAGCGAATCAACCACGAGATGGAAGAAGAAGCGGGTCACGCTGACGCGTTGATGCGTCGGATTCTGATGCTCGAAGGCACGCCGCGCATGCGTCCGGATGATCTGGATGTCGGTAGCACTGTGCCGGAGATGCTCGAAGCGGATCTACGCCTCGAATACAAAGTTCGCGCCGCCCTGTGCAAAGGCATCGAGCTGTGCGAACAGCACAAGGACTACGTCAGCCGCGAGATCCTGCGCGTGCAGTTGAACGACACCGAAGAAGATCACACCTACTGGCTGGAAAAGCAGTTGGGCCTGATCAAGCTGATCGGTCTCGAGAACTACCTGCAATCGCATACGTCCTGATTGCTGCAGTTAAAAAAAGCCCCTGTCACTGTTGAAGTGACAGGGGTTTTTTCATGCCTGGCGTTTAAGCCCGATCGCGGATCAGCAATGGCTTGAGGTAATGGCCAGTGTGAGATTGCTTCATCTCGGCCACGTCCTCAGGGGTGCCAGTGGCAATGATCTGCCCACCTTTTGAACCGCCCTCAGGCCCGAGATCCACCAGCCAGTCGGCCGTTTTGATCACGTCGAGGTTGTGTTCGATCACCACGACAGTGTTGCCGTGGTCGCGCAGGCGATGCAGCACGTCGAGCAATTGCTGGATATCCGCGAAGTGCAAACCAGTGGTTGGCTCATCGAGGATATACAGGGTCTTGCCAGTGTCACGCTTGGACAGCTCGCGAGACAGCTTGACCCGCTGTGCCTCGCCACCAGACAGCGTGGTCGCCGACTGGCCAAGCTTGATGTACGACAGACCGACATCCATCAGTGTTTGCAGCTTGCGCGCTAGGGCTGGCACCGCGTCGAAGAACACCCGGGCTTCCTCGATGGTCATCTCGAGGGTTTCGTGGATGCTCTTGCCCTTGTATTTGATTTCAAGGGTTTCGCGGTTGTAGCGCTTGCTCTTGCACACGTCGCACGGCACGTAGATGTCCGGCAGGAAGTGCATCTCAACCTTGATCAGGCCATCGCCCTGGCACGCCTCACAGCGGCCACCCTTGACGTTGAACGAGAAACGACCCGGACCGTAACCCCGGGAACGTGACTCAGGTACGCCGGCGAACAGCTCACGGATTGGGGTGAACAGGCCGGTATAGGTCGCAGGGTTGGAACGCGGTGTACGACCGATCGGGCTCTGGTCGATGTCGACGACTTTGTCGAGATGCTCCAGGCCTTTGATGCTGTCGTGCGCCGCGGCTTCCAGCGTGGTCGCGCCATTGAGGGCGGTGGCGCTCAGCGGGAACAGGGTGTTGTTGATCAGCGTCGACTTGCCCGAGCCGGACACACCGGTGACGCAAGTCAGCAGACCAATCGGGATGTCCAGATCGACATTGCGCAGGTTATTGCCGCGTGCCCCTTTGAGCGACAGGTTGAGCTTCTTGTTGCGCGGGGTGCGTTTGGCTGGCACTTCGATCTTCACCCGGCCCGACAGGTATTTGCCGGTCAGCGAGTCCGGGTGCGCCATGACTTCAGCCGGCGTACCCTCGGCAACGATTTGCCCGCCATGCACACCGGCGCCCGGGCCGATGTCGACGACATAGTCAGCCAGGCGAATCGCGTCTTCGTCGTGTTCGACCACAATCACCGTGTTGCCGATATCGCGCAGGTGCTTGAGTGTGCCGAGCAGTCGATCGTTATCTCGCTGGTGCAAGCCGATGGACGGCTCGTCGAGGATGTACAGAACGCCAACAAGTCCGGCACCGATCTGGCTGGCCAGGCGAATCCGCTGCGCCTCACCGCCGGACAGGGTGTCAGCACTGCGATCCAGCGACAGATAATCGAGACCGACATTGACGAGGAACTGCAGGCGCTCGCGAATCTCCTTGAGGATCTTGTCAGCGATCTCGCCACGGCGGCCGGTCATCTTCAGCTCGCCGAAGTACACGCAAGCATCGCCAATCGGCAGGTTGGTCACTGCCGGCAGCGTTTTCTCGCCAACCCAGACGTGCCGCGCTTCACGGCGCAGGCGAGTGCCACGGCAATCCGGGCACGATTGGGTGCTGAGGAACTTGGCCAGCTCTTCGCGCACGCTCGCCGACTCGGTCTCGCGGTAGCGACGCTCCAGGTTTGGCACGATGCCTTCGAACGGGTGCGAGCGTTTAACGATATCGCCACGGTCGTTGAGGTATTTGAAGTCAACGTTCTGCGAGCCACTGCCGTGCAGAATGGATTTCTGCTGATCGGCCGGCAACTCGTTGAATGGCACTTCGAGGCTGAAGCCATAGTGCGAGGCCAATGAGCCGAGCATCTGGAAGTAATAGACGTTGCGCCGGTCCCAGCCGCGAATCGCGCCTTCGGCCAGCGTCAGCTCGCCGTTGACCAGGCGCTTGATGTCGAAGAACTGCTTGACCCCCAGACCATCGCAAGTCGGGCAGGCGCCGGCCGGATTGTTGAAGGAAAACAGCTTCGGCTCAAGTTCGCTGATGGCGTGGCCGCAGATCGGGCAGGCGAAGCGCGCGGAGAAGATCATCTCTTCACCCGGCTCGTCGTCCATTGGCGCGACCAGGGCGATGCCGTCGGCCAGTTTCAGCGCGGTCTCGAAGGACTCGGCCAGGCGTTGCTGCAGGTCGGCGCGAACCTTGAAGCGGTCGACGATCACGTCAATCGAATGCTTCTTCTGTTTATCCAGTTTCGGCAGTTCGTCCAGCTCGCAGATCCGGCCGTTGACCCGGGCACGTACAAAGCCTTGGGCGCGCAGCTCTTCGAAGACCGACAGGTGTTCGCCTTTACGCTCGCGAATCACCGGCGCCAGCAACATCAGTTTGCTGCCTTCCGGTTGCGCCAGGACCAGATCGACCATCTGGCTGACGGTCTGCGCCTCCAGTGGAATATCGTGATCCGGGCAGCGCGGCGTACCGACGCGTGCATAGAGCAAACGCAGGTAGTCGTAGATTTCGGTGATGGTGCCGACCGTAGAGCGCGGGTTGTGCGAGGTCGACTTCTGTTCGATGGAAATTGCCGGCGACAGGCCTTCGATGGTGTCGACGTCGGGCTTTTCCATCATCGACAGAAACTGGCGGGCATAGGCCGACAGCGATTCGACATAGCGGCGCTGACCTTCGGCATACAGGGTATCGAAGGCCAAGGACGACTTGCCGGATCCGGACAGGCCGGTGATGACGATCAGTTTGTCCCGTGGCAGGGTCAGGTCGATGTTCTTCAGGTTGTGGGTACGGGCCCCACGTATCAGGATCTTGTCCAAAGTGGCCTCGCTCGGCGGGCGTCGAAAACGTAGGAGTATACGGGCAAATACTGGATGGATGCACACTATCAAACGAAGGGTTTTTTGCCCTGGATGAAGAGAGTTTCATCTATACGCGTCAAAGCGTCGCGATCTACCCCGTCTTCCGATGGGACTGGTAGAATCGCCGCCGGTTCACACGAGGTTTTTCCATGCACGATCCCCACAGCGAACGCATGAGTGGCAGCGAGACCCGCGCGGCGAGCGGTCTGGCCCTGGTGTTCGCCTTCCGTATGCTGGGCATGTTTATGGTGTTGCCGGTACTGGCGACCTACGGCATGGATCTGGCAGGCGCGACCCCGGCCCTGATCGGCTTGGCAATCGGCGCTTACGGCTTGACCCAAGCGATTTTCCAGATTCCGTTCGGGATCATTTCCGACCGCATCGGCCGTCGCCCGGTGATTTACCTCGGACTGATCGTCTTCGCCCTTGGCAGCGTGCTGGCCTCGCAAGCCGATTCGATCTGGGGCGTGATTGCCGGGCGGATCCTGCAAGGTGCCGGCGCCATTTCTGCGGCGGTGATGGCATTGCTTTCCGACCTCACCCGCGAGCAACACCGCACCAAGGCCATGGCGATGATCGGCATGACAATTGGCCTGTCGTTCGCCGTGGCCATGGTTGTGGGGCCTTTGCTGACGCGCGCGTTCGGTTTGTCCGGGTTGTTCCTGGCCACCGGTGGCATGGCATTGGTGGGGATCGTGATCGTGATGTTCATGGTGCCCAGGTCCACGGGTCCGCTGACGCACCGTGAGTCCGGCGTGGCGCGTCAGGCGTTGATGCCGACACTCAAGCATCCTGACTTGCTGCGGCTCGATCTGGGCATCTTTGTGTTACATGCCATGTTGATGTCGAGCTTCGTCGCGCTGCCTCTGGCGCTGGTGGAAAAAGCCGGTTTGCCCAAGGAACAGCACTGGTGGGTCTATCTCACCGCGCTGCTGATTTCGTTCTTCGCCATGATCCCGTTCATCATCTATGGCGAGAAGAAACGCAAAATGAAACGAGTTTTGCTTGGCGCCGTCCTGACGCTGATGCTGACTGAGCTATTCTTCTGGCAGTTCGGCGACAGCCTGCGGGCTCTGGTGATCGGTACGGTGGTGTTCTTCACCGCGTTCAATCTGCTGGAGGCTTCATTGCCGTCGCTGATCAGCAAGGTTTCACCGGCGGGCGGGAAGGGCACGGCCATGGGCGTGTATTCCACCAGCCAGTTCCTCGGTTCGGCACTCGGCGGGATACTCGGCGGCTGGCTGTTTCAGCATGGCGATCTGTCGGTTGTGTTCCTTGGATGCGCGGGTCTGGCTGCCATCTGGCTGGCCTTTGCTGTTACCATGCGTGAACCTCCCTACGTGACGAGCCTGCGCTTGCCGTTGTCGCCCGAGGCGATCCGCGAAGCGGGTCTGGTCGAGCGCCTCAAGGCCCTCGTAGGGGTAACCGATGCAGTGATAGTTGCTGACGAAGCAGCTGTTTACATCAAACTGGACAAAGAATTAGTGGATCGCGACACCCTCGAACGCCTGGTGAACAACCCGGCCGGGGCTGCTTGCGAAGCCTAGGAGAACGTTATGGCCCGTGGGGTTAACAAAGTCATATTGGTCGGCACTTGCGGCCAGGATCCCGAAGTTCGCTACCTGCCTAACGGTAACGCCGTGACCAACCTGAGTCTGGCCACCAGCGAACAGTGGACCGACAAGCAAACCGGTCAGAAGGTCGAGAAGACCGAGTGGCACCGTGTTTCGATGTTCGGCAAGGTTGCCGAAATCGCCGGCGAATACCTGCGCAAGGGTTCGCAGGTTTACATCGAAGGCAAGCTGCAGACCCGCGAGTGGGAAAAAGACGGTATCAAGCGTTACACCACTGAAATCGTGGTCGACATGCAAGGCACCATGCAACTGCTCGGCGGCCGTCCACAACAGGGCGACCAGCAGGGCGGTGGCAACAACTACCAGCAGTCGGCGCCATCTGCTCCACGTCAGCAGGCTCCGCGCCCGCAGCAGTCGGCTCCACAGCAGCGTTCGGCTCCGGCTCCACAGCAGGCCGCACCGCAACCGGCTCCGGATTTCGACAGCTTTGATGACGATATCCCGTTCTGATGCTGATCTGATTTGACCAAAACCCCCGCATTGCGGGGGTTTTGTCATTTCTGGGGGCGCACTTCAAGGCGATGACCGCCAACTGACCAGCCAGTCTTCGTCGATATCTCGATAAAGTTACGCTCAGAGTCTTGAAGGCCGTTGCCAGCCGTTCCATGATCCGTGCCGTCGACTGTTGAACCTGTCCGTCTTCGCCAGAACAGCTTTGCAGACTGTTCATACACAACAACAAGAGAGTCCAATGAGCAGTAGCAAAAACAAGGAAATCGAGTATTTGCGCGGGGCGGCCATCCTCATGACGATCATGGCCCATCTTCCTCAATTGCTGCCGTTTCAGGGAGTGTTCCTGACCAAATTGTTCACGGTGTATTCACCCTGGACCGGGGTGGATCTGTTCTTCTGCATTTCCGGATACGTGGTCAGTAAGGCTTATCTCGATTATTTCGATAAAAACCGCCAGCAGAACCGGTTTGGCATGGCCGCGACTTCCTTCTGGATCCGCCGTGCGTATCGCCTTTTGCCGACGGCATGGCTGTGGGTATTGATCCCACTGGTGTTCTCGATTTTCTTCAACCAGTCGAACGCCTTCCAGTCCTGGTTCGACAATTTGCGCAGCTTCACCGCTGTTGCGACATTCTCGGGCAATCTGGCCAATCAGTACGGCGCGATTCTGGGGCCTAATTCGGTGTATTGGAGCCTGGCGCTGGAGGAGCAGTTTTACTTCATCTTCCCGTTGTTCCTGTTGCTGGTGACCTCGACACGCTGGCGAGTGATTGTCTTGATCGCGCTGATCGCCGCGCAGTTCGGCTTTGATCGCAATGCCTTTGGCGCAGCGCCGGCACCGATGCTTTTTTCGTTCCGGCTCGATGCGATGATGTGGGGGATTCTGCTCTGCCTGTTCACACGCACGCCGCTGTACAAGGAACTTGAGCCGGTCGCGCTCGGCGCCAGTCTGTTCAAGCGCCTGGCGCTGACCCTGGGGCTTCTGTACATGTTGGGGGCCATCGCGGCGCAATTGCTCGTAATGCCGATTGCTGTCGGCCTGATCGCGATAACCGCAGTGATCATGGTCTGGCTGGCCAGTTACGACAAAGGCTACATCTATTGTCCTGCGCTGTTGCGCGGGTTGTTCGACTGGCTGGGCTCGCGCTCATACGCCTTGTACGTCGTGCATGTATTCGCTTACCACCTGAGTACCGAAATCTGGACGCGCATGGCCGGCAGCAATGGCGGGACGCTGGGGGCGGACTACACGGTTGAACTCTTGCTCACGTCGTTGTTGATCATGCTGGTGTGTAGTGAACTGAATTATCGGTTCGTCGAAACACCATTGCGTCGTCGTGGCGCGGAAATCTCCCGTCGCAGAATGGCCGGCATTGCCGCAACCGAGACCGCCAATGCGGATGCTCCGCTTACGGATCGCTCGCGCACGACAGAGCTGTCGTAAGACACAGCCATAAAAAAACCGTAGCGCGCCAACGCTACGGTTTTTTTATGCCCGGCCTCTGCCGTGCCGAAGCGATCAATCGAGGATCAAATGCGGCAGAAACCGGCTTGAATCCTTGGTGATCAGACTGTTGTCCTCACGCACGCCAATCCCCGCCGCCTGATCGCCAATCACCCAGGAACCGATGAGCGTGTAGCTGTGATCGAACTTTGGCAGCGGCGCAAATTCCTGCAGGATGAATGGCGCATCGGTGTAGGGCCCGTCCTCTTTGACAATCAGACCTTCCGCCGTTTGCAGCTCGATGTTGGCACCTTCCCGGGAAAAGTACGGTTTGCGTACCCAGCCCTTGGGCACAGCACTGGCTGGATCCGGATCGAGATGCGCCGCGAGCAGATTCGGATGACCCTTGTGCAGTTCCCACAGCAACGGCAGCGCGCCTTTGTTCGACAGGATGGCTTTCCACGCTGGTTCGAAAAACTGCGTGTCGCACTCGGCAATCGCCGCGCCGAACGGTTCGTGGAAGATAAACTCCCAGGCATGCAGCTTGAACAGGTGGGGGATCCAGCGATCCTCCAGATCAACAAAGCGACCTTCAGCGGTCAAGCCGATGTCTTCAATATCGATATGCCGCGATTCGATACCGACCTTCTCGGCAATCAAGCGCAGGTAATCCGTGGTGCCCTTGTCTTCGACCGAATCTTTCATTGAGGCGAAGTAGAACGGCCGCTTCAGTTGCAGCTCGGCGAAGGCCTGATGCAGCTTGGTATCGATGCTGTTGAACTGGTCGGCATGGCGCGGCAGCGTGCCGCGCTCGATGCATTGCTCCAGCCAGCCCCACTGGAACGCCGCCGCTTCGTAAAGACTGGTTGGCGTGTCGTAGTTGAGCTCCAGCAGCTTCGCCGGGCCGTTGCCGTTGTAGGAAAAGTCCATGCGCCCATACAGATGCGGATGACCTTCCCGCCAGGACGTGCGGATCATGTCGTAGTACGCCGCCGGGATGCTCAGGCGATCCAGCAACTCTTCGCTGTTGACCACCCGGTCGACCAGATCCATGCACATCTCGTGCAGTTCGGTGGTCGGGTCTTCGAGATCGTTTTCGATTTGCGCAAGCGTGAACTGGTAGTACGCGCTTTCGTCCCAGTACGGCTGATCGTCGATGGTGTGAAACATGAAACCGAGGCTCTCGGCGGTCTGTTTCCAGTCGGGGCGCTCGGTGCAGAGGATCTTCTTCATCGTCAGCTGCTCGAACGACCAGAACCAGAACTGCTGCCCCAACCACCCCAGCCGCTACGCGCACTGGACTGGCTGCCGAAGCCGCCGCGTGAGGTCGAAGAAGCCACGTTGACCGGTTTGCTTTTACTGCTCTCGTAATCCGCTTGGCTACGCGTCGTGGTGTCGGCTCTGCGGTACTGCGTCGAGGTGTTGTAGGGCTGGCGCGTTTCGCGATCGCGGTAAACCGTGCGTTCGGCGTTGTTGCTCATCGCATTGCCAATCAGCCAGCCGGTCAGCCAACCGTTGCCACCGCCACTGGAGGTGTGCGAAGTGTTTTGCACACTCTGCACAGCCGCCGCATCACCCGCAGGCATTTGCGCGCCGGCGATGGCGTCGAGATTCTGCGCCGGCTCACCGTCTTTCGGCACTTTGAAACCGCCGAGTTTCGGCACGAAGCGGCCGTCGGAATTCTTCTGACACCAATCGGCGGCAAAGTCCGCATCGCACTTGGCCTTGTCGTTGTACACCGGGGCGATGCGCCGGTGTTCGGTCAGGGCGGCGACGTAGGCGCTGGAGCAGACGTCGGCAGCCACTTCGGCGCCGACACACTGTTCCAGGCTCTGGAAATTGCGCGGTTGATCCGCGGCTGTCACCTGGCCGGAAATGGCCATGGCCACCGAGGCCGCGAGGGACAACTGAACGTATTTGCTGCGTTTCATCGAAGGCTTCCTGCCGATCAGTTGGACGGTGTCATGCACGCCGCATTGAGCATGCCGACGCTGATCGCGACCGCAGCGACATAGATACCCGAAGCGATTTCACCGTTGGCGATGCGTTGCGAAGTGCCTTTGAGCACCACACCCGTGGCCAGAAACGCCAGCAGTTGCACGACGGCGGCAATCACCGCCCAGAGCACGAAATCGAGAACATTCACCGAAAATGCAATCACGTTACTGGCCGGAATCGCGAAGCCGATGATCGCGCCGGACAAAGCGATCGCGGCGGCAACGTTGCCGGAGCGAATCAGCTCGAACTCCTTGTGCGGCGTGATGCGCGTGTAGACGAATTGGAACAGCATGAACAACAGTACGGCGCCGATGAGGTAGACGACGAAACCGACCAGTGCGGTTTTGTTCAGGGAAACGGCCAGCACTTCCAGCATGAAAAACTTCCTTTTTTAAATGGTGCTCAGATCTGTCGTGTACAGCGAGATGCCGAGCGAGGTGCTCAGGCTGACGGTGCCTTCTTCGTCCTGCTCGACGGAGAACAGCAGCAATTCGCGGCGATCGGTCAGGCCGGTCTCGCGCGCATAAAGCATGGAGTGATGTTCGATGGTGTAGCTCTCGTCCGGATTGACCACTTGTTCGGTCATCGGTACCAGTTCGGTCTGGCCTTGTTCGGTGCCCCACTCACGGTTGTATTCGACACCGTCGTGGTTGTAGGCGGGCAAGCCGATCTGGCTGTTGGGGCCGGCCAGGCGCTGCAGTTCGGCGTCACTGTTGACGGTCACGTAACTGAGGTAGTTGAACAGGGTGACCGATTCGATCTGATCGTCACCGGTGACGTGGATCTGCAGCCAGAAATCCTCGTCGTTCATGTAATAGCGGTGCAGTTTATTGGACTGGCCGAGGTCGACCCAGCCGTGACTCCAGATCGCCTGATCGAAGGGCACGCGCACCGTGGTCGAACCGTCGAGCAACAGCGCCAGCGTCGTATCGAACCTGACGGCTTTGCCTTGCGCCATGCCGAGTGGACCGCTGACAACGGTCGGCGTTGGCGCAGCGGTCTGCCAGTTGCTGGTGCCCAGCAAGTCTTTAAACCATCCCATGGGTACGTTCCTTGAAGCGGGTGGAAGTGTTCGTCGGCGAAAAAGCGTGGCTAGTGTACCGGGCTGAGCGGCGAACGACACGCCGTAAACCATGTGGGAGCGAGCTTGCTCGCGAAGAGGGCGTGTCAGTCAACATCGATGTCGACTGATACGACGCTTTCGCGAGCAAGCTCGCTCCCACAGGTTGTTTTTCCGCAGTGATTACTGGGAGGACTTTTGCTTCAGACGCTCAAGAATCGCGTTGGCGCTGCCTTCGTTCGGCGTGATGCCGGCGTCGCGCAGTTTGCGTTCCAGGTCGTTGCCGGTCGAAGCGTCAGCCAGTTCGTCCGCCGCGCTCAACTCGGCAGCACGTTGCTGCTGCTTGGCTTGCAGGCGGTTCAAGGTACCGACGGCAGTTTCCAGTTTGCCATTGGCACCGCCGCTGGCGATGGAAGCGCTGACCTGGGCTTTCTGCACGCTTTCACGGGCCTTGGCCATGTCCACTTGCTGGCGCAGGCTCTTGATCCGCGATTCGGCCTTGCTGATGTCTTTGCGCATGTTTTCGGCGTAAGTGCCGAAC
Organism: Pseudomonas sp. RU47; assembly: GCF_004011755.1. GTDB lineage: Bacteria > Pseudomonadota > Gammaproteobacteria > Pseudomonadales > Pseudomonadaceae > Aquipseudomonas. The sequence goes on along the minus strand of NZ_CP022411.1, from coordinate 5,947,958 downwards.
TCGTCGCTCTGCTTTTTCTCAACATCCAGTTCGTTGGTCAGGGTCGAAATCGCTTCGGCCACTTCCAGCGCCAGGTCTTCACGGCCGGCGTTCAGCGCCGAGACGGCTTTGGCTTCCAGATCCTTGATCTTGGCGTCGTACTCGCTCACGCGGTCTGCCGCCAGTTTGTGTTTGGCCATGATGGTGACCAGTTCGCGACGTGCGTTCGACAGCGCGCTGTCGGCATCACGGATTTCCTGGTCGAGGATGCGCAAGGCCTGTTGGTCAGCGATCGCTTCGCCGACTTCATTGGCGCCGCCGCGCAGTGCGGTGAACAACTTGCTCCAGATGGACTGAGTCATTGGATATTCCCTGTTGATTACTTGAAGAAGTGTTCGAAGGCTTCGCTCGCGCGCTGCACGTTGTCGACCAGGGTTTTCACCTCGGTGACGACGTTGGTCAGGCTCGAGTCGGCGCTGAGGGCGCCAAACATGTTGTAAACGGTCTGCCCGTTGGGCATCGACTCGATACCGATCGACGACAGCGGGAACATTTCCCGGCTGCGCAACACGGCGTCGTTGAAGGCCGCTACGTCCGAGATCGAATCGATGTCCACCAGCACGGTGTCGACGATGATCTGCTGGCCGGCCAGGGCGATGTGAATCGGCAGACCGCCGAATTCGTTCATTTCCAGCTTGATGCTGGGTTCGGAGCTCTGGATCAGCGACAGCGTGATCTCTTGCGAAGCCACCTCGTCCAGAGCCTTGAGGGCGTTGAAGAGGCTATCAATGGTCCAGTTGTTGCCTGCGCTCATGTAATTCTCCGACATGAAAGAGCCAGCCAGAATCGGTTGGCGTAGCTGTTGCTCCATTTGCTTGAGCAAGCTTCGGTTTTCGGGAAGCACCCAAGTTTCGTGTTTCACATAACCGGCAGCGGCCAGGCCTGCGCGCATCTGCTTCATATAGAAGCTCGACGGTTTTTTCGCCGACGGTTTCGCGCGCTCCCCCTTGGGACTCTCTGATTTCGCGGTGGGGGAACGGCTTTTCATGGCAATGGCTCGGTTATGGATATCTCACGCGTGAGCCACACTACAACCAATTCAAAGTGCCATCAATGGCTCACGCGTGAGATTTTTATGACAGGCGAAAAAAGGCCCGCAATAACGCGGGCCCAGTGTTTTTGTGAAATATGACTCAGCTTTTGGCTGCGAGGAATTGGTCAGTGGATACCACGCTGGCGTAGGCAAAACCCAGCGCTGACATGAAAGCAGCGTGAACATGGGCGGCCGGCACAGTAAGCCCGTTGAATTCCAGGTCGCGGCTGGCGCAGGCATCGTGAATCACTGTGACGCCATAACCGAGATCCGCCGCAGCCCGGGTAATGCCGTCAACGCACATGTGGCTCATGCTGCCGACCACCACCAGTTCCTTGATGCCTTGTTCGTCGAGGATCGCTTGCAGTTCGGTTTCGCGGAACGAGTTGACGAAGTGCTTGAGTACCACCGGCTCATCGGCGCGGTTGAGCACTTTCGGGTGCAGCTTGGCGCCCTCGGATCCCGGGGTGAAAAACGGCGCGTCCGCTGAGGTGAATTCGTGGCGAATGTGGACGACCGAATCGCCGGTTTCGCGGAATGCGGCGATCAGCCGGGCGGCATTGTCGGCGGCGGCATCAGCACCGGCCAGCGGCCACTTGCCTTGGGGGAAGTAGTCGTTCTGGATATCGACTACGATGAGCGCTTGCTTGGCCATGGGTGTGTCCTCGATGTGTTGGCTGGAAGTGGCTTCAGTATTGGCCCTGGCCAGCGATTCGAGGATTGGCCGCACCGACAATAGACAGGGGAAAACTGACAATGGGTGCAGAAAGGGCTGCCATCGCTGAACTGGGCGTGCTGATCTATCCCGGCGCGCAGATGGCAGCGGTGCATGGTTTGACTGATCTGTTTGCGGTGGCCAACCGGATTGCTGCCGAACATCAGGCCGCGCAGTTGCCGGTGCTGCGGGTCAGTCACTGGCAGGTCGAAGGTGATCAGCCGCCAACGCGCACTTACGCCAGTCATGCGGGTGACGACAGCGCTTTGCTGGCGGTGCTGATTCCGCCATCGATCGGCGGGTTCTCGGCGGCGCAAGCGCCGGCCAGCCTGATGCAATGGTTACGGGATCAACATGCCCGCGGTGCGACGCTGGGCGGGGTTTGCGTAGGCTCGCTGATGTTGGCCGAAAGCGGTCTGCTCGACGGCCGCAGCGCCACCACCCACTGGACCTCGGCCAAGGCCTTCGCCGAGCGTTACCCGAAGATCAAGCTCAAGGCTGATACCCCGATTGTCGACGACGGCGACTTGATCACCACGGCCGGATTGATGGCGTGGTCGGAACTGGGATTACGTCTGGTCGACAGGTTGCTCGGGCCGAGCATTGCCACCGGCACCGCGCGATTTCTGGTGATCGAGCACAGTGACAGCGCCAGTGAGTGCGGCAGTAACTTCGCGCCGATTCTCGGGCATGGCGATGCGGCGATTCTCAAGGTGCAGCACTGGCTGCAAAGCACCGGTGCGACGGATGTTTCGCTGGCGGCAATGGCTGAGCGGGCGGGGTTGGAGGAGCGCACCTTTCTGCGGCGTTTTCGCGCGGCGAGCGGGTTGAAACCGACCGAGTACTGCCAGCATCTGCGGGTCGGCAAGGCGCGGGAAATGCTGGAATTCAGCAATGGCACGATCGATCACATTGCCTGGACGGTGGGCTATCAGGATCCGGGCGCGTTTCGTGCGATATTCAAGAAGATCACCGGGCTGGCGCCGAGTGATTATCGGGCACGGTTTGGGGTGTCCCCGATCCCGAAAGCAACGAACATCTAATGTAGGAGTGAGCCTGCTCGCGATAGCAATCTGTCAGAAAACCGTGAGGTGACTGACCCACCGCTATCGCGAGCAGGCTCACTCCTACAAGAGACCGCACAAGGTTCGGGATCGTGCAAATTGCCGGGATTTTACAGGCCGTCGTGCAGATTGAAACAGGCGTGGTGCCAGCACGATTCTGGCAAGTTTCTGATTGGACTAGGATTTTCGTAGAGTGGCCGTTGGCCTGATCTCTGCACCTCTCACCGCTACAGTCATCGAACCGATGGAAGGGGGACGCATGACCCTGACACCCCGCAGGAAAATCGTCGTCGCCCACTCGGTGCGCGCCGACGCACCGCAACATGAAGTACAGACCAACAAGTCTCTGGCGCGATGGCTGGCGCAGATTCTCGGATGCAAATTCGGCGGCAGCTACGACCCGGACAAACACCGCGGCCGTGACCTGTATCTGCTACCGACGCAAACCATCGTCGGCGCTGCCAGCGCTCATCAACTCGGTATCACAGGCCCTGACGATTTGTGGGGTGGCTTTGTCGAGCACGATTTCATCTGCACCAAAGCCATCAGCCACGGTTTGCGCAGTCATCTGGCTCATGCGCCGCAAGGCTGGTCGCCATTGTTTTCGGAGCGCGTGCGTAACGTGGTGCTCGATGGCCTCAGCGTGTTTGCGCTGGAAGATGCGCGGCCTGCTGCCGAGCATTTGCTGTACAGCGGCCCGATCCGCTTGAAGCCGGTTCATGCCTGCGCCGGTCGCGGGCAGGAAGTGATCAAGAGCCTCGACGCCTTCGACGAAATCCTTGCCCGCCCCGACATTGCAAAGCAGTTCAGCGAGGGCGTGGTGCTGGAACAGGACTTGAGCGATGTCGTCACCCACAGCGTCGGCCAGTCATTCATCGGCGACAAGGTGCTGAGCTACTGTGGCGATCAATACTTGACCAAGGATGCCCACGGCGAAGACGTGTACGGCGGCTCGAATCTGCTGGTGGTGCAAGGCGGCTATGACGATCTGCTAGCGCTGGATCTAGCGGATGATGTACGGCTGGCCATCGAACAGGCGCAGATTTTCGACAGCGCCGCCGATGAAGCCTACCCGCGCTTCTACGCTTCGCGGCGCAACTATGACATCGCCCAAGGCCTGGACAGCAACGGCAAATCCCGCAGCGGCGTGCTCGAGCAATCCTGGCGCATGGGCGGTGCCAGTAGCGCCGAAGTGGCGGCGCTGCAAAGCTTCGTCAATGATCCGGGAATGCGCGCGATCCGCGTGTCGTCGGTGGAAACCTACATCGATCAGCCGCTGCCGGCGGACGCCATCGAGGTGTATCGCGGCCCGGCCGAGAACAGTGAATTTCTCCTCAAATACGTAACGGTCAAATCCTATGACGGCTAGAAGCGAAAGCATTCAAATCGACATTGATGATGAACAGATGAGCGGGACCTTTCTCAGTCCCAAATCGAAAGTCCCGGGGGTGTTGTTTGTGCACGGTTGGGGCGGTAGTCAGGAGCGCGACCTCGAGCGCGCCAAAGGCATCGCCGGTCTCGGTTGCGTGTGCCTGACCTTCGACTTGCGCGGGCACACCGGTGGTACCGGGATCCCATTGACCCGCGTGACTCGCGAAGACAATTTGCGCGATTTATTGGCGGCTTATGATCGCTTGCTTGCGCATCCGGCGCTCGACACCTCGGCGATCGCCGTGGTCGGCACCAGTTATGGCGGTTACCTGGCGGCGATCCTCACCTCGCTGCGCCCGGTGCGCTGGCTGGCGTTGCGCGTGCCGGCGCTGTACCGCGACGAGCAATGGCACACACCCAAGCGTGAGCTGGACAAGGCCGATTTGCGTGATTACCGCAGCACGCTGGTGCGGGCTGACACTAATCGGGCATTGCATGCCTGTTCGCAATTCACCGGCGATGTGTTGCTGGTGGAATCAGAAACCGATGACTACGTGCCCCACGCGGCGATCATGAGTTACCGCGCGGCGTGTCAGCAGACCCATTCACTGACGCACCGGATTATCGACGGTGCCGATCATGCGTTGAGCGAGCCGGTGTCGCAGCAGGCGTACACCTCGATTCTGGTGGACTGGATTACCGAGATGGTCGTGGGTGAGCGGTTGAGCATTATCCAATCCTGAAGATCAAAAGATCGCAGCCTTCGGCAGCTCCTAGATTTGAAATGTATTCTCCCTGTAGGAGCTGTCGAAGGCTGCGATCTTTTGATCTTGATTCTAATGTCTGGGTTTCTTCTCTATTCGCAGTGCCTTGGCCTTGGCCTCAACCACCAGATACATCACGACTGTGATCAACAACGGCAGCAGAAAATAAATCGCCCGATACGCCAGCAACCCCGCCACCAGACTGCCGCGCGAAGCCTCGTGTTGCAGCAAGGCCACAAACACCGCTTCCAGCACGCCAAGACCTGCCGGAATGTGGGTGATGACCCCGGCAATCGCACTGATCAACAGCACGCCCAGCACCAACGGATAATCCAGTTTGCTCGGCAGCAAGGTGAAAATCACCGCCGCCATCAGTGACCAGTTCAACGCCCCCAGCAGCAATTGCAGGACTGCCATGCGCAACGACGGCAGATTGATTTCCACGCCACGAATCGACCACTCGCGGCGTTTGGAAAACTGACACGCGGCGAGATAGCCGGCGCTGATCAATAGCAACAGCACGCCGATGCCTTGCAGCGCACTGCTGCTGATTTTCCAGCCCGGCGGCATTGTCACCAATCCACTGCTGAACACCACCCCGGCAATGGTCATGTAGCCAAACCAATTGGTCGCCAGGCTCAAACCGAGGATCTTGGCGATGTTGCTTTTGCTCACGCCAAGACGCGAATACAGCCGATAGCGCATGGCGATGCCACCCACCCACGCGCTCAGGTTCAAGTTGAACGCATAGCTGATGATCCCTACCGGCAGAATCTGTTTCCAGGTCAGGTCCTGACGAATGTAAGTGCGGCCGATCAGGTCGAAACTGGCGTACACGAGAAAACTCAGCAGCGTCAGGCTGGCGGCGATGATCAGTGTGCGCACCTTGAAGTCGGCAAGGGTCTGCAGCACTTCGGCCCATTCGATGCGCGTGGCGAACATCGTCAGCAACACGATCAGCGCGAGGAAAAACAGCAGCGTCAACGGACGCTTCCAGCGGCTCCATTTCGAGTGCGTTGCTGGCGCCGAATGCTGGGCGGAATGCACCTCGGAATGGCTCATGAGCGGTCACCTCGAAACGGCTTGAGCCTTGGTTTGTGCGCTGGCAGCCAACCGGCCATCGCCGGGAAATGCCGCAGAAAGTGGAACACCAGAAAACCCACGGTCATGTGCCAGATGCGGCCACGCGGCGACTTGCTGGCATCCATGGCTTTGCAATGGTTTTGACTGAGGTCTTCGAGGCGTTCGAACAGATGCTGATTGAACGCGCGGTCGCGGATCAGCACGTTGGCTTCGAGGTTGAGCGACAGGCTCAGCGGGTCGAGATTGCTTGAGCCGACGGTGCTCCATTCGTCGTCAACCAGCGCGACTTTGCCGTGCAGCGGGCGCTGACAATATTCGTGAATCTGCACCCCGGCCTTGAGCAAATAATCGTAGGTCATGCGCGCGGCGAGTTTGGCCACCAGCATGTCCGGCTGGCCTTGCAGAATCAGCCGCACCTCGACCCCGCGCCGCGCTGCATTGCGGATTTCCCTTAGCAAGCGGTAACCGGGGAAGAAGTAGGCGTTGGCGATCACCACGCGGCGTTTGGCACGGCGCAGTACCTGTAAATACACGTCTTCGATGTCGGAGTGGTGCTGGTCGTTATCGCGGAACACCAGGCGCACCTGACCATCGTGATCAGTGAAGGCCATCTCGGCACGACGCTGGCGCCGGCGTTGCCACCAGAAGCGTGCACGACCGGGACGACCACTTTGCAGCAGGGCGAAGTGGTGAATGTCGGCGACCGCTGGCCCCTGCACTTGCACCGAGTAGTCCTGCTTGGCTTCGGGGCCGAAATCGGCCAGGTGATCGCCGGAAAAGTTGATCCCGCCAATGAATGCGATCAACCCGTCGACCACCACGATCTTGCGGTGCAAACGACGGAACCAATTGGTGCGGATGCCCAGACGTTTCGGCGCCGGGTCAAAGATTTGCAGGTGTACGCCGGCTTCGCTCAGCGCGGTCAGATAACCGGTAGTCAACTCACCGCAACCGAAACCGTCGAGACTGACCGTGGTGCGCACACCGCGCCGGGCAGCGTCGATCAGAATCTCCTGTAATTCGGCACCGACCTTATCTTCGAAAACGATAAAGGTCTCGAGGAGGATTTCACTCTTCGCCGCGCGCATCGCTTCGAACACCCGCGGGAAATATTCCTCACCGTTTTCCAGCAACTCGACCCGATTGTTGCCCTGCCAGCTGTACTCGACATCAACGTGGCCGGGCTCGCGGATCGGCGGGTTGATGGCTATCGGTTCCACGGCGGATTTCTCCAGCGGCGCGCTGCTCATAGTTCGATCTCTACCGATAAAGGAACGTGGTCGGAAAGGTGCGACCATGGCCGGTTCGCCAGGACTTTCGGCTGGCTGGCCTTGAGGTTGCGCACGTAAATACGATCAAGCCGAAGTGCTGGCAGGCGCGCGGGAAAACTGCGCGCCGGTTTGCCCTGGTGCTCGGCGAACACTTCGCGCAGGCCGCAAGGTTTGAGCTGCGCATCGGCGCGCTGGCGCCAGTCGTTGAAATCGCCCGCGACGATCACCGGTGCGTCATCTGGCAGCTCCGCGAGGCGTTGCATGAGCAAATCCAGTTGGGCGTTGCGATGACTTTCGCGCAGGCCCAGATGCACGCAGATCGCATGCACCTCGGTGCCGTCACCGGGCAGGCGCAGCACGCAATGCAGCAGGCCGCGGTTCTCGTGGCCGTTGATCGACACGTCGAGGTTGTCGTGACGGATGATCTGGAATTTCGACAGCAACGCGTTGCCGTGGTCACCCTCCGGGTACACTGCGTTGCGTCCGTAGGCGAACTGCGGCCAGAGGCTGTCGGCGAGGAACTCGTACTGCGGCATTGTCGGCCAATTGCTGTAGCGCTTGGGATGATGCTCGTGGGTGCCATGGACTTCCTGCAGGAACACCACGTCGGCGGCCACGCTGCGCACCGCTTCGCGCAACTCCGGCAGGATGAAGCGCCGGTTGAGCGCGGTAAAACCCTTGTGGGTGTTGACCGTCAGCACAGTGAAGGTGCGCACTGAAGGCGCGACCACCGAGCCTTCATCGGTGAAGCCGACCGGTTCTGGAATGCTCATGCCAACACTCCTTCGCCAGCCGTTTCGCCGGGGCGGGTGGCGAGGTCTTTATCCAGTTCGAAGCGATGCAGCAGATCGCGGGCGTCATAGGGCGCGCGGACTTTGATGTCGTTGTCGAAGTAGCAGAACACTTCGCGGGATTTGCGCGCGCGCGGCTTCAGGCGTGGCGCGATCAAGTGCGCGTCTTTCGGTTGCTGGCCATGGTGCCAGGCGTCGATGCGTTCGGCCCAGCGCTTGAGGGCTGGTGCGGTGTAGCCGCTGGCGTAGAGTTCTTCGGCACCGTGCAGACGTAGGTAGACAAAGTCGCTGGTGAGGTCTTCGCGGTACGGCCATTTGTCGGCGGTGTCGGCGATCACCAGCGCAGTGTTGTAGCGCTTCAATAGCCGCACAAAATCGGGATCAAGGAAGCTGTCGTTGCGGATTTCTACAGCGTGGCGCAGCGGTTTTTTACGCCAGGCTTTCATGCTCGCGTGGCCGTGCAGGTGGGAATCGTGTTGATGGGCGAGGGTGGCCGCGGCTTCGGTATCGTGTGGCAGTAGCGCGAGGAAGTGCTCGAAACGCTCAGGCTCGAATTTGAAGTTGGGTGGAAATTGCCAAAGGATCGGGCCAAGTTTTTCCTTGAGCTCCAGAATCCCCGAGGCGAAGAAGTTCGCCAGCGGTTTTTCGATCTCGCGCAAACGCCGGATATGGGTGATGAAACGCGGGGCTTTGACGCTGAAGACGAAGTCGTCGGGTGTTTCGGCATACCACTGGGCGTAACGTTCGGGCCGTTGCAGGGCGTAGAACGATCCATTGATTTCGATGCTGTTGACCGCCCGCGACGCGAACTGCAATTCGCGTTTTTGCGCCAGTCCCTTGGGGTAGAAGTCCCCACGCCACGGTGCGTAGCGCCAGCCGGAAATACCGATGTGAATCGTCGCCATGCCGCCCTCCCGTCGAAAGTCCTCGTGTTGCCGGTATCTTTTGATGACTGCGGGCGGTGCGGGAAAGTTTCGACGGTATTACGGACGGTCACGTCTTTAAGGCGAAGATCAAAAGCGCTCCCCCTCACCCCAACCCTCTCCCCCAGAGGGGGCGAGGGGGAAGGGAGCTGATCTTCAGGGTTCTCAGGATTCGAGTTCGACTCAGGACTTTCAGGTCGGTGCAGCCAGATCAGGCAACTCGGTCAGTTCCCTCTCCCTCTGGGAGAGGGCTAGGGTGAGGGCGCTCTTGAACTTGCTGTGCAATTACCGATCAGTTCCTTACAGGTTCAGCCAAGGGAGATCGGAGTTTTGGTCAAGTTCAGGATCGCTATTCTGCTGGGAGCACTGTTGTTTCTCGGCGCCAGTGAAATCGACGCCGCCGCATTACCGGGCATCCCGGCCGCCACCGAAGAAGCGGCCAAACCTGAACCGATTGTGCAGGGTGGTCTGCTCGGTGCGATCAGTTCAAGCATCGACGACGTCCAGGACAAACTCGATCTCAACGAACACCTGGTCGACGCCTGGCGCCTGCGCGCCGATCGCGCCGCCGATGAAGTCGACAAACTGGTCAATCAACCGTCGAATCGCTCGGGCTGGAGCGTCGCCGGGGATTTCCTCTCTTTGTCCGGCACTTGGCTCGGCAGTTTCGCGCTGCTCACCGTACTGGGCAGTCTGTTGGCCAAGCGCCTGCGCGAGGGCCGCTGGTTGCGTACCCGCCAGCGCAGTCAGGACCTGATTGGTTACTTGCTGCCGTACACCGTGCCGGCGCTGATCTGCCTGCCGCTGACCCTGTACGTCAGCCATTTTCTGCAAGCCTCGGTTGGGCGCGCGCTGGCGCTGTGTCTGGCTTACGCCACCAGCAGCGGCATCTTTTCCACCTCGATGTTGTTGTGCGTGGTGGTGATGTTCAACGTCGGCCATAAACGTCCGGCGGCGCGGATCATCCGCAACTACTGCCCGCGCCCGCTGTTTCTGATCGGCTTCCTCGCCGCCCTCAGCGATGCGCTGACCAGTCCGCAGATCGCCCGCCAACTGGGCGGCAATATCACCAGCAGCGTCGCGGTATTCACCGGGCTGATCGCCTCGATCATTTTTGGCTTGCTGGTGATTCGCCTGCGTCGTCCGGTGGCACACCTGATCCGCAATCGCTCGCTGAGCCAGCGGCTGAAACAGCCCTCGTTGCAGGAGTCGCTGCGGATTTTCTCGGGGCTGTGGTATTGGCCAATCGTGCTGATGGTGCTGGTCTCGGCGGTCAATCTGATCGGCATAGGCGAGGACAATCAGAAAGCCCTGCGCTGCGCGCTGTTCACCACGGTTTTGTTAATCGGCACGGTATTCCTCAGCACGATCCTGCAGCACTTGTTCAAGTCACGAAAGGCCGAAGCGATCCAGCGCAGCAGCGCCTACAAGGAACGTTTCCTCAGCCTTTTGCATGCCTTGCTGCGGATCGTCATCGCCATCGCCTTCATCGATATCCTCGGGCGGATCTGGGGCGTGTCGCTGCTCGATTTTGCCCAGAGCAGCACGGTCGGCCGGGCCATCAGCAACGCGCTGAGCAGTATCGGCCTGATCTTCCTGGTGACGTGGTTGCTGTGGGTGGTGCTCGACACGGCGATTCAAGAAGCGCTGAAACCGCCGCTCAGCAAACGCGCAGCGCGGCAGCCGAGTACGCGGGTAAAAACCATCCTGCCGCTGCTGCGCAACGCGATCAAAATCATCCTCGTGGTGATCTGCGCAATCACCACCATGGCCAATCTGGGGATCAACGTCGCGCCGCTGCTGGCCGGTGCCGGGGTGGTCGGTCTGGCCATCGGTTTCGGTTCACAGCAATTGGTGCAGGACGTGATCACCGGGTTGTTCATCATCATTGAAGACACGCTGTCGATTGGCGATTGGGTGGTGCTCGATTCGGGCCATGCCGGCACCGTCGAAGGGCTGACCATTCGTACCCTGCGTCTGCGCGACGGTAAGGGCTTTGTGCACTCCGTGCCGTTTGGTCAGATCAAAGCAGTGACCAACCAATCGCGGCAGTTTGCCTTTGCGTTTTTCTCGGTGCAGTTCACCTACGACACGGACGTGGACAAGGCCATCGAGTTGATCCGCGAAACTGGCGATTCGATCCGCGAAGACCCGTTCCTCAAGTACAACCTGCAAGGGCCGCTGGATGTGTTTGGCGTCGACAAGATGGATTTGAACGGCGTGGTGCTGACGGCGCAATTCCGCACTGTGTCGGGTGGGCAGTATGCGGTGAGCCGGGCGTTCAATCAGCGTTTGAAGAAGCTTGTGGATAACACCGCGACCGTGCATTTCGCGCAGACTTATCCACAGCAGGTTTTGTTGCCGAAACGGCAGCAGGAGGGTGAGGTCGTGGCGAGCGAGGTGCCACAGGAATCGCGGACTTAATGCAGGATTTTGTGGGGCTGTGCCGGCCCTTTCGCGAGCAGGCTCGCTCCCACAGGGGGAACGCGATCAAACTGTGGGAGCGAGCCTGCTCGCGAAGACGTCAGCCCAAACACCCTCAATGCCGGATCAATTTGCCGCGCACATGCTCCATATCAATCTGATCCAGCTCCAGCCAAAACTGCTGCTTGCCGGCAATCTCCGCCGCCGCCGGCAATCCATCGCGATACACTAACCGATTACTCACCAGTGCCGGCACTTTCACCCCCGGCAGCAGCGTCCCGGCCAGGTTCAACGGATCCACCCCGCACACCGCAATCAAACTACCGTCATGCGGTCGCCGCCGAACTTCGCGTAACAACGGAATCGCCTCGGGCAAGGCAAACTGTTCCCCCGCCAAACCACTGACAAACCGCCCACCGCGAATCTCGCCGCGCGCCTCCAGCCGATGAAACGTGCGCAGCAATTCGCGCCAACTCGGCAACCAGTCCGCCTCGCGTTCCAGCAAACGCCAGAACACCACGCCATAGCGCCGCAACAATGTCATCGCGACATGTTCAAGGATTTCGCTGTTATCCACAGCCGCCCCGCGCCGCAGCAAGGCCCAGCGCCCGGCATCATCCATCCCACCGATAAACGCCCCGCGCCCGCGACGACTGCTGCGCTGCTGGCGCTTGCTCGCCGGGGTGATCAGCGCGCGCAGGCCGGCGAAGCTGTCGGCGTTCACCAGGCCGGCGCCGACCAGTTCCTGCAAGGCGATTTCCAGCTCGGTGCGCAGCAGGTGCGCTTCATGAATCAGCTCATCGAAAAATAGCGCGCCGTGCTGGCTCAAGGCTTCAAAAACCTTCTGGGTTTTCGGCGAAAGTTCGCTCACCGGCGTCTGTTCGGCCAGCGCACTCCACAGGCCGACCTGACTGCGCGGCAGCAGCACGATAGGCGTGCTGCGCAACGCCGTACCGCTGATTTTTTGCCGGGCACTGAGGCGCGTCCACACCAGTTTGCCGTTGCGGCACAGCTCATCCAGCCAACTTGGCGAATAGTCTTTTAATCGCGCCGGGAGGATATCGCTGTCCCACGCCGAAGCCGCCGCTGCGTAGCCTTCGAACTGGCCGACAATCGCCGGCAACACCGGGCTGCCCTGTCCGCGTGTTGAGGGCGACAGATGCTGCCAGTCGAACAGAAACCGCATGAAATCCTGCAGCGCTACCGGTTCGATTTCCCGGCGCAGGCGCTTGACCGTGTAGCGATGAATGCGCGCGAGCAGATGCCGTTCGCACCATTCTTCAACGTTGACCTTGGGCGTGAACTGACCGCGCAGCACATAACCTTCGCGCTCCAGTTGCGCGAGGGCTTGATGGACTTCAGTGGTCGGCAGCGCGAGCGGTTCGGCAATCGCGGATAACGGCAGCGGTCCGAAGGCACCGAGGCGCGCGCGGATCACTTCGATCAGCGCTTCATCGAACGTCCAGGCTTCATCGAACCCCGGTAACGCCTCCAGTTCGTCTTGCAATTTGGCCTGTGGATAAAGCGCTTGCAGACAGGTCAGGCGTTCGCGGGCCAGCCACAAGCCATGCTCGGAGTCGATCTGCAAACGGCAGGCGCGCCCGCTGCGGGCCAGGGTTTCCAGCCATGCGCGCCAGCCTTCATTCGCTTGCACTTCCCCCTCGCTGACGCATGCAAGGCTCATCAGCGCTTCATGCATTTCATCCACAGCGTTCGGCGTCGGCCAGGCTTCTTCGCGCACGGCGTTAATAGCGTCCGCGTCCAGCGCACCGAGATCATCGGTCGATTGCGGATCGCTCCAGCGCCGGTTGATCACCGCTTGGGTGCGACGTTCTTCCAGCGGTGCATCGTCGAGAAAGGTGTACGGCCGCGCACTGAGAATTTCTGCCGCGAGCGGCGAAGGCGCCGGCAGATCGCGACTGATCAAACGCACCTCGCCACGCTCCATGCGCCGCAGCAGATTCAGCCAGCCTTCGCTGTCCATCGCTTCATGCAGGCAATCGTCGAGGGTTTGCTCGATCAGTGGATGCTCGGGAATTTCCCGTTCGCCGGCGAGGTTTTCCAGGCAGGCGATCTGGTCGGGAAACACGCTGGCAATCAGGTCTTCGCTTTTCATCCGCTGCAACTGCGGGGCGACTTTGCGCCCACCGGTAAAACGCGGCAGCGCCAATGCCACCCCGGCATTCCAGCGCCAGCGCACGCCGAACAGCGGCGCATCGAGCACCGCTTGAATAAGGATGTGCTCGGCGCTGTTGCTGTGCAGGTAACGCCAGATCTCATCGAGTTCAAAGCTATGGCTGGTGGACAGCGACAGCACGATCGCGTCTTCGCTGGCGGCAGCCTGCAATTCGAAATTGAAGGTGCGGCAGAATCGCTTGCGCAGGGCCAGACCCCACGCACGGTTGATGCGGCTGCCGAACGGTGAGTGGATGATCAATTGCGTGCCGCCGGACTCGTCGAAAAAACGCTCCATCAACAGCGTGTCCTGCGACGGCAGGGCGCCGAGGGTCTGACGGGCGCGGGCGAGGTATTCGACCAGTTGCTCGGCGCTGGCGCGGTTGAGGCCGAGGGTGTGCGTCAGCCAGTCGAGCGCCGGTTGCAGGTTGCCCGGGCTGGCGCCGAGCAGTTCGTCGAGCTGCGCTTGCAGACGTGCCACGGCGAACGACAATTCATCACTGCGTCCCGGCGCTTCGCCGAGCCAGAACGGAATGGTCGGCGGCTGGCCGTGGGCATCCTCGACGCGCACCTTGCCGGTTTCCACGCGCAGAATCCGATAGGACGTGTTGCCGAGCTGGAACACGTCGCCAGCAATGCTTTCCACGGCGAAGTCTTCGTTGACGCTGCCGATGTTCAGGCCTTGCGGCTCGAGCATCACGCTGTAATCAGCGTTGTCGGGGATGGTGCCGCCGCTGGTCACAGCGGTCAGTCGCGAGCCACGCCGGCCCCGCAAGGTGCGGTTGACGGCGTCGCGATGCAGATAAGCGCTGCGGATGCCCTGTCGGCCGTTGTAGCCTTCGGCGAGCATGCTCAGCAGGGCCTGATAGTGTCTTTCGTCAAGGTCACGGTAGGGCGAGGCTTGGCGGAACATCGCCAGCAAGGCGTCCTCCGGCCATTCCTGGCAACTGACTTCGGCAATGATCTGCTGCGCCAAAACATCCAGCGGCGCGACCGGGATGTGCAGGGTATCGAGTTCGCCACGGCGCACGCAGTCGAGCAGGGCGGCGCATTCGATCAGGTCGTCGCGGGTGGTGGCAAACAACCGACCCTTGGGTGTGCCGCCCACCTGGTGCCCGGAACGGCCAACCCTTTGCAGAAACCCGGCGATGGAGCGCGGTGAAGCGATCTGACAGACCAGATCGACTTCGCCGATATCGATGCCCAGTTCCAGCGAAGCGGTGGCGATCAGCACCTGTAACTCGCCACGCTTGAGGCGTTGTTCGGCGTCGAGGCGAAACTCCTTGGCCAGACTGCCGTGGTGCGCCGCCACGGCCTGCTTGCCGAGGCGTTCGCTGAGGTGCCGGCTAAGCCGCTCGGCGAGGCGCCGGGTGTTGACGAAAATCAGCGTGGTGCGGTGCTCGCGTGCAAGTTCCGTGAGGCGGTCGTAAACCAGTTCCCAAACATCGTTGGCCATGACTGCCGACAACGGCACGGGCGGTACTTCGATGCCCAGGTCCCGTGGCCGCGCGTGGCCAATGTCGATGATTTCGCAGGGGCGCTCATGGCCGACGAGAAATTGCGCCACCGCTTCCACCGGTTTCTGTGTGGCGGACAGGCCGATGCGGGTCAGCGGTTCGGCGCACAACGCTTGCAGGCGCTCCAGGCTCAGGGCCAGATGACTGCCGCGCTTGCCGGCGGCCATCGCGTGGATTTCGTCGATGATCACTGTGCGCGTGGTGCCGAGCATTTTGCGGCCCGATTCCGAGCCGAGCAGAACGTAAAGCGATTCCGGTGTGGTCACCAGAATGTGCGGTGCCGATTTGCGCATGGCCGCGCGTTCTTTCTGCGGCGTGTCACCGGTGCGCACGGCGGTGGTGATGTGTACTTCCGGCAGGTTCATCTGCCGCAGTTGTTCGGTGATCCCAGCGAGCGGGTTTTGCAGGTTGATGCGGATGTCGTTCGACAGTGCTTTTAGCGGTGAGACATAAACGACGAGCGTTTCATCGGGCAAACCTTCGGGTTTTTCCAGGCCACGGTGAACCAGATCATCGAGTACGGCGAGAAAAGCTGTGAGGGTTTTGCCCGAGCCGGTGGGCGCAGCGATCAGCGTCGAACGGCGCTGGCGGATCAACGGCCATGCGCGG
Source organism: Pseudomonas sp. RU47 (assembly GCF_004011755.1). Classification (GTDB taxonomy): domain Bacteria; phylum Pseudomonadota; class Gammaproteobacteria; order Pseudomonadales; family Pseudomonadaceae; genus Aquipseudomonas. The sequence continues at coordinate 5,932,179 of NZ_CP022411.1, read as the reverse complement.
GCCTGGGCGGCGGTGACCGTCGGGAAAGTCTTGCTGAACCAGGCGCTGACGGCGGTGTGAAAGCCTGCCAGGGCCGCGTCCGTGGGGATGGGCAGATTCATGGCTCAAGTTATGCGGGCGCAGGGGGGAAGATGCAAGTACCGTTCGGGCCTCATCGCGAGCAGGCTCACTCCTACAGGGGAATGCATTTCAATTGTAGGAGTGAGCCTGCTCGCGATGGCGCCAGTCGAAGCGCTACAAATATCCGGGATGTACACTTTACGGATGACGGTTGCGCACTAAACCCGCAAAATGCAACGATTCCGGTAATTATCGACGACGGTTCCACGAGATCCGTCGCTAAAGCCATCGTTCCAATCAGACTGGGCCTGCTGACTCTATGCGAATGCGCCTTATGTTACTGGGCGGCGGAAATGCCCTTGGGCAGGCGCTGATTCGCCTCGGTGCGGAGGAAGACATCGGTTTCCTCGCCCCCCGCCCGCCCGAAGACGGCTGGGATGCCGCGAGCCTGACCCAACTGCTCGACGACACCCGTCCCGACGCGTTGATCAACCTCGCCTACTATTTCGACTGGTTCCAGGCCGAAACCGTCAGCGAAAGCCGCATGGCCGGGCAGGAACGCGCGGTTGAGCGTCTGGCCGAACTGTGCCAGCACCACAACATCGTCCTTGTGCAGCCCTCCAGTTATCGAGTGTTCGATGGTTCGCGCGCCACGGCGTACAGCGAAAAAGACGAACCAGTGCCCCTGGGCCTGCGTGGTCAGGCGTTGTGGCGGATCGAACAAAGCGTTCGCGCCACTTGCCCGCAACATGTGCTGCTGCGTTTCGGCTGGCTGCTCGATGACAGCCCGGACGGCACCCTCGGACGTTTCCTCGCACGGGCCGAGCAACCGGAAGAATTGCTCCTGGCCGATGACCGTCGTGGCAACCCGACGCCAGTCGATGATGCCGCGCGAGTGATCATTTCAGTGCTCAAACAACTTGATTGCGCCGCGCCGCTGTGGGGCACTTATCACTACGCGGGCCACGAAGCGACCACACCGCTGGCGCTGGGTCAGGCGATTCTGACTGAGGCGCGCAGCCTGCACGCCCTGGCCATCGAAGCGCCGACCGCCCAGGCCCACGCCGCGCGGCCGGACGCTGCCGAGGAACCGCAACACGCGGTGCTGGCCTGCAAGAAAATTCTGCACACTTTCGGGATCAAACCGCGCGCCTGGCGTGCGGCGCTCCCGGGCTTACTGGATAGGTTCTACCGTCATGGCTAAAGGGACTGTATTAATCACTGGCGGAGCCGGTTTCATTGGCTCGCACCTGACCGATGCGTTGCTCGCTGCCGGGCATTCGGTGCGCATCCTCGACGACTTGTCGACTGGCAAACGCAGCAACCTGCCGCTGGACAATCCGAAGGTTGAACTGATTGTTGGCGACGTCGCCGATGCGGCGCTGGTGGCCAAAGCCATGCACGGCTGCAGCGCGGTCGCTCACCTGGCGGCTGTGGCGTCGGTGCAGGCGTCGGTGGATGATCCGGTGAAGACGCATCAAAGCAACTTCATTGGCACGCTGAACGTCTGCGAAGCCATGCGTCTGGCCGGGGTCAAGCGCGTGGTGTATGCCTCCAGTGCGGCGGTGTACGGCAACAACGGCGAGGGCGAGTCGATTGATGAGGACACGCCCAAAGCGCCACTGACGCCTTACGCCTCGGACAAGTTGGCGGGCGAGCATTATTTCGATTTCTATCGTCGCCAACATGCGCTGGAACCGGTGATTTTCCGCTTCTTCAACATTTTTGGCCCGCGTCAGGATCCGTCCTCGCCGTATTCCGGGGTGATCAGCATCTTCAGCGAACGCGCGCAGAAAGGTCTGCCGATTACCGTGTTCGGCGATGGTGAACAGACGCGCGATTTCCTGTATGTCGAAGATCTGGTCGATCTGCTGGTGCAGGCGATCGAAAAGCCTGAGGTGGAGGTCGGTGCAGTGAACGTCGGCTGGAATCAGGCAATGAGCCTCAAGCAGATGCTTGAAGCACTGCAAGCGGTAGTCGGTGAGCTGCCGCCCGTCAGCTACGGCCCGGCGCGTTCCGGCGACATCCGGCATTCGCGGGCGAACAACGCTCGCTTGCTGGAGCGCTTCAAGCTGCCGCAGCAGACGGCGATGAGCGTGGGTTTGGCGCGGTTGCTCGGTCGCTCCTGAAAATCCCCTCACCCTAGCCCTCTCCCAGAGGGAGAGGGGACTGACCGAGGTGTTCTTTCGAGTTACACCGACGTGAAATACCGAGTCGAACTCAGGTTTTGAAAGTCACCCAAATCGCCTCCCTCTCCCGGGGGATAGGGGACTGACTGAGGTGTTTGGACGAGATACATCGACCTGAAATATCGAGTCGAACTCGGATTTTAAAGGCACCCAAATCGGCTCCCTTTCCCCCTCTCCCTGAGGGAGAGGGCTGGGGTGAGGGGGGGATCCAGCTCACGCCACAGGTTTTCAGCGGACATGAAAAAGGCGCCCTTTGACAGGCGCCTTTTTCACGGCCGGAATATGTCGCTATCCCTGTGGCAAGGGGATGTTATCCCCCGATCAACTGCGTACGGTCGCCGTCAGTTCTATGCCTGCTCGCCACCAAGCCTCATTCACCACCACGTGAACGTTCGATAACTCGACTTAGAACTTATAGCCCAAGCCAACCATGTAGATGAACGGATCCACATCGACGTTGACCCGTGCGCGAGTGCCCGGTGCAACCGCGTTGTTCTCGACGGTGGCGCGGGTGTCGATGTCGATGTAGCGCACTTGGGCGTTGAGCATGATGTTATCGGTCAGCATGTAGTCAGCACCGACCTGCCAGGCCAGACCCCAGGAGTTTTTCGCCTTGAAGTTGCTGAAACCGTTGGCGCTGGCTTCGCTGCCAACGTGCTCGTCGTAGATCCAGGTGTAGTTGATGCCACCGCCGACGTAGGGCTGGAACGGCGACTTCGAGTCCAGCGGGTAGTACACAACGCTGAGGGTTGGCGGCAGGTGTTTCAGGGTGCCGAGCTTGCCATTGGCCGCTGGCAGGGCAGTGCCCTTGAGCTTGACGTCATGCTCGAACGGCGTGGCCGCGAGCAGTTCGAGGCCGACGTGATCGGTGAGCATGTAGGCGAAGTTGAGACCCAGTTGGGTGTCGCTGCTCATGGTCGCCTTGCCGCCCAGATTGGTGCCGCTCAACGGACCCTGATCGACCTTGACGCTGGAGCTGTCGGCCTTCGGGTTGACGGTGATCGCACCGGCGCGGATGAGGATGTCACCAGCTTCGTGGGCGTGGGCGAGCGGGGCTGCGAGCGCAAGGGCAAACAGCGAGGCGCTGAGCAAGGACTTGTTCATGGGGGCTCCGAAAGGACGTTAGAAATGTCTGATGTCCTATGGTACGAAGCCAACTGATACGGTCTTTTGACTCAGCTCAATGAAACAGTGAAGGAGCAGATTTCTGTGGAACCTTGAGAGCCTCTTCGCGAGCAGGCTCGCTCCCACCCTGGAATGTGATCTCCTGTGGGAGCGAGCCTGCTCGCGAAGACGATAGATCAATCAACACAAAACCGCCGGATTCACTCCGGCAGCTCATACACATAAATCTTGTCGGCATCCATCTGATACCCGGCATCCGCCAGTTCGCTGCTCGACGCCTTGACCTGCAACGGCCCCTCGACCCAGTACGGCTGATACAGCTCATCAAGCTTCACGCCCAACTCGCTTTTGACATGCACGATCTGGTTCGACGGCGGTGGCGGCACATGGATGCACGCGCCGAAATACGGCACCAGCAAAAAGTCTGTGGTGCGCCCTTCTTCGTTGACTTCCAGCGGCACGATGTAGCCCGGCAAACGAATGTTCTGCCCGTCGAGCGACTTCACCACCGGCGCGTTCGGCAGGTCCTGCTTCGCCGCTGGCGCGGACTCGGCAGACAACGCATCGCCCATCTTCGACAGGTCGTGCAGCGGCGTCATGTTCGGCACTTCCGGCGCAGCGTCCGGCGGGATCATTTCCGACCACGTCAGGTCTTTCGGCGCCGCTGCCCACACGGGCAGGGCGATCAGCAACAGCAGCGCGAGTGCAGCGCGGGGCATGGTGAACATCCTCATAAACGGATCGACAGGCCATCGGCCAAGGATTGGCGATAAGCGCGCCAGGCCGGCACGCTGCCCATCAGCAGCGCGGCCGCCAGAATGCCACCGAGCAGCGTCCATTCATACTCGCTCGGCCATGCCAGCGGCAGATACAAACCGTAATTGGCCTGCACGTAACCCTGCGCAGCGGCGATGCCGATGTACAACAACGCAACGCCGGCGATCACCCCGGTCAGCGCCAGAGCAAACGCTTCCAGCACCAGCAGACTCGCGATGTGCCACGGTCGCGCACCGACCGAACGCAGAATCGCCATTTCGCGGCGCCGTTCGTTGAGGCTGGTGAGAATCGCCGTGAGCATGCCGATCAACCCGGTCAGCACCACAAACAGCGAGACCACAAACAGCGCTTTTTCGGCGGTGCTCATCAGGCTCCACAATTCTTGCAACGCTACGCCCGGCAGGATCGCCAGCATCGGTTCGCCACGGAATTCATTGATCTCGCGTTGCAGCGCAAACGTGGAAATCTTGCTGTTTAGACCGAGCATGAATGCAGTGATCGCTTGCGGCGTCAGGTCCATGTTGCGCGCCTGATCGGCGCTGATCCGGCCGTTGCCCCGTGCCGGCACACCGTTGTGCCAGTCGATGTGAATCGCCTCCATGCCGCCGAGGCTGATGTGCAACGTGCGATCGACCGGGGTGCCGGTGCGCTTGAGAATGCCGATCACGGTGAACGGTTTGTCGTCGTGCTTGACCAGGCTGATTGCCGCCACACCGTGGGCCAGCACCAGTTTGTCACCGAGCTTGTAATGCAGCGCCTCCGCGACCTCGGCACCCAGCACCACTTCAAACGGATCCGTTGCAAACGCGCGGCCGTCGGCCAGTGCCAAGTGTTGCTGGCGGCCGTACTGGTAATGCTCGAAATAGGCTTCGGTGGTGCCCATCACGCGATAGCCGCGATGGGAGTCGCCGAGGGACATCGGGATTGCCCACTTCACTTTCGGGTTGCTGGCGAAGTGTTCGAAGCTGTCCCAGCGGATGTTGTTGGTGGCGTTGCCAATACGAAACACCGAGTACAGCAGCAGGTTCACCGAGCCGGAGCGCGCGCCGACGATCAGGTCGGTGCCGCTGATGGTGCTGGCGAAACTGGCTTTGGCTTCGGTGCGCACCCGCTCGACGGCGAGCAGCAGGCACACCGACAGGGCGATGGCGAATGCAGTGAGCAGGGCGGTAAAACGGCGGTTGGCCAGGCTGGCCATGGCCAGACGAAACAGATACATCTCAGACCTCGGCAGACGTGGCGGCGCGATTGAGTTCGGCCAGGGACAGATGACGGTCGAACAGCGGCGCCAGGCTCTGGTCGTGGCTGACAAACAGCAGACTGGAGCCGGCCTCGCGGCATTCGGCGAACAGCAGGCGAATGAAGTTTTCCCGGGCGTCGTAATCCAGTGCCGAGGTTGGTTCGTCGGCGATCACCAGCTCAGGCTGGCCGATCAATGCGCGTGCGGCGGCAACCCGTTGCTGTTGGCCGATCGACAGCGAGTCGGCGCGACGGCTTAGGATGCTTTCATCCTTCAAACCCAAGTGGGCGAGCAAGGTCGCTGCCGCTTGATCGACACTGCCGTGGCGCTGTTTCGCCCGTTGTGCGCGCATTTTTGAGAAGTGACACGGCAGCTCAACGTTCTCGCGGACCGAGAGAAACGGCAGCAAGTTGAACTGCTGGAAAATGTAGCCGGTGTGATCGACGCGGAAGGTGTCGCGGGCGCCGGCGGAGAGTTCGGTCAGCTCCTGGCCGAGCAGGCGAATGCTGCCGCGACCGGGTTTCTGCACGCCGCCGAGCAGGCCGAGCAGGGTGGTCTTGCCGCTGCCGCTGGGGCCTTTGAGGAACAGAGTTTCGCCGGCTTCCAGACGAAACGCCGGGATGTCCAGCAACGGCGGGTGACCGGGCCAGTTGAAGCCCAGGTCGGACAGTTCGATGAGTGCTTGGGTCATGGCACCAGTTTCATGGTTGGACACTGAACCCTTGTGGGAGCGAGCCTGCTCGCGAATGCAATCTGACAGTCGACATCGATATCGACTGATGCACCGCTTTCGCGAGCAGGCTCGCTCCCACAGGGGATTTACGGAGTGATCAGAATTTCAGCGCGGCAGCCTTGGCCGTCACTTCGGTACCTTGCTGGCCGCTGGCGCTGATCAGTTGTACCTGAATTTTCTGCGTCGCCGGGAAGGTCTTGAAGACGTTCGCCAGATCCAGGGTCTTCAGCGCGCCCGGTGTGGCGCAGTTGAACTGATAGTGCGCATGGATTTCGCTGTGGTCGTGGTGATGCTCGTGACCGTCCTTGTCCGCTTCATCGTCGTCATGGTCGTCAGCATCCGGCTTGTCACCGAACAGCGGGCTCTCCAGTTCCTGACTGACCACTTTGCACCCGGCATCAGACGGCAGGCTGAACAGGGTCAGCGGTTTTTCCAATTGTGCGCGGGCGGCAGCGACTTTGGCCTTGTCGGCATCGCTGGTGGCGACGTGTTCGAAACCGACGAGGTTCATCGCCGGGCTTTCCAGCTCCAACTCCAGGGTCTGACCATCCAGCGCCGCGTTCAGTCGACCAACGCCATGCTCATGCGCGCCGAGGCTGCCGTGTTCATGGTCGTGATCGTGGTCATGCTCATCGGCAGCATGGGCGATAGCCAGCGGCAACAGGGCAAACGGCAAAGCGAGCAGCAGACGACGCATGGCGGTCTCCGGGAAGTAAAGTGAAGAGTTTGTTATGTAATCTTATAACGAAAGTGCGCAGAGTTTGCCCGTGTGCTCCGCTTTGCGCAAGACATGACTGAGCACCGCCCAAGGTAGATTCCGGGGCGGTGCTTAGATTGGAAGTCACGCTTTTAGAGTCAGAAGCCTGCGCCGGGATAGTCGAACCAGTAATGGCCCGATAGCACATAATTGATCAGATTTGCCTCAAGTACGCTCGGGGCATCGCGAGTGAAGCGCTGGCGCCATGCTGGCAGCCACCAGTATTTGATGGCTGTTCCGCGTGGGCGTATCACCACTTTCATGACCTCCTGATCTATTTTGCCCTCTGCATAGAGTTGATGGGTACGATCCATGAAGCCCATGTACTGACTGATCGGCAACTGGAACATCAATACGGTGGTGTAGATCTTTTCGCTCTGACTGAAAGTCGGGCTTTGCAGGATATGTAATGCTTCGCAGGCGTACGGCTGTGGCTGGCTGGCAATACTCTGGCCTTCGGGAGTGGAGAGAACATCGAAACGATCATCCATATCCCGCCAGTCTGTACGAAGGTTGCTCTCGAAGTAGTTGCGAATGAATACGCTAAGTGGTCCCGGTGCCGCGGAATCGTTTGTACAGGAAGAAAGATCGACAGGCGACCAGAAGCGCCACCCCATGATCAGCAGAAGGGGGATTGCAGGAAGTATCCAGAAAAGTCGTTTCATCTTGGCGTGCTGTGTTTGTACCGTCGAAAAATAGTGAAGTCATGGTCACCGCGTATTGCATTGCCTGCGGCGTTTCGAAAGCCTACGTCGTTGACTTCGACTTTCTCTCGGCCAGCGGAAATACAGACCCCATGGGTTAGCACGAAACCGACATGACCGCTGGCGTTAGAATAATTGACAGCATACGCACCGATATCGCCGGGTAAAGGTGAACGCTCCACTTTCCAGGTGGCGAGAAGGCGTTCATCGTCAGCCCATTCACCTGCCACAGGTGGACTGACCTTCATCATTCCTGGCAGAAATTTTGACTTGCCGTGTTCAATCCACGCGACATTGATGCCGATCGAGGTCAGTACGTCATAGACGAAGAGGTTGCATTTGTTGGTTTCGGCTGCAAATGTCACCGTTTTATTGATAGTCGGGTGTGGCAACGATTCTTTGCTCTTGCCATATGCCCATGTGGTGGAGCCACGATACGACAGCGCCGCCATCAATATTCGGCGCGGCATGTCCTGGATGACTACCTTGACGGTACGGGTCTCGTTCCTGCGTTTGACCCCGTACTCCACTTCGTAAAAAGTGTCATTTGAAACGGCACCGCTGGTGGACAAGGGCACTTTGACCCATGGAGAGACGGCGACGATCGACAAGGATTTTCCTTCGGTCAATGTGGCTGTGTGCATTGCCTTTGTCGCTCCCGATGCACCGACGATCTGGACAATAACTTCGTGGCTGTGGCGGTTTTTTATCGACGGCAATTTCTTTGTGCCCAAGGTTATTGCGGTTTGCTCCTTATCAGAGATGAGTGAGTAGATTCGGGGTTTGTCATCGTTCTGAATAATGTTGTCATCAATGACCAGCGCATCCACCAGCAACTGAAACTTGACTCCTTTGGGTGGCTGCATCAGAAAGTCTTTAAAGATCAGTTTGATTTCCGATTTCATGAAATATCCTGATCAAGGGTTTCTTCGTAGGCGTAAAACGTCCATTCCGAGTCTTCACCGACCAACAGAGTGTCGTAATCCGCATGGTTTTCAACCGGGTGTTCGCAGCCTTCACCCGTGGCGTTGCAGGTGCTGTCCTGCAAGACGGCAACCTTTTTTCTGTCCTTGAGTTTGTACGCCAGTCCGGGTTTTTCGCTGTCGTCCAAACGTTCAATGATCACTTGCAGATAACGGTACGAAGTCATCGCGACAACTGGTGAGCCCATGTCGATGGGGACAGGACGGCCTGTTCCGGCAAAACCACTGTGTTGTTGGGGAAGCAGCTTGTTGGACATGGGCGGGCAGCCGCAGGCGACATAGTCATCTACCAACGCTGCAGGGCCTGCAGGCAATATCAGTGTTCTTTCACCCACTGCCACGATCGGTCCCTTGCCGGGACCGCAAACCGGACAACTGGCGATTTGCCCGATGGAAGCGATGATTTTTCCTTCAATCTTGAGGTTTTCGTTTCCCTCAAGTATCACGCCGCCCGTCGAAGTCGGGCCTCCTTTTGACGCCAGCTTTCGTCCTGAAGACATGGGCATCCTTCCCATGGAAAAAACAAAAATGTAGTTGATAACTCTCGAACTGCCAGCTGCCTACACTTGGTGTTACACATGTACCGTGGGAGCATGCAGGTCAGAAATGTACGGAGGCGAACTCAATGTTGCGGATACGCGGAACCGTCGGCGACGTGCCGGTGGATTTGACGGTGGAACTGGATGACAACGACTGGGCGAAGCTGGGCTCAGCCCTTGGCGCACAGCCGCAGATAGCCCAAGCGGCGGCCGTGGCGGTGCCAGCGGCGAAACCGCAAAATCAGGACGATGCGTTGTGGCAGGTCGCCAGGGATTTACTGCGCAAGGCTGGCCAGCTCAGCGGGCCGGATCTGCTTGAGCAACTGGAAGGCCTGACCGGCAGCGCGGTGTCAGGCAAGCGCCTGCTGGTACGACTGCGCCACAGTTCGGACGTGAAAGTGGTGAGCGGCGGGGATACGCCGCTCTACAGCTGGATCGAGTGAACCGCAAAAGATCGCAGCCAGCGGCAGCTCCTATAGATGCAGCGTTCATCCGCAAAATGCGCGGTGAACACAATCCCGTGTAGGAGCTGCCGAAGGCTGCGATCTTTTGATCTTAATAAAGCGCAGCAAACATCTTGCGGCGGTACACCGTCACCAGCGGATGATCGTTGCCCAGCAGCTCGAACACCTGCAGCAAGGTCTTGTGCGGCAGACCTTCGCCATAACTGCGGTTGCGGATGAACAGCTTGAGCAGCGCCTCCAGCGCCGCCTCGTATTGCTGGCGCGCCAGTTGCTGAATCGCCAGTTGATACACCGCTTCATCGTCCTGCGGATCTTTCGCCAAACGCGCTTTCAGGTCGGCGGCATCCGGCAGGTCACGCGCCAGGCCGAGGAACTTGATCTGCGCCTTGGCTCCGGCCAGTGCGGCTTTGTGTTCGTCGCTCTTGACTGCATCCAGCACGGTTTGCGCTTCGTCCAGTTCGCCGCGTTCAGTCAGGCAGCGCGCGTAGAGGATCAACGCCTTGGCGTTGGTATTGTCTTCATTGAGCATGACCACCAGCGCCGCTTCGGCATCGGCGTATCGACCGTCATCGAACAGTGCCTGAGCCTGCTCGAACGGATCGGCTGCGGCCGGCGGTGGCATTTTCACGTGCGGCTCAAGCAGGGCGCGGACGGCGGACTCTGGTTGTGCACCGGCAAAACCGTCGACCGGTTGACCGTCCTTGAACAGCACTACGGTCGGCAGGCTGCGAATGCCGAAGCGGGCGACGATGTCCTGCTCGATGTCGCAGTTGACCTTGGCCAGCAGCAACTCGCCCTGATAGCTCTCGGCAATCCCTTGCAGCATCGGCATCAGCGCCTTGCACGGCGCACACCATTCGGCCCAGAAATCCACCAGCACCGGTTTGTTGAAAGAGGCCTCGATCACCGACTGGTCGAAATCGGCCGTCGTGGCGTCGAAGATGTACGGCGTTTGCTGACTCATGGGGGATCTCGTAGAAGCGTGGATGGGGCAACTATACGGCTTGGCGGGGTGTGGCCGGAAGCGGTCAGCTTTTGAGAGGTGTGTTGCATGGGCGGACGCCTTCGCGAGCAGGCTCGCTCCCACAGGGGATTTGTGAACGACATAGATCCAATGTGGGAGCGAGCCTGCTCGCGAAGCTTTTAGCTAGCGCCGCGCATGGTACAGGCTGACATGTCTGAACTCTTCCGGCTCCGCCAGATCCGGCAACGTCATCGCCTCAAGCATTTCAATCCGCTCATACAACGGATGACGAAAATCCCGAACCCGCGAATCCGCCACCAGCGCTTCACGGCCACGACTCAAGAATGCATCGAGCAACGGCAGATTCGCCCGGTCATACAACACATCCGCCACCAGGATCAGATCAAACCGATCGGCTTCGGCAAAGAAGTCCGTCGAGTAACTCATCTCTACGCCATTCAGCGTGGCATTCGCCCGGCACGCGGAAATCGCCAGCGGATCGAGATCGCACGCCACGACTTCCTGCGCTCCGGCCTTCACTGCCGCGATCCCGGCAATCCCGGAACCGGCACCGAAATCCAGCACGCGCTTGCCACGCACCCACTCCGGGAACTCGGCCAGATACCGCGCCACCGCCAGACCACTGGCCCAGCAGAAACCCCAATACGGTGGCTCATGCAGAATTCGCTGAATTTCTTCCTGGCTGAACTCGCGATCCATGTTGTCGCCATCGATCAGCCATAGCTGTAAATCAGTGTCCGGCAACGCACAGACCTTGAGTCTGGCGTCGCCGAGCAATTCACCTAACGCCTGTTGCAGGTCGAGCGGTGCATTCATGGTGCTTTGACAAATTGCAGTTGGCCCAACGCCTGAGTGGTCGGCTGGCCGATAGTTTGCGACGGCAGATGCAGGATCAACTGACCGGACTGGCTGGCGCGACCGCGCAGCTCGACCCGCGCGCCGGCCGGGAAGGCGTCCGGGTTGAAGCGCAGGCGGAACGGCAGAACCTGGTTGTTGCCGATCAGGCTGGAACTGGCGAGCAATTGTTGCGGGCGATCCTTTTCATCGATCACCAGCAACGCCAGTTCGACTTCGGCACCGGCCGGCACGCCTTGCAGGGTGCCGCTCAGTTCGCGTTGATAGGCCGGCAGCGGGCCGAGGTCAGCGGCTTCCTTGGCTTTTTTCTGCGCCTGTTGCGGCGCAGGGCCCGGCGTTGGCGGCTGGGGCTTGGGTGCATCGCTGCCACAGGCCACCAGCAGGCTGAAAAGACTGAGCAAAACGAGCGGACGTAACGGCATTGGATGCTCCAGCAAAATGAAATCCATGGATCAAACGATCATGCCGTTCTGTATACCGCAAAGCCTATGGCTTGTCTTGCCACCGGGATGCGCTACCATGGCCCTCCCTTTTTTTGTTGCCAGCCACCATGCACTGTCCCTTCTGCGGTGCCAACGACACCAAGGTCATCGACTCGCGTCTGGTCGCCGAGGGCGAACAGGTGCGCCGCCGGCGTGAATGCCTGGCCTGCGGCGAGCGTTTCACGACGTTCGAGACGGCCGAACTGGTGTTGCCGCGCCTGATCAAAACCGACGGCAGCCGCCAACCGTTCGACGAAGAAAAACTCCGCGCCGGCATGCAACGCGCCCTGGAGAAACGTCCGGTGAGCGTCGAGCGCCTCGAATCCTCTCTGGTTCACATCAAGCACAAGCTGCGCGCCACCGGCGAACGCGAGGTCAAATCCCTTGTGGTCGGCGAACTGGTCATGGCCGAGCTGCAAAAGCTTGATGAAGTCGCCTACATCCGTTTCGCTTCGGTGTACAAGCGCTTCCAGGACCTCAACGAATTCCGCGAAGAAATCGACCGCCTCGCCCGCGAACCGGTGAAAGAATGACCACCGTCGCCGAGCAGGCCATCCTCGACGCTCACTTCATGGCGCGCGCGCTGGAACTGGCGCGTAAAGGTCACTACACCACGCACCCCAATCCTCGGGTGGGCTGCGTGGTGGTGCGTGACGGGCAGATTGTCGGCGAAGGCTGGCATGAACGTGCCGGCGAACCGCACGCCGAAGTCCATGCCCTGCGCACCGCCGGTGAGCTGGCCCGGGGCGCGACCGCTTATGTGACCCTCGAACCGTGCAGCCACCATGGCCGCACACCGCCATGCGCCGATGCGCTGGTGAATGCTGGCGTAGGCCGCGTGGTCGCAGCGATGCGTGATCCGAATCCACAAGTGGCTGGGCGTGGTTTGCAGCGTCTGGCCGATGCCGGCATCGCCACTGAAAGCGGTGTGCTCGAAGCCGAAGCGCGCAAGCTCAATCAAGGTTTTCTGAAGCGCATGGAACACGGCTTGCCGTTCGTGCGGGTCAAGTTGGCCATGAGCCTCGATGGTCGCACGGCGATGGAAAGCGGCGAAAGCCAATGGATCACCGGTCCGGCTGCGCGTTCGGCGGTCCAGCGGTTGCGCGCTCAGGCCGCGGTGGTGCTGACCGGTGCCGACACCGTGCTGGCAGATGGCGCACGTTTGACTGTGCGGGCCGACGAGTTGGGGCTGGATGCCGAACAAACCGCATTGGCCATGAGCCGTCCGCCACTGCGCGTGTTGATCGACGGGCGCCTGCGGGTGCCGCTCGATGCGCCGTTCTTCAAGGCCGGCCCGGCGTTGGTCGCCACCTGTGTCGCGATCGAAGAGCAATACGCTCACGGCCCTGAATGCCTGATCGTGCCGGGTGATGACGGTCAGGTCGATCTGCATCAATTGCTGATCGAACTGGCCAACCGTGGTACCAACGAAGTGCTCGTCGAAGCTGGCCCACGCCTGGCCGGCGCTTTTGCTCAGCTGGGTCTGGTCGACGAGTTCGTGATCTTCATCGCCGGCAAGTTCCTCGGCTCCACGGCGCGTCCGTTGCTGGACTGGCCGCTGGCTTATATGAAGGATGCGCCAGAGCTGAAAATCACTGAAATTCGCGCGGTAGGCGATGACTGGCGAGTCACTGCCATCCCTGCTCAAGCGGCGAGCGTATAATTCCCGGCCATCGTTATTACGCTGGCTTAGTTCTCAAGGAGAACCCCATGTTTACCGGCATCATCGAATCCATCGGCAGTATCCGCGCACTGACCCCAAAGGGCGGTGATGTGCGGGTCCACGTCGCCACCGGCAAGCTCGACCTGAGCGACGTCAAACTCGGCGACAGCATCGCGGTCAACGGCGTTTGCCTGACCGCCGTTGAGCTGCCGGGCGACGGCTTTGCTGCCGACGTCAGCCGCGAAACCCTCGACTGCACCGCTATGAATGACCTGAAAAGCGGCAGCCCGGTCAATCTGGAAAAAGCTCTGACCCCGACCACTCGTCTCGGCGGGCATCTGGTCAGCGGCCACGTCGACGGTGTCGGTGAAATCGTCTCGCGCAGCGACAACGCCCGCGCCGTGGAATTTCGCATCCGCGCGCCGAAAGAATTGGCCAAGTACATCGCCCACAAAGGCTCGATCACCGTCGACGGCACCAGCCTGACCGTGAACGCCGTCGATGGCGCCGAGTTCATGCTGACGATCATTCCGCACACCCTGAGCGAAACCATCATGGCGTCGTACAAGCCAGGTCGTCGGGTGAATCTGGAAGTCGACTTGCTGGCACGTTATCTGGAGCGTCTGCTTTTGGGCGACAAGGCCGCAGAGTCGGCATCCGGCGGCACGATCACCGAAAGCTTTCTGGCCGCCAACGGCTACCTCAAATCCTGACTGAAGGGGGTGCCTTGTGGCGCTCAATAGCATCGAAGAACTGGTTGAAGACATCCGCCAAGGCAAGATGGTCATCCTCATGGATGACGAAGACCGCGAGAACGAAGGCGACCTGATCATGGCCGCCGAATGCTGCCAGGCCGAACACATCAACTTCATGGCCAAGCACGCCCGTGGCCTGATCTGCATGCCGATGAGCCGCGAGCGCTGCGAACTGTTGAAGCTGCCGTTGATGGCGCCGCGCAACGGTTCCGGTTTCGGCACCAAGTTCACCGTGTCGATCGAAGCCGCCGAAGGCGTGACCACCGGCATCTCCGCCGCTGACCGTGCGCGCACCGTGCAAGCGGCTGCGGCCAAGGACGCCAAGGCGGAAGATATCGTCAGCCCGGGCCACATTTTCCCGCTGATGGCACAGGCCGGCGGCACCCTTGCTCGCGCCGGCCACACTGAAGCGGCTTGCGACCTCGCGCGCATGGCCGGTTTCGAGCCGAGCGGGGTGATCTGCGAAGTGATGAACGACGACGGCACCATGTCCCGTCGCGCTGAACTGGAAGCTTTCGCCGCTGAGCACAACATCAAGATCGGCACCATTGCCGACCTGATTCACTACCGGATGATCCACGAACGTACCGTTCAGCGGATTGCCGAGCAGCCACTGGACAGCGAACTGGGCCAATTCAACCTGGTGACTTATCGTGATTCCGTGGAAGGCGACGTGCACATGGCGCTGACCCTGGGCACTGTTTGCGCTGAAGAACCGACACTGGTTCGTGTGCACAACATGGACCCGCTGCGCGACCTGCTGATGGTCAAGCAACCGGGCCGCTGGAGCCTGCGCGCCGCCATGGCTGCGGTTGCCGAGGCAGGCAGCGGTGTGGTGCTGTTGCTCGGTCATCCGCTCGATGGCGACGTGCTGCTCGCGCACATCCGCGAAACCGGTGATCAGGCCACGCCGAAAAAACCGACCACCTACAGCATCGTCGGTGCCGGTTCGCAGATCCTGCGTGACCTCGGCGTACGCAAAATGCGCTTGATGTCAGCGCCAATGAAATTTAATGCGATATCCGGTTTCGATCTGGAAGTTGTAGAATACGTGCCCTCCGAATAATGACCGGTTGTTTCCGGACTCCGATTCGCGGCAAATAAATCACTGAGGGACGCGTAGCAGACGCGTCCCGGCTCTTTAAGAGAACTGACGAATGACCCTGAAGACCATCGAAGGTACCTTCATCGCCCCTAAAGGCCGCTACGCTTTGGTAGTGGGCCGCTTCAACAGCTTCGTGGTTGAAAGCCTGGTCAGCGGTGCAGTTGATGCCCTGGTTCGCCACGGCGTGAGCGAAAGCGACATCACCATCATCCGCGCACCTGGCGCCTTCGAAATCCCGCTGGTTGCGCAGAAAGTCGCCCAGAAAGGTGAATTCGCAGCCATCATCGCCCTCGGCGCGGTCATTCGTGGCGGTACTCCGCACTTCGAATACGTCGCAGGCGAGTGCACCAAGGGCCTGGCCCAGGTGTCCATGGAGTTCGGCGTACCGGTTGCCTTCGGCGTCCTGACCGTTGATTCCATCGAGCAAGCCATCGAACGTTCCGGCACCAAGGCCGGTAACAAAGGTGCCGAAGCTGCCCTGTCCGCTCTGGAAATGGTCAGCCTGCTGGCACAGTTGGAGGCCAAGTGATTAGCGACGAAAGCGATCGTTTCAACCCGCGCGAACCGCGTCCAACGGACGCCGGCAAGCCTTCGAAAAGTGAAAAGCGCCGCGCTGCCCGTCAGCTGGCGACTCAAGCGTTGTACCAGCGCCACATGGCCAGTACTTCGCTGAACGAAATCGAAGCGCAGTTTCGCGTCGACAACGATTTCACCTTCGCCGATGCCAGCTACTTCCACGACATCCTGCATGGTGTTCCGGCCAGTCTGACCGAGATCGACACTGCGTTGGCGCCGTGCCTGGACCTGACCATCGAAGAGCTGGACCCGGTTGAACTGTGCGTACTGCGCCTGTCGACCTGGGAACTGCTCAAGCGCGTCGACGTGCCGTACCGTGTTGTGATCAACGAAGGGATCGAACTGGCGAAAGTCTACGGTTCCACCGACGGTCACAAGTTCGTCAACGGCGTGCTCGACAAGCTGGCCCCGCGCCTGCGTGAAGCTGAAGTGAAGGCGTTCAAGCGCTGAAACGCGCTTGAAACCTCAATGGGCGAATTCGAGCTGATCCGCAATTTCTTCGCCGCCGCGCCCTGTGCGCAGGGCGGCGAAGGCGTTGCTCTGGGGATCGGCGACGATTGCGCCTTGCTCGCTGTTCCCCCCGGGGAACAGTTGGCGATCTCTACCGATACGCTGGTGGCCGGTGTGCATTTCGCCGACCCCTGCGATCCGTTTCTGCTCGGTCAGCGCTCGCTGGCCGTGGCGGTCAGCGATCTGGCCGCCATGGGCGCCACGCCCGTTGCCTTTACCCTTGCCCTGACTGTACCGACGGTGACCGCCGATTGGCTGCAAGCCTATGCCCGCGGTTTGAACCGCATGGCGCAGAGCTGCGGCGTTGCGCTGGTCGGCGGCGATACCACGCGCGGGCCGTTGAGTCTTACGGTAACTGTGTTTGGTCGAGTGCCGGCGGAGCAGGCGCTGACCCGCAGCGGTGCACAACCGGGTGACTTGTTATGTGTCGGCGGGGAGCTGGGCAATGCGGCCGGCGCCTTGCCTTTGGTGCTCGGTCAGCGTGAGGCTGAAGCACACATCGCCCAACCGCTGCTCGATCATTACTGGTCGCCGCAACCGCAACTCGCCCTCGGTCAGGCCCTGCGCGGCAAAGCCACCTCGGCACTGGATATCTCCGATGGCCTGCTCGCCGACTGTGGCCACATCGCACTGGCGTCGAAGGTGCGGCTTGAGATTGAACGCGAGCGCGTACCGCTGTCGGATGCATTAGTGGCGTTTCTCGGTCAGCGCGGCGCCGAACGTGCAGCGCTGAGCGGTGGCGATGATTACGTGCTGGTCTTCACCCTGCCGTCCGTCGAGTTGCCGGCGCTGCTGGCCAATGGCTGGCCGATCCATGTGATCGGTCGTGTGTCAGAAGGTCAGGGCGTGATTCTGCTGGATCGCGAAGGGCACGACATCACCCCGCAAATCCGGGGCTATCAACATTTTCAGGAGACACCGTGACAGATCACCCGAAACAGGTTCCGGCCGAATTCGTTCCGCCGTCGGTCTGGCGCAATCCCTGGCATTTTCTTGCGTTCGGCTTCGGTTCCGGCACCTTGCCCAAGGCGCCGGGCACGTGGGGCTCGCTGGTTGCGCTACCCTTTATTCCGTTGTGGCAAATGTTGCCCGACTGGGGTTACTGGCTGATGCTCGGGATCACCATGCTGTTCGGCTTCTGGCTGTGCGGCAAAGTCGCCGACGATCTGCGGGTACATGACCACGAAGGCATCGTCTGGGACGAAATGGTCGGGATGTGGATCACCCTGTGGCTGGTGCCGGAAGGCTGGTACTGGTTGCTCGCGGGTTTCCTCGTATTCCGTTTCTTCGACATTCTCAAGCCATGGCCGATCCGCTGGATCGACCGGCACGTGCATGGCGGCGTCGGCATCATGCTCGACGACGTGCTGGCCGGTGTATTTGCCTGGCTGGCCATGCAGGGTCTGGTGTGGGTTTTCGCCTGATTCCACGGGATATCAGGATCAAGTGAGGGGACTAGGGATGGCTCGACGCTGGTTGGCGTTAGTGGTTTTGGCTTTGCTGAGTACCGTGGCCGGTGCGCAGGAAGCTGCGCCGACGCCGGCGGTCATCCATCTGGCCAGCGAAGACTGGGAAGACTACACCGCCGCCGACGGCCATGGCCTTGGCTGGGACGTGTTGCGCAAAGTGTTCGAACCGGCCGGAGTAAAGCTGGATATCCGTAGCGTGCCATACACCCGTTCGGTCGGGCTGGTGCAGTTGAAGGAAGTCGACGCGCTGGTCGGTTCCTATCGCGACGAAGCCGAGCAGGTCTTGTATCCACACTGGAACTTCGATTCCGACCACATCTACGCGTTGGGTCTGGCGAGCAATCCATCGCCGACGCAGGCGACGCTGGGCAAATATCGTCTGGCCTGGGTGCGCGGTTATCGCTACGAAAACTACCTGCCGAATATCAAGCGTTACAACCAGATCCAACGGCGCACCGGCATTTTATCGATGCTCAAGCAGGGGCGGGCGGATTACTACATCGATGCGTTGACCGAGATCGAGGCCGTGCTCAAAACCGCAGCAGATCCGGCGCTGTATCGCTATTCACACCTGATCGAGCTGCCGTTGTTTCTCGGCTTTGCCGACACGCCACAGGCGCGAGCGCTGATGGCGCTGTATGACCAGCGTATGGAGCAGTTGGTGAAGAGCGGCGAGTTGAAGCCAATCTTCGAGAAGTGGAAGCAGCCGTATCCCTTCAACCCGAATTGAGCATACAACTCCTGTGGGAGCGAGCCTGCTCGCGAAAGCGGTGGTTCAGCCAGCATGAGGGCGACTGACCTGACGCCTTCGCGAGCAGGCTCGCTCCCACAGGGGATAGAGGCAACTCAGTAGTTATCAAACTTTTTGATCGTTATGCCCGATAATTCAGCCTAAGCGTCTGTAGGAACCTGCTGTTACAATGCCGGCCTGCGAATTTTCAGACTCTTTAGATCAGGAGCACACCGGTGCCTGTCGTCTTTGTCGCCGCTTCCAAGCTGCCAACGCCTTTTGCGCAATTCACCATGCACGGTTTTCTCGATGAAGCCACCGGCCGCGAGCACGTCGTGCTGAGCCTGGGTGAAATTGCCGACGGCGCCCCGGTTCTCGGCCGTTTGCACTCCGAATGCCTGACCGGCGACGCCTTGTTCAGCCAGCGCTGCGACTGCGGCTCGCAACTGGAAGGCGCGCTCAAAGCCATCGCCCGTGAAGGCCGTGGCGTATTGCTTTACCTGCGTCAGGAAGGTCGCGGTATTGGTCTGCTGAACAAGATCCGTGCCTACGAATTGCAGGACGGCGGTGCCGACACCGTTGAAGCCAACGAGCGTCTGGGCTTTGCCGCTGACCAGCGCGACTACGCGATGTGCCTGCCGATGCTTGAACATCTGGGCGTGAAATCCCTGCGTCTGATGACCAACAACCCGCGCAAGGTCAAAGCCTTGACCGACATGGGCATCACCGTCGCCGAGCGCGTGCCGCTGCACACCGGACACAACCCGCACAACAAGCTCTACCTGGCGACCAAGGCCAGCAAGCTCGACCACATGATGGGCAATGAGCATCAGGGCGAGGTTGATCGCGCGTGACTCGCGGTCAGGTGCGGCGCCGGTTGTCGGTCGATTGGTGGAAATACCTCGCGCTGGCGCTGGTGCCGTTGTTCGTGCTCAACGCGCTGTTTGGTCAGGGCGAAGGGATTCTGCCAGTACTGGCGATGCCGTTTTTCATTGCCGGCGTCGCATCGATGTTTGTCAGCCTGAAGTTTTTCGGTCGCTATAAACATGCGCTGATCGCCACGCAAAAAGCCCTCGATACCCCGGATGAACCTGCAGCGTGGATTGCCCTCGCAGCCCGTCGTCGTGCGGCTTTTCTCGCGGCAGCCTTGCCGGCGTGGATCGGCGCACTGGCGGTGTTTGTCGGTCTTGAAGCCGTACCGTTGATGCTGCTGGCGTTGTCCACGGCGGTGCTGTTTTATCTCTACCGTATCCCGCGTCAACTCGGCTGATGCGTCGTCTGTGGCTGGCGCTTCTGCTGCTGGCCGTCAGTGGCCCTGTGCTGGCGAACCTGCGGGTGGTCAGCCTCGCGCCGTCCCTTTCTGAAATTGTCGTTGAGCTGGATTCGGCTGACCTGCTGGTCGGCGTGCTGGATGCCGGGGAGCGTCCTGCTGAAATTGCCAACGTCCCCTCTGTCGGCCGCTATGGCCAACTCGACATGGAACAACTGCTGAGCCTCCAGCCTGATTTATTGTTGCTGTGGCCCGGCAGTGTCGGCCCTGCGCAGCGTGATCAGCTCAAGCGCTTGGGCATCCCGACCTTCGTCGCCGAACCGCATTCCTTTGAGCAACTCATTACCCAGATAGAAGCCATTGCCGCGCAATTGGGGCGACCTCAACGTGGGGTGAAACGGGCTTCGGAGTTGCGCAAACAACTCGCAGAGCTGCGCCAGCGCTATCGCCGGGACGTGCCGTTGCGGGTGTTTTATCAGGTGTGGGACAAGCCGCTGTACACCGTCGGTGGCGGGCAGATCATCAGTGATGCGCTGGAGGTATGCGGGGCGCGCAATGTGTTCAGCGATCTGAGTCTGCCGGCGCCGCAGGTGAGTATTGAGGCGGTGTTGCAGCGCGATCCTGAGGTGATTCTGGCGAGTGATCGGGCGCAGCTGAATGCGTGGAAGGCGTGGCCGCAGGTCGCCGCGGTGACGCAGGGGAAATTACTGCTGGTCACCGACAAAGGCCTTGAGCGCCCAAGCGGCCAGATGATCAGCGCCACCGCCAAACTCTGCCAATTGATCGCGCCGGACCACTGAAACCGTGGTGACTACTTCGCGAGCAGGCTCGCTCCCACAGGGGGATTGCATTCCAAATGTGGGAGCGAGCCTGCTCGCGAAGGGGCCTGTGAAATCACCGAAGATTCAAATCAAAGCTGGGGAGTCCAGGTGACACCAAACATCCACACTCGACCTTCTTCGCGATAGCCATACTGGCTGCCGTCATAGCTGTAGTTCGCCCGGCTGTAGCCCTTGTCGAAAACGTTATCGACCTTCAGATCCAGCTTGATCTCGCGGTTCAACGCCCAGCCGCTGCGTAAGCCGAACAGCGCATAGCCGCCCAGCGCCTGCGTATTGTCCTTATCGTCATAACTGCTGCTGACCGCCTGCCAACTGGCGCCGAGGCTGACTTGATCAAACTGTCGATCCAGATCCCAGCTCAACGTGCGCCGCGCACGTCGGGCCAAGGTGTGCCCGGTATCACGATCACGCGGATCGATGATCGAAACGCCAAGGTTGCTCTGCCAGTCGAACAGTTCCTGCTTCAGTGCCGCTTCAAATCCATTGATTCGTGCCGAAGCCACGTTCTCTGGACGTGAGTTGCTGCCGAAGATGATCGCGTCTTCCAGGTCAGTACGGTAAATCGACGCCTCGAGACGGCTGCTGTCGGTCAACTGACTGCGCCATTGCAGCTCGTAGCTTTTCGAGGTTTCCGGTTTCAGATCCGGGTTGCTGAAGTCCGGGTAGTACAGGTCGTTGAAGGTCGGCGCGCGGAAACCTTCGCTGTAACTCAGCAACAAATCGTTGTCCGGGTTCAGTGGCAGGGTGAACGTGCCGCTCCAGGTGTTCTGGCTGCCGAATTGTTGATTGTCGTCATGGCGCAGGCCCAGCTCCGTGGAGAAGCTGTCGGCTTGATAACGATGCTGGATAAACGCGGCGCGGTTCCAGCGACTGTCTTCGTCGAATGCGGTGCTGCTGTTGACCCGGTCTTCGTACCAGTCGCCGCCGAGGATCAGGCTGTTGCGTGCGTCCAGTGTCAGGTCGTTCTGCCAGTTCACCGAATCGCGGTAGGTGTTGAACACCGTGCGTTCGTCGCTGAGCTTGTCGAGGGTTTTCTCGCGATTCTCGGTGTGGCCGAACTCGACGCGGGTTTTCCAGGTTTCGTTGATCCGCGCATCGACGTAACTGCTGACACTGCTGACGTTGAAATCGCTGTAGGGCTGCTGCTGGAGCGATTCGAATGTGGTCATGTCGAAGCGGCCGAACGGGTTGTCAAACTCGCCCTTGCCACGGTTATCGAGCAGATTGGTGCCGATTTCGATGTCATCGGTCAGTGCATGGCTGAGGCTCAGGCTGACGGATTTATTGCGGTAGGCGTCGTGATCGCCATCGCTTGGATACGACTCATGGGTGCGATCAATCCCGGCAGTCTCATCCAGGCTGGCGCCGAGGTTGAAACGGGTTTTCTCATCGCCGCCGGACAAGCCGAGGCTGCGCTGCCAAGTCTGGTTGCTGCCGAAACCGACGTGCATCCGGGGCTGCAAACCCTGCTCAGTGCCGCGTCGGGTGAAGATCTGAATCACCCCGCCAATCGCATCGCTGCCGTAAATCACCGAACGCGAACCGCGCAGTACTTCCACGCGCTCGATCTGTTCGATATTCAGATGCTGCAGGTTGCTGTCGCCGGACGTTGAACTGCCGATGCGCTGGCCATCGACCAAAACCAGACTCTGCGCCGACTGCGTGCCGCGAATGTAGATCCCCGGCAGGCTGCCGCGTCCGCCGGCCTGCGCCACTTGCACGCCGGGTACGCGCCGCAGCAGATCAGGCACGTCGCTCGGTTGCAGGCGGTCGATGTCTTCGCGGGTGAATACCGTGTTGGCGGCGCTGCTGTCGTTGCGGGCCTCGACCTGGCGGTTGGCTGAGATCAGCGTGTCCGGCAGTTTCAGTGCCTGATCACGCTCGAAGGTATCGGCGAAAGCGTTGGTGGATGGCAGCAGAAGAAAGGGCAGGGCGAGGCGCGAGAGTTTCATGGAAATCAATCGGGAATTTCAGATGTGCACAAATCAAATGTGGGAGCGAGCCTGCTCGCGAATGCGGTGTATCAGTCAGCCCTGATTTGACTGACAGTCCGCATTCGCGAGCAGGCTCGCTCCCACAAGGGTATTGCGTTTATTTGTCGAGTAAGGCCAGACGCTCACGAATCGACGCTTCGATCCCGGCCTCATCCAGCCCGCACTCGGCCAGCATTTGCGCAGGCTTGGCGTGCTCAACGTAGATATCCGGCAAGCCCAGATGCAGCATCGACTTGAGAATGTTCTCGCGCGCGAGGAACTCGCTGACCGCGCCACCGGCGCCGCCCATGATCGCGTTCTCTTCGATGGTCACCAGCAATTCGTGGCTGTCGGCAATCTCGCGCACCAGCTCTTCGTCGAGCGGTTTGACGAAACGCATGTCGACCACGGTGGCATCGAGTTTTTCAGCGACTTTCAGCGCTTCGGACAGTTGCACACCGAACACGAGCAAGGCGACTTTGCTGCCCTGACGACGGACGATGCCCTTGCCGATTTCGATCGGCTCGAGGTCTTTCTCAATGGTCGCATTCGGACCATTGCCACGCGGGTAACGCACCGCCGCCGGGCCGTTGTAGAGGTGGCCGGTGGTGAGCATCTTGCGCAGTTCGTTTTCATCGCTCGGGGTCATGATGACCATGCCCGGGATGCAACGCAGATACGACAGATCGAAGCTGCCAGCGTGGGTCGGTCCGTCTTCGCCAACTAAACCTGCACGGTCGATGGCGAACAGCACGTCGAGGTTCTGCACCGCGACGTCATGCACCAGTTGGTCGTAACCACGCTGGAGGAACGTCGAGTAGATCGCCACCACCGGTTTTGCGCCTTCACAGGCCATGCCGGCAGCGAACGTTACCGCGTGTTGCTCGGCAATCGCCACGTCGAAGTAGCGCAACGGAAAACGTTCGCTGAACGCCACCAGATCCGAGCCTTCCTTCATCGCCGGGGTAATCCCGACCAGACGTGGATCGGCGGCGGCCATGTCGCACAGCCACTCGCCAAACACCGCCGAATACTTCGGCCCGCTGGCTTTCTTTGGCGCGGCGGCCGGAGCGTCCAGTGGTTCGAGCTTGGTAATGGCGTGGTAACCGATCGGGTCGACTTCCGCCGGGGCGAAGCCTTTGCCTTTCTTGGTGACGATGTGCAGGAACTGCGGGCCTTTCAAATCACGCATGTTGCGCAGCGTGGCGATCAGGGTTGGCAGGTCGTGGCCGTCGATCGGGCCGATGTAGTTCCAGCCCAGCTCTTCGAACAGCGTGCCGGGGACCAGCATGCCTTTGGCGTATTCTTCGGTGCGGCGGGCGATTTCCCAGGCGCCGGGCAGGCGCGACAGGACTTTCTTGCTGCCCTCGCGCATGCTCGCGTAAGTGCGGCTGGAAAGGATCTTCGCCAGATAGTTCGACAGACCGCCGACATTGCGCGAGATCGACATGTCGTTGTCGTTGAGAATCACCAGCATGTTGGCGTTCACTTCCGGCGCGTGGTTCAGCGCTTCGAAAGCCATGCCGGCGGTCAATGCGCCGTCGCCGATTACGGCAATCGCCTTGCGATCACTGTCCTGCAGGCGGGCGGCAATCGCCATGCCCAGCGCAGCGCTGATCGAGGTGCTGGAGTGGCCGACGCCAAAGGTGTCGTACTCGCTCTCGGAGCGACGCGGGAAAGCGGCGATGCCGTCTTTCTGGCGCAGGGTGCCCATGCGCTCGCGGCGACCGGTGAGGATCTTGTGCGGATACGCCTGATGCCCGACGTCCCACAGCAGACGGTCGTCCGGCGTGTCGAAGACGTAATGCAACGCGATGGTCAGCTCGATCACGCCCAGGCCGGCACCGAAATGCCCACCGGTCTGGCCGACCGTGTAGAGCAATTCCAGGCGCAACTCATCGGCCAGGGTTTCCAGCTCGGCTTCGCCTAACCGGCGCAGGCCGTCCGGCGTGTTCGCGCGGTCGAGCAGGGGCGTGGTCGGGCGCTTGCGGGGAATCTCATGAAACGTCGTGGGCATCAGGCGAATCGTTATAGGTATAAAAGATGCCGCAGTTTACCTGATGCATCGCCCCCTGCCCACGCGTTGGTCTTTTTTGGCGGATACGCCGTCAGTTGCGCCGCTCGACGATATACCGGGCCAGCTCGCGCAAGGGCTCGGCCGCCGCGTCAAACGGTCGCAGGGCGTGCAGGGCCTGATCGCGCAGTTCCAGCGCGTAAGCCTTGGCAGCGTCGAGACCGAGCAGCGCCGGGTAGGTCGGTTTGTCGCGGGCAATGTCGGCGCCCTGGCGTTTACCGAGGGTTTCGGTATCGCTTTCGACGTCGAGGATGTCGTCCTGCACCTGAAAGGCCAGGCCGATGGCCTGTGCATAAGTCTGCAGGGCACGGAGTTCATCCTGCTCGGCACGGCCGCTGGCCAGAGCACCGAGTTTGACGCTGACTTCGATCAGTGCGCCGGTCTTGTGCCGGTGCATCTGTTCGAGGGCTTTCTGATCGAGTTTGAGGCCGACCGAGCCGAGGTCGATGGCTTGACCGCCGACCATGCCTGCCGGGCCTGCGGCATTAGCCAGCGCGGTGACCATTTGCAGGCGGATGTCACTGCTGCAATCGCTCAGGCGCGGGTCGAGCAGGGCACTGAAAGCCAGGCTCTGCAAACCATCACCGGCAAGAATCGCGCAGGCTTCGTCGAATTTCTTGTGGGTGGTCGGCTGGCCGCGACGCAAATCGTCGTCGTCCATCGCCGGCAAATCATCGTGAACCAGCGAATAAGCGTGGATCAGCTCAACCGCGCAGGCCGCGCCGTTGGCTTGTTCAGCCTTGCCACCGAGCGCTTCGCACGCCGCGTAGGCGAGCAGCGGTCGCACGCGTTTGCCGCCGTTCATCACGCTGTAGCGCATGGCTTCGTAAAGCCGCGCCAGCTCCGGCAGCGGCGCATTGAACAGGGTTTCCAGCGCTGCGTTGACCCGGGTCTGGCTGCTCGCCGTATACGCCGCAATCATTCTGGCTGTTCCGCGTCGAAGGGTTCCTCGGCGAGTTCGCCATCGCGCTCCAGCAGCACTTGCACTTTCTGCTCGGCCTGCGCCAGCGCTGCCTGGCAGTCACGGGTCAGACCGATGCCCTGCTCGAAAGCGGTCAGCGAGTCTTCCAGCGACAATTCACCGTTCTCCAGACGCTCGACCAGTGTTTGCAGGTCGGCGAGGGACTGTTCGAAATCCAGTGCAGCTTTTTTGCGGGCCATGGCGGCGATTTCCGGTTGACGTTAAACCGGCGCGACACTAGCAGATAGGGGGGTTATGGGCAAATGAGCGGGCCGGCTCTCAAGGGCAAAGAATGACACTGTGGCGGTTGGGTTTAACGTGCTGCTCTGTCCGGATAATTGATCTGGTAGCGCGTGCTACGGCCACCTCCCGGCAAGCGTTGCAGGCAACCTTTCTCCAGCAACTCCACAAGATGTCGGGTCGCCGTGGCCTTCGACACTTTCGCCACCGCTTGATATTGCCCGGCGCTGATGCAGTGCTCAAAGCCCCGCTCGCCGCCATCGAGCAGGCGATTGAGCACTTTGACCTGCTCAGCCGAAAGTTCGGACTCGCGGTGTGCCTGCCAGAAACGCGTCTTGCCCAGCACGCTTTCAATCCGGGTGATGGCTTGTTGCAGACTGCGTAGCAAGGTTTGCAGGAACCAAGAGAGCCACTCGGTGATATCCAGCGCGGCTTTCTGGCTGGACTCCAGAATCCGGTAGTAGCCGGAACGATCATCCAGAATGCTCGCCGATATGGCGTAGAAACGGATGGCTTGCGCTTCGCCCTGTGCCAGCGCCAGATCAGTGATGGTGCGGGTCAGACGGCCGTTACCATCGTCGAACGGATGCAGGGTGACGAACCAGAAGTGGGCGATGCCCGCGCGAAGCATCGGGTCCAGTGCTGTCTGATGCTGGCTGGCCTCGAACCATTGGAGAAACTGGTCGAGCTGCTGTTCAAGACCTTGGCGTGGTGGGGCTTCGAAATGAACCGTTGGACGATCAATGCGACCCGAAACCACCTGCATTGGCTCGTCACCGCGTAGCGCACCCACATGCATTGAGCGCGCAGTAAGGTCAGCCTCTTGATCGGGAAACAGCCATTGGTGCCATTCCAGCAAGCGTTCCAGCGTCAACGGTTCGACAAATCGACGGGTGGCATCGAGCATGAGTTGCGCCAGACCTTCACTGCGTTGGCTGACTTTATCGCCGTCGATCAACTCCAGGCCCAAACGTCGCGCCAAGGATGACCGCACGGAGCCGACATTCAGTTGCTCACCTTCGATGGCCGAAGACGTCACGATATTCTGCAAAAGGGCGTCCAGTTCGGCCTGAGCCCCCAAAGAGTCACCTACCGAACCGGCCATACCCATCAACTGACCTTGCGCCTGCACACACTCACGCAACAACGGTGTCAGGCGTTCTGCCTGCCAGTTGAAGTCGGGCCAATCGGGCTGCTGCCAGATCCAGTGAGTTGCCATTCGTTGCCTGCCTTGAGTCCGTGAGCCAAATAGAAAAGCTATTCGGCTCATTTTGTGAGCCGAATATGACGGCTATTCGGCTCACCGTCCACCGGATTGGCGTGATTCCTACAGTAAAAGCACATGTATCCGATTGTTAAAAAACCGCCGAATCGCTAATCTTCGCGCCTTCTACGACCCCATAGTCACGGGTCTTTCAGACGAAACGCAGTTTTCACCGCTGTGAAGTACCGAGGATCGGGTGCAAGGTTTCGTTCAGGCATGGCAGGAGGCATTACATGCGTTCATTTCTTTGGCTGCTGATCGGCCTGGCCTGCGCGCCCGCGCTGCTGGCGGCGCCGACGGCCGAGCTGTCGGAGCCAGTGGGCGGTTGGCGCTATCACGGCTTGCTCGACCGCAGCGAAAACCCGCAAGTCGCCTATCCGACGCCGCCGATCGATCGCGGCATCCAGCGCAATCGCACGATGATCCAGGGCCAGCTCAAGGCCATCGGCGATATGCGCCCGCCGCACAGTCTCGCCGTGAATGGCAATCCACTGAATCTGTACACCGACGACCAAGGCCGTTTCGCCCGGCCGTACGCGTTCGGCGCTGGCTCCAACAGCGTCGAAGTGATCAGCGCCGAAGGCCAGTCGCTCAAGCGCGTGCAATTTTATGAAGCAAACAATTTGCGCACGCCGGCGCGGATTCGTCTTGTCTTGGGATGGGACGATCCGAAAGCCGAGCTCGATCTGCACATTGTCACGCCTGACGGTCAGCATGCGTTCTGGGCTCGGCCAGCGCTGAGCAATGGCGGCGGTCTTGACCCGGATGGCGTTGATGGCCCGGGCCCGGAAATGTTCACCATGACCGCGCCGTTGCACGGCACCTATCTGGTTTACGTCAACTATTGGGGCAACTTCGGCAACGGCGGCTATAACTTCGAGGAGACCAGCAACCAGAACGAGGTGATCACCTCGCAAATCACGCTGGTGCTCAACGAAAACACCGTCGACGAAAAACGCGAAACGTTCATCGTACCCCTGCGGGCGATCGGTGATCTGCTGCTGGTCAAGACTTTCAACTATTAATAAGCATCCCGCTGCACGGATGAAATCGGGCTTTGAAAAGATGAGCGATAACACTGTTACTCCGGCTGCCGACACGCCAGCGGCCAAACCTTCGCGGCGCTGGCCTTTGCTTCTGGCCGGGTTGTGCCTGGTGGCCGGCGTGGCGGGTGGTTTTGGCTGGTTGCTGCTCAAGCCCAAGGCACCGCCGGCGGAATTGGCCAGTGACAAGCTTGGCCTCAGCCGTCCGGATGCGTTGCTGGAAACCCGTTCGCTGAGCCAGTTGCCCAAGGACCTGCTGACGGTGCCGTTCCTCAAGGCCACGCTCACCGAGGATTTCGTCTTCTATTACGAGACTCATGCTGATCGCCTCGGCTTGATCGGCAGTCTGCGCCGGATCATCTACGAGCATGATCTGAAGTTGCAGGACAGCCTGATCGAGCAGCTTTTCGATCAACCGGCCGATGTCGCGCTGTGGCGTGGCGCGGATGGTCGCTTGAAGGATTTCCTGCTGGTGATGGATCGCGGCGGGCTGGCGAAGCTGCTCGAGCCGCTGGCGAAAGTCGCGATGGATGACACGCAACTCAGTCAGATGGGCGAACTCAAAGTCGGCGGCGATAGCGTGCCGTTGTACCAACTGACCTATAACGCCAGCAAAGCGCTGCTGTTTGCCTCCCACGGCGACAAACTGGTGGTGCTGTCGAACCCGGCCAAGTACTACGACCCGGAAAGTGGCGTCTCTGAAGAATCGGGGCACGTCTCGCCACAAGCGCTGGCAGCGCTGCTCAATGGCGAAAAACTCTTCCCCGAAGCGTTCGGTCTGCCAGCGAAAACCGCGGAAACCAAGCAGCGTCTGTCGGTCAATTCCAGTGTTCTGGCCATGGGTTATCAGCGCTTCATCCCGAACTTCGCCGGGCTGCGCTTCGACATGGACGACAAGGGCTGGCACAGCTACCTCGCCATGGACGAGCTGGAAAACCAGCCCGACTTCGATTTCAAACCGGTCTGGCAAGCCATGCCGCTGGGGGCCAGTGCCTGCGTAACCCTGCCGGTCGCGGCCGAACCGCAAAAACCGCTGTTGGTAAAACTTGGTGCCGAAGAGACCGTGGCGCAGACCCTCACCGAACACGTGGCCGGCGCGGCAGGCCTGTGCTGGTACGCCGATTCGCGGTTGTACACGCCGTTGCTGGTGGCCAGTCTGAAAGACGAGGACAGCAGCAAACTCGATGGCGACCTCGGCAAGCTGTTCGGTTCGATGGTTGGTGCGTTCGAGGCCAACGTCGAAGAAAACGTGTTCCCGGTGGTCGAGAAGCAGGAAGGCCAGAACCACGTCTGGCAGCGTCAGGTCAGTTCCAATTTCGGCCCCTACGCAGCGAAGACTGCGGAAAACCCGGACGCGATTTCCGGCAAGGCATTCATGAAAGTCAGTCTTGCCCGTCACGGCTCGACGCTGCTGTTTTCCCTCGACGACAAACTGGTCGACAAGGCCCTCGGCACCCTCGATAAGCGCTTCCCGCCAATGGCCGACGTGCTGCCGAAAGATGTGCTGATGCCGATCTATTTCGGCCCGGATTCGATGGCGCAACTGATGCAGCAGGAAACCCTCGACAGCCTGCCGCAGGACATGGAGCCGGTGTTCTACAACGCCGCACAAACCTATCTGATCCCGAAACTGCGCACCCTCGGCGGCTACGGCAAATATGCCCTGACTTTGCCTGAAGGCAGCGAGCCTGACGGCCACTGGCAGTGGCTGCCGCTGGAGTGGAAAGCGCTGTGACGACACTGATCCGCAGCCTCGGCCTGCTTGCGCTGCTATTGAGTGCGGGTGCCCGAGCCGTTGAAACGCCAGCGCTGGACCCGGCGCAATCCCAGGTGTTTCGCGCCTGGTTTGTGCGCATCGCCCAAGAGCAACTCAGCCAGGGCCCGAGCCCGCGCTGGTATCAGCAGGATTGTGCCGGGCTGGTACGTTTTGCCGCCAACGAAGCGCTGAAAGTCCACGACGACAAATGGCTGCGCAGCAATGGCCTGTCCAATCGCTACCTGCCGCCCGAGCTTTCGCTGAGCGATGAGCAACGCAAGCTTGCCCAGCAATGGCAGCAGGGCGGCGGCAAGGTCGGGCCGTACGTCAACGCGATCAAACTGATTCAGTTCAACAGCCATCTGGTCAGTCGCGACGTGTCGCAGGCGCGGCCCGGTGACCTGATGTTTTTCGATCAGGGCGACGACCAGCACCTGATGATCTGGATGGGCCGCTACATCGCCTATCACACCGGCACCACCACCCCGACTGACAACGGCATGCGTTCGGCAAGCCTGCAGCAACTCATGACATGGAAGGACACCCGATGGATACCCGACGCAGCCAACCCCAACTTCATCGGCGTCTATCGACTGAACTTTCTCTCCCAATGACCGGTGCCCGCATGTTGCGTATCTGCTCGCGAATTCCTTTGCTGCTGGCGCTGTTGCTGCCATTGGCGACCGTTAACGCCGAAGATTCGGTGGAGCCGAGCGGCTATACGCCGGTGTCCGGTGAGAGCTTTTTCCTCCTCGCCGACAGTAGTTTCGCCGCAGACGAGCAGGCGATGGTGCGCCTCGAAGCGCCGGGCCGTGATTACCGTCGTTTCCGCATGGAACCGTACGGCGGCGCCGATATTCGTGTGTATCGCATCGACAAGCCGCTGGATTTCCTCAAACGCCAGAAGAACCTGCACCGCGTGGTCAGCGATGGCCAGTTCAAGGGCGAAGGCTTGTCCAACACCCTCGCGTACTTGTGGGACAACTGGTACCGAAAATCCCGTCGGGTGATGCAGCGCGCGTTCTCTTATGAGTCGCGCAAACAGGTAACCGAAGAGGTGCCGGAACTGAAGATGGGCAACGCCATTGCCGCGCCGACACCGTACGATGCACAGCCGCAATTTGCGCTGATTCCGGGTCTGCCGGTGGTCAGCCAGTTCCGTTATCCATTGTGGCAAGCCAAGCCGATTCAGCCGCCAGCCGGGGTCAATCTCGCGGGCTCTTCGAGCGACTTCGTCAGCGTCGCGCCGGGTAACGTTTACATCCCGTTGGGCAATCTGAAGCCGGGTCTGTATCTGGTCGAAGCGCTGATCGGTAAATACCGCGCGACCACCATGGTGTTCGTCTCCAACACCGTCGCGGTGAGCAAGATTGCTGGCGATGAATTGCTGGTCTGGGCCGCACGCAAACACGAAGGCAGCTCGGTGCCGAAGGTCAATGTGCTGTGGACGGATGGCCTCGGTGTGATGAGCAGCGGCGCGACCGACACTGATGGTTTGCTGCGCCTGAAACACGTCAGCCCTGAGCGTTCGTTCGTGATCGGCGAGGATGAAGAGGGCGGCGTCTTCGTCTCGGAAAACTTCTACTACGACAGCGAAATCTACGACACCAAACTCTATGCCTTCACCGACCGGCCGCTGTACCGCCCGGGTGATTGGGTGTCGCTGAAGATCGTCGGTCGCGAGTTCAAGAATGCGCGGGATTCGGTATTGCCGGGGGCAGCGGATGTCTCGGTCAGCGTGCTCGATGCGACCGGTACCGAGCTACAACACCTTGACCTTAAGCTCGATTCGAAGGCGGGCACTCAGGGCCGTTTCCAGTTGCCGGACAACGCCGTTGCCGGTGGTTACGAGATTCGTTTCAACTATAAGGAACAGGCCTACAGCAGTGCTTTCCGTGTGGCGGAGTACATCAAGCCGCACTTCGAGATTTCGCTGAATCTGGCCAAGCAGGATTACCGCACCGGCGAACCGGTGAAGGGCAGTCTGGTGCTGCTCTACCCGGACGGCAAACCGGTGGCCAACGCCAAACTGACCCTGAGCCTGCGCGCCCAGCAACTGTCGATGGTCGACAACGAGCTGCAATACCTCGGGCAATTCCCGGTGGAGCTGACCAGCACCGAACTGACCACCGACAGCAAGGGCAACGCGAGCCTCGACTTGCCGGCCGCCGACAAACCGAGCCGCTACATGCTCACCGTGTTTGCCAGCGATGGCGCGGCGTATCGGGTCAAGACCACCAAGGAAATCCTCATCGACCGTGGCGCGGCGAGCTTCCGCTTGAGCGCACCGCAACGCTTCAGCGCGGTCGGCGACAAGGTTGCGTTCAGCTACGCCAATGAGGGCGGCACCGAACAAAGCAAAGCGGTGACGCCGAGCACGTATGGCTGGGTGCGTCTGGAAGACCAGAGCACCGGTGAAGGCAAACTTGCGGCGACTGACAAAGGCTTCAGCATTGCCTTCGAACGTCCGGGCACTTACAACCTGACACTCAAGGATCAGCACGGTCGCGTGCTCGGTGCCACCGGGCATTCGGTCACCGGCGATGGCGTAAAAGCAGTGCCGGGCACCGTGGAAATCGTCCTCGATAAACCTGAGTACAAGGCTGGCGATGAAGCGCTGGCGCTGATCACGTTCCCGGAACCGGTCAGCGATGCTCTGCTTTCTCTGGAGCGCGACAAGGTCGAAGCTACTGCGCTGCTGGCCAAGGGCGGCGACTGGCTGAAACTGGAAAAGCTCAGCGACACCCAATACCGCGCGCGTATCCCGGTGAGGGACAACTTTGCGCCGAACCTGACCTTCTCCGTGCTCTACACCAAGGGTGGTCAGTACAGCTTCCAGAACGCCGGGATCAAAGTGGTCGCGCCGCAAATCGACGTGGCGATCAGCACCGACAAAGCGGTGTATCTGCCGGGCGACACGGTCACGGTTGACCTGACCACGCAGTTCGCCGGCAAAGCCGTTCCGGCGCATCTGACCGTCAGCGTCGTCGACGAAATGGTCTACGCGCTGCAACCGGAAGTCGCACCGACCATCGACCAGTTCTTCTATCACCCGCGCCGCAACAATGTGCGTACCAGCGCCAGTCTGTCGTTCATCAGTTACGATGTCGCGTTGCCGGGCAGCCCGGGCGCGCCGGGCAAAGCCAACCGCAGCGAGCGCGGGGTGAAAGTGCTGGAGCGGCCGCGTCGTGAAGACGTCGACACGGCCGCTTGGCAACCGGAGTTGTTGACCGGCGCCGACGGCAAAACCCGTTTCACTTTCAAAATGCCGGACTCGCTGACCCGCTGGCGCATTACCGCCCGCGCCATCGCCGATGACGGTCAGGTCGGACAAAAGAAACAGTTCGTGCGTTCGGAAAAACCGCTGTACCTGAAGTGGAGCGGCCCGAGCAAATTCCGCAAGGGCGATCAGCCGCAACTCGGTGTGTTCGCGTTCAGTCAGGCCGAGAAACCGGTCAAGGCTGAACTCGTGGCCCACTACGCTGGCGCTGAACAACGTGTCCCGGTGACCCTCAACAACGGCATCAATTACCTGCCGCTGCCAGCATTCGCCTTGGCTTCCGGTGATTGGACGGCTGAACTGGTGCAGGACGGCAAAACCGCCGACTCCCTCGCCGTGCGCCTCAGTGCGACCGGTGACGGCTGGCAGGTGACGCAGACGCAAGGCCTCGATGTCGCCAGTGGTGACACGCCGTTGAGCCTGCCGGCGGATGCCACGGATATTCGCCTGCGTCTGGATGACAGTCCGCAAGCGCTGTTCCGTTCGGCTCTCGATGATCTGCTGAGTTATCCGTACGGTGGCGTCGAGCAGACTGCCAGTCGTTTGCTGCCGCTGAGCATCGCTTATCCGTCGCTGGCATCGAATCCGCAGATTCGTGATCGCTTGCGCCTGATCATGCAGAACAGCCGTCTGCGTCTGGTGCAAATGGCCGGGCCATCGGCGAGCTTCACGTGGTGGGGTTACGACGGTGAGCCGGATGCGTTCCTCACTGCCTACGCCTATTACGCCGACTGGAACGCCAGCCAGGTGCTGGAGCTGACCTTGCCGCCGGAGCATTGGCAGCGGGTGCTGGAAGTTTACGCCAAGCAAGCGCCGAACACGCCTTTGCTGCAACGCGCGCTGATTCTGTCGTTCGCCAAGCAGATGCATTTGCCGGTGAACACGCTGCTTAGCGGCTTGATCGACGATCTGGCCAAGGCCGGTGAAGGCAATGCTGAGACCATGCTCGACGATGGTGAAGACAGTCTGGTGATGAGCGATCCGGATTCGGCGCTCGGTCTGGCAGCGGCACGGGTGTTGACCGCCTCTTTGGCCACGCAGTCGAAAGTCGCCTTGCCGGACGCGTTCAATCGTCAGTTGGCTGCTGCACAACAGCGTCTTTCGGTCAGCTCGCAGCCATTTGCCGAAGCGTTGAACCTGTCACTGCAACCGTTCGATCAGGCACGTGCGCAAGCGCTGTTGCAACGACTGTTGCCGCAGCAATCGACCCTCGAACGTGCGCTGGCGCTGACCTGGTTGCAACGCAGCATCGCCCAGGCTTCGCCGACCATCGCCTTGACGCCGGGTGAGGGCTGGAAGAAAAACTACGGTGCAACCGGTGAGATGTACTGGACGTGGCAAGGCGCGGCGCCAGTGCCGAGCGTGCTGACAGTGTCCGGCACGCAAGAGCGTCCATTGCGCGCGGCGTTGAGCTTCCAGACCCAGCAACCGCCAGTCGATCCAATGGCCGTGACCATCACCCGTCGCCTGTCGCGACTGGTGCCGGGCGATGAAGCCTTCATCTTCAAGCTGGAGCCGGTGGGCACCAAGCCGCTGTCCAGCGACAGCCTGTATCTGGACGAAGTGATCCTCACCAGCAAAGCGCCGAAACCACTGCGCTACGGCATGCTCGAAGTGCCGCTGCCACCGGGCGCTGATGTCGAGCGCACGACGTGGGGCATCAAGTTGCAGGGCAAGGACGGCACCGAGCCGACGGCGCTGGAGAAGGCGCGTTTCGAACCGGGCCAGTTGGCCTATGCGGTGCCGGTCGATGCGCTGAGCGGCGAGTTGCGGCTGCGCCATCTGGTGCGATTCTCGCAGAAGGGCCAGTTCAACTTGCCGCCGGTGCGCTTCAAGCAGGTCTACGCACCGCAGCATCAGGCCCAGGAAGCGAAAGCCGCCCTCGGTCAGGTCACGGTCAACTGACATGACCCGGCCGCTGCTGTGGCTGCTGATGTGTGTGATCCCTGCGCTGGCGACGGCGCAGGATGAGCCGTTGCGCGTGGCCTACAAGGGCGAATTGTTGTCGTTGAGTCAGACGCAACTGATCAAGCGTGAACCGTTGCCGTCATCGCTGGATACGCCGCTGGGCAGTCTGTGGAAGTTGTTTGTCTACACATGGCTGGTGGATACCGGCGCGCGGGAGCCGGCGTATGAATGTCGCGGACAGTCGAAGGAAGAGGTTTATTGCTGCGCAGCGGGCGGCAGGATCGAACGAGATCAGGCGCTTGTGAAATCCTGCGGGTTATATTTCGAACCTGCGCGGTTGGGAATTACGGCGGCGGATTGGCGAGCGTATTGGCAAGCGCGCGAAGCGCCATTGTGGTTGCTGGATTTGCCGTCGGTGCAACCGGCTCAACGGGTTTCCGTGGCTGATTTGCTGAAGGTCCTGGCCTCGCTACCGGCGCAGGATCAGGCGCGTCGAGTGCTGCTCGACGTGGTGCTGAATGCGGCGGACGGCAATGTCGTTGGTGAACTGGGCGGACGCTTGCGGGTGAAAACCTGGAGCTGGCTTGGCGATCAGGATCCGCAATCGCGCCAGGGTGGTTTCGCCGGTTGGACGGCTGATGGCTCGCCGGTCTGGGCAGGCGGGCGCGGCACCAGCCAGATGGTCTTGCGGCATTACGGCCAAGCATTGGCGACCGTGTTGCCGGCAGCCTGGCCGGCGGAGGCGGGGCGTTGTGTCGAAGTCAGCCTGTTTTCGAAGTACCCAGTTTCGAAGGTGTTAGCGGGTGATCGCCTCGCGACATCCGGCCCGTTGCAAGGCGACTATCGCGTCGAATTCGCCAACGGCAACGCGCTGGATATCCACAGCGACGGCGAACTGTTTCTACTCAACGACAAACTCGTCGCAAGGCTTGATCGCGAAGAATATGTAGCCCGCGTCCTTGAGCGTGAAGCCAAACCCGAACCCGCCGAAGCGGCCAAAGCGCTGGCCGTGGCAATCCGCACTTATCTGCTGCAAAACGCCACACGCAACGGCGACTGCCTGAGCATCGATGACAGCAGCAATCGCCAGCGTGTCGCCCCGCGTCCAGCCTCGGCCGAATCCCGCAACATCGCCGCATGGACGGCAGACCTCGTGCTGGCTGGTAGCACCGTCACCTATCACTCCGATCAACCCGGCCCGGACAAACTCGCCTGGCAACAAGCCGTCGAGCAAGCCAGCGCCGGTCAGCGCTACGACGCGATTCTGCTGCACGCCTACCCGCGCGCCAGCCTCAGCCGCTGGGACAACCCGGTCGCCTCCTGCGAAGCACTGCCCGCTGCGCAAGACTGGCTGCAGAAACAACGACGCGGCTGGCGTCCGACGCTGGAAAGCGAAACCGGCTACAACGAAGTCAGCACCTTCGCCGTGTGCAAACTGGCCTTCGGCCGTCCTTTCGTCGACCGTGAACGCCAACGCATCTACGTGCGCGGCGTGCTGACCCTGCAGGATCGCCTCGACCTGACCCACGAATATCTGCACCTGGCTTTTGAAGCACACCCCAACGGCCAGGATGAAACCTACATCGAAGGGCTCGCCCGTCATCTTTTGCTGGAATAGACCATGACACTCCGTTATCCACAGGTCTTGCTGTTGCTCTGCACCTTGACCGCGCTATCGCCAGCGATGGCCGCCGACAGCGTCAAACTCGACACCCCGGTCGGCGGCTGGCGCAGCGGCGCCCCGGAAGGCGAGGGCGAAAGCTTCCGCCAGACCGTCAACTACCCGGCCTCCTCGGTCAACACCCCGATTGGCCAGGCCAATACCGCCCGCATCAGCGGCGAAATCAAAGCTACGCAGAAGGGCAACGAACCCGGTCGCTTGATCGTCAACGGCGTCAGCATGCCGCTGAAAATCGACGACAGCGGCCGCTTTGACCGCCCGTTTTCCTTCCCCAACGGCAGCAACAGCGTGGAAGTGCGCAGTCCCGATGGCCAGCAGCGCCACCGCACACAGTTCCTCAACACCAGCGGCGGCGCGACCCCGGCCAAGCTGCGCGTACTGTTGGCGTGGGACAGTGACGGCACCGACCTCGACCTGCACCTCGTCACCCCCGACGGCGCGCACATCTGGTACGGCAACCGCAGCGCCGCCAACGGCGCCGCGCTCGACGTCGACGTCACCACCGGTTATGGCCCGGAAATCTTCGCCATGCCGGCGCCGATCAAGGGGCAGTATCTGGTGTATGTGAATTATTACGGCGGTGGCTATCGCGGGGATGAGGATGGCGGCGATGAGGCGGTGCAGCCGCTGACCACGGCGCAGGTGACGGTGATTACTGAAGAAGGTGCGCCGAGCGAGAAGATGGAGACGTTTGTGATCCCGATGCGCGCGGTGGGTGAGCTGACGTTGGTGAAGTCGTTCAGTTATCCCTGAGCAGTTACTTGCTCAGGGACAGCGCTAGAGTCCAGGCGGAATGTAACCGGGTACGAACGGAACGTTGATGCATTTGCCATGAATGATCTTTCCGTCCTCGATCCGAAACAGTACGATCTTTTTGGCTTTGTTGACGGTGGCTTCCAGTTTGCAGTCAGAGCTATGCCCGACCGTCTCGTAGTACTCGGTGTACACCATGCCGTTGCCGGTGTGATTCATGGAAGTGCCGGCCGCTTCGGTGGTGGTCCAGCTGGAGGATTTGAACCAGGTCAAGACGGCCAGATTTTCGCCGTTCGCACCGGTCTGTTTTTTCATCGAGTCAGGTTTGCCGAACAGATCGAGTGCTTCCTGAACATCCCGTCCTTCCCAGCGCGACTGGGCAATCAGGTGGCAGCCATTCACCATTGATACTGTGGCTGTTATCAACAGCGCCGAAAACGTTTTAGTCCATTGATTCATCATGACTCCCGGTGTCATGTGCGAGACGAAATAGCGCGCTGTAGCGCCCAGAAATCAGGCTGCTACTTGTTGCCCAGTATCGAGTCGAGGTTGTCCATCATCTGGCCTTTCTCTTGAATCGGTGCAAGTTTGAAGAACATCTGCTGCATGCCCTGAATCATCTGCAAGTGCTCCATCTTGCCCACTGCAATCATGTCTTTTTTCTCTGGAGTGCAAACGAAAGCCAAAGCGCGCTGCACCCAGAACTCCTTCGGCTGTTGCCATTGCTCGTTCACTTTCAGGTGCCGCAGCATGTAGGCAATTCGATCCACCGACTGGCCGTTAACAAACCGCACCTTGTTGGTCTTGCACTGAACTTCCAGGTTGTAGGCATCGATCATTGGCTTGCCCGGCTCTTCATACACCAGCGTCACCGCCAGCATTTGCGCACCCTTGGTACGCGTCGACGGCACCACGGATGTGCTGTCGGCGACATACATGATGTTCTTGTGCGGGACGCCGTTACCGTAAATGATCCACCAGTCGCCAACGGGGTTCGGCTCTTCTGCTGACACTGAAGTGGCAGTCAAGAGTGCAGTCAGTAAAGCGACGGATTTACTCAGTTTGAAAAACGATGACATGGTGTTGCTCCATTCCTTGGCGCTTTTGTAATGCACAAAAACAGAATGGAAATTTAGTGGCGGGCGCCGGCAGGGGCAATTAGGGCGGATGTGCTAGTGGCTTATTGAAATGGTCGGTGGCTGGGCACTAATTATCGGTAAGGCTCAGGTACAGCGAACGCAACGTCTGTACACGATTACGACCCTTGTCTTTGGCGCCGTACAGCGCCTGATCGGCTTCCGAGAGCAGACGTGACAAGTCGTAGCCGGATTCGCGGGTAGTCACCACGCCGATGCTGACGCTGAGCAGACCCGGCTCAAGAATCGACAATTGCGAGAACGAACGGCGGATCCGTTCGGCAATTTCCAGTGCAGTCTGCTCATCGCAATCGTTGAGCAGGCAGGCAAACTCCTCACCGCCAATCCGCCCGCAAACATCGTCCTTGCGCAGGCTCTCGACCACGATCCGGCCGAACGCGATCAACGCCTGATCCCCAACGGGATGGCCATAGGTATCATTCAGACGCTTGAAGTTATCCAGGTCGCAAAGCAGCAACGCCGCCGGTTCTGCGTGTTGCTGGCTTTCAGTAAGCAACTGGCCGGCGTTCATCATGAACGCGCGACGATTGCCAATGCCCGTCAGCGGATCGCTGAACGCCGCCGCTTTGAGCTTGAGCTCTGCACGTTCCTTGACCATCGCCAGGGTGATGTAGGCAATGCCGATGACATACAGCATCGACTCGAACAGCATGAATGAGAAAAACGGCACTCCCTCACCACTGCCCAGCAGGGCTTTGGTCACCGGCAGCCCTTCATCGGTCGCACTGCGAACGGCGTAGAACACAGTGTGCAGAACGGTCAGCACCAGCGCCGGCATAAACGCGACGTCCAGAGTGTGGCGGCTGCGCCAGAGCTCCAGCGTTGTCATCACGCCGTAACCGAATGCCAGCAAGGAGTAGATTAAAACCCGATTTGGCATCGACTCGTAGAAGGCGGGAATCAGGCACAAGGTCAGCCATGCGAACGCCCCTGCCAGAATGCCGGACACTGACGGCCTGCGCCCGACCAGCGTGCGCATGGCCGTCCAGTTCATCGCTGCACTGAGCAATAGAACAACATTGCCGAACACAATCGGAATGAAGTCGACCCCTCGATCACGCCAACTGACCAGTACCACGCCCAAGGCGCCCAGCAGCATCATGCTGCCGAGGTACGCCAGCGGCGGCTCACGGGTTTCGCGATACCAAGCGTGCAGCGTCAAAAGCCCCATCAAAAAGAAGACGAAGACCGAAACGACCAACAGGGTCGGGATATGCAGGGCCATTCCATGGATTCCCGTGAGGCTCAATACCGGAATCCGGCCGGGGTCGGGGATGCGGGTAAAAACAGAGGGGGTGGGTGTTGGGCGGGATTTAGCACTGAGGGGTTGAGGTTGGCAAGTGTTGAGTCAAGCTCGCCAAGGTAAACGTTTTTTTGCAGGCATTAAAAAGCCGGCTTGTGGCCGGCTTCTCGGGGACTGGCTTGGCCTATTTTTGGTAAGCCTTGCCAGCCTTCAAAACTTACATCCGGATCTGCGTCCGGCTGCGGGACTTGGTCAGACGTTGGTCTGCCGCGTCGGGCGCTGTCTGAGCCGCGGGGCGGATCGATGCGCAAATGTGGGGCGCAGGATACTGAGTTTTGCTTGGGATTCCCAGTCTGAAGTGCGGTTTAGAGCGACTTCTTCGCCAGAAATCCGGGATTTGTACCGATTGTCCGGGCCTCTTCGCGAGCAGGCTCGCTCCCACAGGGTTCTGTG
Source organism: Pseudomonas sp. RU47 (assembly GCF_004011755.1). GTDB lineage: Bacteria > Pseudomonadota > Gammaproteobacteria > Pseudomonadales > Pseudomonadaceae > Aquipseudomonas. Next base: position 5,891,580 of record NZ_CP022411.1, on the reverse strand, counting down.
CAAGCAGGCATAGCTGCGTCGGATCAAAGAAACGGCACCACCGGCCGCCGTTTGCTCACCGTCGACCACCAGAACACCCAGCCCAATATATGAATCCGTTGCTCTTCGATCTGCGCCGCGCGGAACACTTCGTCCGGATATTCGGCGCTGTTGTGGCTGCGCAGGCGCAGACCGTTGCCGGGCATGCGGTGCAGGTATTTGATGCGCAGCATGCCGTCGTGTTCGATGGCGTAGATTTCGCCGTCCACCACTTGGGTCAGGCCGCGGTCGATGGCAACGACGGAGCCGTCTTCGATGCGTTCGGCCATGCTGTTGCCGATCATGTGTGCACAGATGGCGTCGGCGGGGCGGATCTCCAGTTGATCAACCTGTGCACGCAGCAGGCGGATGGAGAGCTCCGGGTCTTGGATGACGTGGGTTTTGTCGGAGCCGTTGGTCAGTGGCGTTTCTTTGAAGAAGGCCAGTTCGATGTCGTTGGGATGGATGAATCGGTAGGCGCCCTGAGGATCGTGGGCGTCAAAGCTGTCGCCGTTGCTGGCAGGCGGAGTCAGGCTTGGCAGCTCTTTAATGCCTTCACCGGTTTTCAGCCATTCGCTGTTGACGGACAGCAGGCGTGAGACTTCTTCCATGCGATACGCCGGGACGCCCCGGGTGTACCAGTTGTGGACATTTTGGGCTTCCGTGCCCCAGAACTTTGCGAAACCCGTTGTGGAGATGTTCGCTGCTTCCAGGAGTGCCTTGAATCTTGGACCGCTAGTGTTCTTTCTCATAAACACGGAGTCTACGGCCGTGCCAGAGCGGTTTGAATAAACTGAACGTTCAAAAACGGGCTGAATTTTGCGACGGGATGTAAGACGCTCTTGTGGGAAATTACACAGGCTAAAACTTTTCTGTAGTCCGCCATAAACAAGCTGTTTAAGGCGGCTTTTTCCGAGCACAAAAAACCCCGGATCAACCGGGGTTTTCTTCAAGCATCACGCGTCGCGCAGGTGCTTAGCCTTTGTAGGCGGCAACCGACTTGGTGATCGCTTCGCGGGCGGCGTCTGCACCGGCCCAGCCTTCGATCTTGACCCATTTGCCTTTTTCGAGATCTTTGTAGTTCGCGAAGAAGTGCTCGATCTGCTGGATCAGCAGTGGCGGCAGGTCAGTGTATTCCTTCACATCGACGTACAGCTGGGACAGCTTGTCGTGTGGCACTGCGATGACTTTGGCATCGCCGCCGCCGTCGTCGGTCATGTTCAGGATGCCGACTGGACGTGCGCGGATCACCGAACCTGGAGCAACCGGGTAAGGGGTCACAACCAGCACGTCGAGGGGATCACCGTCGTCAGCCAGGGTGTTCGGGATGTAACCGTAGTTGGCCGGGTAGAACATTGGGGTGGCCATGAAACGGTCAACGAACAGGCAATCGCTGTCTTTGTCGATTTCGTATTTGATCGGCGCGTGGTTGGCCGGGATCTCGATCGCGACGTAGATGTCGTTCGGCAGGTCTTTGCCAGCCGGAATCTTGCTGTAGCTCATTGGGCGTTGCCCCCGTAGTTGACCAAAAACACTTGGCCGGATTGACCAAAAAGTGGCGGCGATTATAGGCATATTCTGCCGTGGACGCCATGTACCGAAAGTCGTGCAGCGCTTAGTCGTGTGGCTGATAGACCGGGTCTGTGGCCTGAAGTTGCCGCAACCTGCCCAACGGATCCTGGCGGTAGAAAAGCTGCAACTGCGCATAGACCTGTGGATAGGCCTCATGCAGCAAATCCGGGGCGCTGAAGAAGTATTCGCTGGTGACCGCAAAGAATTCCGCCGGGTTCTCGGCGGCGTAGGGATCGATAGCCGTTTCGGCGTCGGGATTGCGGTCGAGCTGGCGATTGAGATCGTCGTAGGCGTGTTGCATCACTTCAGCCCAGTCGCTGACGCGCATATCGGCGTGCAGCGGTGGCAGGCCATTGGCGTCGCCGTTGAGCATGTCGAGTTTGTGCGCCAGTTCGTGAATCACCAGGTTGTAGCCTTCCCAGCCGCCACTGGCCATGACGCCGGGCCAGGCGAGGATGATCGGTCCCTGCTGCCAGGCTTCGCCGCTGTGTTCGCCGTCCCACTCATGCTCGACACCGCTGGCGTCGCGATGACGTTGCGGGCTGAGGAAATCGTCCGGGTAGAGGACGATTTCGTGGAAACCCTGATACCAGTTCAGATCACCGAGGTTGAGCAGCGGTAATTGCGCTTGGGCGGCGAGCAGCAGGCGTTGTTCCTGATGCAGTTCGACGCCAGGCAGGGCGCTCAGGTGTTTGTCGTCGAGGAACAGCACGCAGGCTTCACGCAGCCACTGGTCTTCGGCAGCGCTGATGCCATCAAGAAAACTCAATTGATGGCGCACCCGTTGCCACATGTCGTCGGCAATCGGGTGCTTCGCCAGAATGCGCCGGCGGCGCCAGGCGCTCAGCGACCACATCGGCTTAGTGCGATTGGGCTTTGGTGCCGCCGAAACGGCTGCGAACCACACCAAGGATCATCGGCACCAGCGACAGCAGAATGATCGCCACCACCAGCAACGACAGGTTTTTCTTGATGAACGGTACGTTGCCGAAGAAGTAGCCCAATGTCACCAGGCCGCCGACCCAGAGGATGGTGCCCAGCACGCTGAAACCAAAGAAACGCGGATACGGCATCTTCGCCACACCGGCGACGAATGGCGCAAAGGTGCGGATGATCGGCAGGAAGCGCGCCAGGGTGACAGTCTTGCCACCATGCTTGTCATAGAAGTCGTGGGTTTTTTGCAGGTAATCGCGGCGGAAGATTTTCGAGTTCGGGTTGCTGAACAGTCGTTCCCCAGCCGTTCGTCCGATCACGTAGTTGGTGCTGTCGCCGAGTATGGCCGCGAGCATCAGCAGACCGCCCAACAGCACCGGATCCATCCCGCCACCGGCCGCAACGGCACCGGCAATGAATAGCAGCGAATCACCCGGCAGGAACGGCATCACCACCAGTCCGGTTTCACAGAAGATCACCAGAAACAGGATGGCGTAGATCCATGGCCCATAGTTGTTCACCAGCAAATCGAGGTACACATCGAGATGCAGGATAAGGTCGAGCGGGTTGAAATCCATGGGGGCACCTGTTTGACGGCCCGACTCGGCAGGCCTGTGCGGATGACTTCGTGTAAGCCTACAGCGGGGTGTAGTTTTTCTTACAAGCCGGAAAGCTCGGGATTATACGGTCTGAAGGATGAAAAGCGCGTTGGTTTTGTAGCGGGGGATGTCGGGATGTGAGGATTTGTCAGACAGATAATCATTGTGGCGAGGGAGCTTGCTCCCTCATCACAGGCAAACCGCGCAATCAGAGTTCGTCGCTGATCGGCAACACGTAGTTCTTGAACTCGGTGTCTTCCTTGAACCCGATGGATTCGTAGGTTTTCTGCGCCACTTCGTTGTTGCTGCTGGTGGAAACACGCATGCGCACGGCCTGGGTTTCCTTGGCCATTTTTTTTGCGGTGCGGATCAGGTTGTCGGCGACCAGTTGGCGACGTGCGTCTTCGGCAACATAGATATCGTTGAGGATCCATACGCGCTTGAGTGACAGCGAGGAGAAGCTTGGATAGAGCTGACAGAAGCCCATCAGTTTCTTGTCGTCATCATCGGCCAAGGCCAGGTAGATCACCGATTCCTTGCGGCGCAGGCGCTTTTCAAGGAAGGCGCGGGAGGAATCCGGGTAAGGCAGGGAACCGTAGAACTCGCGATATTTGACGAACAACGGAGTCAGTAAGTCCAGATGTTCGAGGGTCGCTTGAATAATCCGCATGATAGGTCTCGTCTTCAAGTGGCTGTCTTCAACTGCTCTGACGGCGATGGGAAACCCTGGCGGCCGTGCATCGATCCTGCCTGAAACCGGCGCAGAAACGCAATGCGGAAACGGTTCAGGTTGTGGGCGGATCGAGTAGGAAATTACCTTTCATGTCTACACCAGCGTCCGATTCCAGCGTCTGAACCTGCGCTTCGTCCTTCAGGTTGACCCCTGACAACTGCCGCCGACAGGCTTCGCGCATCAGATAGAGCAAGCGATGCGCCGCCATGCCGTAGCTCAAGCCTTCGAGCCGCACATTGGAGATGCAATTGCGATACGCATCGGTCAGTCCGACCTTTGGATTGTAGGTGAAATATAAACCGAGGCTGTCTGGTGAGCTCAGCCCAGGGCGCTCGCCAATCAGCATCACCAGCATTTTTGCGCCGAGCAATTGGCCGATTTCATCACCGACCGCGACGCGGCCCTGTTCCACCAGAATCACCGGTGCAACAGACCAGCCGTCGTCACTGATCTGCTCCTCCAGACGGTTGAGAAACGGCAGCGTATGCCGGTGCACCGCCAATGCCGACAGGCCATCGGCCACGACAATTGCCAGATCGACACCGCCGGGATGCGCCGCCGCGTACTCGCGCAAGGCCTGCGCCGATTCATCGCTGAGCTTGCGGCCCAGATCCGGACGTTGCAGATAGCTGTTTCGATCTACGGCGGCACTGTGCAGCAGCAGGCTTTCACGGCCGCGCTCGGTCAGTTGCGCGCTGAGCCCGGCGTGATCGAACGGTAAATGCACGGCATCCCGCGCTTGCGCGTGGGCAAACTGGAAATCCAGTTGTGCGTTGGTCGGCAAACTGGTGCCGGTGCGGCCGAGGGCGATCCGCGCAGGCGTCAGACGGCGCAGTTCCAGCCACGGGTTTTGCGGGTCGATGGGCGGTTTTTCCATGTGACTCATCCCAGTTGCGCTAATGCCTGGCGGAAGGCCGGCGGCAAGTTGTTACCGAAGCGAACCTTGCCGTCCGCTTGGGTGAAGATGCCCATGTTCGCCAGCCATTGCTCGAACTCCGGCGCCGGTTTCAGGCCCAGGGTCTGGCGCGCGTAAAGCGCGTCATGGAACGAAGTGGTCTGGTAATTGAGCATGATGTCGTCGGAGCCGGGGATGCCCATGATGAAGTTGATCCCGGCCACACCCAGCAAGGTCAGCAGGGTGTCCATGTCGTCCTGATCGGCTTCGGCGTGGTTGGTGTAGCAGATGTCACAACCCATGGGTACGCCGAGCAACTTGCCGCAGAAATGGTCTTCGAGGCCGGCGCGGATGATCTGTTTGCCGTTGTAGAGGTATTCCGGGCCGATAAATCCTACGACCGTGTTCACCAAAAACGGCTTGAAATGTCGCGCCACGGCGTAGGCCCGGGTTTCGCAGGTCTGTTGGTCGACGCCGTGGTGGGCGTTGGCCGACAGTGCGCTGCCCTGACCGGTTTCGAAATACATCAGGTTCTGCCCGAGGGGGCCGCGATTCAGACTCAGACCGGCGTCATAGCCTTCCTGCAAGACATTCAGGTTGATGCCGAAACTGGCGTTGGCCGCTTCGGTGCCGGCAATCGACTGGAATACCAGGTCCAGCGGCACGCCACGGTTGATCGCCTCGATGGAGGTGGTGACGTGGGTCAGCACGCAGGCCTGGGTCGGGATGTCGTAGCGCTGGATGATCGCGTCGAGCATCTCCAGCATCGCGCAGATCGAGGCGATGCTGTCGGTGGCCGGGTTGATGCCGATCATCGCATCGCCATTACCGTAGAGCAGGCCGTCGAGGATGCTCGCGGCAATGCCGGACGGTTCGTCGGTCGGGTGATTGGGTTGCAGGCGCGTCGACAAACGTCCGCGCAGGCCAAGGGTGCCGCGAAACTTCGTCACGACACGGATCTTTTGCGCCACCAGCACCAGATCCTGCACGCGCATGATCTTCGATACGGCGGCGACCATTTCCGGCGTCAGGCCGGGGGCGAGGTTGCGCAGGCTGGTTTCGTCGGCGGCATCACTGAGCAGCCAGTCGCGGAAGCCGCCCACGGTGAGGTGGCTGACCACGGCGAAGGCCTGTTTGTCGTGGGTGTCGATGATCAGCCGGGTGACTTCATCGGACTCGTAAGGAATCAGCGCTTCCTGCAGGAAATGCGTGAGCGGAATGTCGGCCAGCGCCATTTGCGCGGCCACCCGCTCGCCGTCGTTGAGGGCGGCGACGCCGGCGAGAAAGTCCCCGGAGCGTGCCGGGCTGGCTTTGGCCATGACGTCCTTGAGGCTGTCGAAGCGATAGGTCTGGGCGCCGACCGTGTGAGCGAAACTGGCCATACACAATTCTCCGTGACGGCGCAGACCGAGCCTGCGCCGGGATTGTCGGCACTCAGTGCAAGGCTTGCTCAGCCTTCTGGATCGCCGCGAACTCTTCTTCCGGCGTGCCTGCTACCAAGTGATGTCGACTGTAGAACGCAAAGTAAGCAATTAACACTCCATAGATGACGGCGGCACCGATGACCACCCGTGGATCAACCAAAAAGCCTGCGACCACGGCGATGCACGCCAGCACCAAGGCCACGCCGGAGGTGAAGATGCCGCCCGGTGTGCGGTACGGCCGGTCCATTTTGGGGCGACGAATCCGCAAGGTGATGTGCGCGGCCATCATCAGCACGTAGGAGATGGTTGCGCCGAATACCGCCACCAGAATCAGCAGATCGCCCTGGCCGGTCAGCGACAGGCCGAAACCGATGATGCCGGGAATCACCAGCGCCAGGACCGGTGCCTTGCTTTTATTGGTTTCGGACAGTTTGCGTGGCAGGTAGCCGGCCCGGGACAGCGCGAAAATCTGCCGCGAGTACGCGTAGATGATCGAGAAGAAACTCGCGATCAGTCCGGCCAGCCCGACGAGGTTGACGAAACTGCCCATCCAGGTCGAGCCGCCGTAGGCTTTGCTCAAGGCTTCGACCAACGGGTTACCGGAGGTCAGCAGCGAGTTGGCGCCCGCACCGCCGGGGCCGACGATCAGAATCAGCAGGGCAAACATGAGCAGCACCAACATGGCGCCGATCAAGCCGCGCGGCAGGTCACGTTTGGGGTTCTTGGTTTCCTCGGCGGCCAGCGGCACGCCTTCAACAGCAAGGAAGAACCAGATCGCATAGGGTATCGCCGCCCAGACGCCGACATAGCCAAATGGCAGAAACGGACTGGCGCCCGCTGCGGCGGTGACCGGAATGTCGAGCAGGTTGGCGACGTCGAAGTGCGGCACCATGGCCACCAGAAACACCCCCAGCGCCAGCGCGGCGATGGCGGTGATGACAAACATCAGCTTGAGCGCTTCGCCGACCCCGAAAATGTGGATGGCAATGAAAATGATGTAGAAGGCCAGATAGATCATCCAGCCGCCGATGCCGAACAGCGATTCGCAGTAGGCACCGATAAACACCGCGATAGCCGCAGGGGCAATGGCGTATTCGATGAGGATCGCGGTGCCGGTGAGAAACCCGCCCCACGGCCCGAATGCACTGCGGGCAAAACCGTAGCCACCGCCAGCGGTGGGGATCATCGAAGACAATTCGGCCAGAGAAAAGCACATGCACAGGTACATAGTGGCCATCAGCAGCGTCGCCAGGAACATGCCGCCCCAGCCACCCTGAGCGAGACCGAAGTTCCAGCCGGCATAGTCACCGGAAATCACGTAGGCAACGCCCAGACCCACCAGCAGTACCCAGCCGGCGGCACCTTTTTTCAGTTCGCGTTGTTGAAAGTAATCCGATCCGACTTTTTCAAAGTCGACGGAGGCGCCGGTCGCCGGAGCGCCAGCCGGGGATTCGCTAGGCATAGGGTTTACCTTTCTTATTGTTGTATTGGCCCGGCTTTTTTGCCGGTGGGTAGCATGATCGTCCCCACGCTCTGCGTGGGAATGCCTCAACGGACGCTCTGCGTTCGGCTTTGGCGGGACGCGGAGCGTCCCGGGCGGCATTCCCACGCAGAGCGTGGGAACGATCAGTGCTGCAGGTTTAGAAAAAGCCCAACGGATTGATGTCGTAGCTCACCAGCAGGTTTTTCGTCTGCTGATAGTGATCGAGCATCATCTTGTGGGTTTCACGGCCCACGCCAGACTTCTTGTACCCGCCAAACGCGGCATGCGCCGGGTACAGGTGGTAGCAGTTGGTCCACACGCGACCGGCCTTGATCGCGCGGCCCATGCGGTAGGCGCGGTTGATGTCGCGGGTCCACAGGCCGGCGCCGAGGCCGAACTCGGTGTCGTTGGCGATGGCCAGGGCTTCGGCTTCGTCCTTGAACGTGGTGATGCTCACCACCGGGCCGAAGATCTCTTCCTGGAACACGCGCATCTTGTTGGTGCCTTTGAGCAGGGTCGGCTGGATGTAATAACCGGTCGACAGATTGCCCTCGAGTTTTTCCACTTTGCCGCCGGTCAGCAGCTCGGCGCCTTCGCCCTTGGCAATTTCCAGGTACGAAAGAATCTTGTCGAATTGCTGCTCGGACGCCTGCGCGCCGACCATGGTGTCGGTGTCCAGCGGATCGCCGCGCTTGATCTGCAGGACTTTCTTCATCACGACGGCCATGAACTCGTCGTAGATCGATTCCTGCACCAGTGCACGGGATGGGCAGGTGCAGACTTCGCCCTGGTTGAAGAACGCCAGCACCAGACCTTCAGCGGCCTTCTCAATGAAGGTCGGCTCGGCCTGCATGATGTCTTCGAAGAAGATATTCGGCGATTTGCCGCCCAGTTCCACAGTGGACGGAATGATGTTTTCGGCGGCGCATTTCATGATGTGCGAGCCGACCGGGGTCGAGCCGGTGAAAGCGATTTTGGCGATGCGTTTGCTGGTCGCCAGCGCTTCGCCGGCTTCCTTGCCATAGCCCTGAACAATGTTCAGCACGCCCGGTGGCAGCAGGTCGCCGATCAGTTCCAGCAACACGGTAATGCCCAGCGGGGTTTGCTCGGCAGGCTTGAGCACCACGCAGTTACCGGCAGCCAGCGCCGGTGCGAGTTTCCACGCGGCCATCAGGATCGGGAAGTTCCACGGGATGATCTGGCCGACCACGCCCAGCGGTTCGTGAATGTGATAGGCCACGGTGTTGCCGTCGATTTCGGCAGCGCTGCCTTCCTGGGCGCGCAGGCAGCCAGCGAAGTAGCGGAAATGGTCGGCGGCCAGCGGGATGTCGGCGTTGAGGGTTTCGCGGATGGCCTTGCCGTTGTCCCAGGTTTCGGTGATCGCCAGCAGTTCGAGGTTCTGTTCGATGCGGTCGGCGATTTTCAGCAGGATCAGCGAGCGCGCCTGCACGGACGTCGCGCCCCACGCGTCGGCAGCAGCGTGGGCGGCGTCCAGTGCCTTGTCGATGTCTTCGGCAGTGGAGCGGGGGAATTCGGCAATCGGCTGGCCATTCACTGGCGAGGTGTTGGTGAAGTACTGACCTTTGACAGGCGCGACGAACTCGCCGCCGATGTAGTTACCGTATTTGGCTTTGAACGAGACTTTGGCGCCTTCAGTACCGGGGTGAGCGTAACGCATGATGATGTTCTCCTTGGCTTTGTACTTATTAGAGAAACGCGCAAGTGCGCTTGCTATAAGCGTAGAGCAAAGGTCGGGCCACTGCCGTGCAGGGCAGGTAAATCAAGGGCTTGGCAAGTTTTTGTCGGACGAGTGGATTTTGCCTGTGACGGTTTTGGTACAGGTGGGATGACAGTTTGTACCGCTTTCGGTACAGCCCGTGACCGGACAGTCTTGCCAGCATTGCAATGCGTCGGTGGCTGGGGGATGCTGGGCGTCACCTCAGCATTCGGCCGTCGAGCCTCGGGGAGAACAATAAGAAATGCACGACAACCATTTGAGCCGCCATGCGCAGCAGGTTCTCACCGCTACTCAGGGTAAACCGCACCTGCACGGGCCCGGTGCCGATCCGTCGATTGCCCGTTCGTGGCTGCGTTGTCTGGAGGACTATCACCTCGACCCCGCGCTGAGCATGGCGCCGACCGTGCTCGAACACGGCCGGGTACTGGAAAGCCGCGAACGTCTGCAACAGGTGTTGCAGATCGCCGGCAATGAAATGAGCAGCCTGCATCAACAACTCTCCGGCGCCGGCCACGCGGTATTGCTGACCGACGCGCGCGGGGTGATCCTCAACTGCGTCACCGCGCCGGCCGAACGCAAGATCTTCGAACGCGCCGGTCTCTGGCTGGGTGCCGACTGGAGCGAAGCCTGCGAAGGCACCAACGGCATCGGCACCTGCCTGGTCGAGCGCCAGGCGCTGACGATTCATCAGGACGAACACTTTCGCGGTCGCCACACAGGGCTGACCTGCTCGGCAAGCCCGGTGTTCGACCCGCACGGCGAACTGCTCGCGGTGCTCGACGTGTCTTCGGCGCGCCACGATGTCTCGCGGCAAAGCCAGTTCCACACCATGGCGCTGGTCAACCTCTCGGCGAAGATGATCGAGAGTTGTTACTTCCTGCGCTGTTTTGATAATCAATGGTTGCTGCGCTTTCATCTGCAGGCCGAATCGGTCGGGTTGTTCAGCGAGGGCTTGCTGGCGTTTGACGGCGAAGGGCGGATCAGTGCGGTCAACCAGAGTGCGCTGAATTTGCTCGGGCATATTCGCGGCGGCTTGCTCGGTAAACCGGTCGAGGCGTTCTTCGATTGTTCGCTGGATGAGTTGCTTGGCCGCGCGAGCGCCAATGCCAGCGCCAGTTGGCCGCTGCGTACCCGTGACGGGCGACATCTGTTTGCTGTGTTGCGCGGTGAGTCGCGCAAAGCTGTACCGATGGTATCGACGCCGGTAGTAGCTGAAGCGCCGCGCTTGTCGGGCATCTGTCTCGGTGACGAGGCGCTGCAGGCCGATTTCCGCAAAGCCCTGCGCGTCTTCGAACGTGATGTGCCACTGCTGATCAATGGCGAAACCGGCTCGGGCAAAGAGGCTTTTGCCAAGGCTGTGCATCACGCCAGCCAGCGCTCAAACAAAGCCTTCGTCGCCCTTAACTGCGCGGCCATCCCGGAAAGCCTGATCGAGAGCGAACTGTTCGGCTATCGCGGCGGCAGTTTCACCGGCGCACGCAAGGACGGCATGCGCGGCAAGTTGCAGCAGGCTGATGGCGGCACGCTGTTTCTCGATGAAATCGGCGACATGCCGCTGGCGCTGCAAACGCGTTTGTTGCGTGTGCTGGAGGATCGGCAAGTGGTGCCGATTGGCGGCGAGCCGGAGTCGGTCAACGTGCGGATTATCAGTGCGACGCACCGCAATCTGCTGGAGCGAGTCGCCGATGGAAGCTTCCGCGAGGATTTGTACTACCGGCTCAATGGGTTGGAAGTAGCGTTGCCGGCGTTGCGTGAGCGTAGCGATAAATCGCAGTTGCTGGATTTCCTGCTGGCCGAGGAGGCGGGCGGTGAAACGATCCTGATCGACGAGCCGGCGCGTCAGGCGTTGCTGGCGTTCAACTGGCCGGGCAATGTGCGGCAGTTGCGCAATGTGCTGCGCACGCTGGCGGCGTTGTGTGATGAAGGGCGGATCGGGGTTGAGGATTTGCCGGTGATGATTCGGCAGGGGCGGGTACCGATCTTGCAGCCTGATTTATCTGAACATCCACTGGAAGACGCCGAGCGGTTGGCCTTGCTCGGAGCTCTTGAACAAACGCGGTGGCACATGACGCAAACGGCTGAACAGCTTGGGGTTAGCCGTAATACGCTTTATAGAAAGCTGCGTAAGCATGGGATTGAGCGGCGAGTCAGTTAGAAGGCCCTCACCCTAGCCCTCTCCCAGAGGGAGAGGGGACTGACCGCGGTGTTCTGCCAATTTACGCCGACCTGAAATATCGAGCCGAGCTCAGGATTTGAAAGCGACCGAGATCGGCTCCCTCTGCCGCCGGAGAGGGGACTGACCGAGTTGCTCTACTGATCTACGCCGACCTGAGTTATCGAGCCGAACTCAGGATTTGAAAACGACGCAGATCGGCTCCCTCTCCCTCTGGGAGAGGGCTGGGGTGAGGGCGGCAGTCTGCAGTCGAGTCGAGATGTTACGGCCCACCCACCCCGCCCCTCACCTAAAGAGTGCGATTTCCCCCTCCCTACGCTAACCTGCGGCCATGTTTTACGAGGTCGACTATGCACATTCATATTCTGGGTATCTGCGGGACTTTCATGGGCTCGATGGCGGTGTTGGCCAAAGAGCTGGGCCATCACGTGACCGGTTCCGACGCCAACGTCTATCCGCCGATGAGCACGCAGCTTGAAGCCCAAGGCATTCAGCTGACGCAGGGCTATGACCCGGCGCAGCTCGATCCGGCACCGGATCTGGTGGTGATCGGCAACGCCATGTCCCGCGGCAACCCGGCGGTGGAATATGTGCTGAACAAAGGCCTGCCATACGTCTCCGGCCCGCAGTGGCTGGCTGACCACGTGCTGCAAGGTCGCTGGGTGCTGGCGGTGGCCGGCACGCACGGTAAAACCACTACCAGCAGCATGCTCGCCTGGGTACTGGAACATGCCGGCATGAGCCCGGGCTTCCTGATCGGCGGCGTGCCGCAGAATTTCTCGGTGTCGGCACGCTTGGGCGGTACGCCGTTCTTCGTGATCGAGGCTGACGAATACGACAGCGCATTCTTCGACAAGCGCTCGAAATTCGTGCACTACCGTCCGCGCACCGCGATCCTCAATAACCTTGAGTTCGATCACGCAGACATCTTCCCGGATTTGCCGGCGATCGAGCGGCAATTCCATCACTTGGTGCGCACCATCCCGAGTGAAGGCCTGGTCATTCATCCAACCACCGAGCCGGCCTTGCAGCGGGTGATCGACATGGGCTGCTGGACTCCGGTGCAAACCACCGGCGCCGGCGGTCAGTGGCAGGTCAAACTGTTGAGCGAAGACGGCTCGGCGTTCGAGGTGATGTTCGAAGGCGTGTCGCAAGGCACCGTCGAGTGGGAGCTGACCGGTCAGCACAACGTCGCCAACGCCTTGGCCGCGCTGGCCGCTGCACGTCATGTCGGCGTGGTGCCGTCGATGGGCATCGCCGGGTTGAGTGCGTTCAAGAACGTCAAACGCCGCATGGAGAAAGTCGCCGAAGTCCGCGGCATTACCATTTACGACGACTTCGCCCACCACCCGACTGCCATCGCCACCACCCTCGACGGCCTGCGCAAGCGCATCGGCGACGCACCGCTGATCGCGATCATCGAACCGCGCTCCAACTCGATGAAGCTCGGCGCCCACCGTGACGGCTTGCCGGACAGTGTGATCGATGCCGATCAGGTGATCTGGTACGCCCCGGCCAACCTCGGCTGGGATCTGGCCGGCACTGCCGCGTTGTGCACCGTGCCGTCGATTGTCAGCGACTCGCTGGAAGGCATTATCGAACGCGTGAAGAGCCAGGCTCAGCCCGGCACGCACGTGGTGATCATGAGCAACGGCGGCTTCGGCGGCCTGCACGGCAAACTCGCCGAGGCGCTGCAATGAACACGCGTTTTGAGAGCAATGGGCCCGAACGCATCACGCTGGCCATGACCGGTGCGTCCGGCGCCCAGTACGGTTTGCGCCTGCTCGATTGTCTGGTGCGGGAAGATCGCGAAGTGCACTTCCTGATCTCCAAGGCTGCGCAATTGGTCATGGCCACCGAGACGGATGTCACGCTGCCACCGAAGCCGCAGATGATGCAGGCCTTCCTGACCGAATACACCGGGGCTGCCGCCGGGCAGATCCGCGTGTACGGCAAGGAAGACTGGATGTCGCCGGTAGCTTCGGGCTCCGGCGCACCGGCGGCGATGGTCGTGGTGCCATGTTCCACCGGGACGTTGTCGGCGATTGCCACCGGCGCCTGCAACAACCTGATCGAGCGCGCCGCCGACGTCACTTTGAAGGAGCGTCGCCAATTGATTCTGGTGCCGCGCGAAGCGCCATATTCGAGTATTCATCTGGAGCACATGCTCAAGTTGTCGAACATGGGCGTGACGATTCTGCCGGCCTCGCCGGGGTTCTATCACCAGCCGCAGACTATCGACGACCTGATCGATTTCGTGGTGGCGCGGATTCTCAATCTGCTCGGCATTCCCCAGGACATGCTGCCGCGTTGGGGTGAGCATCACCTGAGCAGCGATGAATAAGCTGCTGGCGATCGGGCTGGTGTTGTTGCTGACCGGGTGCGCGACGGCGCGCACGCTGGATGCGGCGAAACCGGGGGCGCCCGTGGTGTATTCCGGGACGCGGCTGGACTTGTACGCGATGAATGGCGGCTGTTGCGCGATGGATCGGTTCGGGGCTGAGGCGCCGAGCTATCCGGGGGTGGATCTGCCGGCGAGTGCCTTGCTCGATACGCTGCTGTTGCCGCTGTCATTGCTCACGGTGATTGGCGTGAGTTTTCAGGCGACTGGCGGATTGTAGGGGAGCGCTGCGCACTCCATTCGCGAGCAGGCTCGCTCCCACAGGGGGACGCGGTGCCAATGTGGGAGCGAGCCTGCTCGCGAAAGCTTTCTTCCGGGCGCTATAGATTATTTGCCGAGCTTGCGTAAATCATCCGACTCGATCACCCGCACGCCATCCTGCTCTTCCAGCGCCAACCGCCACATCGCCCGCGCCAATTGGCAGGCCTCGATACCACGGTATTTACCCGGAATCAGCTTCGACAACGGCCCGGCCAATTGCTCGGCCAGACGCGGTTCAGTCCGCTCACCCAACAACAGCGATGGCCGGCAAATGGTCAGTTGCGGCCAGTCCTGCGCGCGCAGTGCCTGCTCCATTTCGCCTTTGACCCGATTGTAGAAGACCGACGATTTCGGATCGGCGCCGATCGCACTGATGACGATCAGATGCCGCGCGCCCATCTCCCGCGCGCGTTTGGCGAACGCCACCACCATGTCCAGATCCACCGCGCGAAATGCTGCTTCCGAGCCGGCCTGCTTGATCGTGGTGCCGAGACAGCAATAGGCGATATCGACGCGGCCACTGAGCTGCGGCAGAAACGCCTGCGGATCACCCACCGGGTTTTCCAGATGTGGATGTTCCGCCAATGGCCGACGCGAAGGGGCGAGCACGCGAGAAATCGTTGGCTCGTTGAGCAAACGGTCGAGTAGATGTTCACCGGTCAAACCGGTGGCTCCGGCAAGCAATACGTGCTGAGGCGTCAAGTACATAGTGTCTCTCCCTTGATACTGTTCAGCTTAGTTGCTCTTTGTCGCTCCGTCGTTCAACGCAGCACTTTGCAATGCTTTTCTGGCTTGCTGTTTGCGCAGCAGTTGCCAGTGCGACAGCACGGTTTTCGGCGCCCAGATCTGCGGCTCCGACGCTTCGAAATTGTCCGCCAGTTCCCGTTCGGCGACGGTGGCTTTGGCCAGTTTGAAGGCCTGTTCCAGATCATCGGTCTGGTTCAGCGCCTGGGCGAACAGGGCGTCGCCGAAATAGGTGAAGTTGGCTTCTTCCGAGCAGCCGAACGACACCCGATCGGCGCGCGAGGCGGTCATGATCAGCGTGCGTTCGTCTTTCAGGGCCGGGATGAAACCGCCGGAGTAGCACGAAGAAATCACGATGATCTTGTCGCGATTCTTCAGCGGCGCGAGTACGGCAGCGAGTTCGTCGGCGGGCAGGTCGGCCAGTTCCATGCGCGGTTGGTCGAGCACCAGTTCGTGTTCGGCAGTGCCGTGGCTGGTCAGGTAGATAAACAGCAGATCTTCCGGACCGCTGCGCTCGGCCAGTGTTTGTGCGGCGCGGCGCAGGTTCTCGCGGGTGGCCATCGGCCGGTCGCCGAGGTGGTCGCGGTGGTTGACCAGACGGATCTGGCCATAAGCACCGAAGCGCGTGCTGAGCATGTTGGCGACGTAGTCGGATTCGCGCAGGAATACGCTTTGCTTGCCGTCGCCGCCGAGGGTCAGGGTGTACAACTCGACCGCCGGGGTCGACGCGGGGATGGCGGCCAATGCGTCGTCGAGCAAGCGGCCCTGAGCGAGCAAGCCGAGTTCGAGGGTGTCGGGCA
Source organism: Pseudomonas sp. RU47 (assembly GCF_004011755.1). Lineage (GTDB taxonomy): Bacteria > Pseudomonadota > Gammaproteobacteria > Pseudomonadales > Pseudomonadaceae > Aquipseudomonas. The sequence goes on along the minus strand of NZ_CP022411.1, from coordinate 5,875,806 downwards.
ACAACTTGCCATCGGCGTCGCGCACGCGCTGGCCGTTGATCCAGGTGCCGCTCATCACGCTGCCATCGGTCAGCACCAGGGTGCCGCGTCCGGCGTAGCTGTCGTTATCGAAACCGCCGATGTAGAAGCTGCCATCGGACAGGTTCAAGCGGCCCTGACCGCTGAAGCGCCAGTCACTGAATGCGCCGATGTAGTGGCTGCCGTCGGCACCGATCAGTTCACCCTTACCGGTTAGCGCGCCTTCCTTGAACTGACCGAGCCAGACATCGCCGTCAGCGTTTTCGTAGCGGCCCTTGCCGTGCAATTGATTGTTCTTGAAGCCGCCGACGTAGATATCGCCGTCAGCGCTGTTGAAGGTGCCGTTGCCTTCCAGCTGCCCGTTAACGAAATGCCCGCTGAACGTGTTGCCGCTGGCATCGCCACGCTGGCCTTCACCGTTGGGTTTGCCGTGGGCGAACTGGCCTTGATAGGAGCTGCCGTCGTCCATTTCCAGACGGCCGAGCCCGGAGTACTGGTCAGCCTTGAATTCGCCCCGATAGGTCATGGCGTTTTCTTTCAGCGTGCCTTCGCCTTCGCGCCGGCCCTGCTTGAAGCCGCCGGTGTAACTGCTGGCGTTGGTGGTCAGGCTGCCCTGACCGTCGAACAGGCCTTGCTGGAACTGGCCGCGATAGATCTCGCCATTGCTGCCGTGCCATTCGCCCTGACCATGCCACTGACCTTTGTCGAACTGGCCGGCATACCAACTGCCGTTGGGGTAGTCGACACGGCCCTGACCTTGCAGCAAGCCATCGACCAGTTCACCGCGATAGCGTCCGCCGTCCGGCAGGCGCGCATCCGGGGGCAGCAGCGATTCGCCGTCGCCGCACGCGGTGAGCATCAGGGTCAAGGCAAGGGGTGCAAGACGAGCAAGTGAGCGCATAGCGGGATCCGGGCAATTAGGCGACCGAGTATGCCGCAGCTATGCGTGGCATATATAGAGACGTGACGCGAAACAGCGTGCGCTGCTTCGCATCCGGAACGTTTACACGAAGCAGAGCGACAGTGGCTCGGCGATATAGGCCGGTTTGTCCGAGCCTTCTATCTCCAGCGTTGCAGTGGCTTTGAGTAACCACTGGCCCGGTTTTTTCTCGGTCACTTCGCCCAGATCGACCTTCAGGCGGACTTTCGAGTTGACCTTCACTGGCTGAATGAAACGCACGCTGTCCAGACCGTAGTTGACGACCATCTTCACGCCTTGCGGCAGGATCAGGATGTCTTCCATCAATTTAGGGATCAGCGACAACGACAGGAAACCGTGGGCAATGGTGCTGCCAAATGGCGTTTGCGCGGCTTTGACCGGGTCGACGTGAATGAACTGATAATCACCGGTGGCTTCGGCGAACAGGTTGATGCGTTCCTGATCGATGGTGAGCCATTCGGAACGTCCGAGTTCCTTGCCGACATAATCTTTGAGCTCTGCAACGGGAACATAGGGCATTGAGACTCTCCTTGGGTTCATCGGTTTTATAGTTTTTCAGGTGGGGGGATTTGACCTCCCTGCGAACCACTGTAGATCATCATGGCGATTTGCTCCGGTCAACCGACCATGCTTTTGGCGAATGCCGATCCATAGCGCAGGCGTGCTTATAATGCGGACGACTTGCACAGTGGAAAGTAAGACGGAGATGTCGGATGTTGCTACGTGGCCTTACCCTGCTGGTGCTGTTTCAACTGCTCGGCACGGCACTCAATCATTTGCTGTTGCCGGTGCTGCCGGGGCCGATCATCGGTCTGTTGCTGTTGCTCGTATTCCTGATCGTTCGCGGTGAAGTCGGCGAGCCGCTGAACCTTGCGGCGGGCAGTCTGCTGCGTTATCTGCCGTTGCTGCTGGTGCCGCCCGCCGTTGGCGTGATGGTCTATGCCACGGCAATTGCCGCGGACTTCTGGGCAATCGTCGGCGCGCTGGTGCTGTCGTTGATCCTGTCGATGGCCTTCGCCGGCGTGCTGATGCAGCGTCTGGTCAAGCGTCACGCGCCGTCGTCATCGGAGGAGTCCTGATGCTTTTTGACTGGCAGGGCGCCTGGGCTTCGGTGATTCATCATCCGCTGTTCGGTATCGGCATCACCCTCGGTGCCTATCAACTGGTGCTGGCGGCGTTCGAGAAAACCCGCTGGATCTTTCTGCAGCCGGTGCTGGTCTCCATGCTGTTGGTGATTGGCGTTTTGGTCGGCTGCGGCCTGACCTATGCGGAGTACCGCAAGAGCACCGAGATCCTCAGCATTCTACTTGGCCCGGCGACTGTGGCGCTGGCGGTGCCGCTGTATCTCAACCTGCGACGTATTCGGCAATTGTTCTGGCCGATTTTTACTACGCTGGTGATAGGCGGGGTAGTCGCCACAGGCATGGGCGTGTTGCTGGGCTGGTGGTTTGGTGCCGAGCACATGATCCTGATGACCATGGCGCCGAAGTCGGTGACTTCACCGATCGCCATGCTGGTGGCTGAACAGATCGGCGGCGTTGCGGCGTTGGCGGCGGTGTTCGTGTTGATCACCGGGGTGATCGGCGCGATCTTCGGTCCGGCACTGCTGACCCGTCTCGGTGTGCATAGCCCCGAGGCGCGTGGCATGGCGCTGGGCATGACCGCGCACGCGGTCGGCACCTCGGTGGCGTTGCAGGAAAGCGATGAGTGCGGCGCCTTTGCGGCGCTGGCGATGAGTCTGATGGGCGTGGCCACGGCGGTGTTCCTGCCGTTGGCGGTGTCGATGGTGGTGTAAGGAAATGTCTATGAGTTTGCCGCTTTTTCCGCTCAATACAGTGCTGTTTCCCGGCTGCAACCTCGACTTGCAGATTTTCGAGGCACGCTATCTGGATATGATCGGCCGCTGCATGAAGCAGGGCGGTGGATTCGGCGTGGTGTGCATCCTCGAGGGCAGTGAAGTCGGCGTCGCGCCAGAAGGTTTTGCCTTGGTCGGCTGTGAAGCGCGGATCACTGATTTCCAGCAGCAGGACAACGGTTTGTTGGGGATCCGCGTGCAGGGCGGACGCCGATTCAATGTATTGCGCACCGAGGTGCAGCGCGATCAGTTGCTTCTCGCCGATGTCGAGTGGCTGGATGACGATCCCGAGCAACCGCTGCAGGATGAGGACGCCGATCTGGTGGCGCTGCTCAAGGCCTTGGCCGAGCACCCGATGGTCGAAGCGCTGAACATGGGCACCGATGCGCTCGGTCAGCAATCGCTGGCCAATCAATTGGCCTATCTGTTGCCGTTCGCCGAAGAAGACAAGATCGATCTGTTGCAACTCGACGATCCTCAGCAACGTCTGGATGCGATTCAGGCCCTGCTCGATGAGTTGCAGGGCGAGTTGTTTGCGTAGTTGCACTTCGAATCAACTGTTCGTATTTGCCAGTATTGTCTCGCTTATGGCTTTGCCTTAATTTCAAGTTGCCCGCAGGACGCGGGCGACTTTTATAAAAACAAGGACGAAGTCATGACTGTATATGAAGATGAATGGGCGTTTTGGGACGATATTGCCGGCAAGTACATTATGAAACATGCCGGAACTGATCATAACGTTAACAATGTTATTGAAGCCGCCTCGAATTATGCGGATCGCATGGTGATTGCCCGACGTAAGCGAAAATCCGAAAAAGTCCCGGTCGGCGATATTCCGCGCATGGCCGCGACAGCCAAAGCCGTAATGGCTGAAGCCGCCGTTTGATTCTTTCCTTTTTTCAGCATTTGCCTGCCGTTGGTGTTACCGAGGGCGGGACGTTTACAGGTGGCGCCCCATGTCTATAGCAACAGTAAACAGCAAAGCATTCACCGCGCATCTTTATCTCAATGGCCGGCCGCTGGTGCTTAATCAACAACGCCTGCAACAGGTGCTTCGCGACCTGCGGATTACCAGAGGTGAGCAACTGGAAGCCGAGGTCGGACTGGCTGATTCGCGCGTCGCAAGTTTCATCACGCTGGCGAACCACGATGACGATAAACCGCTGCTGCTGAAGTTCGTCCCGCAGGGCGAGCGTTACGCAATCAGCCTCGTGCATCCGGGCGTGTTCGACGGTGCGCGGTTATTCATCGAAGACAAGACGCATAATCTGTTGGCCAGTACCAGCGCTCCGCTGCAGGACTTTTCATTCAGTACGTCTGGCGTGCCGAAAGCTTCGCTTGGCCACTTCGAAGCAGGTCCGGCTTATCTTGAATTGAACCGCGAAACAGATGACAAAAAATCCTCAAGCAAGCCGTTATACCGCAGCGTGAGCAGTGGCATGAGCACATTTCTGGACGTAGACCCCAACCCGACGGGGCACAACGCGTTCAATAGCATCCCGGCGATCTTCGTGATCAAGGTGGTCGGATAGCTGCAAGTTACCGTTTAAAAACGCGCCATTCATTATTGGATGAATGGCGCTTTATCTCAGGCCCGATCATGCTCGGCGACCGGCCAGACGACGTCGTCGGCAAAGGTCTTGTCGCCTTTTGGCAAGTCCAGAATCACACCGCCCGAACCGGCGATTTCATCGATCAGGCGATCGTAGGCATTAGCGCCAAAGTAGCCGGCCGCTCGGCTGTCGGTGCCCGCCCAGGTGGCCTGTTCGATTGTTGCAGCACGATCACCCGCCTGTTCCAGCACGTCCTTGACCCGCGCCGCTTTATTCAGGTCAGAGCGCACCAGCCAGAGCCGTTCGGCGCTGATGCCGCGTGTCGGTGTGGAAATGTGCCCCTCCAGGGCGTCGAAGAGAAATTTGCCCTGGCCGGGGTTGAATGCCTTGTTTTCCGCGCCCGGTACCACTTCCAGCCCGCGAGTATCGATGGCGTAGACAAAAGTGGTGGTTTGCTGGCGGCGGGTGGACGCATAGCCCGTCGTATCATCGAACACGAACGAGTTGTCCGAGTCGGCCTCGTCTCCGGTTCGTTTGCCGTCCGACACGGAACTGTCTGCGGAATCCGAGGACTCGCCGGTACGCCCTTTGGAACTCTGCGGATTCACGCCCGGAAAGCGATTGGCCTGGGTGTTGTAATGCAGCTCGTGATAGAAGCCGCCCCTGGTCGCTGCGTAGGCAGTGGCGTCGTGCAACCCGAACGTTGCACTCAAGGCGCGCTTGTTCGTGGTCCCCGTGGGATTGCCTTTGCGGTACATCATCCGGCCATCCCTGGCCAGTTCGAACGGCAAACGGGTTTCGCCCCTGAACAGCGCTGGAATATCGGTGCGGTAGAGCATGTTGTGGCGCGTGCGCAGATAGCCGAGATGGGCGGCGTAGTCAGCTAAAAACACATCGCTGTATCGCGTCGCTGGCCATTGATGATTGAAGTCCAGGCCTTGGGTGCGCAGGTCGTGAAGGTAGTTTTCGAGTTCTTCGGCGATCGGTTTGAAGCGTTGTTCGTTGCTGGCGTCGAGCGTCAGGCGCTTGTGTTGCTGCGCCCATTCCGGCATCTGGCCGTCACTGGATTCCTTGCGCAAACGGCTCAACTGGGCCTTGCTCAGGTTATAGCTGCGCAGCAACTGCGCGCGCTGAGCGGAATCCAGTTGTGGATGCGACCATTTCAACGAGTCGGCGACAAAGGTGTGATCCTCGACGTTCTGTGCCCGCTGCGCCCATTCCGGTGCTTTTCCAGACTGTTGCGCGGCTGTGCGAAAAGCGGAAACCTGCGAGTCTTCGACGATATACAGTTGCCGGATGTCCTGATCCGACCACTGCGCAAGCGGCGCATCAGCCTTTGCCCGCGCCGGATCGATTGCGATCCAGCGCTGCTCGCTATCCCTGAAGGCATAGCCGAGAACAGCCGTGTCGCTGTTCGATCCAGCAGCGTGAAACGGGTAGTAGCCATCCGCATTCGGCGTCGCGGAGATCGCATGATCATCGGCGTTAAGGAACGTCAGGTGTCGATCCAGACTCCAGAGATTGTCTTGCGTGGTGCGATAAATCGGTGGGCCAGGGGCCGTACGCCGGAACGAGATCACTCGATACGCCTTGACTTCGGCATCATAGCGAACACAAACGTGTCGTCGGCCTTCGATGTCGGGTAGCTGAACATCGACCCAATCCCGGCCGAGGTAGTGCCTGACCCCGGATGCATTTGACGCTGGCAAATCGCCGAAATACGGATGGGCGAAATCCTCCAGCGACGTCATCGAAAAAGAGCGGCTTTGTGCAGATGTCGTCGGCAGAACACTGACTGCGATGGACGCAGCCTGCTGGCGCGAAGTGTCCGGCTCATCCAGACGCAGCCGTTTGGAGGCAGAAGGCAAGTCCACGGATGATTGGCCCGGAACGCTTTCCGGTCTGGCGAGTATCGGGCTGTCAGCCGGATGCCGTGTTGCAGGTTGCGGTGGACTGGTGGTCGGTGACTTGGGGCGAGGTCCCGGTTTTTGGCGCATGCGATGAACTCCTTGAAACATGACGCAGCCTGTCCGTTGGCTGAGTGGAACGAGCGCCGGCGCAGCAGTCATAGCCACATCGGCGCGCATTCAATGTTGGGTAGACGTGATCAGGTTTTCTGGTTTGAACTGATCAGCAAGTCCTCAGCCCTGACCTGGCTCTGCGGATCGCTGTCGACGCTCCAGTACTTTTTCGCCGAGCGGTAAACCACCTTGCCGGTTGTGCCCTTGGCGCTGAGGTGGGTGACATGAACGTTGGCGGCCAGTTCGTTACGCTGTCGATGCGCTTCGATGTCTGCCAGCAGTGCTTCGACACTGGCAAAACGGCGGGCGTCGATGACGTACAACTGGAAGACTTCGAACAGCAGCGACACTTCATAGATGTTTCCCGCAGACGTCACGACGCTGACTGACTCCACGGGTGATTCAGCGTTGATAGTCGGCAACTCAACCATCGCGCTACCGATGCGCAAGCGGTTGGCGTTCAGCTGAATATCGTCGCGCTTGACCGTTTCCTTCAGGGCACTGGTGAAAATGTTCCAGATAGAAGCATCAGCGGTGTTGGCGGCGGCACCCGGCGTCGAGAGGCGCACGATCGAGTTGCTGGCAAGGTACACGTCGTAACTCGAGCTGTGCCCATCGAGCACGTAGATGCCGGTATGTGGGCCTGGCGGAATCACCACTTTGCTGGGCTGTGCTGGCAGCGAGAGCTTTTCGCCGGGCACGGGGCGGGTGAACAGGTAATTCCCTTTCCGCCGCTTCAGGCAACTGCGCGTGCTTTGGCTGCGGGTGCCGGGATTGCGGACATCGTCTTCGTAATCCAGATCCGGCACTTGCAGGCGATACGACACTTCATCCTGCAGGATCAACACGACGTCCTGTGCGAGCAGTGGTGTCGTCACTTTCAGGCTGTTTCGGCCGCTGTAACCGGTGGCTGCGGGGATAGTCTGAATCACCCCTTTGAATGTCACGATCTTCTCTGGCAAGTGCAGCGCCAGATCGATGTTCTTGTAGGTGAGATGCGTGTTGCCGGACACACCCTTGCGCACTTCGACGTTGTAGCTAACGACCACGTCGCTGATTTCAGTGCTTTTGAAATCCAGATGGATCGTACGCGAGGTCTGCGCAACCTGTTGCCTGGCGACGAACTCGACGTTGCCCGCCATGCGCGACAGATAATGCCGTTTGCGCCCCAGGTCATTGATCTCCACCGTACCGCCATTGACGATTTCTGCAGCGGGGGCCGGTTTGCCGGCAACGCTCACTGCCACGTCGACACGCTCGATCAGGGCCTCGCCCGGTTTCACTGGCAGCAGCGCCAGCAGTTCGTATTCGTCTTGAGTCTTGAACACCAGTTTGTCGTTTTTCAGCTGGCGCTGGCCATCGACCCATTGGTAGACATTTGCGACGGTGAGGACGTGCTCGGGGTCGCTGCCATCCTTGCCGCGCAGGGAGCGGACCCGAAGTGCAGTGTCGTTGATTTCCCAGTGCTGGATGATGTCCTGCGGCCAGCCAAACTCGATCAGGCTGGCGTGTTCGCCATCTTCGACAATCGTCGTGCGTGCGCAGGTATCGGCAATGTAATAGCGATCCATCCCGCTGCCGCCATCGACCCGGCAGTCGATGCCGCCGATGGCGATGGTGTCGTCACCGCCGCCAGCGTTGACCTGGTCGTAACCATTCGCAGCGATGCGGTTGGCTTCATCGCTGCCGGTCACGCGGCTGGTGCCTTTGCGCAACGTCGACACGTTTTCAATCGATGTCAGTTGGGTGACGTGGAGGGCATCGACATCGGGATCAAGGCCGCGCAGGCTGACCTTGCCGCTTTGCAGATTGATGTCATGGCCGATATTGCGCGTGTCGTTGCGCGGGCGGCTGCCCTCGAACGCCAGAGTGTCGGAACCTGCACCGCCATCCAGCACGCTCAGATGCGCCGGTTTGCTTGTCCGGTCGAGTTCCGCCTCGGTGACCTCTTGATAGAACGCGTCGCTTTTGGCGCCGCCCGTCAGCGCTTTGTGATCCGCTCGATAGGTGAAAATATTGGGCTGGTTCTCCAGCCCGATCACCCGGTCATTGCCATCACCAAGGCGCCAGAACACACCTTTGCCATCGCCGGCACTGCCGGAGACCTTGCCCTCGAGGTCTGCCGGCAGACCCTTGCCGGCATCGATGACGTCGTCGCCTTCCACGACCGCCGCATAACTATCGACTTTGAACGGCTGTTCATCCGCGCTTTCATCCCATCGGTAGCGCCAGATTTCCACGGGTTTGAGTTCTACCCGAAACGCACCGTTGACGACGTGTTCGAGGGAGTGTTTGTACGCGCCGTCGAGCATCTGGCGGGCGGACATCTCCAGTTGGCCCTTATGGTCGCGATAGCCCTTGGACAGCTTGAAACGGTCCATGACGTCCTTGTCCAGTTCCTGACGGGTGAAGGCGAACCAGCCGGAGCGCAGACGCTCGTGAAACGTCAGTTCGATGTAGTCGTCGATGTCATCGACCACGCGCGCAGCCTGGTAAATCAACGAGGTGGCGATCAGCAGCCCGGCGGCGGCCAGGCCAAGAGGGCCGGCAACGCTGCCGAAACCGGCCACAGCCGCCATGCCCAGCGCCAGACTGATGGCCGCGCCGGCGACACTCAGCCCACCGCTGACGTAGTGGTCCTGGGCTTCTTTGCCGCTGGTGACTGCTGCGGCATTGAATGATGTCACTGCATCATTGATGTCGAACGGCAAGGTGATAATGCTGGCAAACATCCCGGCGCCGCGGCTGAGGTATTTGCCAAAAGAAGTCCGCGGAAAGTACCGGAAGACATTGCCACTCTGGTTGAGCATGGCCTGGCCGCCTTTGCTGAAACCCTGTTCCAGGATCAACGAGCCCAGCTCGGCGGCAATCGAGCCACCCTGAATCCAGGCTTCCCGGGTCTCTCCGTTCTTGATGGCATCGAGCATGGCCCGGTAGCCGCTGTAGATACCGAACGCCTGCATGCCGACACCGGCGCCGCTCATCAGATAGCTTTTGCCTCTGTTGACCCAACCTGGCGAGTTTTCAAATGAGTCGACTTTCCGGATGTCCAGTTTCTGCGCGGCGTGACACAAACGATTGAGGCGTTCCATCACACTGCCCGGCTCAAGGCCGGCGGTGCCGACGAAGAGTTTTCCGGCATTGAACGAGCGCTGGCTGGAAATCTCAAAGAACAACAGCCCGGGGCCATCGATGTCGGCGGTATCGATGGCCTTCAGTCGTGCGTGGGCCTTGGTCGCATCGAAGTTGAGAGCGTCCAGAAAAGCCTGATCGACCTTTTGCATGCCGGCATTCGCCGGGCTGATGGGCTGACCATGCACTGTCGCGCCGAAGGCCTGCAGTTCGACGCGAGTGGTCGTGACTTCGCCAATGCGTAAGGGGCCAAAATGTTTGTCGAGGGATTCCAGTGTGCGCATGAAGGGGGCATCCGGATCCGTCTGGGTGGCGATGCTTTTGCGCACGACAGGACGCGGCTGGCGTCCATGGGGATTGGCCGAGGCTTCGATCTGCTCCATTCCCAGTGCCCGGGCCTCAAGGGCTGCGATGCTGGGTACTATGAGTGTTGACACGTATTAGTCCTTTAATGAATTGCGCTATGAACCGGCATCCGAGCCGGTGCGTTTCTGTAAGGCACGTTGCGCAGATGACTGCCGGCACTTACGGCCAGGCGATGTCGTAGGCGAATTCGTTGCGGTTGCCCGAGAGTCTGATGATCGGTTGACCCGCCGCTTCGACGCTGTCGATCAAGCGGTCATATTCGAAGGCGTTGGCATGTCCGGCATGGGTGGCTGCCTCGATGCGCTCGGCGCGGTCGCCGGCCTGAGTTCTGATGTCGTCGACCTTGGCGCCTTTGGTCTGGGATGAGTTCAGCAGCCAGATGCGTTCTGCCGCCAATCCGCTGCGGGTAACCGAAATCAGCCCTTCGAAGTCGTCGGAGGGGAACCAGGTAGGGCGGGTATCGCGGGCTGCGGAGTTGAACAGCATGTTCTCTTCATGCGGGACCACTTCCAGGTGGCGGGTGTCGAGGACATACACAAACATCTCTTTTTGTTTTTCGCGGGTGCTGCGGTAATGCCGGTCGTGATCCCAGGCAATCGGGCTGTCCGGATTGGACCAGTCGGACGACGCCGCACTTTCCGTATCACTGGCATCACTGTCCGAAGACGACTCATCGGCCCTGCGTCCCGGGTACTTGTTGGTCTGGCTGTTGTAACGCAGATATTCGGGATCAGGTTTGCTGGCATACGTCTGCCCCTCATCGAGGCTGAACGTGGCACTGATCGGCTTGTGCGTAGTCGCCCCCGGTTCGTGGTGGTAGCGCGGCAGCATGGCGCCGTCATTGGCCAGTTCGAACGGTGTGCGCTCATCGCCGCGAAACAGGGCCGGAATGTCGGTGCGGTACAGGCAGTTATTCTTGTTGCGCAGGTAACCGAGCTTCGTCAGGAGCGCTTCGCGCACTTCAGGGGTCAGGCTGCTTTCGGGGTCGTACCAACCGTGTCGGGCATCGCGTTTGAGATTGAGTTCGCTGACGGCATCGCGGCTCAATTGTTCGAGGCGCTGAGGATTGCCGGTGTCCTCGGTCAAGCGCTTGTGCGCCTCGGCCCACTCGGGGATTGCCAAGGTGTTTTTGAGTTCCTGGCGCAAGCGCGTCAACTGGCTCGGCAGCAGATTGTAGGCCTGCAGGAAAGTTTCGCTTTGCTGGCGAGTCATGGTCGGCTGCAGCCAGCGCAGGGCGTCGCTCAGCAAGTCACTGTGCGGGTTGCCGGTCTCTCGGGCTTCGGCCCATTGTGGCGGTCTGCCGCTGGACCCCGCTTCGGCACGAAACCTCAAGATGCCCTGGCCCACGAGGCTGTACACCTGCCAAATTTCGTGATCGGTCCAGTGTTTCAGGTGGGCGGGTTCTGCGCCAAACCCTGCCGCAGGCGGATCGACCCGGACCGGGTTGCCGTATTTGTTCCTGAAGGCAAACTGGATGTCGGCCGGATTCGTGCTCAGGAAGGGCGTGAACTCGTAATAGCCTTGAGCATCCGGTGAACGATAGGTAGGCCTGTAGCGAGCCTGATCGATCTCGCTGGGTGTATCGGTCGTTCGAGGCTGCTTCGGAGCAATCGGCCTGACGCCAGGCATCCCGGGGCGCTTCTGCGAAGCCGTTTCGGGTGTCAGCCGCTCAGCACTGACTGGCGGGATCTCGCTGACCTGTTCGCTCAGACGCCAGGTCGCACGGTCCTGGTTTTTATAAAGCCTGGGGCCAGAGGGATGACGCTCGGTCAGCAGTTTGCTCCGCCAGACACCGTAATCGTCGGTGCCGACATGGGTCGTTTCGAGACGGCCCTCGTATTCGACGTCGACAAAACGGCGGCCGACAATCCAGCGAAAGCCGTCTTCGTCCGCCGGCTGCATGCCGTGCAGAAAGTCTTGTTTCAACCAGTATCGATTTCCCGTCCCGTCGTGACGGGATGTCCCAGGGGGTTGCGAGGGCAGGGCGCTGATCGTAATGGCGGGAGGAAGGACCGGGTCAGTCGCGCCCGGTGCCTCGATGCTGCGCGGCGGGCCGACGGAGTCGGCAAAACCGGGCAGCCGCCAGGCCGCAGGGCCCCCTGGGAATGGCGCAGGTGTCTGCGGGTCGGGTTGTCGAAGGGTCGATGTTGGTTTGCGCGGTATCTTCGGACTCATGAATGACTCGAATCAATAGATAACCAAAACACGCGCCGTAGTTAACGTTGCGTTGGTTGAAGTGTTTTGATGATCGAAAGTTATTGAATTGGCTGAGTCAATCTAATGGTTTTTCCGCGGGGTGGAATGCTTTATCTCGGTGTTGTGCGGGCAATTATGTAACTCGGTTTATGCCGGGTTTATATGTACGAAAGTTGATAGTTGGTTGCCTGAAAACTTTCCCATGACAAGTAAGTTTGAATAGGGCAAGAGCGCGGCTCTCGTCGGAAGTTTCCGAAAAGAGCCGCGCAAGAAAATAACCCTTGTGAAGTTTCAATCAATAAGCGTAACGCAACAACGTATGCGGAAGATGCCGCAGTACGAAGAAACCGAACATTGCCAGCATCGCCGGCAGGATCAGCCACCAGACTTTGAAGGGCATGGCATTGAGCGATGTCGAACGCTGGCTCAGCCACAGGCTCGCCGCACACACGCAACTGGCCAGCATGGCGCCGGCGAGCACGTCAGTTGGCCAGTGCGCACCGAGATAAACCCGCGACAGGGCGATGGCCAGTGCGGGCATGCAACCGATCAGCAGCCAGGTCAGACGCATGCGCGGCGGTTGCCCGCGACCGGCCAGCACAGCGAGGCTGAGAAACAGCGCGAACGCGCCCGAGGCATGGCCACTGGGCATGCTGTAGGTGGTCAGCGGGTCGGTCAGGACTTCCGGGCGCACGCGGGCGAAGAAGTATTTGGTTGCGGTGTTGGCCAGTGCGGTAACCAGCAACGTGCCTGCGGTAAAAAGCGCGTGACGCCATTGCCGGCAGATCAGCAGCAGGACGACGAGCAAAGCGCTGAACATGAGCATGTTGCGGAACTCGCCGATCAGCGTCAGCGTGACTGCAATTTCATCCAGCATTGGCTGGCGATGCTCCTGCACCAGTGTCATCACGCCCTGATCGAGTGCTGTCAGATACGGATAGCCGACGAACAGGCCCGTCAGAATCAACAGGCTCATGCTGCTGATCCAGATCGTCGCGCGACGGTGACGGCGCAAGCTGCTGTTCACGCTGAGACCAACCATTGCGGCGATGCTCCCGGCGACAATGCCGGCTTGCAGCCAGAACCCTTCAGGCAAGGGCAGGCGGAAGGCCGCGCCGGTGGCCCAGCCTGGCAGCAGATAGGCCAGACTCCAGCCGGCGGCGGCCAGCAGGCTGACAGCGGCGAAACGCGGGAAGGGCATGTCGCACATGCCGGCGACCATTGGCAGCATCGGCCGCAGCGGCCCGATGAAGCGGCCGACCAACAGGCTGGCAATGCCGTAGCGCTGGAAATACGACTCGGCGCCGGCCATCCATTCCGGATGATGGCGTAACCCCGGCAGGCGCCGAATGTTTTGGTGGAAATGGCGGCCGAGCAGATACGAAACAGCGTCGCCGAGAATCCCGCCGAGAAAACCCAGCAGCAGGGTTTCGCTCAGCGACAGTGCGCCGCTGCCGGCCAGAACGGCGACGGCAAACAGCAGCACGGTGCCGGGCACGATCAGACCGGCAATCGCCAGGCATTCCACAAAGGCAACAATGAATACCGCCGCAGCCAGCCATTGTGGGTTGGCCGCCAGCCACCCGGTCACGCTATCGAGCCATGGGCCCATACAGAAAAACTCCAAACCATTGATGATCCCTATGCAGGAGCTGCCGCAGGCGGCGATCTTTTGATCTTGATCCTTAAAACAAAGTCAAAAGATCGCAGCCTTCGGCAGCTCCTACATGAGTTTGTGTTTACAGCAGAAAATAATCCCGGCCTTCGACCTGACCGCGGCGCAGCGGGTTCCGCGTGCACCATTGCGCGTAGGCAGCGTCGACAAAGCGATACATCAGATGCTCATCGCGGCCATGGGGAATGCCCAGGCGTGTGGTTTGAATGATGCGCGAAGGTGCCGGTCCGGTGTCCTCTACCAAAAGGACGTCATGATCGAAACGCTTGGCGTCCCACACTGGCACTTTCAGCTCCAGCGCTTTGCACAGCAGGGTTTGCCCGGCGCAGAGTTTTTGCGAAGGACGCGCACGTCCCTGAGCATCGGGGTTATTCAACAGCATTTGCGCCAGACTCGCCGGCCCGCTGACTTCATCGACCCACGGATAAGCGGATTTGATCAATACCGCATTGCCCGGCCCTTGCGCGCTGAAATTCAATGAGTCACCGCCACGGGCGTAATACATATAGATGTGGCCGCCATCCAGAAACAAAGCCTTACGCTTTTCTGTGTAGCCCAACGAAGCGTGGCTGCCTTTTTCGGCGCAGTAATAGGCTTCGGTTTCGATGATTCGCGCGCTTAGCCACAGGTCGCCGACCCGGTGGCGAATGACTTTGCCGAGCAGGTCCTGCGCCAGCACTTGTGCATCTCGGTCGAAAAAGGCGTCCGGGAGCCCCAGCGGCAGGCGTTCGGCGCGGTTGCGAACGGTCAGGTTGGACATGGCAGGTAACGTTTATCCAGGCTCAGGAGGTGGTGATGATAACAACGCACGGCTTAATTGGGCCTGAACGCCGGCGAATCCGCGTTCATTTCGACCATCCGCCCGTCACCGCTGTTAGTCCCGGGACGCGACAGCTATAATCTGCCGCTTTCCTCTTTGCCAAGACCCCAGCAGACCATGACTGAGTCCGTTCTTGACTACATGACCCGATTGGGTCGCGCCGCCCGCGAAGCCTCCCGGGTCATCGGCCGTGCCAGCACCGCGCAGAAAAACCGCGCCTTGCAGGCTGCTGCCAATGCCCTCGACGCCGCGCGCGCCGAGCTTGCCGCAGCCAATGAACAGGATCTGGCCGCCGGTCGCGCCAACGGTCTGGAACCCGCTTTGCTGGAACGTCTGGAACTGACCCCGGCGCGCATCGACGGCATGATCGTCGGTTTGCGTCAGGTCGCCGCGCTGCCGGATCCGGTCGGTGCGATCCGCGACATGAGCTTCCGTCCGTCGGGGATTCAGGTCGGCAAGATGCGCGTGCCGCTGGGTGTGATCGGGATCATCTACGAATCCCGTCCGAACGTGACCATCGATGCCGCCAGCCTGTGCCTCAAGTCTGGCAACGCGACCATCCTGCGCGGTGGCTCCGAAGCGATTCATTCCAACCGGGCGATTGCCGCGTGCATTCAGCGTGGTCTGGCCGAAGCCGAACTGCCCGCTGCTGTGGTGCAAGTGGTCGAAACCACTGACCGTGCCGCCGTCGGCGCGATGATCACCATGCCCGAGTACGTCGACGTGATCGTGCCGCGTGGTGGCCGTGGCCTGATCGAACGCATCAGCCGTGATGCCCGGGTGCCGGTGATCAAGCATCTCGACGGCATCTGCCACGTTTACGTCAGTGCAAACGCCGATCTGCCGAAAGCCCAGCGCATCGCCTTCAATGCCAAGACTTATCGTTATGGCATCTGCGGTGCGATGGAGACGCTGCTGGTTGATCAGACGGTTGCCAAGGATTTCCTGCCGTCGATGGCCGCCCAGTTCCGCGAAAAAGGCGTCGAATTGCGCGGCTGCGAGCG
Source organism: Pseudomonas sp. RU47 (assembly GCF_004011755.1). Taxonomy (GTDB): domain Bacteria; phylum Pseudomonadota; class Gammaproteobacteria; order Pseudomonadales; family Pseudomonadaceae; genus Aquipseudomonas. The sequence goes on along the minus strand of NZ_CP022411.1, from coordinate 5,860,226 downwards.
CACCCTGGCGATTATTGACGCCGTTGCGGCCAGCGAAGACGACTGGAGCACCGAGTACCTGGCGCCGATCCTGTCGATCCGTGTGGTCGAGGGTCTGGATCAGGCGATTGAACACATCAACCATTACGGCTCCCATCACACCGACTCGATTGTCAGCGAAAATCTCGCCGATACCCGGCGCTTTGTGGCGGAAGTCGACTCGGCGTCGGTGATGATCAACACCCCGACCTGCTTCGCCGATGGATTTGAATACGGATTGGGTGCCGAGATCGGCATTTCTACTGATAAGCTGCACGCCCGCGGCCCGGTGGGTCTTGAAGGACTGACCTGCGAGAAGTACATCGTGGTCGGTGATGGCCAGTTGCGCGGCCAGGCGACGGTCTGACTTGACCGACCTCGACCTGACAGCGCCGCAGACCGGCAGCGAGTCCCGCCCCCGACGCATCGGCGTATTGGGCGGCACGTTCGACCCGGTGCACATCGGCCATTTGCGTGGTGGGCTGGAAGTTGCCGAAGCGCTGGCGCTCGACGAGTTGCGCCTGATGCCGAATGCGCGGCCGCCACATCGCGGTACGCCGCAGGTGTCGGCGCAGGATCGCTTGGCGATGGTCGAGTGTGCGGTGGCCGGATTGCCGTCGCTGGTGGTGGACGCCCGCGAATTGCAGCGGGACAAGCCGTCCTGGACCATTGATACCCTGGAGTCGATGCGTGCCGAAATGCCCGCCGAGACCCAGGTTTTTCTGCTTTTGGGCTGGGACGCATTTTGCGGCCTGCCCACTTGGCATCGCTGGGAAGAGTTGCTCCAGCATTGCCACATCCTGGTGCTACAGCGCCCGGACGCCGACAGCGAACCGCCGGATGCCTTGCGCAACCTGCTGGCAGCGCGTTCGGTGAGCGACCCGCTGGCCCTGAAAGGGCCGAGCGGACAGATTGCATTCGTCTGGCAGACACCGCTCGCGGTTTCCGCCACCCAGATCCGTCAACTGCTGGCCAGCGGTAAGTCGGTACGTTTCCTGGTGCCCGACGCGGTCCTGGCCTACATCGATGCGCACGGACTTTACCGTGCGTCGAACTGAGCAAGGCGTGCTTCACTGATACGAATACACGTATCGCCAAGCCGCCGAATATATGAGCAAAACGAGTTTTATATGACTGACAAAGACCAAACCAAAGTAAAGCGCAAAGGCACATTCAAGAGCGCCCCGCTGCCTGAACCGGTCAACACCAACGAGCCGCTGAAGGGCGACGAGCTGGTCAAACTGGCCGTAGCCGCTCTGGAAGACGTCAAGGCGCAAGACATCCAGATCATCGATGTTCGCGACAAGCAGAGCATCACTGACTACATGATCATCGCCACCGGTACGTCCAACCGCCAGATCAACGCGATGCTCGACAAGGTTCGCGAAGAAGTCAAAAAGCAGGGCGCCAAGCCGCTGGGCGAAGAAGGCAAGGGCGACAGCGACTGGGTGCTGCTCGACCTGGACCTGGTGATCGTGCACATGATGACTGCCTCGGCACGTCAGTTCTACGACCTGGAGCGCCTGTGGGCCGGTGCCGAGCAGAGCCGTGCGGCCGACGCCAAACACCACAGCCCGGAAAACACCCACGAGCATTTCACCAAGCTCAACAAAGACCAGCTGTAAGGGATTGCTGTGCGACTGCGCCTGATCGCCGTCGGTTCACGCATGCCCAAGTGGGTGGAAGAAGGCTGGCATGAATATGCCAAGCGTCTTCCGTCCGAGCTGGCGCTGGAACTGGTGGAAATACCGCTCAATACCCGTGGCAAGAATGCCGACGTGGCCCGTTTCATCCGCCAGGAAGGCGAAGCCATGCTGGCCAAGGTCGGGCCGAACGAGCGGATCGTCACGCTGGAAGTCCACGGCAAGCCCTGGAGCACCGAGCAGCTTGCGGTCGAACTCGACCGTTGGCGGCTGGATTCGCGCACGGTCAATTTCATGGTCGGTGGCCCGGAAGGGCTGGCGCCGGAAGTCTGTGCCCGTGCCGATCAGCGCTGGTCGTTGTCGCCGCTGACGTTACCGCACCCGCTGGTGCGGATCCTGATCGGCGAACAGTTGTATCGTGCCTGGACCGTGCTGTCCGGTCACCCTTACCACAAGTAATCCAGCCCTCATGTCTCAGCCGATCCGCATCAAGGACCACGAAAAGGACGCACGCCTGGTGCGTAGCCGCGTCGTGTTCGGGGCCATTGCGATCATGCTGTTGATCGGCGTGTTGATCGCGCGGCTGTATTACTTGCAGGTGATCCAGTACGAGTACCACTCGACGCTCTCGGAAAACAACCGCGTCCATGTGCAGCCGATTCCACCGACCCGTGGGTTGATTTTCGACCGCAACGGCGTGGTGGTGGCGGACAACCGCCCAAGCTTCAGCCTGAGCATGACCCGCGAGCGCTCCGGCGACTGGCAGCAAGTGCTCGACGTGATTGTCGAAGTGCTGGAGCTGACGCCCGAGGATCGGGTGATCTTCGAGAAGCGCATGCGTCAGGGGCGCCGGCCGTTTGAACCGGTGCCGATCCTGTTCGAGCTGAGCGAAGAGCAGATTGCCCGGATCGCCGTGAACCAGTTCCGCCTGCCCGGCGTGGAGGTGGTTGCGCAACTGGTTCGTCACTACCCGCAGGGCGCGCATTTTGCGCACTCGGTCGGCTACATGGGGCGGATCAACGAGAAAGAGCTGAAGACCCTCGATCCGGTCAACTACAGTGGCACCCATCACATCGGTAAAACCGGCATCGAGCGTTTCTACGAGCCGGAATTGCACGGTCAGGTCGGTTACGAAGAAGTCGAGACCAACGCCCGTGGTCGCGTTTTGCGTGTGCTCAAGCGCACCGATCCGATTCCCGGCAAGGACATCGTCCTCAGTCTGGACATCAAATTGCAGGAAGCGGCCGAGGCGGCATTGGGCGGACGTCGCGGCGCGGTCGTGGCGCTCGATCCGAAGACCGGCGAAGTTCTGGCAATGGTCAGCCAGCCGAGTTTTGACCCGAACCTGTTCGTCACCGGCATCAGCTTCAAAGCCTACGCCGAGTTGCGCGATTCGATCGACCGGCCATTGTTCAACCGCGTGCTGCGCGGTCTGTACCCGCCGGGCTCGACGATCAAGCCAGCGGTGGCGATTGCCGGTCTCGATTCCGGTGTGGTGACGGCTTCGAGCCGAGTGTTCGACCCCGGCTACTACATGCTGCCCAACTACGATCACAAATACCGTAACTGGAACCGCACGGGCGACGGCTTCGTCGATCTCGATACCGCGATCATGCGTTCCAACGACACCTACTTCTATGACCTGGCGCACAAGCTCGGCATTGATCGGTTGTCGGCTTATATGAACAAGTTCGGCATCGGCCAGAAGGTCTCGCTGGACATGTTCGAAGAATCCCCCGGCCTGATGCCGTCCCGCGAATGGAAACGGGCGACGCGTAAACAGGCGTGGTTCCCGGGCGAAACCCTGATTCTCGGGATCGGCCAGGGCTACATGCAATCAACCCCGCTGCAGTTGGCTCAGGCCACCGCGCTGGTGGCCAACAAAGGCATCTGGAATCGTCCGCACCTGGCTAAATCCCTCGAAGGGGTGAAGCCGGTAGACGAAAACCCGATGCCGGACATTGTCCTGCGCGATCCGTCGGACTGGACCAAGGTCAACCACGGCATGCAGCAGGTCATGCACGGTGCGCGCGGTACTGCGCGCAAAGCGGCGATCGGCGCGCAATACCGCATCGCCGGCAAATCGGGTACGGCGCAGGTCGTGGCGATCAAGCAGGGTGAGAAGTACGACCGCTCCAAGGTTCAGGAGCGTCACCGCGACCACGCCTTGTTCGTCGGTTTTGCCCCGGCTGATGACCCGAAAATCGTTGTATCGGTGATGGTCGAGAACGGTGAGTCCGGCTCCGGCGTTGCGGCGCCGGTGGTGCGTCAGGTCATGGACGCCTGGCTGCTCGATCAGGACGGACGTTTGAAGGCCGAATACGCCAGCCCAATCAGTGCGGAGGCTACGGCCCGTGATGAATAACTTTGATCGCATGCTCTCCAGTGAGGATGTGATGCGTCGCCGCGCGACGTTGCTGCAAAGACTGCATATCGATGGCCCGTTACTGATCCTGCTGCTGATTCTCGCCGCCGGCAGTTTGTTCGTGCTGTATTCGGCGAGCGGCAAGAGCTGGGATCTGTTGGCTAAACAGGCCACTTCGTTCGGTATCGGTCTGGTGTCGATGATCATCATCGCCCAGTTCGAGCCGCGTTTCATGGCGCGCTGGGTGCCGCTTGGTTATGTGATTGGCGTGGTGCTGCTGTTGGTGGTGGACATCATGGGCCACAACGCGATGGGCGCGACGCGCTGGATCAACATCCCCGGGGTGATCCGCTTCCAGCCCTCGGAGTTCATGAAGATCCTGATGCCGGCGACCATCGCCTGGTACCTGTCCAAGCGCACGTTACCGCCACAACTCAAGCATGTCGGCATCAGCCTGATGCTGATCGGCGTGCCGTTCGCGCTGATCGTGCGCCAGCCTGACCTCGGTACTTCGCTGCTGATTCTGGCGGGCGGCGCGTTTGTGCTGTTCATGGGCGGGCTGCGCTGGCGCTGGATTCTCAGCGTGCTGGCGGCGGCGATTCCAGTGTCGGTGGCGATGTGGTTCTTCATCATGCACGACTACCAGAAGCAGCGAATCCTGACCTTCCTCGACCCGGAAAGCGATCCGCTGGGCACCGGCTGGAACATCATTCAGTCGAAAGCCGCGATCGGTTCCGGCGGCGTGTTCGGCAAGGGCTGGCTGCTTGGCACCCAGTCGCACCTGGACTTCCTGCCGGAAAGCCACACCGACTTCATCATTGCCGTACTCGGTGAAGAGTTCGGCCTGGTGGGCATCTGCGCGCTGCTGCTGATCTATCTGTTGCTGATTGGCCGGGGGCTGGTGATCACCGCCCAGGCACAAACGCTGTTCGGCAAATTGCTCGCCGGTGCGTTGACCATGACGTTTTTTGTTTACGTTTTCGTCAACATCGGTATGGTCAGTGGCCTGTTGCCGGTTGTAGGGGTGCCGTTGCCGTTCATTAGCTACGGAGGAACTTCGCTGGTGACGCTGCTGTCAGCGTTTGGGGTTTTGATGTCGATCCATACCCATCGCAAGTGGATCGCACAGGTTTGAATAAGGTGAAGAGTTCAATGCAAGTAATGCGTGGCTGGGCGACTCGATGCGCGCCGCTGGTTGGCCTGATGGGCCTGCTGGGCAGCGTGCAGGAAGCGCTGGCCGGCGAATACGAAGGCTCGCCGCAGGTGGCCGAATTCGTCGGTGAAATGACTCGCGACTACGGTTTCGCCGGTGAGCAATTGATGGCGGTGTTCCGCGAGGCTCAGCGCAAACAGGCGATTCTCGACGCCATTTCCAGACCTGCCGAGCGCGTCAAGCAGTGGAAAGAATACCGCCCGATGTTCATCACCGACGCGCGTATCGCCCGTGGTGTGGATTTCTGGCGTCAGCACGAGGCCACGCTGGCCCGTGCCGAGCAGGAATACGGCGTACCGGCACAAGTCATCGTGTCGATCATCGGTGTTGAAACCTTTTTCGGACGTAATACCGGCAATTACCGGGTGATCGATGCCTTGTCGACGCTCGGTTTCGACTATCCTCCCCGTGCCGAATTTTTCCGTAAGGAACTGCGTGAGTTCCTGCTGCTGGCCCGTGAAGAACAAGTCGATCCATTGACCCTAAAAGGCTCGTACGCCGGGGCCATGGGTCTGCCGCAGTTCATGCCGAGCAGCTTTCGCGCCTATGCGGTGGATTTCGACGGTGACGGCCACATCAATATCTGGAACAACCCGGATGATGCGATTGGCAGCGTTGCCAGTTACTTCAAACGACATGGCTGGGTGGCCGGCGAGCCGGTGGTCAGCCGCGCCGATGTGCGGGGCGAGCAGGTTGATGAAGGCCTGACCACCGGCATCGAGCCGACGAAGACGGTCGGAGAGTTGCGGGCGCTGGGCTGGTCAAGTCATGATGCGCTGCGCGATGATATGCCGGTGACTGCATTTCGCCTCGAAGGCGACAATGGCCCCGAATACTGGATGGGCCTGAAGAATTTCTACGCGATCACGCGTTATAACCGCAGCGTGATGTACGCCATGGCCGTACATCAACTGTCTGAACAGCTGGTACAAGCACGGGGCGTCAAGTAATGCAGGCATTGCCTAACAGTAAACCCCTGAAGCTGGTGGCATTCGCTGCGTTGGCAGTGCTGGTCGCCAGTTGTTCGACCAGCCGTTCGCCGACCCAGAAAACCACGAATACCGCCGTGCGGGCGCAGCCGGGCCTGGACATCAACCGTGCGCACAAAGATGGCGCGCCGTGGTGGGACGTCGACGTGTCGCGCATCCCCGATGCCACCCCGACCCTGCACACTGGCCCGTACAAGGCCAACCCGTACACCGTGCTGGGCAAGACTTACTTCCCGTTGCAGGAATCCAAGACTTACGTCGCGTCCGGTACGGCGTCCTGGTACGGCACCAAGTTTCACGGTCAGAACACCGCCAACGGCGAGGTCTATGACCTGTACGGCATGAGCGCTGCCCACAAGACTCTGCCATTGCCAAGTTACGTTCGGGTGACCAACCTGGACAACAACCGCACGGTGATCCTGCGGGTCAACGACCGTGGGCCGTTCTATTCCGACCGCATCATCGACTTGTCCTACGCGGCGGCGAAAAAACTCGGTTACGCCGAAACCGGCACTGCGCGGGTCAAGGTTGAAGGCATCGATCCTCAGCAATGGTGGGCCGCCAAGGGCCGTCCGGCGCCTTTGATGCTCAACGAGCCGCAAGTCGCGCAGAATAGCGCACCGGTGATCACGGCCTCGGCCGGCACCGTTGAGCAATGGACGCCACCGCCGCAGCAACATGCCTCTGACACCGTCCCGGTGCCAATGAGCGCAAAAAAAAACGCTTCTGCAACAGCGTCTGGCCAGTATCTGCAGGTGGGCGCGTTCGCCAACCCGGACGCTGCAGAACTGCTGAGGTCGAAGCTCAGCGGGATGGTGAGCGCTCCGGTGTTCATCAGTTCGATCGTGCGCAATCAGCAGACCCTGCATCGGGTACGTCTGGGGCCGATCGGTTCGCCGGGTGAAATTGCCCAGGTGCAGAACAGCGTGCGCCTGGCCAACCTTGGTTCGCCAAGTGTGGTCACCGAGTAATACGTAGAACTTGATTGACGATTCGCCAGCGATTGGGGGGTGAATCAGGTTGTTGGCTCGTCGAAGAACAAAAGCCCGGCAAGGGTGACTGGAGTGAGCAACTGAACACGCGATGGCTCGTTAGAAAGTCATCTGATTAAATTTTGTCCGCAAGGACAGTTTCCATTAGCGATTTCGAGAGACGGATGAACATCACCACCTTTGCCAAACGCCTGTGTCTGCTAGTCCCGCTGCTCCTCTCGCCAGCCGCCTTCGCGGCCGAGATGATGCCGTCGCCACCGCAACTGGCCGCCAAAGCCTACGTACTCATGGATGCCGCCAGCGGCAACGTGCTGGTAGAGAACAACGGTGACCAGCGTCTGCCGCCGGCCAGCCTGACCAAACTGATGACCGCGTACATTGCTACGCTGGAAATCCGTCGTGGCCAGATCGGTGAAAACGATCCGGTGACCGTCAGCGAAAACGCCTGGCGCACCGGCGGTTCGCGGATGTTCATCAAAGTCGGCTCGCAGGTGACTGTCAGCGACCTGCTGCACGGGATCATCATCCAGTCCGGCAACGACGCCAGTGTGGCGCTGTCCGAGCACATCGCCGGCAGCGAAGATGCGTTCGCCGATCTGATGAACAAGACTGTCACCGATCTGGGCATGACCAATACCCACTTCATGAACCCGACCGGTCTGCCAAATCCTGAGCACTACTCGTCGGCCCACGACATGGCGATCCTGGCCCGTGCGATCATCCACGAAGACCCGGCTCACTACGCGATCTACTCGCAGAAAGAGTTCTTCTGGAACGGCATCAAGCAGCCTAACCGCAACCTGCTGCTGTGGCGCGACAAGACCGTTGACGGTCTGAAAACCGGTCACACCGACGAAGCCGGCTACTGCATGGTGTCCTCGGCTGTACGTGATGGCCAGCGCCTGATCGCCGTCGTGTTTGGCACCAACAGCGAAGTGGCTCGCGCCGCTGAAACCCAGAAGCTGCTGACCTACGGTTTCCGCTTCTTCGAAACCCAGACCTTCTACCAGAAGGGCACCGAACTGGCTCAGGCCCCGGTGTGGAAAGGCACCACCAATCAAGTCAAGGCCGGCCTGGCTGAAGACCTGACCATGACCCTGCCAAAAGGCCAGCTGAAGAAGCTCGCTGCGAGCATGACCATGAACCCGCAACTGACCGCGCCAATCGCCAAGGGCGACGTGATCGGTAAAGTCGAAGTCAAACTGGAAGACAAGGTGGTGCACAGCGCCGACCTGATCGCTCTGGATGGCGTCGAGGAGGGTGGTATCTTCCGCCGCATGTGGGATAGCATCCGTCTATTCTTCTACGGCTTGTTCAACTGATTTGTGTTGACCTGCATGGCCCCGCCCCGATCCGGAGCGGGGCCATGTGCGTTACCACGGCTTGCGCTCTAGAGGCCGTTACGCCATGACCGATACCGAAGTAAAGGCGCCAAAGATCGAATTTCCCCAGGTTGATTATCCGGTTAAGGTGATCAGCGACACGGGGGTTGGCCACAAAGACAAGATCATCGAAATCGTGAAGAAATTCGCGAAGATCAATGATGAGCGTGTCGACGAGCGTTCGAGCAGCAACGGCAAATACACCACGATTCAGTTGCACATCGTCGCGACCGATCAGGATCAGCTGTACAACATCAACAGCGAACTGCGGGCGACCGGCTTCGTGCACATGGTGTTGTGATGCCGGGCACGCTGGGCTTTCGCGAGCTCGGCCAGATGGCCTACGAGCCGGTCTGGCATGCCATGCAACGTTTTACCAACGAACGCGGCAGCGATGCCGCCGACGAAATCTGGCTCGTCGAGCACCCGCCGGTGTTCACTCAGGGCCAGGCCGGCAAGGCCGAACACTTGCTGCTGCCGGGGGATATTCCGGTGGTGCAGGTCGATCGCGGCGGGCAGGTGACTTATCATGGTCCCGGCCAGTTGGTGGCTTACCTGCTGCTGGATGTGCGCAAACTGGGTTTCGGCGTACGAGATCTGGTCAGTCGCATGGAACAGTGCCTGATCGAACTGCTGGCCAGCTACGGCGTGACCGCCGCAGCCAAGCCAGATGCTCCCGGCGTCTATGTCGATGGAGCGAAAATCGCTTCTCTGGGTTTGCGGATTCGCCACGGTTGCTCCTTTCATGGCCTGGCCCTCAACGTGGATATGAACCTGGAACCGTTTCGACGGATTAATCCCTGCGGCTATGCCGGGCTGGCGATGACCCAGCTGAGCGATCACGCAGGATCGATTGAATTTGCCGAGGTAAGTGCCCGGCTGCGCGCGCAGCTCGTCAAACACCTCGACTATGCTGAGCAGACGACCCTGACGGGCGGAATCGACTGATATGACTACTGATGCAGTGCAAACCATGATCCCGACGCTCGACGTGACCGAGCGCCCGGCCCCGCGTCCCAAGGTAGAAGCCGGCGTCAAGCTGCGCGGTGCCGAGAAGGTTGCACGCATCCCGGTAAAGATCATTCCGACCACCGAGCTGCCGAAGAAACCTGACTGGATTCGTGTACGTATCCCGGTTTCGCCGGAAGTCGACCGGATCAAGAGCCTGCTGCGCAAACACAAACTGCACAGCGTCTGCGAAGAAGCGTCCTGCCCGAACCTCGGCGAGTGCTTCTCCGGTGGCACCGCGACCTTCATGATCATGGGTGACATCTGCACCCGTCGCTGCCCGTTCTGCGACGTTGGCCACGGGCGTCCGAAGCCACTGGACGTCAATGAGCCGGAAAGCCTGGCCATCGCCATCGCCGACCTCAAGCTCAAGTACGTGGTGATCACCTCGGTTGACCGCGACGACCTGCGTGACGGCGGTGCCCAGCACTTTGCCGACTGCATCCGCGAAATCCGCAAACTGTCGCCGAACGTGCAGCTGGAAACCCTGGTTCCGGACTACCGTGGCCGCATGGACGTTGCGCTGGAAATCACCGCCGCCGAGCCGCCGGATGTGTTCAACCACAACCTGGAAACCGTGCCGCGCCTGTACAAGGCTGCGCGTCCGGGTTCGGATTACCAGTGGTCGCTGACCCTGTTGCAACGCTTCAAGCAGATGATGCCGCACATTCCGACCAAGTCCGGCCTGATGCTGGGTCTGGGCGAGACCGACGAGGAAGTCATCGAAGTCATGAAGCGCATGCGCGAACACGACATCGACATGCTGACCCTCGGTCAGTATCTGCAACCGTCGCGCAGCCACTTGCCGGTGCAGCGTTTCGTGCACCCGGACACCTTCGCCTGGTTCGCCGAAGAAGGTTACAAGATGGGCTTCAAGAATGTCGCGTCGGGCCCGCTGGTGCGTTCTTCGTACCACGCCGACGAGCAAGCCAAGCTGGTCAAGGCTGAGCTGCTGGGTTCCTGATCCGGCGCTGAATAAAAAATGCCCGCCGAGGTTTTAACGCCCGGCGGGCATTTTTTTGCCCGTCTTACATTCGATGCTGATTTTTCCTGCAACCTGCGGCGTGGCCGACCCTCTTCTGTTTGCCGCCGTTCCTGACTACTGTGTGTGCATGACTCACAGGGAGATCCAAGGATGACCGTTCGACCGACCCACACACTTTGTCCGCACAGAGCCGTGCCCGCACTGCCCTCAGAAGGGCTGATCGGCGTCATTGCGCCTGCTGGTCCAGGAACCCTGGACACCGATAAAGCGGTGCAATGGATGCGCGCCCGTGGCTATGGGCTGAAGGTGTTTCCGGGTGTCTATGAAAAGGACGGCTATCTGGCCGGCAGTGACGATGTACGCCTGCGTGACCTGCACGCGGCGTTCGCTGACCCCGAGGTCGACGCGATCATTTGCCTGCGCGGCGGCTATGGTACGCCGCGCCTGCTGGACCGGATCGACTACGACCTGCTCAGTCGCAACGCCAAGCCATTCGTCGGCTACAGCGATATCACCGCGCTGCACCTGGCCATCAGCCGTTATGCCGGATTCGTGACCTTCCACGGGCCGCTACTCAACGCCGACCTGCTGGGCGACAAGGAGCCGCCGACGGTGACTTCGTTCTTCGCCATGCTGCGCGGGCAATTGAAGGCGGGGAGTGTGCTGAGCCATCCGGTGGCTTATCCGTTGATCACGGTAGAGCCTGGTGTCGCGCATGGGCGCTTGCTTGGCGGCAATCTGGCGATGATTGCTGCAACCTTGGGCACGCCTTATGAAATTGATGTTGAAGGGGTGATTCTGCTGATCGAAGACATCAACGAGCCGCTGTATCGCATTGACCGGCTGCTCACCCAGATGCGCCTGGCCGGCAAGTTGGCCAAGTTGCGCGGGGTGTTGGTCGGGGATATTGCAGGCGTGGATGTCGAAGCGCTGAACCGCTTGCTCAAACAGACCTTCGAGCCTTTACGAATTCCGGTTTTGTCTGGCTGGCGCAGCGGCCATTGCGATCCGAACCTGACGCTGCCGATGGGCGCGCTGGTGCGGCTGGATGCGGGGAAGCAGGAATTGACGCTGGAGCAGGATGTGGTGATCAAGGCTTAAAGGCTTATTGCCTGATAGTCAGTCTTCGCGAGCAGGCTCGCTCCCACATTTGGCGTGCATTTCAATGTGGGAGCGAGTCTGCTCGCGAAAGCGATATCAGCCATACGGTATTCGTTCTATTGACTACGCAGGCTTTCCAGCAATTTGTGCGTCGGATACCCGTCCGCCGGCCAGCCAAATGACTGCTGCGCACTGCGAATCGCCTTACGCGTATTGGCGCCGATAATCCCGTCCGCGGTGCCGGCATCGTAATTGCGCGCGCTCAACAGGGTCTGCAATTCCATACGCTCGGTACGGCTCAGTGGCAGATCGTCTTTCGGCCAGGTGCCGTTGATCAGGCCGCCGCCGTTGAAACGCTCGGACAGCAGGCTCACCGCCAATGCATACGACGACGAGTTGTTGTACTTGAGGATCGCGCGGAAATTATCGAGGATCAGAAACGCCGGCCCACGATAACCAGCCGGCAGCAGCAGGGCGGCTGACAATTGTTCCGAACCGGCAGGCACCTGAGCGCCATTTGGCAGGATCACACCTAATTGACGCCATTCGGCGACGCTCTTGCGAATCGCGCCATCAGCCAGGGTGTAGTTGAAGCTGCTCGGCAGCTGTACTTCAAAACCCCACGGCTGGCCACGCTGCCAGCCTGAGCTTTGCAGGTAGTGCGCGGTCGAGGCCAGTGCGTCAGCAGGGCTGCCCCAGATATCGCGGCGGCCATCGCCGTCAAAGTCCACAGCATGGGTGTTGTAGGTGGTCGGAATGAACTGGGTCTGCCCCATGGCGCCGGCCCACGAGCCGAGCATCTTGTCCGGCGTGATATCGCCTTGTTGCAGGATCTGCAGCGCGGCGATCAGCTGTGCATGGGCAAAGCCCGGGCGACGGCCTTCGTAGGCGAGGGTGGCCAGCGAGTTGATCACCGACTTGCTGCCCTGAAACTGACCGAAATTACTTTCCATGCCCCACACCGAGACCAGCGCCTGACGGTCAACGCCATATCGCTGTTCGATGCTTTGCAGAATATCGGCGTACTGGCTGATCAGTGCCTGACCTTTGCGTACCCGCAGCGGCGAGAGGGCGCCATCGAGGTATTCCCATACCGGCCGGGAGAACTCCGGTTGACTGCGGTCAGCGCGAATCACGCTGGCGTCGAAGCTGACATTGGTGAACGCGCGATCGAACAGATCGGCGCGAATCCCGGCGGCCAGTGCATCCTTGCGGAAACCGGCCTGCCATTCAGCGAAGGTTTGAGTCGGTTGCAGATCGAGAGGGTCGGCGGACGGCACTACCGGCGGGATGATCGCTGGGGCCGTGGCGACAGGCGCGGCTTGAAGGGGTTGTGCATCGGCGGCGGTCGGTTTTTCCGCGCAGGCGACAAGCAGAATGAAGCTGGAGGCAGCGATCAGTTGGCGAACAGGCCAACGACGGGAAAGACTTAGGGGCATGCACAGTTCCAGGAAAACGAATCAGGTGCAGACCTTAACATGACCGGGGGGTACTGCGCTTTAAGCGGCCAGAAAGTAAGAAGCCTCCCAGCTGTCAGACTGGAAGGCTTCGCGGCGGTAGCTGCCTTTACCCTTGGTTGGTCGTTCCTGACGACTGCGGAACAGGGGCTGGGCGACGATGGATTTGGCCTTGTTGGGGCCATGCTTTGCTGGCTTTTTGCTCATTAGGGTTCTCTCGAGTGATTGGGTTTTGCGCGGGAAATAATCTGCCGATGTCGGGCGTCTGTCCAGTGCCTGTTGTGTAGGAATGTTCTGACGCTTTCGCGAGCAGGCTCGCTCCCACATTTGGAATGCATTTCAATGTGGGAGCGAGCCTGCTCGCGAATGGCCGTTATGCGGTAGAACAGGTTATTCGGCGGGGAGTGTCAGACGCTGGCCGGACATCAACAACGCCAAGCGGCTCAGGCTCATCCACGGCGAACCGGCCGCCTGACCTTTGATTTGCGCATCGATACGCTGCGCTTCGAGCAACAGCTGCCCCCAGCGTTGCGCCGAGTAGCGCTGCAGGGCTTTACTCATCAACGGTTTGCGCTTGTCCCAGACCGGTGGTTTCGCCTGGCTGAAACACTTGTCCAGCGGCGTGCCCTGGCTGTATTGCAACGAAATATTAGCCAGCAGGCGCAACTCCCGCGCCAGCGCCCAGAGAATCACCGGCGGTTCGACACCTTCGCCGCGCAGCCCTTCAAGCATGCGCAAGGCGTGGGCCGGCTCGCCATTGAGCACGGCATCGGTGAGGCCGAACACGTCGAACCGCGCACTGTCGGCCACAGCGGCCTGCACGGTTTCGACGGTGATCTGGCCACCTTCGGCCATCAACTTGAGCTTTTCGATTTCCTGCGCGGCGGCGAGCAAATTGCCCTCGACGCGTGCAGCAATCAACTCGACCGCGTCCTGGCTGGCCGACAAACCGGCCTGCGACAGGCGCTGACGAATCCAGCTCGGCAATTGATTGGCGTCCACCGGCCAGATCTGGATGAACTGGGTTTGCTGGCCTTCAACCAGCGCCTTGCCCCACTTGGTTTTCTGCGCACTGCCATCGAGCTTGGGCAGGCTGACCAGAAGCACTGTGTCTTCAGCGGGGCGCGAGCAGTATTCGATAAGTGCCGCGGCACCTTTGTCACCGGGCTTGCCCGAAGGCAGGCGCAGTTCCAGCAGGCGTTTTTCCGAGAACAACGACATGCTGGCGCCGGCCTGCAACAGCGTGCCCCAATCGAAATTGGCGTCGGCGGCAAAGACCTGGCGTTCGTCAAAACCTTGCTGGCGCGCAGCACTGCGGATGGCGTCGGCGGCTTCCTGGCACAGCAGCGGGTCATCGCCACTGATGATGTAGACCGGGCCGAGAGCGCCTTGCAGGTGTTTGCCGAGTTGGGCGGGAGCGAGCTTCATAAGAAATGTCGAACGGGGCGCCTGAGCGCCCCGAACGTCTTACTGCTGCGGTATTTCGAGCGGCGACTGACGCGGGGTTTCCGCTTCAGCCTTTTGCGCCGCTTGCAGCGCATCGGCTTCTGCCTTGGCGCGGTCATTGGCGGCTTGCTGCAGTTGTTGCAGCTGGCCCGGCGTCAGTTGCTGCAGACGCAGCATCATGCGCTGAACCAGTTCGCGAGTGGTTTCGCGACGGGCGTCGTTGGCTTCCTGATCGGAGCCCACGAGGTTGTTACCGTCGTGGATAAACACTTTCTGAACTTCAAGTTTGTCGCTGAGCAGCTGCAGGTTCTTTTCGCCACTGATCTCATATTTCAGAACAGTGTTGACCTGATACTCGCCCGTACGACCGGCACCGGCGTAGCTGAGGATGCGCTGGCTCTCCTGCTGGTCAGCCAGGTACAGCTTGTACGGAGCGCCGCTGTAAACCTTGACGCCGCTCGACTCCAGTACCTGACGCAGTTGCGTGACCGTCTCGCCATAGGCGTTACGGGCGCTCAGGTCGAGTTCCTTGATCGACAGTTCGTTGGTGCCGGTACCGCGCAGCTGGAAACCGCAGGCGCTCAACAGAACGGCGAGGCCCATCACCAGCAGATTGCGTTTGATCATTGTGTTGCTCCCCTTGAAACCACGTGGGCCGACTGTACGGCCCGAAAGGTTTTACTTGGCGTCAGGCGAACCTGACGCCCGATCCAATTAGCTGGCGACGATATTGACCAGTTTCCCGGGCACTACGATCACTTTACGAATAGTCAGACCATCGACGAAACGCAATACGTTTTCGTTGGCGCGGGCTGCCGCTTCCACTTCTTCACGCGTCGCACTGGCAGGCATGTCGATCTGGCCGCGCAGCTTGCCGTTGACCTGGATCACCAGGGTCAGGCTGTCCTGCACCAGAGCGCTTTCGTCGACAGCCGGCCAGCCAGCGTCGATGACGGCGTCAGCGTGACCCAGCTTGTTCCACAGTTCGTGGCTGATGTGCGGCGTGATTGGCGCCAGCAACAGCGTCACGGCTTCCAGACCTTCGTGAATCAGCGCGCGATCCTGCTCGGTAGCTTGTGCGGCTTTTTCCAGCACGTTCATCAGCGTCATCACCTGAGCGATGGCGGTGTTGAATTTGTGGTTCTGGCCGACGTCGTGGCTGGCTTGCTTGATGGCCACGTGGATCGAGCGGCGAACGGCTTTCTGCTCGTCGTTCAGGCCGGCGATGTCCAGTTTGCCCGGCAGGCCCTGACTGACGTGGGCCTGCGCCAGACGCCAGACGCGCTTGAGGAAGCGGTGCGAACCTTCAACGCCGGAGTCGGACCATTCGGCGCTCATGTCGGGTGGCGAAGCGAACATCATGAACAGGCGGCAGGTGTCAGCGCCGAACTGATCGATCATCGACTGAGGGTCGACGCCGTTGTTCTTCGACTTGGCCATCTTCTCGGTGCCACCGATTTCCACCGGCAGGCCGTCGGATTTCAGCTTGGCGCTGATGACCTTGGCTTTGCTGTCACGCTCCAGTTCCACGTCCGCCGGGTTGAACCAGGTGTAGGCACCGTTGGCTTCACGACGATAGTAGGTTTCAGCGATCACCATGCCTTGGGTCAGCAGGTTCTTGAACGGCTCGTTGGAGCTGACCAGACCTTCGTCACGCATCAGTTTGTGGAAGAAGCGCGCGTAGAGCAGGTGCAGAATCGCGTGTTCGATACCGCCGATGTACTGATCCACCGGCAACCAGTGGTCGGCTGCGGATTTTTCTACCAGGCCACCTTCAAAGTGCGGCGAGGCGTAACGGGCGTAGTACCACGACGACTCGACGAAGGTGTCCATGGTGTCGGTTTCACGCTTGGCAGGCTGGCCGCATTTCGGGCAGCTGCACTCGTAGAACTCAGGCATGCGTGCCAGCGGCGAACCGGCGCCGTCCGGCACCACGTCTTCCGGCAGGACGACAGGCAATTGATCTTCAGGTACCGGCACGTCACCGCACGCATCGCAGTGGATGATCGGGATCGGGCAGCCCCAGTAGCGCTGGCGGCTGATGCCCCAGTCGCGCAGGCGGAACTGGGTACGCGAGGCGCCCAGTTCTTTCTTGATCAGGGCGACTTCCATGGCGTCGAACGCGCCAGCGAAGTCGAGACCGTCGAACTCACCGGAGTTGATCAGCGTGCCATGCTCGCCGTAGGCGTCTTGCCACGGGGCCGGGTTGCTGTCGCCAGAGCTGGTACGCACGACCGATTTCACCGGCAGGTTGTACTTGTGAGCGAATTCGAAATCGCGCTCGTCGTGCGCCGGTACTGCCATTACAGCGCCGTCGCCGTAATGCATCAGTACGTAGTTGGCGACCCACACCGGGAGTTTCTCACCGGTCAGCGGGTGCTCGACGAACAGGCCGGTTGGCAGGCCTTTTTTCTCTTGAGTGGCGACGTCGGCTTCGGCAACGCTGCCGCCCTTGCATTCAGCGATGAACGCTTGCAGCTCGGTGTTGTTTTTTGCCGCCAGTGTGGCCAGTGGGTGCTCGGCAGCCACGGCGACATAGGTCGCGCCCATCAGGGTGTCCGGACGGGTAGTGAAGACTTTGAGTGCGCCGGCTTCGCCGATCGAGTCGACGTTGTACGGGAACTGTACTTCCATGCCGCGGGATTTGCCGATCCAGTTGCGCTGCATGGTCTTGACCTGTTCCGGCCAGCCCGTCAGCTCGTCGAGGCTCTCCAGCAGCTCATCCGCGTAAGCGGTGATCTTGAAGTAGTACATCGGGATTTCGCGCTTTTCGATCAGCGCGCCGGAACGCCAGCCGCGACCGTCGATCACCTGCTCGTTAGCGAGAACGGTCTGGTCGATCGGGTCCCAGTTCACGGTGCCGTTTTTACGGTAGATCACGCCTTTTTCGAACAGGCGAGTGAACAGCCATTGTTCCCAGCGGTAGTAATCCGGCTTGCAGGTGGTGACTTCGCGCGACCAGTCGACCGCCAGACCCAGGCTGCGCAGCTGGGTTTTCATGTAGGCGATGTTTTCGTAGGTCCACTTGGCAGGGGCGACGTTGTTCTTCATCGCGGCGTTTTCCGCCGGCATGCCGAAAGCGTCCCAACCCATCGGTTGCAGAACGTTCTTGCCGAGCATGCGCTGGTAGCGGGAGATCACGTCGCCGATGGTGTAGTTGCGCACGTGCCCCATGTGTAGTTTGCCGCTGGGGTAAGGGAACATCGACAGGCAGTAGTAGGTTTCCTTGCCTGGCTGTTCACTGACTTCAAAGGACTTTTGCTCGTCCCAGAACGACTGGGCGGCGGCTTCGATTTCACGGGGCTGATATTGTTCGTGCATGGCTACTTTTGTACTGGATAGGGGTGGCCTAATCCTCTTCAACGCAGGTTCCGGGGTTGGCCCGGACGAGCTGGAAGTGGAATTACAGGAAGCGCCGTAGCATACATGACCGCGCTTGGCCTAGGGAAACCCTGATTACAGCTGTTTTCCCCGGCCAATCCGTGGCGAGGGCCGTTGGTCGCGGCGTGCAGCCGGTTTGTGCAGCGAAGCTAAGCTCTAACTGGGGAGTGAGTCTTATCTTCAATGAGGTGAGGGATGGTGGAGCAACGGCAGAAAAAAGTGACTAAACCCGAGTTGTACGAAAGGTTGATCGACCGTCTGGGTATGGCCTTGGACGCTGTAAAAACCGCTGACCGGCTGCGCGACGAGCGCCCCCTGGAACTGGAATTGCGTGGCTTGAGCCCCGCTGAGTTCAAACTGGTCAAGGCCTATCTGGATCGCAGTGAACGTGAATCGCACGGATGCTTGTCACAGGCAGTGAAGCAGCTCGATGCAGCACATTCGGCCAAGGTCATCTGGCTCAAGGACAAGGCACCCGGCAGAGACACCGTCAAGGTTCGCTCTTTGCAGGCCAAGTAAGCGCATGGCAGGTCAAGAACCGGATCTTTTTCAACAGGATCCCACCTATTGGTTGTAACGCTTTATTAACACTCTTAGGCTTCGGGCATCTCTGGAGATGCTCGATGCCTTTTCGTTATTTGATCAAACAACTTTTATTGCCGCCCGGCATTCTCTTGCTGCTATTGCTGGCTGCGTGGTGGCTGCGCCGCTCTCGGCCGCGCCTGGCTGGTGTGTGCTTTGCGCTTGGCTTTGGCGGATTGTGGCTGATGAGCTTGCCAGTGGTCGTGCAGTGGGGCGCAAAAGCGCTGGAGCGCGAGCCACCGTTGGCCCGTGAAGAGTGGACAATGCTGGCGCAGCGGGCTGACGCCATTGTGGTGTTGGGCTCCGGTCGTGAGCGCGGCGATCTGGCGTGGGGCGAGGATCAGCCGACCGGCGTGGGTCTTGAACGTCAGCGTTACGCGGCGCGGCTGGCTAAAGCGTCCGGCCTGCCGATTCTGACCACGGGTGGCTTGCATTACGGTACACCGCCGACCGAGGCGAAACTGATGGCGGATTCATTGCGCGACGATTTTGGCGTGATGGTGCGTTGGCAGGAAGGTGAGAGTCGTACGACGTGGGAAAACGCCAAGTTCAGCGCTGACATTCTATTGCCGCAGGGGATCACGCGCGTGGTTGTGGTGACGCAGGCTTGGCACATGCCGCGATCAGTCTGGAGTTTTGAACAGGCAGGATTTGAAGTGGTGCCGGCGCCGGTGGGCTTTTTGGGCACTGATAACGCAAGACCCTTTGGTGGCTGGCTGCCGGAGTTCAAATCGATCTGGCAGAGCGGGCAGTTGCTCAATGAAGCGGTGGGGCAGGTGGGGTATTCGTTGTTCTACCGCTGAAGATCAAAAGATCGCAGCCTGCGGCAGTTCCTACATTGGGATTTGCGTTTTCCCTGTAGGAGCTGCCGCAGGCTGCGATCTTTTGCTTTAGAGGGTTTTCGACATCCGGCTCGCCATCAGTGCCCAGCCAAACAGCAGCACGCACACGATGATCAACGGCCACGAGCGCCATTGCAGATACGGCGTCAGGTTGTGCATCGGCACCACTTCGCCGTACAGAATGCCCTGTTCAAACTGCGGAATCTGCTCGGTGATCTGCCCGAACGGGTTGATCAGCCCGGTCACGCCGTTGTTGGTTGCGCGGATCATCCAGCGTCCCGCTTCAAGTGCCCGCATCTGCGCCATCTGCAAATGTTGCAGCGGGCCAATCGAGGTGCCGAACCACGTGTCATTGCTGATTGTCAGCAGCAGATCACTGCGCGCCGACAGGCTGGCGGCAAATTCCGGATAGACCACTTCGTAGCAGATGAACGGCGCAATCTGATAACCCTTGGCTTGCAGCAGTGCCTGATCGGCGGGGCCGCGGGCAAAGTCCGACATCGGTAGATCGAAGAAGGCGATCAGCCCGCGCAGCACATCCTGCAGCGGCACGTATTCGCCGAATGGCACCAGTTTTTGCTTCAGGTAAGTGCCATCGCCTTCGCCTACTACGGTGATGCCATTGAAGAAGCGTCTTTCGCCGTGCACCGTCTGGCGGATCGGCACACCCGTTATCAGCGCCGATTTACGTTCGGCGGCGAAGGTGCCCATCATGCTCAGGTAACCTTCGGCGGACTCCTTGAGTACCGGCACGGCGGTTTCCGGCCAGATCAGCAGATCGACCGGTTTCGAGCGGAAACTCAGATCGCGGTAAAGCGCCAACTGCGCGTTGAGCTCGGCCGGATCCCATTTCATGCTCTGTGCGACGTTGCCCTGAATAGCTGCGACGCTCAATGGTGCGCCGGACGGGCTGGTCCAGGCGTGGCCCTTGAGCGCAATGCCGGCCACCCATGGCCCAGCCAACAACACCAGGCCGGCAACGACAAAGGCCTTGCGGCCGCTTTGCAGCAGGCGCCGCGCGTTGTAGATCAGCGCGGCGGTTAATGCCAGCACGAACGACACCAGCCACATGCCCCCCACCGGTGCGAGCCCGGCCAATGGCCCATCCAGCTGACTGTAACCGGAGTACAACCAAGGGAAACCGGTCAGGAACCAGCCACGAAAGGCTTCCTGTCCGACCCACAACGCAGCAAACGCCAAAGCATCCGCCACGGGCGCTTCGTTACGGCGCAACCAGCGCGCCCAAATCCAGGCGGGCAGGGCGAAGAACCAGGCAATCGCTGCGGTAAACAGCAGCATCAGGAAACCGGCCAGCAGCACCGAAGCGCCGCCGAAGTGGTGAATGCTGTAGTAAATCCAGCTGGTGCCGGCGCCGAACAGGCCGAAACCAAAACACCAGCCACGGCCCAGCGCCTGACGCGGGCTCTGCTCGCGCAACCCGGCATAGAACAAGCCGACCGCGAGCAAAGCCAGCGGCCAGATGTTGAAAGGTGCCAGAGCGAGGGTGGTGATAGCACCGGCCGCCACGGCCAGCAGGTTACCGGGCCAGCCGGGGCGGGTTGTCCAGCGCATTTCAGTCCTTAGATTTCTTACCGGGCGATAGGGGTCAGTCGCAGCAAATGAATCCGACGGCTGTCGGCGTTCAGAATGCGGAAACGATAGGCGCCGATTTCAGTGATTTCGTTGCGTTTTGGCAAGTGCCCGAACGCGCTCATCACCAGACCGCCGACGGTGTCGAACTCGTCGTCGGAGAACTCGCTGTCGAAAAACTCGTTGAAGTTCTCGATCGGCGTCAGGGCCTTGATCAGGAAGTCGCCACTGGGCAGCGGCTTGATGTAGCTGTCTTCCTCGACGTCGTGCTCGTCTTCGATGTCGCCGACGATCTGCTCCAGTACGTCTTCAATCGTTACCAGACCGGCCACACCGCCGTATTCGTCGATGACGATGGCCATGTGGTTGTGGTTGGCGCGGAATTCACGGAGCAATACGTTCAGACGCTTGGACTCCGGCACGAACGTGGCCGGGCGCAGCAGATCCTTGATGTTGAAGCTGTCGCCGTTCTCCTTGAGGATCAGCGGCAACAGATCCTTGGCCAGCAGCACGCCCATCACGTCGTCATGGCTTTCGCCGATCACCGGATAGCGCGAGTGGGCCGAGTCGACCACGGCGGGGAGGAATTCACGCGGTGTCTGGGTCGCCTTGATGCTGATCATCTGCGAACGCGGCACCATGATGTCGCGAACTTGCAGGTCAGCCACCTGAATGGCGCCTTCGACGATGGCCAGCGCTTCGCTGTCCAGCAGTTTGTTCTGATGTGCATCACGCAGCAGCTCGAGGAGCTCCTGACGGTTCTTCGGCTCGTGGGCAAAAGCCTGGGTCAGTTTACCCAGCCATGACTTCTGCCCGTTGCTCGATCGATCTTCGCTCATAGCGATTACTCTGAATCCTTTGTTGTAACGATAGGGGATGTTTCGGGTTCGTCGTCCGCGTACGGATCGGGATAGCCCAGTTCAGCAAGCAACTCGCGTTCCAGTGCTTCCATTTCTTCGGCTTCTTCGTCATCTATATGGTCGTAACCGAGCAGATGCAAGCAGCCGTGAATGACCAGATGTGCCCAGTGGGCCTTTAGTTCCTTGCCTTGTTCAGCGGCTTCTCGTTCGACCACGGCCACGCAGATCACCAGATCGCCAAGCAACGGGATGTCGAGAAACTCGTCAGGCACTTCAGCCGGGAAGGACAGGACGTTGGTTGCGTAATCCTTGTGGCGCCAGGTGTGGTTGAGCTCGCGGCCCTCTTCCTCGTCGACCAGACGAATGGTCATTTCCGAGTCGGCGGTGCGCTGGCGCAGGGCCAGTTCGCACCACAGGCGGAAGTCGGCTTCACTCGGCGCGCTCGCTTCAGTCGCGATTTGCAGGTCTAGCTCAAGCATTTCGCGAGGTGTCCTTGGGCGCTTCGTCACGGTTTTCGAAGCGCTCGTAGGCTTCGACGATCCGCTGTACCAAAGGATGGCGCACGACGTCTTTGGGCTGGAAGTGCGTGAAGCTGATGCCCGGCACGTCTTTGAGCACTTCGATCACATGGTGCAGACCCGACTTGGTGCCTTTCGGCAGGTCGACCTGGGTGATGTCACCGGTAATGACCGCTGTAGAGCCGAAGCCAATTCGGGTGAGGAACATCTTCATCTGTTCGACGGTGGTGTTCTGGCTTTCGTCGAGGATGATGAAGCTGTTGTTCAGCGTACGGCCGCGCATGTAGGCCAGCGGCGCAACTTCGATCACCTGACGTTCGATCAGCTTGGCGACGTATTCGAAGCCGAGCATTTCGTAGAGCGCGTCGTAGAGCGGGCGCAGGTATGGGTCAATTTTCTGCGACAGGTCGCCGGGCAGGAAGCCGAGTTTCTCGCCAGCCTCAACCGCCGGGCGTACCAGCAGGATGCGACGGATCTGCTCGCGCTCCAGTGCATCGACAGCGCAAGCGACAGCCAGATAGGTCTTGCCGGTACCGGCCGGGCCAATGCCGAAGTTGATGTCGTTGCCGAGAATTTCCTTCACGTAGCGCAACTGATTCAAGCCACGAGGGCGAATCATGCCTTTCTTGGTGCGCAGGGCAACGGAGGCTTCGGCGGGGGCGTGATTGTCCAGCTCGACGACGGACGATTCCTGCAGGAACAGGTGCACCGTATCTGGCGACAGCTCTGAACCTTTGGTTTCCCGGTACAGGCGGCGAATCAGATTTTCCGCAGACGTGGTGAGTTTGGGGTCGCCGATCAGCTCGAACTGGTTTCCGCGGTTGCGGATCTCGATGGTCAGGCGCTGTTCGATCAAGCGTAAATGCTCGTCGAATTGCCCGCACAGATTGGCGAAGCGGCGAGCCTCAAAGGGCTCGAGGATAAAACGATGTGGTTCTATGGGTGCGTTCAAGGTCGTATTTAGCCGCCCTGGGGCAATTAAGATGAAATCAAGGATAACGCCAGAGGCTTGGGTGCGAAAGCTCTTATATGAGGTCGCCCGATTCATGCCTCTGACGCTGTACCTGTGGGAGCGAGCCTGCTCGCGAAGGCGGCGACACATTCAACATTGATGTGTCTGACAGACCGCTTTCGCGAGCAGGCTCGCTCCCACAGGGAAATGCAGTGTTATTGGATCAGCGAGCCACGCAGCGAGTGCGGTTGTGCGGCATCGATGTGCACATCAGCAAACTGGCCGATCAGGGTTGGATTGTCGCAGCGGAAGTTGACGATACGATTATTCTCGGTACGCCCCTGCAACTCGCCCGGGTCTTTCTTCGAATAATCGGTCACCAGAATGCGCTGGATCGAGCCGACCATTTGTCGGCTGATCTCGAAGCCCTGCTGATTCAAGCGGTGTTGCAGCGCGTTCAGGCGCTCCTTCTTCAACTCTTCCGGGGTCTCGTCGGCCAGATCGGCAGCCGGAGTGCCCGGGCGCTGGCTGTAGACGAACGAGTAGGAGAAGTCGAAACCGACGTCGGCAATCAGCTTCATGGTCTGTTCGAAGTCTTTCTCGGTCTCGCCGGGGAAACCGACGATGAAGTCCGAGCTGATGCAAATGCCCGGCACGGCAGCGCGCAATTTGCGCAGCTTGGATTTGTACTCCAGCGCCGTGTGGTTGCGCTTCATTGCCGCTAGAATCCGGTCGGAACCCGATTGCACCGGCAAGTGCAGGTGCTTGACCAGTTCCGGCACATCGGCGTGGGCCTGAATCAGGCTGTCGGAGAACTCCAGAGGGTGCGACGTGGTGTAGCGAATGCGGTCGATGCCGTCGATGGCGGCGACAACGCGGATCAGTTCGGCGAGATCAGCCAGACGACCGTCATGGGTCGTACCGCGATAGCCGTTGACGTTCTGCCCCAGCAGCGTCACTTCACGCACGCCGTTTTCGGCGAGGTGAATGACTTCGGCGACCACGTCATCGAACGGTCGGCTGACTTCTTCGCCACGGGTGTAAGGCACCACGCAGAACGTGCAGTACTTGCTGCAGCCTTCCATCACCGACACATAGGCGCTCGGGCCATCGATACGCGGCTCGGGCAAGTGGTCGAATTTTTCGATTTCCGGGAACGAAACGTCGACTTGCGGCAGTTTGGTGATACGCGCGGCGTCGATCATTTCCGGCAGGCGGTGCAGGGTCTGCGGGCCGAAGACCACGTCGACGTACGGCGCGCGATCGCGAATCGCCGCGCCTTCCTGGCTGGCTACGCAACCGCCGACAGCGATCACCATTTCCGGGTTGGCCAGTTTCAGTTCGCGCCAGCGGCCCAGCTGCGAGTACACGCGATCTTGCGCGCGCTCGCGGATCGAGCAGGTGTTGAGCAGAATCACGTCGGCGTCTTCCGCACGCGCGGTGACTTCCAGGGCCTGATGTTCGCCCAGCAGATCGACCATGCGCGAGCTGTCGTACTCGTTCATCTGGCAACCGTGGGTTTCGATGTAAAGCTTCTTGGCCATGGAGTAGGGTCGTCACGTGATTCAAAGAACCCGGCATTATAGGGAACAAGCCCTCAGGTTCCTACCGCTGCGCGTCCGGTGGCTATGCTATAGTTTGCGCCCTCATTTTTATCCCCGATGTTATCCCCCCGCCATGACCAAACGCGAAGCTCCAATCTATAAGGTGATTTTCCTCAACCAGGGCCAGGTGTTCGAAATGTACGCCAAGCAGATCTATCAAAGTGATCTGTGGGGTTTTCTGGAAGTGGAAGAGTTCGTCTTTGGCGAGCGCACGCAAGTGGTCGTCGATCCGAGCGAAGAAAAGCTCAAGGCGCAGTTCGAAGGCGTGGTGCGCAGCTTTGTGCCGATGCACTCGATTGTGCGCATCGACGAAGTGGAGCGTCTGGGCACCCCGAAAATCAGCGAAGCCCGTGGCGCGGTCGGCAATGTAATGCCGTTCCCGGTGCCGATGCCTGAGAAGTAAGCCTTAAAACCGAGTCGCCTCATTCGCGAGCAGGCTCGCTCCCACAGGGGATCTTCTGAACACTGGAGATCTACTGTGGGAGCGAGCTTGCTCGCGAAGGGGCCGGAAAGGTCGGCGCAAAAATCAGGGGAGAGGCGAGAAAGGCGTACGCCCATCGGCGCTCTGCAGTTCCATCAGGTATTTACGGAAAATTTGCCCGAGCACCTGCGTGGCGGTTTCGAGGTCTTCGCGGGACATTTTTTCGGAGACTTCGTCGGCCGTGTCCAGCGCGTCTTCAGCGCCGTTGACCGCGGCCATCTTCAGCACGATGTACGCCTGAATATTGTTGGCTTGCACGCCTTCACCGTGGAAGAACATGGTGCCAAGTTTGAATTGCGCCTGAGCGTGGCCTTGCAGCGAGGCTTTTTCGAAGTAGCTCAGGGCTTGATTGAGGTCGCGTGGCGCATTCTTGCCGTCGTAGTAGAACTCACCCAACTCGTATTGCGCTTGCGCATCCCCTTCGTCCGCCGCTTTCTGGCAGGCGGCCAGTGCCTGCGTGACGTCTTGCGGCTGAGTATTGAGGGTGCAACGACCCATCGCCGGGATCAACAACGAGTTGCCGCCTGCTTGTGCATGCGCGAGCAGGGGCTGAAGGAGCAACAGGCAGCCCAAGGCAAGGGTGCGGCCGGTGCGGTTCATGGGAATCGACTTACCTCTGAAGGGCACGCGGACCCATCGAGGGATCCAATAAGCGCGCATTATGAAATAAGCAGGGCCAACCTTACAAAGTCTTTACTCGTTTTTCTGCTGCGTGGGGAATATATCGCCCACTTTAGGGGAGATTTTTAGCAGGGGCATCGGAAAAACAGCGCGGATGTAGGTGAATGCTGACGCTGGCGATAGCCAACGTCAGCGGTACGACAATTATTTCAGTGCAGCGAAGGCACGCTCGGCAGCGTCCAGCGTCAGTTGCAACTCGGCTTCACCATGGGCGATCGAGGTGAAACCGGCTTCGAAAGCGCTCGGGGCCAGGTAAACACCACCTTCCAGCATCAGATGGAAGAAGCGCCCGAACAGTGCTGCGTCGCTGGCCATCACATCTTCAAAGGTGACGATATCGTCGGCGCCGCTGAAGTACAGACCGAACATGCCGCCGGCCTGGGTGGTCACGAACGGAATGCCAGCAGCATCGGCGCGTTGTTGCAGACCGTCGAGCAGACGCGTGGTGTAGTCGGTCAGCTCAGCGTGGAAGCCTGGACGGCTGATCAGACGCAGGGTGGTCAAACCAGCGGCCATGGCCAGTGGGTTACCCGATAGCGTACCGGCCTGATACACCGGGCCCAGTGGTGCGATGCGCTCCATGATTTCGCGCTTGCCGCCGAAGCAGCCGACCGGCATGCCGCCACCGATGATCTTGCCGAAGGTGGTCAGGTCAGGATTGACCCCGTAGTACGCCTGGGCACCGCCGAGGGCGACGCGGAAACCGGTCATCACTTCGTCGAAAATCAGCACCACGCCATGTTTGTCGCACAGCGAACGCAGACCTTCGAGGAAGCCCGGTGCCGGTGGTACGCAGTTCATGTTGCCGGCCACCGGCTCAACGATGATGCACGCCACTTCCTCGCCGACTTCAGCGAGCATCTTTTCCACCGCGTCGATGTCGTTGAACGGCAGGGTCAGGGTGTGTTTGGCGAATGCCGCCGGCACACCGGCCGAGCTTGGAACGCCTTGGGTCAGTGCACCAGAACCAGCCTTGACCAGCAGGCTGTCGGAGTGACCGTGATAGCAGCCTTCGAACTTGATGATGCTGTCGCGGCCGGTGTAACCACGGGCCAGACGGATCGCGCTCATGGTCGCTTCGGTGCCGGAGCTGACCATGCGCACCATGTCCATCGATGGCACCAGCGAGCAGACCAGATCGGCCATTTCGGTTTCCATCGCGGTCGGCGCGCCGTACGACAAGCCGTGTTGCAGCTGATTGCGCACGGCGTCCAGTACGTCCGGGTGGCTGTGGCCGAGGATCATCGGGCCCCACGAACCAACGTAATCGACATAACGCTTGTCGTCTTCGTCGGTAACGTAAGCACCTTCAGCGTGCTTGAAGAACAACGGTGTGCCGCCAACGCTCTTGAATGCACGGACTGGCGAGTTTACGCCACCGGGAATGTGTTTCTGAGCATTGGCAAACAGGGTTTCGGAACGAGACATGATCGGGCTCTCAATCTTCAGGATTTGAACAATTCGTTGAACGCGCGGGCGCGGCGTGTCACCTCGGCGGTGCTCTCGGCACCGAACAAACCGTGAACCACGGCAAGCAGGTCGACCCCGTGGGCTACGAGCGGCGCGGCGTTGTCGAGGCTGATGCCGCCAATCGCGCAGATCGGCAGGTGCAGCGTGCGCTTGGCGTCGTCGAGCAGTTCGAGGCTGCAGGTCGGCGCGCCGGGTTTGGTGTTGGAGTTGAAGAAGCGGCCGAAGGCGACGTAACTCGCCCCTTCTTTGGCGGCTTGTTCGGCCAGTGCGATTTGCGCGTGGCAGGTCGAACCGATGATCGCTTTTGAACCGAGCAGGGCGCGGGTCGGTGACAGTGGGCCGTCGGTCTGACCAAGGTGCACGCCGACGTTAAGCCGCGCGGCCAGTTCGGCATCATCGTTGATGATCAGCTGCGTCTTGTAGCGCTCGCACAAATCGCGCAGCGCTTCGGCCTCGCGCAAACGGCGGGCCTCGTCGCTGCTCTTGTCGCGGTATTGCAGCAGGGTGACGCCGCCTTCCAGCGCCGCCTCCACGTAAGACAGAAACTTGCCCGCCAGCAATTGGCTGTCGGTAATGGCATACAGGCCACGTAGTTTCATCGGGCAGACCTCACGACGTTACGAGCAGAAATCCAGCGGCAGGCGACGCGGGACGAACTGGCCTTTGCCCAGTTGTTCAGCGTCGCGCAGGGTGCGCCAAGTGTAATCCAGAGCACTGCGTACAGCGCTGGCCAGGTGTTCGCCCTGGGCCAGACGACCGGCGAGGGCGCTGGCCAGTGTGCAACCGGAACCGTGATAGCTGCCCGGCAGACGCTGGCAGATAAAGGTTTCACGCAGGCCGTCGCGGCTGTACACGCGGTTGTGGATTTCAGTTTCGTCGCCATGGCCGCCGGTGATCAGCAGGTTTTTGACGAACGGCAGGAGTTTTTCAGCGCACTCGTCCGCAGTGCCTTCGGGCAGTTCGGCGAGGATTCGCGCTTCAGGAAGGTTAGGGGTGGCAATGATCGACAGCGGCAGCAGACGCTCGCGCATCGCATAGCCGACCTCGTCCTTGCCCAGGCGACCGCCGCCACCGGCGCGCAGCACCGGGTCGCAGACCACTGGCAAGTGCGGGTGCGCCGAGAGCAGTTCGACAACGGTGTCGACCATTTCCAGCGAACCGAGCATGCCCAGTTTGACCGCGGCGACTTCGGAGTCGTTGAGTACGGCATTGGCTTGAGCCAACACCCACTCACGGTCGAGGACGCGGAAGTCAGTGACATTGACGGTGTCTTGCACGGTCAGGGCGGTGACGGCCGGAGCCGCATGGCAACCCTGCGCGAGCAGGGCTTCGATATCTGCCTGCAAGCCGGCGCCACCACTTGGGTCGTGGCCGGAGAGACAGAGGACAACGGGGCGGGAGCTGTAGATATTCATGGTGCGCGAGCTTACCACCAAAGCTGATTTTCGGGTTCAGTGCCGTTATGCATGGCCGATAACCTGGCAAGAGAATTCGACCGTACTGTCACAACCTGACCGACTCAACAGCTCTAGCTCGCTGCTTTGCTCTGAAACGCCCGTTCTAGAGCCTTTGTAGGAAATATTTCGATGGTGCTCAATGGCCATCAACGGCTATGCTAGTCTGGATCCAAACCAATAACAGGTAATACCGGTTTTACGTCTACTCAAAGGGAATGGGGGGCTTCCTGACACAACCGGACGAGCCACGCTGGGGCTTCAATGCGCTATTTGCTGATGTTGCTGTTCTGCTTGCCCCTCCTGGCGAGCGCCGTCGAATTCGACGAATTTACCCAGAGCCTGCCTCTGGGCCGGTCGCTGCAAGTGTTCGAAGACCCGAGCGGTCAGGCGAGCATTGCCGATGTTCGCGCGCAGGCTGCCGCCGGCAATTTCAAACCTCACGATAAAGCCACGCTCAATGCCGGTTATTCGCGCTCGGCGTTCTGGCTGAAGATCGATCTGCATTACCGCCCGAGCAATCCCGCCGCCCAGCGCACCTGGCTGCTGGAGCTGGCGTATCCACCGCTCGATCATCTCGACCTCTATATGCCGGACGCCAGTGGCGACTACCGCCTCGTCCGGCAAACCGGTGATGCCTTACCGTTCGCCAGCCGCGAGATCCGTCAGAACAACTATTTGTTCGACCTTTCCTTCAAACCGGATCAACAGCAAACCGTGTACCTGCGACTGGCCAGCGAGGGCTCGATCCAGGCACCGGTGACGTTGTGGTCAAGCACCGCGTACCTCGAAGACCAACCGGTGCGCCTGTATGTGCTCGGCATCATTTATGGCGTGCTGCTGGGGATGGTGGTCTACAACCTGTTCATCTACCTCAGCGTGCGCGACACCAGTTACCTCTATTACATCTTCTACATTGCCTCGTTTGGTCTCTATCAACTGTCGGTGAACGGTGCGGCGGTCGAGTACTTCTGGCCGGACAACCCGTGGTGGGCCAACGCCGCGACGCCATTCTTCATTGGCTGCGCCGGCCTGTTCGGCAGCCAGTTCGCCCGCAGCTTTCTGCAGACCAAAACCCACAGCCGCTGGCTCGACCGCTTGTTGATCGGCCTGATTGCATTCGGTGCGTTGGTCATCGGCCTGTCGCTGATGACCAGTTACGCCCTGGCCCTGCGCCTGGCAACGACGCTGGCGCTGACCTTCACCGTAGTGATTTTCGCCGCCGGGATTCTGGCCTGGTGGCGCGGCTTGCGGGTGGCGCGCTATTTCATCATCGCCTGGTCGGCGTTCCTGCTCGGCGGCATCGTCAACACGCTGATGGTGCTCGGCCTGCTGCCGAACGTGTTCCTGACCATGTACGCCAGCCAGATCGGTTCGGCCATCGAAGTGGCGCTGCTGTCGCTGGCGCTGGCCGATCGCATCAACGCCATGCGCGAGCAACAGGCGCAGACGCTGTACGACGCCGGGCAGAAACTCGAAGTGCTCAACCAGCAACTGGCCCACAGCAACAAGCTCAAAGATGAGTTTTTGGCGACCCTGACCCACGAACTGCGCACGCCGATGAATGGTGTCATCGGTTCGCTGGAATTGATGCAGACCGTCGAGCTGGATCCGGAACTTGAGCAATACCAGCAGACCGCTGCCGGTTCGGCGCGAGACATGATGCGCATGGTCAACGGCATTCTCACCCTCACCGAATTGCAGGCCGGCAAGCTCAAGGCCGCGCCGGGCAGTTTCAGCCTGCGTGGTGTGGTCGAGGCGTTGCGGGTGCAGTTCGAGGGCAATGCGTCGAGCAAGTCGCTGGACTTCAAAGTCGAGGTGCTGCCGACCCTGCCGGATCGCCTGCACGGCGACAGCGCCAAACTCGCGCAATGCCTGGAGTGTCTGCTGGATAACGCGATCAAGTTCACTCGCATCGGTGGTTTGGCATTGCGCGTCACTGGTAAACCGTCGACGGATAATCGTTTGGCGTTGTCCTTTGCGGTGATTGACACCGGTATCGGTTTTACCGATCTGGGCGAAGCGACGATGTACCAGCGCTTCTTCCAGCTCGACGGTTCGATGACCCGCGAATACGGCGGCCTGGGCGTAGGTCTGGCGATTTGCCGACAGTTGGTCGAGTTGCTCGGTGGCAAGCTCACACATCGCTCGGAGCCCGGGCGTGGCAGTCGCTTCCAACTGGACGTCGAGTTTGAACTGCCAGTGGTCGAAACTGCGCCGATCTGCGCGCCTTCGCGCGATTGCGTGCGTGCACCACAGGATTGCACGGTGCTGCTGGTGGACGACAACAGCATCAATCAACTGGTGATGCGCGGTATGTTGCTCAAGCTCGGTTTTCGCGTGCGTACAGCCGACAACGGCGCGGCGGCATTGGATTGCTTGCAACGAGAGACCTTCGACGCAGTGCTGATCGATTGTCAGCTACCCGCTCACGATGGCGCATCGTTGTGCTGCCAGATTCACGCCTTGCCGGGCTGCACGAATTTGCCGGTGTTCATGTTGGCGTTGACCGCTGACCGAGAGCTTTGCGCCACGGGGGCGCCGGTCGATTACTTGAACAAACCGGTCAAATTCGAAGATTTGCAGTCGGCTCTGGAGCGTCGGGTACTGTGCTGCTGACAGGGTAAAAGCGCCGCAAATTCGGCTGGTATGACACTTTGACCCGTCGCGGTGCGGTGCTTAACTGAGTTCCTTGGTTGCCCAAAGGAGCCCCGTCATGAACCTGCATCAGTTCGCCGAAACTCACGAAGTCACCAACCAGCCACCGTCGTTGGACGGCATCAATCTGTACCGCATCGACCTGCCGTTGCAGGAGTGGTCGCGGCGCTTTGGTGCTGGTTGGGCCGAGTCGCGGATCGATGCTTACGGCGCGCTCGCCGGCGGGCCGTTGATGGAAGCCGGTTTCCTTGCCAATCAGAACAAACCCACGTTCGCCAGCCATGACCGCTATGGTCATCGCATTGATCTGGTGGAATTTCACCCGGCTTATCACGAGCTGATGCGCACGGCGATCGAGCATGGCCTCACTTCTTTGCCATGGGCGCACCCACAGGATGGCGCCCATGTCGCCCGCGCCTCGATGACTTATCTGCACAGCCAGGCCGAGGCCGGCAGCGGTTGCCCGTTGACCATGACCTTCGCCAGCGTGCCGGCCCTGCGTTTGCAACCGAATCTGGCTGAGCAATGGCTGCCGAAAGTCCTCGCCACGGAATACGATCCGCGCAACGTCGGCATCGCGCACAAGGCCGGCGTGACCATCGGCATGGCCATGACCGAGAAACAGGGCGGCACCGACGTGCGCGCCAACACCACCAAGGCGTATCCGGTCGGCGCCAGTGGTCCGGGTCAGGCCTATGAACTGGTCGGGCACAAGTGGTTCTGCTCGGCGCCGATGTGCGATGCCTTCCTGACGCTGGCGCAGACCGACAAGGGTTTGAGCTGCTTCCTGCTCCCTCGCCATCGTCCGGACGACACGGGCAATCAGTTCTATATCCAGCGTCTGAAAAACAAACTCGGCAACCAGTCCAACGCCTCCAGTGAAGTGGAGTTTCGTGGCGCGCTGGCGTGGATGGTCGGTGAGGAAGGGCGCGGCGTGCCAACCATCATCGAGATGGTGGCGATGACCCGATTCGATTGCATGGTCGGTTCCAGTTCGCTGATGCGCCAGGCGCTGACCCAGGCCAGCCATCACTGCGCGCACCGCAAGGTCGGCGGCAAACTGCTCAGCGAACAGCCATTGATGCAGAACGTCTTGGCTGATCTGGCCCTGGAAAGCGAAGCCGCGCTGGCGCTGAGCTTGCGCATGGGCAAGGCGCTGGATCATCTGGACGATCGCCACGAAGCGCAATTTGCGCGGCTGGTGACGGCGGTGGGCAAGTACTGGATCTGCAAACGCGCGCCGGGGATGATCAACGAAGCAGCGGAGTGCATGGGCGGTGCCGGGTATGTCGAAGAGAGCATTCTGCCGCGTCTGTACCGCGAGGCGCCGGTGAATTCGACGTGGGAAGGCTCGGGCAATGTGCAGTGCCTCGACGTGCTGCGAGCCTTGTCGAAAGAGCCGGGTGTGCTGGATGTGTTGTTCAGCGAGTTGGGTGACGGGCATGGTGACAAACGGCTGGCTGCGCATATTCAGCAATTGCAGGCGCAGTTCAAGGACACGAGCGACATTCAGTATCGGGCACGGCAGTTGACTGAAGATATCGCGCTTGGTTTGCAGGCCAAACTGTTGCTTGAGGCCGGTAACTCGGCGGTCAGCGATGCCTTCATTGCCAGCCGCCTGAGCGGTGGTGGCCGGGTTTACGGCGCCTTGCCGCGTGGGCTGGACGTCGAAGCCATCGTCGCCCGCGCAACCCCACAGATTCTCTGACCCACCACACATCCCCTGTAGGAGTGAGCCTGCTCGCGATAGCGGTGTATCAGTCAATGCAAATGTCGACGGATAGACCGCTATCGCGAGCAGGCTCGCTCCCACATGGGATATCCGTTGATGGGGAGATTTGGGTACACCCACAACGCCACTGTTCCCGTGACGCCACGATGCAGGCAAGATGAAGCTCTGCAAGTCAGAACACAGGAAGCTGATCGTGACCGAAGCGTTTATTGTCGTTCAAACCGCCGAACAAGCCGTGGATCGTCTGGCCGAGCTGCATGAGCGAGCCACCACTGCGCTGAACTCGGCGCTCAAGCGTTACCTCAAGGATCGCGTCGAACCCGACGCTGCGCAGCGTGCTCTGTTTCGTTATCCCGAACTGCGTCTGACCTATCACTGCCAGGGCGAAGTCCCGCAGACCACTCGCGCTTACGCCAAGGTGCAACTGCCGGGCACTTACAGCGTCACCGTCACCCACCCGGCGGCGTTCCGCAAATACCTGCTCGAACAACTTGTGCCGTTGATGCACGACTTCACCGTGACCGTGGAAGTCGGTGTCAGCCAGCAGAACATTCCGTATCCGTACGTGGTCGAGCAGGGCGATGAACTCGCCGGCTCCGGCGTCACCGCTGCGGTGCTTGCGCGGGTGTTCCCGAGTACCGACCTGTCCGCCGCCACCGATGGCATCGCCGACGGCCTCTATGACTGGGAAAACACTGATCCGCTGCCGCTGGCCTTGTTCGACGCCGCCCGTGTGGACTTCTCACTGCGCCGTCTGGTGCACTACACCGGCAGCGACTGGCGTCATGTGCAGCCGTGGATTCTGCTGACCAACTATCACCGCTACGTCGATCAGTTCATCGTCCATGGTCTGGAGCAGTTGCGCCGCGACCCGCGTTTTGTGCGCATGGTCTTGCCGGGCAACGTGATCATCGAGAAGGGCATGGATCACGGCGAAGCGTCGGCGATTGCTGCCGGTGTGGTCTGGCACCGTTACCAGATGCCGGCCTATCACCTGATCGCCAGCGATGGCCACGGCGTGACGCTGGTCAACATCGGTGTTGGTCCGTCCAACGCCAAGAACATCACCGACCACCTGGCGGTGTTGCGTCCGCATTGCTGGCTGATGATCGGTCACTGCGGCGGTTTGCGTCAGTCGCAGACCATTGGCGACTACGTGCTGGCTCACGCTTACATGCGTCGCGACGGCATTCTCGACCGCGTGGTGCCGCCGAACATTCCGATCCCGGCCCTGGCCGAAGTGCAAATGGCGCTGCAGCAAGCAGCGGCGAATGTCACTGGCGAGAAGGGCGACGACCTGAAAAAACGCCTGCGCACCGGCACCGTGCTGACCTACGACGACCGTAACTGGGAATTGCGTTGGGCCCAGGAACGGCCGTTGATCAACCTGTCCCGCGCGGTCGCGGTGGACATGGAAAGCGGCACGATTGCCGCGCAGGGTTATCGCCTGCGGGTGCCGTACGGCACGTTGCTGTGTGTCTCGGACAAACCGCTGCACAGTGAAATCAAACTGCCGGGGTCGGCCAACGCGTTCTATGAGCGCGCGGTCAGCCAGCACTTGAAGATCGGTATCGAGGCGGTGGACTTGCTGCGCACCGAACTCAACTCGCTGCACTCGCGCAAACTGCGCAGCTTCGACGAGCCGCCGTTCCGCTGATTTGTTGATGGTCATTTAACGGTCAGGCTACTAGCATTGGCAGCCCTGACCGTTAGATGTTTTTTTCGCCATGTCCCGTCCCCCGCGTCCACCTTCCCGCCGCCCTGGCGCGAAGCCTCAGTCTGCTTCCCCGCGCCGTGTTGCCAAGGCACCCCCGGCCGAGCCGAAACTGGTCCTGTTCAATAAGCCGTTCGATGTGCTGACGCAGTTCAGCGACGGCGAAGGGCGGGCGACGCTCAAGGATTACATTGATGTGCCCGGCATATATCCGGCCGGACGCCTGGATCGTGACAGTGAAGGCTTGTTGCTGCTGACCAACGACGGGCAGTTGCAGGCGCGCATCGCCGATCCGAAACACAAATTGGCGAAGACCTATTGGGTGCAGGTTGAAGGTGTGCCGACGGCCGAACAGCTGCAGCGTTTGCGTGACGGCGTTGAGCTTAATGACGGCATGACCTTGCCCGCCGAAGCGCGACAACTGGATGAGCCTGAGTTGTGGCCGCGCAATCCGCCGGTGCGCTTTCGCGCGACCATACCGACTTCGTGGCTGGAACTGGTGATTCGCGAAGGGCGCAACCGTCAGGTGCGGCGCATGACCGCGGCGGTCGGTCTGCCGACGTTGCGGCTGGTGCGGGTCAGGATTGGCGACTGGACGCTTGAAGGCCTCGATCAGGGCCAGTGGAAGGAAGTGCCGGCGCGCTTATAGAGCGCCGGATTCGATCAGGCCGATCACCACACTCTTGATGATGAACGCGGCCACGCCCAGGCCCAGTACGAAAAACAGAATGAACGAACCAAAGCGCCCGGCCTTGGACTTCTTCGCCAGATCCCAGACGATGAAACCCATGAAAATGATCAGGGTGCTGACCAGACCGGTCATCATCCACTCTTCTA
Organism: Pseudomonas sp. RU47; assembly: GCF_004011755.1. GTDB lineage: Bacteria > Pseudomonadota > Gammaproteobacteria > Pseudomonadales > Pseudomonadaceae > Aquipseudomonas. The sequence continues at coordinate 5,824,271 of NZ_CP022411.1, read as the reverse complement.
ATAATGCTGGATCCATTGGGTTTCTCCGGCGCGCATGGGGCTAAAAGGGCGCGGCGAGTATACGCCAAGGTGTGTGGGGTGGCATTGATCTGGGTCTGAACCGAAGCCTTTGCCCTCACCCTAGCCCTCTCCCGTAGGGAGAGGGGACTGACCGAGGTGTCTGGCGTCATACATCGACCTGAAAGATCGAGTCGATTATGGATTCACAGCAGAACGCTCAGGTCGGCGTACTTCTTCAGCATCTCACGGTCGGCCCCCTCTCCCTTTGGGAGAGGGCTGGGGTGAGGGGCTTTTGATCAGTTGCGCAGGTGGGTCAAGGGCAGTTCAGTGCTGTTGAGCACCTGATTCAGCACAAAACTCGACCGAACGCTGGTCACCCCTTCGATCCGGGTCAAATGCCCCAGCAACAGCTTCTGATAGTGATCCATATCCGGCACCACCACCTTCAACTGGTAATCGGCATCCACCCCCGTCACCAGGCTGCACTCCAACACTTGCGGCAACGTCCGAATCGCCGCCTCGAAATTCTCGAAACGCTCCGGCGTATGCCGATCCATGCCGATCAGCACATACGCCGTCAGGCTCAGCCCAAGCATCTTGCGATCAAGCAACGCCACCTGACGCGAAATATAGCCATCGTCTTCCAGTTGCTTGACCCGACGCGAGCAAGGGGAGGGCGACAGACCGATGCGCTCGGCCAATTCCTGGTTGGAGATGCGGGCGTCGCGCTGCAATTCCGCCAAAATGCTCAGGTCGTAACGGTCGAGTTTGCTCATCAATCTGTCCTTGGTTGTAACTATTGCGGCGGATTATCTATCCAGGGTTAAAAATTGCGCAAGTGGTGTTTATTTCAGCAATCTTCGCAATCCTCTGTCGCGGTCTCAGACCTATTCTTATCACCAGAATCACTGCTCGGTAACACAGTCCACGCGGCCCGCCCTATCCGGCCTGCCGCGGCCGCCACCCCCACCGGGGTTGTGCCGGCCCCCGAGCTGCACACTGTCCAGAAGACGGCGTGAGGTGAGCCGACGTCAAAAGCGTCGAGCCAGGACGAAGTTCTCTAGAAGGGAGGCCGACGGGTCTCCCTTTTTTCTTGCCTGCGATTTCATGCCGGGCGCTCAATAAATAAGTTGCGCGACTGATAACCTGTTGCAGAACCGGGCGTGTGTATTCCCGGTCTTAGTGACAAGTCCTCTTACATTTGCAGGCCCCGCAGTGAGAAAAAGCATGAATTCGCGCATCTGGCGTCTGGCTGGTGTTGGTTTGCTGTGTTTGAGTGTCAGTGTGCAAGCGCTTGCCGATGAGCCACAGAATCGCGGCCCGGATGGCGGCGGCCACGGTCCGGATCATCAGGGCAACAATCAGGGCCGTGGCGGCAACAATCAGCCGCGTCCGCAGAACAATCCATCGCAGAATCAGCCGCAACAGAATCAGCCGCGCCCGCAGAACAACGAGATCATTCGTGGCGACAACAGCCGCCAGTTCGAGCACAACGGCAACAACAATGGCCAGTGGCAGAACCGCGATCAGAATCGCCCGGCCTACAATCCCAATCCGGTGCGCCAACCGCCACCGCCGCCGCAACTGCCGGCCAACAGCCTGCCGATCCAGCCACGGCCCGACACCGTGCGCCAGACCCAGGAGCCGCGTCAGGGTTACTACCGCGATGAGCGCCCGCAGAACGGCTACAACAATCAGCATTGGCAGACCAACAACCGACCTAACGACAATCGCTGGCCGGGGCGTCCGGACGGTCACGGCAACGGTTGGGGCCCAGGCCCGCAATACCGGCCGGGACATGTGATCGACCGCTTCCCGGATCGCGATTACCGCGTGCCGTATCGTGGTCAGGATTACTTCTATTCGGGCGGCTACTGGTATCGCCCGCAAGGCCCGCGCTACATCGTCGTGCAGCCGCCGCGCGGGATCCGCATTCAGTATTTGCCGGATTACGCCCGAGAAGTGTGGATCGGTGGTTCGCTGCTGTTCCTCGCCGCTGGTTCCTACTATGCCTATCAGGAAGCGACCCAGGATTACATCGTGGTCGAACCGCCGGTGCAGCAACAGCCGCAGCCGCAATCCCAAGGCTATGACGTCGAAGCGTATCCGGCCAATGGCCAGTCGCCGGAGCAGGTACAGCAGGACGGTTACCAGTGCTATCAGTACGCGGTGCAGCAAAGCGGTTTCGACCCACGCACCGCGACGTATCAACCGGCGCCAGAAGTGGTTCAGGCGTACCGGCAGGCTCAGGGCAATTGCCTGAGCAGTCGCGGTTATCAGGTCAGTTACTGAAGCCGGGTTTGCGCCCGTTCAGATTTGACCACTTCCTGCGGGTCGGCGTGCACCAGCACTTCGGCTCGCGGGTAGGCGTTGTGAATGGCATCGGCCGCTTGATCGCTGATGCCGTGCGCCACTGACAGGGTCAGTTCCCCCGGCAATTCCAGGTGCAACTGCACAAACCAGTGGTTGCCGGAGATTCGCGTGCGCAAGTCATGCGCGCCCAACACGCCCGGCACACTGCACGCCAGTTCGAGCATGTGCTGACTGACATCCGTCGGCAGTTCTTCATCCATCAACACCGAAAAACTTTCCCGGGCGATTTGTATCGCGCTCCACAGAATGTATGCGGCAATTCCCAGGCCGAACCAGGCATCCAGTTGTTCAAAACCAAAACCGGCAAGGATCAACGCAATCAGAATGCTGCCGTTGAGCAACATGTCCGAGCGATAGTGCAGCGAGTCCGCGCGCACCGCGTTGGAGCCGGTCTGCTTGATCACCCGATGCTGCAACACCAGCAACGCCGCCGTCAGCAGCAGCGAAAACACGATCACACCGATGCTCAGCCACGGTGCGCCGAGCGGCTCTGGCGTCTTCAACCGTTCGAACGCCTGAAACGCGATCAACACCGCACTGCCACCAATGAACAGCGCCTGCGCCATGCCCGCCAGCGATTCCGCTTTGCCGTGGCCATAACGGTGATCGTCATCGGCGGGGCGCAGCGCGTAATGCACCGCCAGCAGATTGAGCATCGAGGTGACGCCATCCAGCGCCGAGTCGGTGAGGCCGGCGAGCATGCTCACCGAACCGCTGAGCCACCAGGCAATGGCTTTGGCGACGATCAGCGTGCACGCGACCGCCACCGAGGCGCGGGTCGCCAGCCGTAGCAGGCGGGCGTGTTCGGGGCTGGATGTCATTTAACTTCCTTTTTAAGCGGCGGGTTGCAGGCCGAACATCGCCAGTTGCTGAGTGCTGCCCTTGTGTTGAATCAGGCGCGGGTCGTCCAGAGGAAAGTCCCGCCCAAGTTCACTTTCGAGAATAGCCTGCAGCTTGTGATTATCGACCTGACCGTCCGGACCGATGGCTTGTTTGAGTTTGGCCGGATCGATCTGCGCGGTGTGACCCGGTTCGAAATAGATCGCGCCGGTGGCGAAGTCGACGGCAAACGCGATCAGCCCGGGAATGACGTAGAACAGCAGGCCCACGGCGTCGAGCACGGCAATCGCCGGGTCAATCTTGCCGTCGATCTGACCGCGTCGGTCCGGGTAGAAAATCGAACCGCACGCGGTGATTTGCGTGAGCAGGGTGGCGACCAGTACACCGCCGATCAGGCGAAAAGGTAAGCGCATGGGAAAATCTCCTGAGTCATCTGATAACGAAGCGTCGTCGTGTGAAGTTAAGACCCTGACGAACGCCCGCCAGTTCGCCGTTATACTCGGGCCTGGCAGGGCATGCCCACAGTAAATTGCGGCCTCGTCTCACCCCTACCGAAATATGTTGAGGATTGAAGTTGTTTTCTCCAGATCGACACCGCGTGAAGGCTGATGAATCCTGTCGGGGTTCGGCCCTCCGGGCTAAAGCTGTGAGCGCGCCATGCTGCGTTGCGGGACTTGGCAAGGAAACGACCCTTACCTGCGTCCCGCGCCTTGCCTGGCACGCTCACAGCTTTAACGCGACTCGCAATTTACTGTGGGCACGCCCTGAGGAGCCAGCATGAATTCTTTGCCAATCGATGAAGTTTTACCCGCCCTGCGTGAAGCCTTGGCGACGCGCCACGAAGCCGTGCTCGAAGCACCGCCCGGCGCCGGTAAAACCACCCGCGTGCCCTTGGCTTTGCTCAATGAAGCGTGGCTGGCCGGGCAGACCATTCTGATGCTTGAGCCGCGCCGTCTCGCCGCGCGTGCAGCCGCAGAACGATTGGCCAGTGAGCTGGGCGAGAAGGTCGGTGAAACCGTCGGTTATCGCATTCGTCTCGACAGCAAGGTCGGCCCCAATACGCGCATCGAAGTGGTCACCGAAGGCATTCTCACCCGGCGCTTGCAGGATGATCCGGCGCTGGAAGGCGTGGGCCTGCTGATCTTCGACGAATTCCACGAACGCAGCCTCGACGCCGATCTGGCGCTGGCCTTAAGTCTGAACGGTCGTGAGCTGTTCCGAGCTGAACAGCCGCTGAAGATTCTGCTGATGTCGGCCACGCTCGAAGGCGAGCGTCTGGCCGGGTTGCTGGACGACGCGCCGATCCTGCGCAGCGAAGGGCGCATGTATCCGGTGACGATGCGCTGGGGCCGGCCGTTTCAGCCCGGCGAATACATCGATCAACGCGTCACGCAAACCGTACTCGAAGCGCTGCACGATGAAACCGGCAGCCTGTTGGTGTTCCTGCCGGGGCAGGCGGAAATTCGTCGCGTGCATCAACAATTGGTCGACGCAATCGGTGAGCGCAGTGATGTGCTGCTGTGCCCGCTGCACGGTGAACTTGACCTCAATGCGCAACGTGCGGCGATCGATCCGGCGCCGGCCGGTCAGCGCAAAGTGGTGCTGGCGACCAACATCGCCGAGACCAGTCTGACCATCAACGGCGTGCGCGTGGTGATCGACGCCGGGCTGGCGCGGGTGCCGCGTTTCGATCCCGGCAGCGGCATGACGCGCCTTGATACCCAGCGGATTTCCAAGGCCAGCGCCACCCAGCGTGCGGGGCGAGCGGGGCGACTTGAACCGGGGGTTTGCTATCGCTTGTGGTCGCAGGATCAGCACGAACAGCTCGCCGCTTATGGCAGTGCGGAAATTCTTTCGGCGGATCTCGCCAGCCTCGCCCTGCAACTGGGGCGCTGGGGTGTCACGCCGGGCGAACTGGTCTGGCTCGACGTTCCGCCAGCGGCGGCTTATGCACAGGCGCAGGATTTACTGCAGCGTCTCGGCGCGCTGGAAGGTGAAGCGCTGACCACGCACGGTCAGGCCATGGCTGAGTTACCGGCGCATCCGCGCATCGGTCATTTGCTGTTGCGCGGTCAGGCATTGGGTTTGGCCAACATGGCCTGCGACGTCGCCGCATTGCTTGGTGAACGCGATATCTTGCGTGGCGCCGGGGCGGATCTGCACAGTCGTCTGGTGTTGCTCTCGGGTGAGGAACGTGCGGCTCGAGGTGCGCAGGGCGGCGTACAACGGGCTAAGCAACTCGCCCGGCAATATCGCGGTTACCTGCGCGGCAAGGCGAGTGAACCGGTCAGCGATCCTGATCATCCGCGTTGGCTCGGCGCGTTGCTGGCGCTGGCCTACCCGGATCGCGTCGCGCAACAGCGGCGTGCCGGTGGCGCCGAATATCGCCTGGCCAATGGTCGTGCGGCGCTGTTCGCCGAAGCTGACAGCCTGATGAAAGAGCCGTGGATCGTCATCGCCGATCTCGGCAGCCGTCAGGGCCAGCGCGAAGAACGGATTTATCTGGCGGCGGATTTCGACCCTGCGCTGTTTGATTCCGTGCTGGCCGAACAGGTGCGCAACGTCGATCAACTGGACTGGGACGAGCGCGAAGGCGTGCTGCGCGCCGAGCGTCAGCGCAAGGTCGGCGAGCTGATCCTCAGCCGTGAACCGTTGACCGGTCTCGATGAAAATGCGCGCAGTCAGGCGTTGGTCAATCTGGTGCGGCGCAAGGGTCTGGAGCTGCTGCCGTGGACGCCGGAGCTGCGTCAGTGGCAGGCGCGAGTGGCGTTGTTGCGGCAGTTGGAATTGAACATTCAGGAAAACAGTCAGTGGCCGGATGTCAGTGATGCGACGTTGCTCAACACCCTCGAAGATTGGTTGATGCCCTATCTGGGCAAGGTTTCGCGACTCAGCCATTTTGCCAATCTCGATCTGTCGAGCATCGTGCGCAATCTGCTGCCGTGGCCGTTGCCGCAGAAGCTTGATGAGTTGGCGCCGCATCATCTGAGCGTGCCGTCGGGGTCGTCGATTCGTTTGGACTACAGCGAGTTTCCACCGATTCTCGCGGTGCGTTTGCAGGAGCTGTTCGGGCTGGCCGATACGCCGCGAATCGCCGGTGGGCGGCAGGTGGTCAAATTGCATCTGCTATCGCCAGCGCGGCGCCCGGTGCAGGTGACGCAGGATCTGGCCAACTTCTGGCGCAGTACCTATGCCGAGGTGAAGAAGGATTTGAAGGGGCGGTATCCGAAGCACTATTGGCCGGATGATCCGCTGGTGGCCGAGGCGACCGCACGGGCCAAGCCGCGTGGCACCTGAAGAGCAAGAGATCGCAGCCTTCGGCAGCTCCCACAGGTTTTGCGTAGGACCTGCCGAAGGCTGCGATCATTTATGATTAAAAGTGAGTCTTCGCGGTCAGTTGTTCGCGGCAATAATCGGCGAACAACTGCGCCGGTTTGGTCAACTGCCCGCGTTTGAGCCACGCCGCCACCAAACCTGAACCGGTGACGTCCTCGACGATGTCCACGCACACGACTTTCTTGCCGTCGTAGGTGCATTCCGAATGGGGTTTGGTCACCAGAATCGAAAAGCCGAAACCCTGGCCGACCATCCCGCGCACCATTTCAATCGACGGTGAGCTGAACTCGATGCGTGGGGTCAGCCCGAGCTCTTCAAACAGGCTGACGAAGTAGGTCCGGCTCGGCTGCACATCGAGCAGGATCATCGGATCCAGACACAAGTCGCGCAGTGACACTTGCTTGTACTGGGCAAAACGATGATCCGCCGGCAACAGCGCGTAGGGCCGTTGAGCCGGCATCAACGGTTCGGTCTGGATGGTCGCGTCGAGTTCATGTTCATAAAGAATCACCAGGTCGAACGCGCCTGACGTCAGGCCTTGCACCAGCTCTTGCTGCTCGCCATCGCGGATGCGGATTTTCACCCCCGGATACAGCGCCGAGAACCCGGCAATCAGTTGCGGCAAGTACAACGGCGCAACCGTTTCGAAACAACCGATATCGATCTGCCCCGCGACCACATCATTGTCGGCGAGGGCGTTCTGCTCGAACTCCTTGGCCATGCGCAACAGTTCCTGCGCCTTGCGCAAAAAACGCGCACCGCTTGGCGTAAGGGAAACCCCTTGAGCGTGATGACGGATCAGCAGTTGCACGGCGAAGCTGTCTTCCAGCGCCTTGATCGCGGTGGAGATCGCCGGTTGCGCGATGTACAGCTTGCGCGAAGCCTCGGCAACGCTGCCGCACTCGACGGTGGTGATGAAGTATTTCAGCTGACGCAAATTGTAGGCGGCCACGGCAAACCTCTGGACGAGCGTACTCGACTTCCAAGCAATTTGTGCGCCGCCACGTCCGTTGCGCGACGATGTTGTTATCCCTCAACCATAGCCACCTGCGCAGCGTTTGGGGGAAGTCATTGCCCAGTGTTTTTATTGCCTGCGAAGACATTTTTACTATTTTTAGCCCGTGCGGGCCTGAGCGACCATCGAGGCACAATAACGTCTCAGGAGCATCCGTCGTGTTCGAGCTTGCAGAGTGGCAGCGCCGCGCCGTTGCATTGAAGTTTCCCGATCAGGCCGTGATCGACGGCAAGCATTGCGCCGCGATATCGGGGCAGACTTTTGCCGCGATCAACCCGGCGACCGGGCAGTGTCTGGCGAATGTCGCTGCGTGTGGCGAAGAGGATGTGGACGCGGCGGTGCGCAATGCGCGTCAGGTGTTCGAAGCTGGCATCTGGTCGCAGCGCTCGCCAGCCGAGCGCAAGCAAGTGCTGCTGCGTCTGGCTGATTTGCTGATGAGCCATCGTGAAGAGCTGGCGCTGCTCGACTCGCTGAACATGGGCAAACCGGTGATGGATGCCTACAACATCGACGTGCCCGGCGCTGCTGGCGTATTCCGTTGGTACGCAGAAGCCATCGACAAACTTTACGATCAGGTCGCACCCAGTGCACCGAATGTGTTGGCGACGATTACCCGTGAAGCTCTGGGTGTGGTGGCCGCTGTGGTGCCGTGGAATTTCCCGTTGGACATGGCCGCGTGGAAACTCGCGCCGGCGTTGGCGGCGGGTAATTCGGTGATCCTCAAGCCGGCCGAGCAGTCACCGTTTTCGGCATTGCGTCTGGCCGATCTGGCGCTGGAAGCAGGGCTGCCGGCGGGAGTGCTGAACGTGTTGCCGGGGCTTGGCGAACAGGCTGGCAAGGCGTTGGGTTTGCACGCGGATATCGATTGTCTGGTGTTCACCGGCTCGACTCAGGTCGGCAAATATTTCATGCAGTATTCCGCGCAATCGAACCTCAAACAGGTGTGGCTGGAGTGCGGCGGCAAGAGCGCCAATCTGGTGTTCGCCGATTGTCAGGATCTCGATCTGGCAGCGGAAAAAGCCGCGTTCGGGATCTTCTTCAATCAGGGTGAAGTCTGCTCGGCCAATTCGCGGTTGCTGGTGGAGCGTTCGATTCACGATGAGTTTGTCGAGCGCTTGAAAGCGCAGGCTGAGCGTTGGTTGCCGGGGGATCCGCTGGATCCGCAAAGCAGTGCTGGCGCCATTGTTGATCACAAGCAGACGGCGGGCATCATGCGTTTTATTCGCAGTGCCGAGCAGTCCGGTGCGACGCGGGTTTGTGGCGGGCAGCAGCGGCGGTTTAACGGGTCGGACAATTTTATTGAGCCGACGATTTTTACCGGTGTAACTGCGGACATGCCGCTGTTTCGCGACGAGGTATTCGGACCGGTGCTGGCGGTGATGCCGTTCGATAATGAAGCCGAGGCTATATGGCTGGCCAACGACAGTGTGTATGGACTGGCGGCGTCGTTGTGGACCGATGACCTCAACCGCGCACACCGCGTGGCGCGGCAGCTGCGCGCTGGCACGGTATCGGTCAATACGGTGGATGCGCTGGATGTGACGGTGCCTTTTGGCGGTGGTAAACAGTCAGGGTTTGGACGCGATCTGTCGTTGCACTCGTTCGACAAATACACCCAACTGAAAACCACCTGGTTCCAGTTGCGCTGAGACCGAGTCGCCCCCTTCGCGAGCAAGCTCGCTCCCACACTGGATCTATGTCACACCGAAGATCCCCTGTAGGAGTAAGCCTGCTCGCAATTGCGGTGGGTCAGGCAGCCAAGCAATCGACTGACCTGACGCCATCGCGAGCAGGCTCACTCCTACAGGTTTCAGCGGTGTTCACAAAATCCGGGGTTCGCTCGAGATCCCTGTGGGAGCGGGCTTGCCAGCGATGACATTCTCCCATTCGCCGAAAATCCCCGATCTGCACCCACCTCGCGCACCCCCGCAATCCCCGCCCTTTAGCAGTGCGCACTACCCAGTTTTTTCATCATTTGCAGCCAACAATTTCCTGATTTTCCTCACCGCGCACATGGGCCACCATCGATCTTGCCCGCCAGCCGAATGTTGTCCGCCCAAGCGTCCGCGAGAGTCCAACGGCAGCAACTGCACAACGGCCGGCGACCGTACTGCCCATGACAAAACTAAATCAACAGCGTCGGGAGTGCTCCATGATCAAGTCCTTGTGTATTCGTCTCACTCAGCCTTTGGCAATCACCGCCCTGGCGGCCACGGTCGCGACCAGCGCCCAGGCCGGCACCCTGTCTATCGGCCACACCACGTGGGTCGGCTACGGCACGCTCTATCTGGCTCAGGATCTGGGCTACTTCAAGGAAAACGGTTTGACCGTCGAACTGCCAGTGGTCGAAGAGGCGTCGATGTACATGGCCGCGCAGGCCTCCGGGCAATTGTCCGGCTCGGCGTCGACCATCGATGAAGTGCTCAAGTATCGCCCGCAGTTCTGCTTCAAAGCGGTCGCGGCGCTGGATGACAGCCATGGCGGCGACGGCGTGCTGGTCGGCAAGGATGTGAAGAGCCTGCAAGAACTCAAGGGTAAATCCGTGGCAGTCAACGAAGGCTCCACGTCGCAGTTCTGGCTTTCCTACCTGCTGAAAAAGAACGGCATGAAGATGAGCGACATCACCGTGCAGAACATGACCGCTGATGACGCCGCCACCGCGTTCATCGCCGGTCGCGTACCCGCCGCCGTGACTTGGGAGCCGCACTTGTCGATGGTTCGCGACAAGCAGCAGGGCAAAGTATTGATCGACAGCAGCAGCACCCCCGGGGTGATCGTCGATGTGGTCGCGCTCAATTGCACGGTTATCGAAAAACAGCCGGAAGACGTCAAGGCGTTGGTCGCCGGCTTGTACAAAGCCGTGCAATACACCAAGGATCACCCGGAAGACGCGTACAAAATCATGGCCAAAGGCGTCGGCGGCTACCTGTCCGATCCGAAGGAACTGGCCGCCGCCGCACAAGGCGTGCGTTTCTACGATCAAGCGATGAGCGAGAAACTTCTCGGCTCGCCGGGCAAGCCGGGTGACAGCGCAGCGCTGATCAAACTGGCCAACGAAACCGCCAGCGAGTTGCAGGGCAAACCCTACAACGTCAGCAACGACGAACTGGTCGACAACCGTTTCGTCAGCCCTCTCTAGGAGGTTTGCCATGTTCAAGCGCAATTCATGGCTGAGCCGCAGCCTTACGCCAAAAACCGCTTTGCCGGTGCAAGTGGTGTGGAGCGCCAGCGCTCTGGCCTGGGTGTTGTTGGTCGGTCTGTGGGCCGGGTTGTCTTACGGCGGCGTCGTGCCGGGGATGTTTTTGCCGACGCCGGGCGCGGTGGTTGAAGCCGCCGTGCGCCTGGGCCGCGACGGCACCCTCGGCACGCATGTCTGGGCGAGTGTCGAAGTGGTGATGGTCGGCTTCATTGTGTCGTCGCTGGTGGCGGTGCCGTTGGGGTTGCTGATGGGCAGTTTCCGCATTGTCCAGGCGTTCCTTGAGCCGTTGGTGAATTTCATTCGCTACCTGCCGGTGACCTCATTCGTGCCGCTGTTCATCCTGTGGATCGGCATCGGTCTGGAGCAGCGGGTTTCGGTGATTATCTTCGGCGTGTTCTTTCAGCAACTGGTGATGATCGCCGATGTATCCAAAGGCATTTCCAAGGACTTGATCAACGCCTCCTACACCTTGGGTTCCAGTCGCCGCGATGCGGTGTTGCATGTGATCGCGCCGGCCTCGGTACCGGGCGTGCTCGATACCCTACGGGTAACGATGGGCTGGGCCTGGACGTATCTGGTGGTGGCTGAACTGGTCGCCGCTTCCAGCGGTTTGGGTTACCTGAGCCTGAAGGCCATGCGCGGTTTTCAGGTGGATGTGATTTTTCTCGCCATCGCGATCATCGGCCTGCTCGGTCTGGTCACCGATCAACTGTTCCGTTTTCTTCGTTTGAGGGTTGCCGCATGGGCTCAGTGACTGCTGCCAATCATCGTTTCATCGAACCTGTCGCGACCCCGGCGCAAGCGGCGTCACGCTTGCAGGTCGACAAGGTCAACCTGCGTTACAAGAAGCCTGACGGCGGGACGTTTACTGCGCTGGAAGAGGTCTCGTTCGAGGTGCCGGATCAGCAATTCGCCGTGCTGGTCGGGCCATCGGGTTGCGGCAAGTCGAGTCTGTTGTATCTGACCGCCGGACTGGCTGAGCCGACCTCCGGTGATATCTACGTCGGCGGCCAGCAAGTACAGGGCCCCGGCGCGGATCGCGGCATGGTCTTTCAGAGCTACACGCTGTTCCCGTGGCTGACGGTGCGCCAGAACGTCGAGTTCGGTCTCAAGCGTCGTGGCATGCCGGCGGCGCGGCGCAAGGAGATCGTCGATTATTACGTCAACGAAGTCGGCCTCGCCGGGTTCGCCAACAACTACGCCAAGCAGTTGTCGGGCGGGATGATGCAGCGTGTGGCGATCGCCCGGGCGCTGGCCAATGACCCGCAGATTCTGCTGATGGACGAACCGTTCGGCGCCCTCGACAGCCAGACACGTTTGCAGATGCAGCAGTTGTTGCTGCGCGTCTGGGGCAACAGCAAGAAAACCGTGTTGTTCGTCACCCATGACATCGACGAAGCCATTCTGCTCGGCGACCGGGTCTATGTGATGGGCGCCAAACCGGGGCGGATCAAACAGATTCTCGACGTACCGATCGAACGTCCACGCTCACTGGACATGGTCATGGACCGCTCGTTCATCGACATGAAACGACAGATCTTCGGGCTGCTGCATGACGACCTGGAAGAGGTGCATTGATCCAACGGTCATATCACCTGGCCATTGTGGGAGCGAGCCTGCTCGCGAAGACGTAGTGTCAGTCGGTAATAGGGTGCCTGACACACCGCTTTCGCGAGCAGGCTCGCTCCCACAGGGTTTCGTGGTGGAGCTGTCAGCGATGTCATTTCATGAGCGCGAAAAGACGGTTTTGACCCATCCCTGCAAGGTGTACTTCTGGTAGATGTGCTCAGGCACATCGACATACGGATCCGTAATGAACCGTTCCGGAATCACCGGATTGGCCTCATCGATCACCAGAATGTTCGCCGGGTTGTAAAAGTCATAATCGACCACCCTCTGGTTGGTGGTGATGACTTTTTTCCGTGAGGCCATGGCTTCGAAGAAACGGAAGCTCAACCCGGCCTGACCGGGCTTGGCTATATCGAGAATGATCCGCGAGCGCTTGACCAGCTCGCCGACGGATTGCAGTGACATTCTCTGCTCGAAGAAGGTGATACCCGGATGCGCCCCCGGAACCGGTTTGGACTGAACCAGAAACTTGTAATCGGTCACCCCGAGGCGATCGAATTCCTCTGCCAGACCGGCAAGTGCCGGCACCCGATCCTTGCCCGCCATCACCACAAACGCCGAGTACTCACCGGGCTCACCGTCCGCGATGTAGTCGTCGTAAATGAAGTTGTAGAGTTTTTTCAGCCCGTAGCTTTCGGCATTTTCCGGGTCGAAGGAAAACACCTCGTCATAACCGGCAAGCGCTTCGCGGGTCATCGGCCAGCGACTGAAGCTGTCGTAGAGGTAGGCGATCTTGTGGTCGGAGACCTTGAGTCCGGCGGCCAACTGGTTTGCATCGATCTGGGCCGGGTTGATGATGAGTGCGACGTCGAAACGTCCATGCGCAGCGATGGCTTTGTTGAACTGGCGTAACTGCGCCCAGCGTTTCAGCGGGCGGCGCAGGATCTTCGGCGCCCGCTCAAAACTGTTCTGCATCGATGACGTATCGATAAAACACACGTCGTTGTCGATCATCAGATAGTCCGCCAGTTTGCGCGCGTAACCACCAATGTCCTTGCACACCAATAAGATTTTCATGGGATTCCATATCGTCAATTCGGGCAACGGGTCGATATTCCTTGGCCCTGCCTAGAGCGCCGCCGGCAGCAGGAAGCGCGCAATCACCGGCAAGTGATCGGAGATGCGCAAGGTATCGTCCTGGCGCACCATCGCTTCCACCCGCTTGATCTTCGGGCTGTAAAACAGATAGTCGACCGTGCGATCCGGGCCGTTCAGGCCAGGATCGTTGGGGTAGTGGGTCAGCCATTGCGCCCGGTCGATGCCGCTGGCTTCGTTGTTGGTCGGGATCATCGGGTATTTGTCCCACAGCAGATGCAGCTCGCTGTCGGCGGAGTAGGGCGTGCGTTGTTCGGCAGGCAGGCGGCGGTACTGGCCGAGCGGCAACAGATTGAAATCACCACCGATCAACCACGGCAGGCCCTGGCTTTCGTACTTGTCGAGCACTTTGGCCACGGCACTCACTTGTGCCAGCGCGGTGTCATTTGCTTGGCTGGAGCGTTCCAGATGCGTATTGAACACAGTCAGTTGCCCGCCATCGCTCAGTGGCAGTTTGGTCGCGAGCATGGCGTCTTTCGGCTGGAACTGGCGGCTGATGAAGTTGGCGGCAGCCACTGGCAATTGCAGGCGCTCGGCGTGCTCTATGCGATAGCGGCTCAACGTCGCCAGTTGCCGGCCGACGCTGCCAAAGATGTGTCGATCAGGGACGAATTCGGCTTTCCAGTCAAACGCACTGGCGTTGCATGGGTACAGGTCGGCGACCCGTTCCTGCAAGAGCTTGAGCTGGTCCTGATAATCGCTGGCCTTGGCGCCGTCATCGAGCTCCTGCAGCAGCACCACATCGGGCTGCTCATCGCGGATCACTCGCGCCACTTCGTCGAGGCTGAAGGCCATGTCTTCCGGTGTCGGCGCTTCATCGTTGCCCTGGGCCAGATCATTCCAGAACACGTAACGCTTGCCGGCCAGGTACTGCACGTTCCAGGTCATGACTTTCAGCGCCTGGCCCGGCACCAGTGTCGGTGGCGTCCCCGTGCAACTGACCGGCAGGGTTTCGCGAGTGTCGGGGCGCCAGGTCAGGCTGAACAGCAGCCCACCGATCAGGGCGATGGCAAGCACAACAAGCAACAGGGTGTAGCGCAGTAGACGGGTCATGGCTCGGCTTATAGCGTTACAGAAAGTGGCCCCGAGCATACCTGACGGCCGTCTCGAAGCCCAAGCGCAGAGCTGTCAGACCGCTCTGTCACGTTTGTCAGGCAATTCGCTGATCAGCATGAACAGGCGGAACAACACCACACTGGTGAACAGTTGCAGGAAGCTGTGAGCGCTGTCGATCAGTATGGCGATCACAGGATTCTGCGGCTCGGGGTACACCGCCAGTGTCGCGCCTTTGAGCAACCACAGCGGCGTCATCACACAGAGAATGCACAGCAGGATTCGCCAGAAGTGCCCACGGGTCAGGCGCAGGCTTTCTTTCATTGCCTGCAAGGGGCCCATGCCGCGCAGCACCAGCAGGTATTCGCCGAACGCGAGCATGACCATCAACATCAGGCCCGGCAGGAAATACAGCGACAGGCCCAACAGAATCAGCAAGGTATTCAGCGCCGTGAGCAGCGCGAAGCGCGGCCACAGGGTGGCGGCCATCGCCAGCAGATCACGATTGCGCGGTGCCTCGCCACGGCTGCGCGCATCAAGGAACAGGATCAGCGCTGCGGTGTACAGCGGATACACCAGCAGACCGACGACGATGCTAATTGCCGAGATGTTTTCCGGCCCGCTGGCGTGATCGACCACTTGTTGCAAGAACGCTTCGAAAATCACCAGCGGCAGGCACAACCGCACGATGCTGCCCAAATGGCGTTTGAAAAAATACAGAGAGTCGCGCAGTACTTCGAGGGCATTCATCAGTCGGTATCGCAGGTGGAAAACAGTGGCTCACTTTAACCGATGATCGCCGGCGCGACACAAACGTAAACATTCGGTAAAGGTCATTGAAACGTTTTGTCACCGTCTCCATTACAGGAGAGCACCTCGGCCAACGTGGACGAGGGCAATGTTATCCCCGGCAATCTACGAGGTCGCCATGAACAGCGAAGAGCAAACCCTGATCGATGGACTGTTTTCCCGGCTGCAGCAGGCCGAAACGGAGGCAGCCCCGCGCGACGCCCAGGCCGAGACGCGGATCAAGGAACACCTGACCCGCCAGCCGGCGGCAGGTTATTTCATGACCCAGGCGATTCTGGTGCAAGAGGCCGCGCTCAAAAGCCTCGACGAGCAGAACAAACAACTGACTCAGCAAGTCCAGCGTTTGCAGGCTGAGTTGCAGTCGGCGAAGGCCCAGAGTGTCGCACCGGCGCCGAGTGGCGGCGGTGGTTTCCTGTCGAGCATTTTTGGTGGTAGCCCGCGTCCGGTGTCGACCCAGAGTGCCCCAGCCTCGACTGGCGGCTGGCGCGAACCGGCACCGCAGCAGAATTACGCGGCCCCGGCGCCACAACAGAACTTCGGCGCAGCGCCGCCTGGTTATGCGCAACAAGCCGCTCCGGCGGCCGGCAGCAGCTTCCTCGGCGGCGCCTTGAAAACTGCGGCCGGTGTAGCTGGTGGCGTGATGCTGGCGCAGGGCATCAGCAGCCTGTTCCATCACAACCAGCAGCCGGAAGAAATCGTTGAAGTGATCAAGGAAGAGCCGGCGCAGGTCGCTGACCAGAGCAGCAATGGCTGGGGCGAAGATCAGCGTGTGGCCGATAACGGCTTCTCTGGCAACGACCAGGGCGGCTTCACCGACACCGACTACGGCAACGACAACTCATCGTTCTTCGATGACGACGATTCCTTCGTCTGATTCACCATTCGTCCGGAGCCCCTGAGGGCTCCGGGCCGATTATTCGCGGAACCCTCCTTCGGACTGGCATACTGAGCGCCTTTTTCGGGCCTGGCGCCTGATCCCGCTTCGTGCGCTTGCGCGCCCACAGGAACTCCGGTGAAAAAAATCGCAGTGTTCGCCGACGTGCAGAACCTCTACTACACCGTGCGTCAGGCCTATGGTTGTCACTTCAACTACGCCGCGCTGTGGGCAGACATCAGCAAGGACGGGCAGATCGTCGAGGCCTACGCCTACGCGATCGACCGTGGCGACAGCAAACAGCAGCAGTTCCAGCAGATCCTGCGCAACCTCGGTTTCACCGTGAAACTCAAACCCTACATCCAGCGCAGCGACGGCTCGGCCAAGGGCGACTGGGACGTGGGCATCACCCTCGACATCATGGACGCCGCCGACCACGTCGACGAAATTGTCCTGGCCTCCGGTGACGGCGATTTCGACATGCTGCTCGAACGCATCATCAGCAAACACGGCGTGCAAGCGGTCGCCTATGGCGTGCCCGGCCTGACGG
This sequence comes from Pseudomonas sp. RU47, assembly GCF_004011755.1. Taxonomy (GTDB): domain Bacteria; phylum Pseudomonadota; class Gammaproteobacteria; order Pseudomonadales; family Pseudomonadaceae; genus Aquipseudomonas. The sequence goes on along the minus strand of NZ_CP022411.1, from coordinate 5,807,497 downwards.
CCAACTCGCTGATCCGCGCCGCCAGCCGTTACGTGCCGATCGAAGGCGCGTTGTTACTCAAGAATTGAACGGAGTTGAACCTGGTTTGGAACGCATTGCAGTCATCGACTTTGAAACCACCGGCCTGTCGCCGAACAGCAGCTGCCGCGCCACGGAAATCGCCGTGGTCATGCTGGAAAACGGCCGTATCGTCGAGCGTTACCAGAGCCTGATGAACGCCGGCGTACGCGTCCCCGCGTTCATCGAACAACTGACCGGCATCAGCAACGCCATGCTGCGCACCGCGCCCTCGGCCGAGCAGGTGATGAACGAGGTCAATGAGTTTGTCGGTTGCACGCCGCTGGTCGCGCACAATGCCTCGTTCGACCAGAAGTTCTGGGACTTTGAACTGGGGCGGATCAAGCGCACGCGGTTGCAGAACTTTGCCTGCTCGCTGCTGCTGGCACGGCGGCTGATGCCGGCCGCGCCGAATCACAAGCTCGGTACGCTGACCACGTTTGCGCGTTTGCCCCACACGGGGCAGGCTCACCGGGCCATGGCCGATGCCGAGATGGCGGCCAATCTGATGGCGCATCTGGCTGATGAGTTGCGGCACAAGCACGGCGTCAGCGAGCTATCGCATGACCTGCTGTGCAAACTGCAAAAAGTCCCGGCCGCGAAAGTCACCGAACACCTCCAACGCTATCGCTGATCCCACAGACCGATCGTTCCCACGCTCTGCGTGGGAATGCCTCAACGGACGCTCCGCGTTCGGCTTTGAACGGGACGCGGAGCGTCCCGGGCTGCATTACCACGCAGAGCGTGGGAACGATCATTCGGGGGGAGCCGAACTATTTGCCGTTGCCTTCGATCTGGCCGAGCGGCACGCGCTTTTCGATGGCGCTCGACAACACAATCGAGGTCTTGCTGAAACCAAACTTCGCCACCCGATTGATCAACTCCTCCAGCTCCGTCATCGATCCCACCGCGGCTTTCATCATCACGCACGGATCGCCCGTGACCCGAAAGCATTCGGTCAGCTGCGGGATTTTTACCAGTTCGTCGTAGACCTTCTGACTGCCGTTCTGGTGCAGGCGCAATTCGATCATGCACTGGATCGGCAGGCCGATTTTCGACAGGTCGATTTTTGCCTCATATCCGGTGATTACCCCGGAGACTTCAAGCTTGGCCACGCGCTCGGCGACGGCGGGGGCGGAGAGGTTCACTTTACGCGCCAGATCGGCGTAGGACGCTCGGCCGTTTTCCAGCAGGGCGCTGAGCAGCATGCGGTCGTATTTGTCCAAGGGAAATCTCCTGAAAATGCCAGACTTTCGAAATCTCGGTTTAACCCGGAGATCTCCGTGATTTCCAAAGTGTACCGGCGCTATAAACAGGTTTTGTAGCTTATTTTTGCCCGTGCGCCTTTCTAGAATAATCCATCCCTTGAGCCTGACTTTCGAGCCGCCCATGCCTGCCTTGCGCCGTTTTTCCTTGCCGCTGATCGCCGCGTTTTTTGCGTTGTATGTGATTTGGGGATCGACCTATCTGGTGATCCGCATCGGCGTCGAGTACTGGCCGCCGCTGATGCTTGGCGGTGTGCGCTTCGTGATCGCCGGTACGTTGATGTACGCATTTCTGCGCTGGCGCGGGGCCCCTGCGCCAACCTGGGCGCAATGGAAAGCGGCGGGGATCATCGGGATTTTGCTGCTCAGTTTCGGTAACGGCGCGGTGAGTGTGGCCGAGCATACTGGCGTGGCTTCGGGGGTGGCGGCATTGGCTGTGGCGACGGTGCCGCTGTTTACTTTGCTCTGTGGTTATTTCTGGGGGGCGCGTAACACCCGCCTGGAATGGGCCGGGGTGGCGTTGGGGATTATCGGCATTGCCATGCTCAACATGGGTTCCAACCTGCAATCGAGTCCGATGGGCGCGGCGCTGCTGATTTTCGCCGCGGCGACCTGGGCGTTCGGTTCGGTGTGGAGCAGACATCTGCCGTTGCCGCAGGGCGCGATGGCCAGCGCGGTGGAAATGCTGGTTGGCGGCGTGGTGCTGCTGATCGGCAGCGCGGCGAGCGGTGAACACTTGCAAGCAGTGCCGCCGGTTGAAGGCTGGCTGGCGCTGGCGTACCTGATCTTCTTCGGCTCGATCATCGCCTTCAACTCTTATATGTACCTGCTCAAGCACGTGCGTCCGGCGGCGGCGACCAGTTATGCCTACGTCAACCCGGCGGTGGCGGTGTTGCTGGGGATTGTGTTTGTCGGCGAGACCATCGGGATCGAAGAAGCGCTGGCGATGCTGGTGATCATCAGCGCCGTGGTGTTGATTGGCTTGCCGCAGTGGCGCCGTCCGGCACAGCCGCCAGTCGCAGCGCCGACAGCCGTTCCCGCGGAACAGCGTACGAATTAGGGTAAACTGCGCGGCATTGCATGCCCGCGTCATTTTTTCCTACGGTACTCCCATGACTTTCGCCACCCTTGGCCTGATCGAACCCTTGCTGCGCTCCCTCGAGAAGCTCGGCTACCAGACCCCGACGCCGGTTCAGGCGCAAGCCATTCCGGCCGTGCTGGCCGGTCGTGACCTGATGGCAGCGGCCCAGACCGGCACCGGAAAAACCGCCGGTTTCGCTTTGCCACTGCTGCAGTTGTTGGCCATGGAAGGGCCGAAAGTCGCTGCCAACTCGGCGCGTGCGCTGATTCTGGTGCCGACCCGCGAGCTGGCCGAGCAGGTTCATGAGTCTGTGCGCCAGTACGCCGAAAACCTGCCGCTGCGCACTTATGCGGTGTACGGCGGCGTCAGCATCAACCCGCAAATGATGAAGCTGCGCGGCGGCGTCGATGTGCTGGTCGCCACACCCGGTCGCCTGATCGACCTGTTCCGCCAGAACGCGCTGAAACTCGATCAGCTGCAGACTCTGGTGCTGGATGAAGCCGATCGTATGCTCGACCTGGGCTTCTCCGAAGAACTGGCGAACATTTACCGCATGCTGCCGAAAAAGCGCCAGACCCTGCTGTTCTCCGCGACCTTTTCCGATGACATCCGCCTGCTGGCCGGGCAAATGCTCAACGATCCGCTGACCGTCGAAGTCAGCCCGCGCAACGTCGCCGCCAACACCGTAAAGCAGTGGATCGTCACGGTGGACAAGAAGCGCAAGGCTGAACTGTTCGTGCACCTGATGCGCAAGAACAAGTGGAAGCAGGTGCTGGTGTTCGCCAAGACCCGCAACGGTGTCGATGCGCTGGTGGAAAAACTTCAGGGCCTCGGTGTGAATGCTGACGGTATCCACGGCGACAAACCACAGGCCACCCGTCAGCGCGCGCTGGACCGTTTCAAACTCAGTGAAGTGCAGATTCTGGTCGCGACTGACGTTGCGGCGCGGGGTCTGGATATTGAAGATCTGCCGTTGGTGATCAACTTCGATCTGCCGATCGTGGCCGAGGATTACATTCATCGTATCGGTCGTACTGGCCGTGCAGGCGCGACGGGTGAGGCAATCTCGCTGGTATGCGCGGATGAAGTGAACATGTTGTCGGCGATTGAGATGCTGACGCGGCAGACCTTGAAGCGTCAGAACGAGCCGGATTTCGAACCGGAGCACCGTGTGCCGGATACCGATGCCAGTGGTCAGGTGATCAAGAAGCCGAAGAAACCGAAGAAGCCGAAAGCGTCGGGCGGTGGTGGCAAGCGCAATCTGGGCAAGTGGGTCGACAGCGGCGAGACGCAGGCGCCGGAGCCTTCGGTCAAGCCTGTGCGCAAGGTGCCGGTGTTCAATACCGGGCCGCGTAAACGTAAGCCTTAAGGTCAAAAGCCCCTCACCCTAACCCTCTCCCGGTGGGAGAGGGGACTGATTGGGGGATGCTCCCGAAGTACGCCGACCTGATCCTATGGCTGTGAATCCATAATCGACAAAGCTTTCGTCTGACACCTAGGTCGTCTGACCAAATCCATAATCGACTCGGTGTTTCAGGTCGATGTATGGCGCCAGATACCTCGGTCGGCTGGCCGAAGCCATAATCGACTCGTTGTTTCAGGTCGACGGATGACGTCAGACACCTCGGTCAGCTCCCTCTCCCTCTGGGAGAGGGCTGGGGGTGAGGGTTCAGGCAGACGCCTCGGACTTGAGCCACTGCACAATTCCCAACCCCGCCGCCCGCCCGCTGGCAAAACACCCCGTCAGCAAATAGCCGCCCGTCGGCGCCTCCCAATCGAGCATCTCACCCGCGCAGAACACCCCCGGCAACGCCTTGAGCATCAAGCGCTCATCCATCGCCTCGAACGTCACGCCCCCAGCGCTGCTGATCGCCTCGTCCAATGGCCGCGTTTTGAGCAGAGTCAGCGGCAACGCTTTGATCGCCCGCGCCAACAGCGCCGGATCAGCAAACGTCGCAGCATCGGTCAGTTCACGCAACAACGCCGCTTTCACCCCATCAATGCCGACCTGACTGTGCAGATGCTTGGCCATCGAGCGCGATCCGCGTGGCTTGCTCAATGCCGCCTGCAATTTATCCACAGGCCGGCCGGGCAGCAGGTCGATGTGAACAACCGCCGCGCCATACTGATTGATCGCCTCTCTAATCGGCGCCGACAGCGCATAAATCAGACTGCCTTCAATCCCGGTCGCGGTAATCACGCATTCGCCCAGGCGCGGAACGTCGTCGTTCAAGCCGATGGCGATATTTTTCAGCGGCGCACCGGCGAATTTGCTGACCATCAGCTCGCTCCAGGCCTGCACTTCGAAGCCGCAATTACTCGGCTGCAATGGCGCAAGTCCTACACCGTGCTGCTCCAGAGCCAGCATCCACGCACCGTCGGATCCGAGCCGCGACCAACTGCCTCCGCCGAGGGCGAGCAGGGTGGCGTCGGGTTTCACGGTGATTTCACCTTCCGGGCTGTCGATGCGCAGCGCGCCGTGTTCATCCCAACCGAGCCAGCGATGGCGGGTGTGGATAACTACGCCACTGTCGCGCAGGCGTTTGAGCCAGGCACGCAACAGTGGCGCGGCTTTCATGTCGGTGGGAAACACGCGGCCGGAGCTGCCGATGAAGGTTTCGATGCCCAGATCGTGAATCCATGTGCACAACGCATCGGCGTCGAAGCCGCGCAGCAGCGGGGCGATTTGCGGCGCGCGTTCGGCGTAACGCGAGAGGAACGCCGGGTAGGCTTCGGAGTGGGTGATGTTCATGCCGCCGACGCCGGCGAGCAGGAATTTTCGGCCCACCGAGGGCATGCCGTCGTAGAGATCGACGCGAACTCCGGCCTGGCTCAGCACTTCAGCGGCCATCAGGCCGGCGGGGCCACCGCCGATGATGGCGACGTGAGCGGGGGAGGAGGCGGAAGTCTGGGTCATGGCATGCGCTGCGGTATGGCGGGATAAGGCGCGCATTCTAACAGCGCAGATCTCTTGTAGGAGTGAGCCTGCTCGCGATAGCGGTGTATCAGCCAAGGTAATGTTGAAGGTGTTGACGCTATCGCGAGCAGGTTCACTCCTACAGGATTTGTGTTGGCTCAGAATGTTGGTTGAAAAATGATCAGTGCGCTGCAGGCCATAACCGGTATGGCCTGTAGTCCCTTTCACTCAGGTTATCCACAGGCAGTTCCACAGCCATTGTGGGTAACGCAGCACAACTCAATGACAACCGTGTGACTGCCAGACCCGCTGTGCGCTGTGATGGAGGATGCCGTGGCGGCGGGCGAGGGCGTGGCGGTCCTTGCTGTAGCCGCCGCCGATCACGCCCATCACCGGAATGTCGCGGCCCAGGCAATGGCGCATCACGCTTTCATCGCGGGCGGCGACGCCTTCGTCGGTCAGTTGCAAATAACCGAGGGCATCGTCCTTGTGTACATCAACGCCGGCGTCATACAGCACCAGGTCCGGTTGATACAGCGGCAGCAGATAGTTGAGCGTGTCATCGACCACTTTCAGGTAATCAGCATCGCCCATGCCTTTGGGCAGCGGAATGTCCCAGTCACTTTGCGCTTTGCGTGCGGGAAAATTCTTCTCGCAGTGCAGGGAAACGGTAATCGCCTCCGGCGTGTCATGCAGGATTCGTGCGGTGCCGTCGCCCTGATGCACATCGCAATCGAAGATCAGCACGCGATTCACTCGACCGCTTTGCAGCAGGTATTGGCTGATGATCGCCAGGTCATTGAAGATGCAGAATCCTGCCGGGTAGTCGTAATGCGCATGGTGAGTGCCACCGGCCAGATGACAGGCCAGGCCATGTTCGAGGGCTTTCTCCGCGGCCAGAATCGAACCGCCGACCGCTCGCACCGTGCGCCGGGCCAGTGCTTCATTCCATGGCAAGCCTAGACGCCGCTGGTCTTCGCGGGACAACTCGCCGCTCATGTAGCGTTCGATATACACACGGTCATGGGCGAGGGCGAGGATGTCGTTGGGACAAATCTCCGGGCGCAGCAGGTCGCTATCGCGGGTCAGACCGCTGTCGACCAGGTGATCGCGCAGCAAACGAAACTTGTCCATCGGGAAGCGGTGATCCGCCGGAAACTCGGGGCTGTAGTCTTCGTGGTAGATCAGCGGCAATGGCATGGCGATTTCGTGTAGGAACGTAGGAATGAGTGAAGGATCCTACCAGCGATGTAGACTTGCGGCATGGAAACGGAGGGGCACGATGGAGCCGATACTGGAACTGCAAAGCGCACGCTTGCTGATGCGTCAGTGGCAGGACGAGGATTTGCCAGCATTTGCAGCGATGTGCGCCGATCCTCAGGTGATGCGCTACTTCCCGGCAGCGTTGAGCCGACTGGAAAGCGCCTCGATGATCGGCCGCGTGCGTGGGCATTTTGCCGAGCACGGTTTTGGCCTTTGGGCGCTGGAGCGCAAGGACAGCGGTGAATTCATCGGTTTCACCGGGCTCGGCGTGGTTGGCTTTGATGCGCCGTTCACTCCGGCAGTGGAGATCGGCTGGCGTCTGGCCAAGGAACATTGGGGCCTGGGCTATGCCAGCGAAGCGGCGTGGACCGCTCTGCGTTGCGGCTTTGATCGGTTGGCGCTCAAGGAAATAGTTTCCTTCACCGCGCAATCCAATCTGCCCTCAGAGAAAGTCATGCAGGCGATCGGCATGCATCACGCCCCGGAAGATGATTTCGATCATCCGAAACTGGCCGTCGATCATCCGTTGCGTCGGCATGTGCTGTACCGCATCACTCGGGAACAATGGCTGCAAACCTTGCATGGATAAGCCGACACGGACGTTTACAATGGCCGCCATATCATTGGCCCGCGCCATAATCTGAATCGGCCGCCGCAGCCAAGACTGCGCGGCATATAGCTTTGTGTGAGGAGAGTCTGAATGAGCCAAGTGTTGGAAGATCTGGTCGACTTGCTGACCCTGGAACCGATCGAAGAAAACCTGTTCCGTGGCCGTAGCCAGGACCTGGGTTTTCGTCAGTTGTTTGGTGGTCAGGTGCTCGGCCAGTCGCTGTCGGCGGCCAGTCAGACGGTTGAAGAGGCGCGTCATGTGCACTCGATGCACGGCTATTTCCTGCGCCCGGGCGACGCCAAGTTGCCGGTGGTCTATTCGGTTGATCGCGTGCGTGATGGCGGCAGCTTCAGCACCCGCCGCGTCACGGCGATCCAGAAGGGCCACCCGATCTTCACCTGCAGCGCTTCGTTCCAGTACGACGAAGCAGGCTTCGAACACCAGAGCCAGATGCCGGTAGTGGTCGGTCCGGAAAACCTGCCTTCGGAGCTGGAACTGACCCAGCAACGCGCGCACCTGATCCCGGAGCACATGCGCGAAAAACTGCTGTGCCCGAAACCGATCGAAGTACGCCCGGTCACCGAAAAAGACCCGTACAACCCGCAGCCGGCCGATCCGGTGAAGTACGTGTGGTTCCGTGCCGACGGCGCATTGGCCGACATCCCGGCGCTGCACAAATACCTGCTGGCCTACGCCTCGGACTTTGGCCTGCTGACCACCTCGATGCTGCCTCACGGCAAATCGGTCTGGCAGAAAGACATGCAGGTCGCCAGCCTCGATCACGCGCTGTGGTTCCACAACGATCTGCGCGCCGATGACTGGTTGCTCTACGCGATGGACAGCCCGTGGGCCGGTAATTCCCGTGGTTTCTCCCGTGGCAGCGTGTACAACCGTGCCGGGCAACTGGTCGCGTCGGTGACGCAGGAAGGCTTGATCCGTCATCGCAAGGATTGGGCATGAGCCTGAAAGAGGTGAAGCACTGGGTGTTCGACATGGACGGCACGCTGACGGTCGCCGTGCATGATTTCGCGGCAATTCGCGTGGCGCTGGCGATTCCGCCGGAAGACGACATCCTCACTCATCTCGCCGCATTGCCGGCGGATGAGGCGGCAGTGAAACACGCATGGCTGTTGGAGCATGAACGCGATCTGGCGCTGGGTTCGACCCCGGCGACCGGTGCGGTGGAGCTGGTGCGTGATCTGCATGCGCGCGGTTATCGCCTCGGCATCCTCACTCGCAATGCGCGGGAATTGGCGCATGTGACGCTGGATGCCATTGGTTTGGCTGACTGCTTTGCGGTGGACGATGTGTTGGGCCGCGATGAAGCGCCGCCGAAGCCGCATCCGGGTGGCTTGCTGAAACTGGCAGACGCTTGGGACGTGCCGGCCAGCGAGATGGTGATGGTCGGTGATTACCGCTTTGATCTGGATTGCGGCCGAGCGGCGGGGGCGCGGACGGTGTTGGTGAATTTGCCGGATAACCCGTGGCCGGAGTTGACCGATTGGCATGCGAAGGATTGTGTCGAGTTGCGGCGGATGCTTCTGGCCTGAAATTTATGTTGTCAGAAGGGACGCCTTCGCGAGCAGGCTCGCTCCCACATTAGATCTTCGGTACACAGGGATTTTGTGTAATGCATCAATCCAATGTGGGAGCGAGCCTGCTCGCGAAGAGGCCAGATCATCCACTGCATAGCTTACTGATCGAACAACGCCTTTTGCCCCTCCGGCGAGGTCAGCATTCCATCGCCGTTATGCCCGACCCCGGGCACTTCAACCAACCTTTGATTCACCCCTTCCGGATGGCGGCGCAGCAAATACCCGAAGTACAACTTCCCCCGCTCCAGGCGATACGCACCTTGCGCCTCGGCTTCACAACGCTTGTCCAATGCTGGATGCTTGGGATCGACGTCCTGCTGCCCAAGCAGATAAATCACCTCGCGTTTGACGTAACTGCTTTCAAGCTGCAACGGCGTTTGCCCACCGGCATACACCGGCATGTCTGACAGACCGTACTTCCAGCGATTGAAGCCCGCACACTTCGCATGATCAAACGCCACTGGCCGTTGTTCATTGAAGTAGGCATAAGAAGACGGATTGGCCACCACATAGCGCAGACCAATGCCGTTGGCCTTCAGCGCCGGTTGATCCTTGGCCAGCAGGGCATAGCGCTGTACAACCTGGCCGCCGCCGGAATGACCGAAGATTACGATCTGCTTTACGTCCGGAAACTGTTTGCGATCGCTGATCCGTCCGATGATTTCGTCGAGCGCCGCATAGGAACTCAACGGATTCGGCCCTGTGGATAACCCGCCGCCCATCCAGTCGTTGCCCTGCCAGCGCAGGACGGTGGCGGGCAACGAGTACAGGGCAACGTCGCTTTCATTGAGAAACTGCGGGGCAATCACCAAGGTGTGCGTGGTTTGTCCCGCCAGCTCGGCCGCACTCTCGGCGCTTTTGCGATAGGTCTCGGCGTTGCGTAATCGGCCATGAATGACGATCAGCACTCGCTCGATCTTCTCCGGCGCAGGCCCGATGCCTACCGCCATTTCCCCGGCCTTGAGTTGCAAGCGACCGGGGCTGATCGCATCGACACCAGCGGCGTGCGCGGTGCTGCCAACAATCAGTAACGCCAAAAGCCATTTATGCATTTACAGGTTTTTCGCCGCGAAGGTGTCGCACTGGCCGACCTGGCCCTGCGCGAATCCGGTTTTGAACCAGCGCACCCTTTGCGCCGACGTACCGTGAGTAAACGAGTCCGGCACCACACGGCCCTGACCCTGTTGTTGCAGGCGATCATCACCGATGGCGTTGGCCGCATTCAAGGCTTCTTCGATGTCGCCCGGTTCCAGCCAGTTCAAGCGCTTCTGTGCGCTGTAGGCCCAGACACCAGCGAGGCAGTCGGCCTGCAGTTCCTGGCGCACCAGCAAGCCGCCATCGCCTTCCATCTGCCGGCCTTGCTGGCGGGCTGTCTGAATTTTCGCCGAAACGCCAAGAAGCGTCTGCACATGGTGTCCGACTTCATGCGCGATTACGTAGGCCTGAGCAAAGTCCCCGGCGGCTTTGAAGCGTTGTGACATTTCCTGGAAGAACGCCATGTCCAGATAGACCTTCTGGTCCGCCGGGCAATAGAACGGGCCGGTCGCCGAGGTCGCGAGACCGCAGGCGGAATTGACCCGATTACTGAACAGCACCAGGGTCGGGTCTTTATATTGCCGGCCAGCCTGTTGGAAAATCGTGCCCCAGGTGTCTTCGGTATCGCCAAGGATCGAGCGGACGAATTCGGCTTGCTCATCGTTGGCTGGCGGCGCCTGACGGGTTTGCGAGGTCGGCGCCGATTGTTGGGTGGATTGCCCGGCGAGCTGGCCGAGAATCTGCAACGGGTCTTGCCCGGTGATCCAGCCAATACCGACGATCAGCAGAATCGCGCCCAGGCTCAGGCCCTTGCCACCGCCGAAACGCATGCCGCCACCGCCGCCGGCATCATCACCACGGGCATCGACGACGTTGTCACTGCGTCGGCCTTTTTTCCATAGCATGTGGGAATCCTCTGTGTGTATCGGGTGGTGATGAGTGTTGCTGTTGTGTGAGTGTGGCGCCAGTCCGGTCGTCCGTCTATTGGCCACACGCAAACAGGCCCGGCCTCGTGCTGACGAGGTCGGGCCTGTTATTGACGGTCTGGCGCGCGGCAAATTCAATCCCGCGCAGGATTTCTATCGCTGGATTATCAATCAGCGATCAAACGCATCCCACTCAGGGGCGAAATCCGGACTGACCTGACGTTCACGTTTCGATAGCGCGGCGATCAGCGCCCGATCCTCATCGTCGAGTTCGACCTTCAGCGAGGCGAGGTTGGCCAGTTGATTGGTCTGGCTGCTGGCCTTGGGAATGGCCGCGACGTTGGGCTGATCGAGCAACCATTTCAGTGCGACCTGCGTCGGCAGTACGCCGTGCTTTTTGGCGATCTGTTGAATCTGCGGGATGTCCGAGACCTTGTTGCGTGCCAGTGGGGTGTAGGCCGTCAGTGCCATGTCGTGTTGACGAGCGTAGTCGAGCAGGGCGTTTTGCCCGAGCAGGACGTGGTACTCGACCTGAATCGCTGACAGACCAATCCCATATTCCTCGACGACTTTGCGTAGCAGGGGCAGCGGAAAATTCGCCACGCCGATGTTGCGCGCCAGGCCTTGCTCCTTGAACGAGGCCAACGTGGCGAGGGTGCTTGGCAAATCCCAGTCGGTGGTCGGCCAGTGGATCATGAACAGGTCGACGTAATCACTGCGCAGGGCTGTGAGGCTGCGATCCATGGAGTGGCGCATCGCGTCGGGTTGCAACTGGTCCCACCAGACCTTGGTGGTGACATGAATCTGTTCGCGCGGTGTCGGCGTATTTGCCAACGCTTGTCCGACGGCGTCTTCGTTGTTGTAGGCCGCTGCCGTGTCGATGTGGCGATAACCCAGTTCCAGCGCCTGCTCTACTGCGTGGGTGCATTCGTCGCCGAGCATTGGCCAGGTGCCGAGGCCAAGTTTTGGCATGTTCAAACCCAGGGCGTTAACGATGTGCTGCATGGTCGATCTCCTCTTCGAAAGCAGTGATGTCGGCAATATGCCGGGCGGCGATGTAACCGAAAGTCAGTGCCGGGCCGAGGTTGATCCCGCCCGCCGGATAGTGGCCGCCCATGATGCTGGCCATGTCGCCACCCGCCGCGTAGAGGCCGGCGATGGGCTGTTCGTTGGCATCAAGCACTTGCGCATGTGGATTGACCTTGAGGCCGGCAAACGTGCCAAAGCAGCCCGGCTGGACTTTCACTGCGTAGTACGGGCCGGTATCTATTGGGGCAACGCAGGGGTTGGGAAGGTTCGCCGGATCACCCTGTTTGCGGTTGTAGGGTGTTGCGCCGCGACCGAACAACGGGTCTACGCCGTGACGGGCATGGCGGTTGTAGTTATCCACAGTCTGGCGCAAGCCGCTCGGGTCGATGCCGCAGGCGAGGGCCAATTCTTCAACGGTGTTACCGGTTTTCAGATAGCCGCTGCGGATAAATGCTGACACGGGCAGCGGAAATGGCCGCGATATGCCCAGTCCATAACGTCGTTGAAAGGCGCGCGTGCAGATCAGCCAAGAGACGACTTCTTCACCTTCCGGCGCAGCAGCGACCATGGCGCTGACGTAGTCGTAGTAACCGTTGGCTTCGTTGACGAAACGTTGGCCGTTACGCAGCACGCCGATGATCCCGGGTTTGCCGCGCTCGATGATGTGTGGGAAATGGCCAATGCTGCCGTCGGCATGCGGCACTTGCGATACCGGTGCCCACGCCACGGGCGAAGCCATATCGGTGTTGACCCGCGCGCCGACGCTTTCGCCCAGGCGCAGGCCATCGCCGTTGACGGCCAGTGGTGGCAGTGCCCAATGTTCCTGGCCGGTCGGTGTGCGCGGGAACAGGGCTTTACGCCGTTCGATGTCATTGGCAAAACCACCGGCGGCGAGCACCACGGCTTTGCGGGCATGAATGCGGACCGGGCCTTTGCCTGTGTTGACCACAGCCCCCGAGACGCGCGAGCCATCACGCAGCAATTCAGTCACAGGCGCCGATTCCCACAGCAACACGCCGAGGTCTTCGGCGGACTTCGCCAGCCGTGCCACCAGTGCCACGCCGTTGACCAGTTGCATCGCCCGGCCATGCACTGCGAGGTCAAACAGGTGCCGAGTGAAACGTTGGGTCACATGCCATGCGGCTTTCATTGAGCGCGTCAGATTGAGGAATGCCGACAGATCCGCCCCGGCCATGATCGGCATGCCCATGAAGGACGTTTCGCGCAGGGTGGTACGAAGGCGCCTGAGCAAACGTCCGACCTTGCGTCCGTCGTAAGGCGCCGCGATGACCGAGCGACCGCCAGTGCCGGCCCCCGGCGTGTCGCCATGAATGTCGGCAATGGCATTGCCATCGGCAAATTGCAGCGCGGTGTGCTGCTCGAAAAACGCGACCATGCGCGGCCCAGCTTCAAGGAAGGCGTCGATCATCGCCGAATCAAAATGCTCACCCAGTTCATGGCGCAAATAGGTGCGCGGTTGTTCGATGTCTTCGACGATTCCAGCGCGACGGGCCAGCGGATTGCACGGCACCCAAGCCCAGCCACCCGACCACGCAGTGGCGCCACCGAACACCGGGTCTTTCTCGACAACGATGACTTTCAAGCCATGCCACGCGGCGGTGACGGCGGCCGATAACCCGGCGGCGCCAGAACCGACGACCAATACGTCGCAGTCGATATCAGGGAGTTCGGCAGACATGAAAGCAACGCTCCAGCGGTGAATTATTTTTGGAATTTGATTCCAGAAAATAACCAGTGGTGCACTCGATCGACAAGCCTCGATCAAACAAAACGGGCGGTTATCGAACACACGGTTCCAGATTTCGCTTTGCCGCCGATGTCTTCTAGAATCGGCAAAATTTCCTTTGGATATCCCCATGGCCGGCAGTCAAATCGAACGGGTTTTCAGTGTGCTGGAAAGCCTTACCAGTGATTCGCGCGGGCTGCCGATGCAGACCTTGGCCGAGCAACTGGATATTCCGAAAAGCGCGACACACCGCCTGCTCGCCGAGCTGATCCGTCTGGGCTACGTGCGGCAGAATCCGGAAACTTTGCGTTATCACTTGTCGACCAAACTGGTGGCGATGGGCTTTCAATACCTGTCGAGCAGCGGTGCCGACATCGTCCAGCCGGTACTCGACCGACTGGCGCAGGAAACCGGTGAACTGGTGCGTCTGGGCGTGATCGACGGCGAGCGCCAGACCTGGATCGCCAAGGCGCAAGGCGCGCGCAGCGGTCTGCGTTACGACCCGGACATGGGCCGCGATGCGCCGCTGTTCTACACCGCGTCCGGGCATGCGTGGCTGGCGTGCATGAGCGATGCCGAGGCGTTGTCGATGGTCGAGCGTCAGGCGGCGGAAGTTCCAGTGGGCGTGGGGCCAAACGCGCCGCGCTCGAATATCGAACTGCTGGAACGGCTGCGTCTGGCGCGGGAACAAGGCTATGCCTGCGTTGAGGAGAGTTCGGCGGTCGGCACTTCGGCGATTGCGGCGGTGGTGAAACACCCTGCGGATGGGCGGGTGATCGGAGTGCTGAGTATCGCCGGGCCGAGTGCGCGGATGCCGGGGGCGCGGTTGCATGAACTGGCGCCGCTGTTGCTGACATTCACCGAAGAATTATCAGCAGCAAGCCTGGCCTCAGAACTGTTTATCTGATCCGAATTCACAATTCACATAGGCCCCCTGTGGGAGCGAGCCTGCTCGCGAAAGCGGTGTGTCAGTCACTTTTTATTTCATTGACGTACCGCATTCGCGAGCAGGCTCGCTCCCACATTTGATTTTGGGTTGATCAGGAAAATTGTGCGGTGTTCGCACGGTTTTGCGGTTGATGGGTGTTTGATTCTGGAACTCGGTTCTAAATTGTTTGCGGAGTGTTATTCCGAGAACAATCACAAGAGGACCGCACCTTGAATTCGCCCCTTCGAATCGCCCTGATCGGCGCCGGCAACATGGGCCAGCAACATTATCGGCACCTGCAAACCCTCAGCGAAGCGACGCTGTGCGCAGTGGCTGATCCCGGGCCGCAAGTCGCAGCGCTTGCGGCTGAATGGGGCGTCAGACATTTCGCCGATAATCGTCAAATGCTTGAGCAGATCAGGCCAGACGCGGTGATCGTCGCCAATCCGAATAATCAACATGTCAGCACAGCGCTCGATTGCCTGGCGGCGGGTGTGCCGGTGTTGCTGGAAAAACCGGTCGGTGTGCATCTGGACGAAGCGCGCAAGCTGGTCGCGGCGGTCAAAAGCAGCGGCGTTCCGGTACTGGTCGGCCACCACCGACGCCACAATCCGCTGATCGTTCGCGCTCATGAGTTGGTGCAGAGCGGGGCGCTTGGGCGGCTAACCACGGTGACCGCACTGTTCCAGTTGCGCAAGCCGGACAGTTATTTCGAGATCCCCTGGCGCCGCGAACCGGGTGCCGGGATGTTGCTGACCAATCTGATTCACGACCTCGACCTGCTACGCCATCTGTGCGGTGAGGTGCGCTCGGTGCAAGCGATCACCGACAACACCGTGCGCGGTTTTGCCAATGAAGACAGCGCGGCGGTGTTGCTGCAATTCGAAGGTGGCACATTGGCAACCCTGAGCGGGTCCGACGCAGTGGCTGCGCCGTGGAGTTGGGAGCTGGGTTCCGGTGAGAACCCAGTCTATCCGCGTCAGGCCGGTCAGCCCTGTTATCTGCTGGCCGGGACCGCTGGTGCCTTGAGCATTCCGCAACTCAAGCGTTGGCATTACGCCGCTGATCAGGTCGACGCCGGTTGGCATGAACCGTTGTTGATGGTCGAAGAGTCCTACAGCGGTGACGATGCTTTGCGCTTGCAGTTACAGCATTTCGTACGCGTGGCACGGCGTGAAGTCGAGCCGCTGGTGAGTGCGGCCGACGCGGCGCGCACTTTGGCGCTGATCGAAGCCATACGCGAGGCCGCCGCCACCGGTCGTACCTGCTCCCCTGCGTTGATCGAGGCTTGAACATGAGTGAACGAATCCTCTCCTTGGCCAGCCTTACGGTACTGGAGTTGTCGCCGCCGCAAATGGTTGAAGTGGCCGCGCGCGCCGGTTACAGCCATGTCGGCTTGCGCCTGGAACCGGCGACGCCTGAGGAGCATCATTTCCCGTTGGTCGCTGATGCTGAATTGCGCCGTCAGACCTTGCAGCGCCTGCGCGATACCGGCATCCGTGTGCTCGACGTGGAAATCCTGCGTTTGAAACCGCAGACCGTCGTCGCCGATTTCGCGAAACTTCTGACAGTGGGCGCGGAATTTGGCGCCACGGAATTACTCATCGCCGGTAATGATCCTGACGAGCAACGACTCACCGACAACTTCGCCGCCCTGTGCGATCTGGCCGCGCCTTACGGGTTGCACCCGCATCTGGAGTTCATGCCCTGGACCGATGCGCGCGATCTTCAGCAAGCGCTGCGCATTGTCGAGCATGCTGATCGGGAAAACGCTGCGGTGCTGGTCGATGCCTTTCACTTTGATCGTTCGTCGTCACGCTTGGACGATCTGGCAAACGTGCCGGCGTCACGCCTGCGCTATGCACAATTATGTGATGTCGCGGGGCCGAGACCGTCAGACATGGCCGAGATCTTGCGTCAGGCGCGCAACGAGCGGCGGTTTCCCGGCGAGGGCGATTGCGATCTGCTCGGGTTGTTGAAAGCGCTGCCGACTAATATTCCACTGAGTCTGGAAATTCCCACGGTGAAACTATTGGAGCAGGGCGTGAGCGGATTAGAGCGAGCGCAGAGGGCCATCGACAGAACCCGGGAATTGTTGGCGCGGTTGTAAGCGCTGCTGCGCACCTTTCGCGGGCAAGCCCGCTCCCACAGGGAACGTGCCGTTCCTGGGGGCGAGACTTGCCTGCGAAGATTTTTGTTTTTTGGGGCACACAAGGAAATCCAATGACCGTCAGCACCCCGCTCTCCGGAGTCAACCAACCCTTCAAGGGGATCTTGCTGATTGTCGTGGCAACCTTCCTGTTCTCCAGTCACGACGCGCTGTCGAAATACCTGTCCGGTTTCTATCCGATCGTGATGGTGGTCTGGGCGCGCTACCTGGTGCACACCTTGCTCATGGCGGGGATTTTTCTGCCGCAGTCCGGGTTGCGCGTCCTGCGCACCAAGAAGCCGTTGTGGCAGTTGGTTCGGGCACTTTGCCTGCTCGGCACCAGCCTGTTTTTCACCACGGCGCTGTTGTACATCCCATTGGCGGAAGCCACGGCGGTCAACTTTCTTGCGCCGGTTTTGGTGACGGCATTGTCCGTGCCGCTGCTCAAAGAGCGGGTAACACGTGGCCAATGGATTGCAGTGATTTGCGGTTTTATCGGCGTGCTGATCATCGTCCATCCCGGCGGTGAGTTGTTCACACCGGCAGTGTTACTGCCATTCTGTTCGGCGCTGTTTTTCTGCTTTTATCAGTTGCTGACGCGCAAGCTCGCCGAAGTCGATAGCCCGACCACCAGCAACTTTTTTGCCGGGCTGTGCAACACGCTGGTGATGAGTGCACTGGTGCCGTTCTTCTGGCAGGTGCCGACGTTGACCCACGCCGGGCTGATGCTGGCGTTGGGCAGCTGTGGGATGACGGCGCATTTGTTTCTCACCCAGGCATTCCGCCATGCCGCGCCGGCGCTACTGGCGCCGTTCGGTTATTGCCAGATTGTGTTTGCGGGGTTGTTGGGCTGGCTGCTGTTCAATCACACGCCGAGTCTGTTGACGATCATCGGCATCGCAGTGATCTGTTGCAGCGGACTGGCGGCAGCGTGGCAGCAGAGCCGTCGTTGAGTAGGTTACGCAAAACCTTGTAGGAGTGAGCCTGCTCGCGATGGCGGTGTGTCAGTCGATGGAAGTTTTGACTGACACTAAGCCATCGCGAGCAGGCTCACTCCTACAGTTAGCGTCGTGTAGGCAGGTTATTCGGTGATGGTCGGAATCTTGCGCGGTGCCATGAAGTACATCCACGTCAGCGCAATGAAATACATCGCCGGAATCAGGGTGAACAACACGGTGTAGTTGTTGTTGGTGACGGTGAGGATGTGACCGACGATCTGGGTCATGAACATCCCGCCGATCGCTGCGCACATACCACCGAAGCCAAACACCGTGCTCATCATGTGCTTGGGCGTGTAGTCCATCACCAGGCTCCAGATGTTCGCCGTCCAGGCTTGGTGCGCGCCGATCGCCAGAGAAATCGCCGCCACCGCCACCCACAGATTGGCAGAGCCAGCCGCCATGACCACGCCGATGATGCAGCAGGCAAACAGGAACATCGACAGCAGCCGCGCCTTGATCGAATTCATCCCGCGACCGATCAGGAACGAAGACAGAATCCCGCCGCCGAC
This sequence comes from Pseudomonas sp. RU47, assembly GCF_004011755.1. Classification (GTDB taxonomy): domain Bacteria; phylum Pseudomonadota; class Gammaproteobacteria; order Pseudomonadales; family Pseudomonadaceae; genus Aquipseudomonas. The sequence goes on along the minus strand of NZ_CP022411.1, from coordinate 5,789,385 downwards.
GCTGCCGAAGTCCGCCGTGACGTAGATGATGATCAGCGGAATGCCCATCTGGGTGACGTTGATGCCCAGGTTGTATTGCTGATTGAGAAACGGCGGCAGCCAGTACAGGTAGAACCAGAACACCGGCGCGGTCAGCGAGTAGGCGAGGGCGAAGGCCCAGGTACCGCGCATCCGCAGAATCTTCGAGAACGGTACGCGGGCCTGTTCCGGTTCGACTTCTTGCTGGATGTAGTCCAGTTCGGACTGTTTGACGCTCGGGTGATCTTCCGGGTTGAAGTACTTCAAGCCCCAGAACAGCAACCAGATCCCGCCGAGTGCCGACATGCACAGGAACGCCGCTTGCCAGCCCCAGACGTGCAGGACCAATGGCAGCAGCATCGGCGTGAACATCGCGCCGACGTTGGTGCCGGCGTTGAAAATGCCGGTGGCCACTGCACGTTCGCCGGCCGGGAACCACAGGCGCGTGGTTTTCACGCAGGCCGGGTAGTTCGCCGCTTCGGTCAGACCGAGGATGAACCGGCAGACCATGAAACCAACGGCCGAAGTCGCCAGACCGTGGGCACCAGTGGCCAGGCTCCAGAGCAGCACGGCGCAGAAGAACACGCGTTTGACGCCGACCCGGTCGATCAGGCGGCCCTGCAGGACGAAACCGATCGCGTAGCCGACCTGAAACCAGAAGTTGATGTTGGCGTAATCCATCGCCGTCCAGCTCATTTCCTTGGCGAGGATCGGCTGCATGACGCCGAGGGCGGCGCGGTCGATATAGTTCAGGGTGGTGGCGAAAAACACCAGCGCCAGCATGCCCCAACGGGTCTTGCCGACGGCCATGGCGCCGCGGATCTTGTCGCCGATGCCACCCGTGGCAGTGCTCATGGCCGGAGCCATGCGGGAAGTCTGTGAAGGAATCATGTGTTCCACCCGTTTTTGGATTTGTTATTTGGTGTGCTTTTTACTTGCACGCTGCGACCGGTGGTTCAGATCCGGACTCAATGTGCAGTCGATGTTGGGCAGTGGACGAAAAATCGTCAATTCGCCAAACCGCCATTGTGTTCGATAATCGCACGCAAAACTAACCGGGTAGTACACTTTAAATTGCTGCCGCGATCGATGCAGCCAATAATTTCCCTACTATAAAAACCATCCCATGTAGGAGCTGCCGCAGGCTGCGATCTTTTGATTCTGTTTTCACGAATAAAGATCAAACGATCGCAGCCTTCGGCGGCTCCTACAGTAAAGATAAAGCGGCGCAGTCCGGGAGTTGAAACATGCAGCGTTCCATTGCCACCGTTTCTTTGAGCGGCACCCTGCCGGAAAAACTTGAAGCCATTGCCGCCGCCGGGTTCGACGGGGTGGAGATTTTCGAAAACGACCTCCTGTACTACGACGGCAGTCCGCGGGAAATTAAACAGATGTGCGCCGATCTCGGCATCGCCATCACGCTGTTTCAGCCGTTCCGCGATTTCGAAGGCTGCCGCCGCGATCGCCTGGCGCGCAATCTGGAGCGGGCCGAGCGCAAGTTCGACCTGATGCAGGAACTGGGCACCGATCTGGTGCTGGTCTGCAGCAATGCCTCCGCCGACAGCGTCGGCGATCAGCAAATTCTAGTCGATGATCTGCGCCTGTTGGCCGAGCACGCTGGCGCGCGCGGCTTGCGCATTGGTTACGAAGCGCTGGCCTGGGGCCGTCACGTCAACACTTATCAACAGGTCTGGGACATCGTGCGTCAGGCCGATCACCCGAGCCTCGGCGTGTTGCTCGACAGCTTTCATACGTTGTCGCTGAAGGGCGATCCTCGCGCCATCGCCGACATTCCTGGCGACAAGATTTTCTTCGTGCAAATGGCCGATGCGCCGATCCTGGCGATGGATGTGTTGGAGTGGAGCCGGCATTTCCGCTGCTTCCCTGGGCAGGGCGAGTTCGATCTGCCGGGGTTCCTCGCGCCGATTATTCAAAGCGGTTACACCGGGCCGCTGTCGCTGGAAATCTTCAATGACGGCTTCCGCGCCGCGCCACCACGGGCCAATGCAGCTGACGGTTTGCGTTCGCTGCTGTATCTGGAAGAGAAGACCCGCCAGCGTCTGGAGCAGGAAACCAAACCTGTGGCCAACCGTAAAATTCTCTTCGAAACACCGAAGGCCAGTGAGTACAACGGCATCGAGTTTCTTGAGTTCGCCGTGGATGAAAGCCTTGGCGCCAAGCTGTCGAACTGGCTGGAGCGCCTCGGGTTCGTCAAGGCCGGGCAGCATCGTTCCAAGAGTGTGAGCCTGCTGCGTCAGGGCGACATCAATCTGATCCTCAACTCCGAACCGTATTCGTTTGCTCACAGCTTTTTCGAGGCTCACGGCCCGTCGCTGTGCGCCACCGCCGTGCGGGTCAAGGACAGCGCCAGTGCGCTGGCCCGCGCCGTCGCCTACAAAGGTCAGCCCTATCGCGGACTGGTCGGCCCCAATGAACTGGAGCTGGCGGCAGTGCGCGCCCCGGACGGTAGCCTGATCTATCTGGTCGATGAACAGGCTGATGTCTACGGCACCGATTTCAATCTGCTGGCAGATGCGCCGGCACGCGGTGGTCTCAAGCGTATCGATCACATGGCCATGGCGCTGCCGGCCGACAGCCTCGACAGTTGGGTGCTGTTCTACAAGAGCCTGCTGGATTTCGAGGCGGACGATGAAGTGGTACTGCCCGACCCGTACGGTCTGGTGAAAAGTCGCGCGCTGCGTAGCCGCGACAGTTCGATCCGCTTGCCGCTGAACATTTCCGAGAACCGCAACACCGCGATCTCCCACGCGTTGTCGAGTTACCGTGGCTCGGGTGTACACCACATCGCCTTCGATTGTGACGACATCTTCGCCGAAGTCAGCCGCGCCAAAGAAGCCGGCGTGCCATTACTGGATATCCCGCTGAACTATTACGACGACCTTGCTGCGCGCTTCGATTTCGACGACGAATTCCTCAGCGAACTGGCGTATTACAACGTCTTGTACGACCGTGATGCGCAGGGTGGCGAGCTGTTCCACGTCTACACCGAGCCGTTCGAAGGGCGTTTCTTCTTCGAGATCATCCAGCGCAAAAACGGCTATGCCGGTTACGGCGCAGCGAACGTCGCGGTGCGTCTGGCGGCCATGGCTAAATCACGCAGTGGTGCAGTGCGCCAGGCGAAGTTGTAGGAAATTCGTAAACGCGGGATTAAACACAGGCCGCGCAGCTTCCTTCACTGTGCTGTGCGGCCCATAATCGCCGCCTGTGCAGTGATGGCCGTGAGCCCGCAATGACGATGAATACAGAACTTTCCGCAGCTTCTGAAGTTTCCGCTGTAGAGCCGCGCAAGAGTCGCAAGAACAACCCGGAAAAGACCCGCGAGAACATCCTGCAGGAGGCGATCGTCGAGTTCGTCCAGCAAGGCTTGTCCGGCGCTCGCGTCGACGCAATTGCCGAGCGTATCCACACCTCCAAACGCATGATCTATTACTACTTCGGCAGTAAGGAGCAGTTGTACGTCGAGGTGCTGGAGAAGCTTTACGGTGATATCCGCAGCACCGAAAACCGTTTGCACCTGGCCGAGCTGGCGCCGGTGGAAGCGATTCGCCGATTGGTCGAGTTCACCTTCGATCACCACGACCGCAACGTCGATTTCGTGCGCATCGTCAGCATTGAAAACATTCACAACGCTGAATACGTGAAGCGTTCCGATGCGATCAAGGCGATGAACAACACCATTCTTGATTCACTCGGCGAGATTCTGCGTCGGGGTGCTGAAGAGGGTGTGTTCCGCGCAGGTCTGGATGCGCTGGATGTGCATTTGCTGATCAGTTCGTTCTGCTTCTACCGGGTGTCGAACCGGCACACGTTTGGCGAGATTTTTCAGATCGATCTGCCGGATGAAAGCGTCAAGCAACGTCATCGCGAGATGATTTGCGAGTCGGTGTTGCGCTACCTGCAGGCCTGACGCTGACCCCCTGTAGGAGTGAGCCTGCTCGCGATGGCGGTGTGTCAGGCAACTAATGTGTTGGCTGACAGGACGCCATCGCGAGCAGGCTCACTCCTACAGTGTTAACCATTCATGCTTTGAAAATGCGCGAGCATCCGCTGCGCATCCGGCACCACGCCGCTGAACAATTCAAACGCCTTCACCGCCTGAAACACCGCCATGTTGCCGCCATCCAGCGTTCGGCAACCCAATGCGCGGGCGTTGCGCAGCAGCTCGGTTTCCAACGGGAAATACACAATCTCGGCCACCCACAATTCCTTGCGCAGCAGTTCGACCGGCACCGGCATGCCCGGCAGTTTGGCCATGCCCATCGGCGTGGTGTTGACCAGACCGTCAGCCAGATTCAGCGTACTCGGCAGATCCCGACCCGCCACCGCACGACCAAAGCCAAAATGCTCATTGAGATTGTTCGCCAGGCTCTCGGCGCGCTCACGGTCGACATCGAAAATAGTCAGTTGCTGCACGCCTTCGCTCAATAATGCGTGGGCCACTGCCGCACCGGCGCCACCGGCGCCCATCTGGACTACGCGCTCGCGGGCGGCGTCTTTCAGACCTCGGCGAAAACCTTCGGCGAAACCGAGGCAGTCCGTGTTGTGACCGACACGTTTGCCGTCCTTCAGCACTACCGTGTTCACCGCGCCGATGCCTTTGGCTTCCGGCGACAACTCATCGAGCAGCGGGATGATTGCCTGCTTGCACGGGAAAGTAATGTTCAATCCGGTGTAGTGCATCCGCTCGGCCGCCAGCAGCAGGTCGGGCAGGGCAGTGCTGTCCATGTTCAGTTGATCGAGATCGATCAGTCGGTACAGATAACGCAGGCCTTGGGCATCACCTTCGTGCTCATGCAGCGCTGGCGTGCGCGAGGCCTGAATGCCGGCGCCGATCAGCCCGGCGAGTATGACGTTAGAGCGAGACATGCGAGTTATCCCTTCAACCGCTGACTGAAATGTTCCAGCGCCAGGCGATAGCCATTGCTGCCAAAACCGGCCATCACCGCCGTGGCAATCGCCGAGACGAACGAGTGATGACGAAACGGCTCGCGGGCGTGGACGTTGGACAGGTGCACTTCAATCACTGGCAATTCACTGGCCACCAGCGCGTCACGAATCGCCACCGAGGTGTGCGTCCACGCCGCCGGATTGATCACGATCCCGGCGCAGCGACCACGGGCGGCGTGTATCCAGTCAAGCAGTTCGCCTTCGTGATTGGTCTGGCGAAACTCCACAGCCAGGCCGAATTCTTCGGCTGCTCGACCGCACAAGGCCGAGATATCCGCCAGGGTTTCGTGACCGTAAGTGGCCGGCTCGCGGGTGCCGAGCAGGTTCAGGTTCGGGCCGTTAAGCACCAGAACGATAGGGGGCATGAGGGGTAACTCCACTTATTGTTTTTGGATTTGGCCGAGGGTTTCAGCCTGTGGAGATAAAATGTACTAGATGGTTACCATGGTCAATTGAACAAAAAATGGTCTGGCCGATTTATGTTCGGTGATCGCACAAACAAATGAACGCCCACAAAAAAGCCGTCAATCACGACGGCTTTTTCGTATCTGCTATCCCGCCATCAACGCCGGGTCAGCAACACACCCGATTCCATGTGATGCGTCCACGGGAACTGGTCGAACAACGCGCATTGGGTAATACGGTGCGTGTCGTGCAACTGGGCGATGTTGGCCGCCAGGGTTTCCGGGTTGCAGGAGATGTACAGGATGTTGTCGAAGCGGCGGGTCAGCTCGCAGGTGTCCGGGTCCATGCCGGCGCGCGGCGGGTCGACGAAGACGCTGCCGAACTCGTAGCTCTTCAGGTCGATGCCTTGCAGGCGACGGAACGGGCGCACTTCGTTGAGCGCTTCGGTCAGTTCTTCGGCAGACAAACGCACCAGAGTGACGTTATCCACAGCGTTTTCGCTGAGGTTGCTCAATGCAGCGTTGACCGAGGTCTTGCTGATTTCGGTGGCCAGGACTTTGCGCACGCGAGTGGCGAGCGGCAGGGTGAAGTTGCCGTTGCCGCAGTACAGCTCCAGCAGATCGTCTATGCGATCGCCCAATGCCTCGTACGCCCAGTTCAGCATCTTCTGGTTCACGGTGCCGTTTGGCTGGGTGAACGCGCCTTCCGGCTGGCGATAGCTGAAGGTGCGACCGCCGACTTCGAGTTTCTCGACCACGTAATCGAGGCCAAGCACTTCGCGTTTGCCCTTCGAGCGGCCGATGATGCTGACGCCGAGTTCCGCAGACAGCTTGGTGGCTGCCGCGTGCCAGTGTTCGTCCAGCGGACGGTGGTAGCACAGGGTGATCATCGCATCGCCGGACAGGGTGGTCAGAAACTCCACCTGAAACAGCTTGTGGCTCAGTGCCGAACTGGCCTGCCACGCCGCCTTCAACTGCGGCATCAACTGATTGATGCGCAGGCTGGCGATCGGGAACTCTTCGATGAGGATCGGCGTGCGTTTGTCGTCCTGAGCGAACATCGCGTAATGACGATCGCCGCCCTCGCGCCACAGGCGGAACTCGGCACGCAGACGGAAGTTCTGCAGCGGCGAGTCGAACACCGTTGGCTCGGGGGCATCGAACGGCGCCAGCAGATCACGCAAGCGCGTGACCTTGGCTTCAAGTTGCTCGGCGTAAGCCTGGGAATCGAAAGTCATGCGTTGAACCAACCCAACTTGATCACGAACAGAATCGACAGAATCACCAGCGCCGGGTTCAGCTCACGGGCGCGGCCCGACAGCAGCTTGATCACGGTCCAGGAGATGAAACCGAACGCGATGCCGTTGGCGATCGAGTAAGTGAACGGCATGGCCAGCGCGGTCACGACAACTGGCGCGGCGACGGTGATGTCATCCCAGTCTATTTCCGCCAGGCCGGAAGTCATCAACACGGCGACGAACAGCAGTGCCGGCGCGGTGGCGAACGCCGGAACGCTGGCCGCCAGTGGCGAGAAGAACAGCGCCAGCAGGAACAGAATCGCCACGACGATGGCCGTCAGACCGGTACGACCGCCCGCACTCACGCCGGCAGCGGATTCGATGTAGCTGGTGGTGGTCGAGGTACCCAGCAACGACCCGGCCATGGCCGCGGTGCTGTCGGCGATCAGGGCGCGACCCATTTTCGGCATGTGGCCGTCCTTGCCCATCAGGCCGGCGCGTTTGGCAACGCCGATCAGGGTGCCGGAGTTGTCGAACAGGTCGACGAACAGGAAGGCGAAAATCACGCTGACCAGACCGATGTCCAGTGCGCCTTTGATGTCCAGTTGCAGGAAAGTCGGAGCCAGCGAAGGTGGCATCGAGGTAACGCCACCAAACGGGGTGAAGCCCATCACGATGGAGGTGATGGTCACCGCGAGAATGCCGATCAGTACCGCACCGCGCACTTTCAGCGCTTCGAGGGCAACGATCAGGGCAAAACCCAGGGTGGCGAGAATCGGTGCCGGCGCTTTCAGGTCACCGAGGCCGACCATGGTTGCCGGGTTGCTGACGACGATGCCGGCGTTGTGCAGGGCGATCAGCGCGAGGAACAGGCCGATACCAGCGGCAATTGCCGAGCGCAGCGGCAGCGGGATGCTGTTGATGATCCATTCACGGATGCGGAAGATCGACAGCAGGAAGAACAGCACGGCGGAAATGAACACCGCACCCAACGCCACTTGCCAGGTGTGGCCCATGTGCAAGACGACGGTGTAGGTGAAGAAGGCGTTCAGGCCCATGCCTGGGGCGAGGGCGATCGGGTAGTTGGCGATCAGACCCATGACGGTCGAACCGATGGCGGCCGCCAGACAGGTGGCGACAAACACCGCACCCTTGTCCATACCGGTCTCACCGAGAATGCTCGGGTTGACGAACAGAATGTAGGCCATGGCCAAGAAAGTCGTGATGCCCGCCAGAATCTCGGTGCGCACGTTGGTGTTGTGTGCCTTGAGTTGAAACAGCCTTTCCAGCATGTCTGCTCCCCGTGGCGCGCGTGGCGCCGTGAATGTATCGACCTCAACAGCAAAGCACAGACCGTCGCAAGCGCCTGAAAAATTGTGGTGGGCCGGAAAAAGCCGCGCATCATACCAGCAGCGTGAGGAATATGGCGGTTGTTGGTGTCGATCGTCGGCGAAGTTTTGCGTTGATGCCAACTGCGCCATACTGCGCGCTGATTTTTTCGGGGCGGGAAGCGCATGAGCAAGTGCTGGATGAAGGTTTTGGGTTTGATTGCCGTACTGATGGCCGGGATGTCGACAGCCTGGGCGGCATCGGCACCGCCGTTGACACAAGTGAAAGTGATCAAGGTGCAATCGCCGGCCTGCGGCCTTGAAGACATCGCCGATGGGCAGGCGCAGACCCAATGCAATCACAGCGGACCGAATATCAAGGTCTACGTGCTCGAAGTCGGCTACGGCAAGAGCCAGCCTCAGGTCGCACTGGACGGTTTTGAAGTGAACGGCACACGTGCCCCGGTGTGTGCTTTTGATAACGGCAACCTGACCGAATGCACTCCCGGTAATAAAACCGTCGGTTCTCTTTATACCTTCGATCTGGCGGGCAAGCAGGAAGGCACCTTCAGCTTCAGCAACACTTCCATCAACGCGCCACGCAACACAATGTCGACCCAGCTTTACATCAAGTAACGGCTGTTGCAGCGCGATCCGGGTGAAGCTGACTACGCTTCACGTATCACCCAGCGGATAGCGCCCATGACCTTTAGAGCCCTGATTACCCTCGCCGAGGGCATCGATGATCTGCAAAGCGTGACCCTGATCGATGTGTTGCGCCGCGCCGGTATTGAGGTAGTGGCGGCGAGCATCGAAGGTCGGCGCATGCTCACATGCGCGCGCGGCACACGCCTGACCGCCGACGGCATGCTGGTCGATGTGCTGGCGCAAACCTTCGACCTGATCGTCCTGCCCGGCGGTGTTGTCGGTTCACAACATCTGGCCGCGCACCAACCTCTGCAACAGTTGCTCAAGGATCAGGCCAGCGCCGGACGCCTGTTCGCCGCCATCGCCGAATCCCCGGCCGTCACCCTGCAAACCTTCGGCGTGCTGCGCCAGCGGCGCATGACCTGCCTGCCCAGCGCCAGCCATCAACTCTCGGGCTGTACGTTTGTTGATCAACCGGTGGTGGTCGACGGCAACTGCGTCACCGCACAAGGCTCAAGCGCTGCGCTGGAGTTTGCCTTGACGCTGGTCGAGCAACTCGGCGGCAAGGCATTGCGGGTGAAAGTGGCGGGGGAGTTGTAGTGGCTGGAGGTGTCAGGCGTGGACAGCGATCAGTTCGATAACCGGTTGCTCCCGATGCTCCGCTTGCCACAGATCATAGTCGGTTTGTACGCCTAGCCACACGCGCGCCTTGCCAATGCCAGCACGCTCAAGACGTACAGCCAGATCCGGGCTGATTGGCGCATGTCCGTGTAATACACGTGAAAGATGCGGGCGTGCGAAGCCCAAGTGTCGGGCCAATTCGGTCACGCTGATGCCAAGCTCGGGCAAGACATCCATCAGCAGTGTTTCACCGGGGTGTGGCGGGTTGTGCATGGGCATGAGCCTGCCTCCTGTCAGTGGTAGTCCAGATAATCGACCAATTCGATGTCCGAACCGACAAAACGAAAGATCACTCGCCAGTTGCCTGAAACGCTCAGCGACCAGTACTCCGTCAGCTCACCTTTCAATGGATGCAGGCGCCAGCCCGGAAGATCCAAGTCTGCGGGAATCGTAGCGCGATCCATGAACTGCAGCATGCGCGACAGCCGTTTTGCGTGGTCGGCACGAATCCCGCGAGTCGAACCTGTTTCATAGAAGCCGCGAAGGCCTTTGTGCTGAAAGGATTTGATCATGGGCTCGAGTGTAAGGCGATACATTACACTCAGTGCGGTAACTATGTACCGCACATTTTCAGTTGTCTTGTGCTTTGGAGGTTGTCAGACCTTCACCTCTTCCACCGGCACATGCATCCGGTCCCGGTTAGCCAGTGTCGGGAACAACTTGATCCACGTCCCGGTCACCACCAGCGTGCCGATTCCGCCCATCACCACCGCCGGCACCGTGCCGAACCAGTGGGCGGTGACGCCGGATTCGAATTCGCCGAGCTGATTGGAAGCACCGATAAACAGCCCGTTCACCGCGCTGACCCGGCCGCGCATTTCGTCCGGGGTTTCCAGCTGCACGAAAGACGCACGGATGACCATGCTGATCATGTCCGCCGCGCCGAGTACCACCAGCACTGCCAGCGAGAACCAGAACGAGGTCGACAGGCCGAAGGCGATGGTGGCGACGCCGAAGATGCCCACCGCTGTGAACATCACCCGACCGACATTGCGCTCCACGGCAAACCGCGCGAGGAACAGCGACATCCCCAGTGCGCCGACCGCCGGTGCCGAACGCAGCAACCCGAGGCCCCACGGCCCGGTCAGCAGAATGTCTTTGGCAAATACCGGCAGCAGCGCCGTGGCCCCGCCGAGCAGTACCGCAAACAAATCCAGCGAAATCGCCCCGAGAATGTCCGGGCGGCTGCGAATGAAGCGAATCCCCGCCAGCAACGAGTCCAGCGTGGCTTTGCCTTTGTTCAACGGCGTTTGCCGCGCGGGCAGGTTGAGCATCAGCGTGCAGGCGATCACATAGAGCAGCACGGTCGGGCCATATACCCAGACGCTGCCGAATGCGTAGAGCAAACCGCCCAGCGCAGGTGCGACGATCGTGGCCGATTGCTGTGCCGACTGCGCCGCCGCCACTGCTCGAGGGAACAGTGCGCTGGGCACGATGCTGGGCAGCAGTGCCTGAGTGGTCGGCATCTCGAACGAACGCGCCGCGCCAAGCAGGAAGGCGAGGATGAAGATCATCTCGCGGGTCACGTGATCGGTGGCGCTGCCAATCGCCAGCGCCAAGGCGATCAACGCCTGCAACGACTGACAGATTGCTGCCACTTTGCGCCGGTCGTAGCGGTCGGCCACATGTCCGGTGTGCAGCATGAACAGCACACGCGGCGCGAATTCGACCAGACCGACCAAGCCCAGATCGAGCACGTTGCCGGTCAGTTGGTAGAGGTTCCAGCCGATCGCCACGGTAAGCATCTGAAATCCGCTGGCGGTAAAGATCCGTGCGAACCAGAAAGCGAGAAACGGACGATGGTGACGTAACAGCAGGGGCTCTTGACTGGGCATCTGAAGGCAGGTCTGGCTCGAGGGGAATCGCGAGGTTATCACCAGTCTGTAACAGGAAGTTGCTATGACAAAAAATTTAGTTAGGAAGACATCGATTTTTTGCGGTGCAGATTGATTCTGCTGTTCGGGGATTTGCTTCGTTCTCGAGATCTGTACTGTTTTCCTCGCCCTCAGCGCTCCAGGGATTTGTTGCAGGGCTTTGCCAAGGTTGTGAGGCAACTTGTCACGCGGCAAACGACCACGCAGTTCATCGGCAAAAATGGGACTACTCTTTCAACGTTGCTTGATCCAGATCAAGACCCCGAACGGAATTGATCCGGTGGCCAGTTGGCCAGACTCCCTGCGTTGCGATGGTTGTTTAAAAAGAACGAATCAGAATTCGCCGCACTCCATATCCGTGGGGGCAGTGGGTGCAGGCCTCCGGGTCCGCAGCCGGTATTACCTGACAGAGGAAGCCATATGTTCGGTTTAGAGGCACTAGATCTCGCCCGAATTCAGTTCGCGTTCACCATCTCGTTCCACATCCTGTTCCCGGCCATCACCATTGGCCTGGCGAGTTACCTCGCGGTACTCGAAGGCCTGTGGCTGAAAACCCATAACGACACCTACCGTGACCTCTACCATTTCTGGTCGAAGATCTTCGCCGTCAACTTCGGCATGGGCGTGGTCTCGGGGTTGGTCATGGCCTACCAGTTCGGCACCAACTGGAGCCGCTTCTCGGACTTCGCCGGCGCCGTCACCGGGCCATTGCTGACCTATGAAGTGCTCACGGCGTTCTTCCTCGAGGCCGGTTTCCTTGGGGTGATGCTGTTTGGCTGGAACAAGGTCGGGCGCGGCCTGCACTTCTTTTCCACCGTCATGGTGGCAATCGGCACGCTGATTTCGACCTTCTGGATTCTCGCCTCCAACAGCTGGATGCAGACCCCGCAGGGCTTTGAAATCATCAACGGTCAGGTAATTCCTACTGACTGGCTGGCGATCATCTTCAACCCATCGTTCCCGTATCGCTTGATGCACATGGCAACGGCTGCGTTTGTCGCCACGGCATTCTTCGTCGGCTCCTCGGCGGCCTGGCACTTGCTGCGCGGCAAGGACAATCCGGCGATCCGCACGATGCTGTCGATGGCAATGTGGATGGCGCTGATTGTCGCGCCGATCCAGGCGGTCATCGGCGACTTCCATGGTCTCAATACGCTCAAGCACCAACCGGCAAAAATCGCTGCGATCGAAGGTCACTGGGAAAACCACGGTGATGAAGCGACGCCGCTGATCCTGTTCGGCTGGCCGGACATGAAAGAAGAGAAAACCAAGTTCGCCGTGGAGATCCCATACCTCGGCAGCCTGATCCTGACCCACTCGCTGGACAAACAGGTGCCGGCGCTCAAGGAGTTTCCGCCGGAAGACCGGCCGAATTCGACCATTGTGTTCTGGTCGTTCCGGATCATGGTCGGCCTTGGTTTCCTGATGATCTTCACCGGTTTGTGGAGCCTGTGGCTGCGTAAGCGCGACACGCTCTACACCTCACGGCCGTTCCTCTATCTGGCGTTGTGGATGGGGCCGTCCGGTTTGATCGCGATTCTCGCTGGCTGGTTCACCACTGAAATCGGCCGTCAGCCGTGGGTGGTCTACGGGCTGATGCGCACGGCGGACGCGTCTTCAAACCACAGCTTCATGCAGATGAGCATCACCCTGATCATGTTTGTAGTGGTGTACTTCGCCCTGTTCGGTGCTGGTCTCGGTTACATGATGCGTCTGGTGCGCAAAGGGCCGAAGATCAGCGAAGGCACGGAAACGCCGGACGGTGGTCCAGGCAAGAAACGCACACCGGCCCGTCCGTTGTCCGCTGCCGACGACTCGGCCGATGCCGATCACGGCGACGACGATATTCGCGTGACCAAGGAGATTTGACTCATGGGTATTGATCTTCCGCTGATCTGGGCCGTGATCATCATCTTCGGCATCATGATGTACGTGGTCATGGACGGCTTCGACCTGGGGATCGGGATTCTCTTCCCGTTCATCCCCGGTAAAGTCGACCGTGACGTGATGATGAACACCGTCGCCCCGGTCTGGGACGGCAACGAAACCTGGCTGGTACTGGGCGGCGCGGCGTTGTTTGGCGCGTTCCCGCTGGCTTATTCGGTGGTGTTGTCAGCGCTGTATCTGCCGCTGATCTTCATGCTGATCGGCCTGATCTTTCGTGGTGTGGCCTTCGAGTTCCGCTTCAAGGCCAAGGATGACAAGCGCCATTTGTGGGACAAGGCATTCATCGGCGGCTCGGTGGCGGCAACGTTCTTTCAGGGCGTGGCGCTGGGCGCGTTCATCGATGGCTTGCCGGTGGTCAATCGGCAGTTCGCCGGTGGATCACTGGACTGGCTGACACCGTTCACAATGTTCTGCGGCGCCGCGCTGGTGGTGGCCTATGCCTTGCTCGGCTGCACCTGGTTGATCATGAAAACCGAAGGCAAGCTCCAGGAACAGATGCATGACCTGGCACGGCCATTGGCTTTCGTACTGCTGGCCGTGATCGGTATTGTCAGTATCTGGACGCCGCTGGCTCATCCGGATATTGCCACCCGCTGGTTCAGCATGCCCAACCTGTTCTGGTTCATGCCGGTGCCGATTCTGGTGCTGGTGACCATGTACGGTCTGATCCGCGCCGTGGCGCGCAACGCCAACTACATGCCGTTCCTGCTGACCCTGGTGCTGATCTTCCTCGGCTACAGCGGTCTGGGCATCAGCCTGTGGCCGAACATCGTGCCGCCGTCGATCTCGATCTGGGACGCCGCCGCACCGCCGCAAAGTCAGGGCTTCATGCTGGTGGGGACGCTGTTCATCATCCCGTTCATCCTGGGTTACACCTTCTGGAGCTACTACGTGTTCCGCGGCAAGGTTACCCATGAAGACGGCTATCACTAAGCAAAACCTGTGGGAGCGAGCCTGCTCGCGATGGCGTCGGCAATGGCGCCATCAATCTTGAAGAGGTTTGAAGAAAATGACTGGAAAACATTCCCTGCACGACATTGAAGAAGCCGAAAAAAAGCCGCTTTGGCAGCGGCTCGGCTGGTTGGCTCTGATCTGGGCCGGTAGCGTCGGTGTGCTGTTTATCGCCGCCAGCCTGATGCGCATGTTCATGAATGCCGCAGGTCTGACCACCCACTGAATCATCCCCGTCCCGGCGCCTTCGGGTACGGCTTTGCAACCCTCCTTGCGGAGGGTTTTTTTTGCCTGGCGGTTTATTTGCGGGCTTTGAGAATCACGAATTTCGGCGTGGCAGCCACTTGCTCAACGCCGCGAAACAGCCGCGCCAGTTTGCTGTGGTAACCCAGGTGACGGTTGCCGACGATGTACAGTGCGCCGCCCACCACCAACGCTTCGCGCGCCTGCTGGAACATACGCCAGGCGAGGAAGTCGCCAACCACCTGCTGCTGATGGAATGGCGGATTGCACAGCACCACGTCCAGCGATTGTGGTTCCTGCCCGGCCAGACCATCGCCGGCCCGCACGATCACTTCGCGATCACCCAGCGCTGCGCGCCAGTTCTCGGCAGCCGATTGCACGGCCATGAACGATTCGTCGATCAGCGTGTAATGCGCATCGGGGTTTTGCAGCGCACTCGCGATGGCCAGAACCCCGTTGCCACAGCCCAGATCGGCAACTCGGGCGCTACCAAGGTTTTTCGGCAGATGCGGGAGGAAGGCGCGCGTGCCGATGTCCAGGCCTTCGCGGCAGAACACGTTGGCGTGGTTGAGCAACTCGATCGACGGTTCGTCGAGGCGATACCGCGAAGGGTAGGGCGAGACGGCCGGGGCTTTCGCTTCAGGTGTGGCGATCAACAGCCGCGCTTTCTTCACCGCCAGAGAGGCTTGTACCGGGCCGATGTAGCGCTCAAGCAAGTCACCGGCAGCGCGTGGCAGGTGTTTGACCATGGCAGCGGCGACCACTTCGGCACCGGGTGCGAGCTGCCCTTGCAAGCGGATCAGTTGTTCTTCCAGCAGCGCGAGGGTTTTCGGCACGCGGATCAGCACACGATCGAACGGTCCGACCAATGGCTCGCTGGCGGGTATCCCGCGAATGGCGTCGAACGCCTGGCCATTGCGCAGCAGGTTTTTTTCCAGCCCCTGAAACCCCAGAAACGAGTCGCCGCTGCTGCTGACCTTGACCTTGCCCAGCAAGCTGGCCGCCAGCGCACCGAAGCTGTCGTTGAGCACCAATACCCGCGTGTCAGCCGTCGGTTGCTGCGCGGCCAGATGGTTGAGCAGGTATTCGTCGGCCGCATCGAAGGCTTGCAACGGTTCATTCTGCTGCTCGGGCTGGCGGATCAGGTCGAGTTGGGCGAAGGGAGTTTCAAGCAAAGGCATCGGGCGGGAACTCAGGGTAATCAACGGGGTGTTCCGCAGCCTGACAGTGTGCGGCGGAACCGACTGAGTGTAATGCAACGCAGAATGTTCACGTCATCACTCAAGAGGGTCACAAATGGTACGGTTTTTTTGCTGTTATTACCCGCATGTTTTGTAAAGGAGGCAAGGCTGATCGACTAGATGATGTGCGCTCTGACGGCGGCGATGACAGCGGAAATCTTGTTGCAGACGTTGAGCTTCTCGATCACGTTCTGCACGTGATAGTTCACCGTGCGTTCGCTCAGGCTAAGGATCTTCGATATCTCATAGGCCGTTTTGCCACCTGCGGATAACTGCAAAACCTCCAGTTCCCTTGGGGAAAGGTGTGGATGGCGGGGTTTGAGAGAATGAGGCGGCAGTGTCCGGGCAAACATTTCACTCAAGTGACTGGCGGCATAGAACATGTAACCGAAATGCTCATACAGCTCCAGAGGGCTGATCGAGTAATGTTTTCGGGCAAGGCTGATAATACTGCACAAGCCACTCTGCTCGTGATGGAACGACTGCGACCAGCCATTTTGCAGTCCATGTTGCTGTAATCCCTCCCATATCGGCCGGGCGTCGGCAAATACTGATTCGCACCAGACAATGGGAGTCATCGAGTGATTGCAGTGTGCTATTAGTGGGTCGACTTTACTGTAACGGTTTTCTTCATATTGTAAGTTCCATTCTTTAGGGTAGTTATTGATTTGCAAGGTCTTAAGAGGCAGGTCCCGATGGAGTGAAACAACCGAAATTTCACAAAAATTGAATCCGAGGTTTTCGGCGAATCGCAGCAGAATCGGATAAGCAGCATCTACTCCCTTGGCAAACGTCAGTTGTTTCAATTGTGATTCCTTCCATGTTTCCATTTCTGAACACTCCATTGACGTTGCGGGGGGGGGCGCGGAATGGATCCAAAGGATCCGGCACGCAACGAAGTGTAGGATGTTTCTTATGGAGTGCTTTAAATTTTTTCGGTATTGAACATTGATGATCTGTCTATAAAGAGTTCTTAGTGCTCAGAAACTTTACATTTGAGCCTTCATGTAAAGTTGTTGCTCTACTTCTGATGTTTTCAACAGCTTAACGCGTTGACGGTGTCCGGAAACGGTTGAATACCATTATCAGTTGTCGGTGTTTCGCAGGCTCGATTTGCGCGACACTGGCCGTCACCGATCAATGGAGTGCCCCATGACCGCCAGTGCCGAGAAATACACCACGCAGACCTTGCTCGATGTTCAAACCTTGACGCCGAGCCTGTTTACCTTGCGCACCAGCCGGGATGCCGGGTTTCGTTTCCGTGCGGGGCAGTTCGCCCGGCTCGGTGTGACCAAGGCCGATGGCAGTACCGTGTGGCGCGCTTATTCGATGGTATCGTCGCCGTTTGACGAGTTTCTCGAGTTCTTTTCCATCGTGGTGCCGGGGGGAGAGTTCACCAGTGAGCTGAGCCGGTTGCAGGTTGGCGACACTTTGCTGGTGGAGCGCCAGGCATTCGGCTATCTGACCCTTGATCGCTTCGTCGACGGGCGTGATCTCTGGCTGTTGTCCACGGGTACGGGGGTGGCGCCATTCCTGTCGATCTTGCAGGACTTCGAAGTCTGGGAAAAATTCGAGCGCATCATTCTGGTGTACAGCGTGCGCGAAGCGCGGGAGCTGGCCTATCGGGAGCTGATCGCCGGACTCAAGCAGCGCGAGTACCTCAGCGAACATGCCCACAAATTGCAGTTCATCGCGACGGTGACGCGTGAGGCGCACCCCGGCGCACTGCACGGCCGTATTACTACGCTGATCGAAAACGGAGAATTGGAGCGCGCAGCGGGCGTGGAGCTGTCGGCGGAGCACTCGCGGGTCATGCTGTGCGGCAATCCGCAGATGATCGATGACACGCGCGCGTTGCTGAAAAAACGCCACATGAGCCTCAGCCTCACCCGCCGGCCAGGCCAAGTGGCCGTGGAAAACTACTGGTAAACAAACGGCGCCTCGAAGGCGCCGTTGTTTCTATCGTGCAAAGGATCAAGGCCGGGTGTTCTGGGCCTTGAGCAAGTCGCGGATCTCGCCCAGCAACTCCTCTTCCTTGGTCGGAACCGGTGGCAGGGTAGGGGCCACGGCTTCTTCGCGTTTCAGACGGTTGATGGCTTTGACCCCCATGAAGATCGCGAAAGCGACGATCACGAAGTCCAGAACGCTCTGGATGAACTTGCCGTAAGCCAGCATGACCGCAGGAGCATTGCCCTCGGCGGCCTTGAGCGTGATGGCCAGATCACTGAAGTCCACCCCACCGATCAGCAGGCCGATTGGCGGCATGATCACGTCACCGACAAACGACGAAACAATCTTGCCGAAGGCGGCACCGATGATGATACCGACGGCCATGTCGACCACATTGCCTTTGACCGCGAAGGCCTTGAACTCACTTAGCACGCCCATAGTTATTTCCTTGTTACAGATGAGTTTGGTGTACGCAGTGTAAATCAGCAAAACGCGTCCTGCGCGAAACACCTTCTTACAATGCCCGTTTTTATCGACACATCAATCGGCGATTAGTTTGCAAAGTGCCATCAATCGCGCGCGAAATATACGGTAACTCGCTGATCGAACAGCCAATTTTCTCAATCATGGCGTTACGTTCTTTCTATTTATGTTCGACGTCTCAGGCCTCTAGCCTTGGCTTGGCGCATCTGGATGCGCCCCAAAATAACCAGAGGATCCTGATATGAACTCCGCACTTGGACTGGGGGCTTTTCCCCGTCGCCGCACCCTCGGTGTACTCACCGCCAGCCTGTTGACCTTTTCGGTTAACGCCGCGCCCCTGACCCGCGATAACGGCGCCGCCGTCGGCGACAATCAGAACTCGCAGACCGCCGGCGCCAGCGGCCCGGTGCTGCTGCAAGATGTACAACTGATTCAGAAACTGCAGCGCTTCGATCGCGAGCGCATTCCTGAGCGAGTGGTTCACGCCCGCGGCACCGGCGCCCATGGCACCTTCACTGTCACCAACGATCTCAGCGACCTGAGCAAGGCCAAGGTATTCGCCGCCGGCCAGAGCACACCGGTGTTTGTGCGCTTCTCTGCGGTGGTGCACGGTAATCACTCGCCGGAAACCCTGCGTGATCCGCGGGGGTTCGCCACCAAGTTCTACACGGCTGACGGCAACTGGGATCTGGTAGGCAACAATTTCCCGACCTTTTTCATTCGTGACGCGATCAAGTTCCCGGACATGGTTCACGCGTTCAAGCCCGACCCGCGTACTAACCTTGACGACGACTCGCGCCGTTTCGACTTCTTCTCACATGTACCGGAGGCAACCCGTACTTTGACCGAGTTGTATTCGAATTCGGGTACTCCTGCCAGTTATCGAGAGATGGACGGTAATGGCGTACATGCTTACAAGTTGATCAACGCCAAGGGTGAAGTTCATTACGTCAAGTTTCACTGGAAGAGCTTGCAGGGTCTTAATAATCTGACGCCGAAACAAGTCGCCAACGTTCAAGGTCAAGACTACAGTCATATGACCAATGATCTGGTGAGCAATATCAATAAAGGTAACTTCCCGAAATGGGACTTGTACATTCAAGTGCTGAAACCACAAGATTTGTCCAAGTTTGATTTTGATCCATTGGATGCCACCAAGATCTGGCCAGGTATTCCTGAGCGAAAAGTTGGACAAATGGTGTTGAACCGTAATCCGGCAAATGTATTCCAGGAAACCGAACAAGTGGCCATGGCGCCAGCGAATATTGTTCCGGGTATCGAGCCTTCCGAAGACCGTTTGTTGCAAGGTCGAGTGTTCTCTTATGCCGATACGCAAATGTATCGGCTGGGTGCCAATGCTCTGCAATTGCCAATCAACGCGGCAAAAGTTGCGGTGAACAATGGCAATCAGGATGGCGCGATGAACTTCGGCGCGAGCAACTCGGGTGTGAACTATCAGCCGAGCCGACTGCAACCCCGTGACGAGACGCCAAGTGCGCGTTATAGCCAGTCGACGCTGTCGGGCAGCACCCAGCAGGCGAAGATCCAGCGTGAGCAGAACTTCAAGCAGGCCGGTGATCTGTATCGCTCGTTCAGCCAGCAAGAGCGTCAGGACCTGATCGACAGCTTCGGCGGCTCGCTGGCGACCACCGATGACGAGAGCAAGCACATCATCCTGTCCTTCCTTTATAAGGCTGACCCGGAATACGGGACCGGTGTGACCAAAGTGGCCAAGGGCGACCTGAGCCGGGTCAAGGCGTTGGCGGCCAAACTGGCCGACTGATACAGATGTAGCGCACGCGGGGCCTGAGTCAGGCCCCGTTCTGTTCAAGGAGACTATTGATGCGAATCTGTCTTTTACTGTTGGCCGGTTGCCTGTCGTTCGCGGCGTGGGCGGCACCGACCGGGCAGAGTCCCGAGGCGATCAAAGCCCAACTTCAGGACTACTACTTCGACGCGGCCCGGCGCGGTGATGTGCCGATGCTCGACACGTTCATCGAGTCGGGTTATTCCCTCGATACCCGCGACACCAAGGGCTACACCGCGCTGATTCTGGCGGCCTATCACGGTCAGGTACCCGCGGTGGAACGGTTGCTCGCTGCCGGCGCCGATGCCTGCGCTCAGGACCTGCGCGGTAACACGGCGCTGATGGGCGCAATTTTCAAAGGTGAATTACAGATTGCCCGCCGCCTGATGACCACCGATTGCAGCCCCGATCAGCGTAACGGCGCCGGGCAGACGGCGGCCATGTATGCCGGTTTGTTCAAGCGTCTGGAATTGCTCGATGCGCTGAAGGCCAAGGGTGCTGACTTGAATGCCGAGGATCCGTTGGGCAATAGCGCCGCGCGTCTGGCCAGCGGCGAAATCCGCAATGCTGCGCCGCGCTGATCGGCGGCCCGTGCGTTATCATCGCGGTTTTTGTCGGGGGTTCTGATGGCCAAGGCCAAGCGCATGTACGGCTGCACCGAGTGCGGCGCAACCTTTCCCAAGTGGGCCGGTCAGTGCGGTGAGTGTGGTGCCTGGAACACCCTGACCGAGACCATGATCGAAAGCGGCGGCGCCACGGCACCGACCGGCCGCACCGGTTGGGCCGGACAGCAGGCACAGATCAAAACCCTGGCTGAAGTCAGCATCGAAGAGATTCCGCGCTTCTCCACCGCGTCTGGTGAACTCGATCGCGTGCTCGGTGGCGGTCTGGTCGATGGCTCGGTGGTGCTGATCGGCGGCGATCCGGGCATCGGCAAATCGACGATTCTGTTACAGACCCTGTGCAACCTCGCCAAGAGCATGCCGGCCCTGTACGTCACTGGCGAAGAATCCCAGCAGCAAGTGGCCATGCGCGCCCGCCGTCTCGGCTTGCCGCAGGATCAACTGCGGGTGATGACCGAAACCTGCATCGAAACCATCATCGCCACCGCTCGTCAGGAAAAGCCCAAGGTGATGGTGATCGACTCGATCCAGACGATCTTCACCGAACAACTGCAATCGGCACCTGGCGGTGTTTCCCAGGTGCGTGAGAGTGCGGCGTTGCTGGTGCGTTATGCCAAGCAGAGCGGCACGGCGATTTTCCTCGTCGGCCACGTGACCAAGGAGGGCGCGCTGGCGGGGCCTCGAGTTCTCGAGCACATGGTCGACACCGTGCTGTATTTCGAAGGCGAGTCCGATGGGCGTCTGCGTTTGCTGCGCGCGGTGAAAAACCGTTTCGGTGCGGTCAACGAATTGGGCGTGTTCGGCATGACTGACAAGGGCTTGAAAGAAGTCTCCAACCCGTCGGCGATTTTTCTTACTCGTGCGCAGGAAGAAGTCCCGGGCAGTGTGGTCATGGCAACGTGGGAAGGCACGCGACCGATGCTGGTGGAAGTGCAGGCGCTGGTCGATGACAGTCATCTGGCCAATCCGCGTCGGGTGACGCTGGGACTGGATCAGAACCGTTTGGCGATGTTGCTCGCGGTTTTGCATCGCCATGGCGGGATTCCGACGCACGACCAGGATGTGTTCCTCAACGTGGTGGGCGGGGTGAAGGTGCTGGAAACGGCGTCTGACCTGGCGTTGATGGCGGCGGTGATGTCGAGTTTGCGCAACCGACCGTTGCCGCATGATCTGCTGGTGTTCGGTGAGGTCGGCCTGTCCGGCGAAGTGCGCCCAGTGCCGAGCGGTCAAGAGCGGTTGAAGGAAGCGGCGAAGCATGGCTTCAAACGGGCGATCGTGCCGAAGGGCAATGCGCCGAAAGAATCCCCACCAGGCTTGCAGATCATTGCCGTGACCCGCCTCGAACAGGCCCTCGACGCATTGTTTGAGTGAACTCCTGACCTGTGGGAGCGAGCCTGCTCGCGAAGGGGCCGTGTCAGTCGGCATCATTGTTCAATGACACACCGTCTTCGCGAGCAGGCTCGCTCCCACAGGGGATTGTATTGATGGCTAGATTTCGATCAGGGCGCCCAACTCGCGCTCCAGTTCGGCCTCATCCGCCAGATTCAACTCGATCAACCGTCGCAAGCGCTGGATCGATTCCAGGCTTATATGTCGGCAGACAAAGCCCAACTGGCCTTTTTCTTCATGGGCCAACTGCACATCCATCTCGATATCGACGTCATCGCTCAAATGAATGTCGACGAGAAAGTCCTGCGACTTGTCCCCCAGCCAAGGCTCCGGCCGCTCGATCAGCAGTCCCTTGAGCGACAGGTCGATCAGCTTGACCGGCCAGATGTACTCGCCCTGACTCAGCTCGGTTCTGGCATCGAACGCAATACGTTGGAAACGACGTCGATTGGCGGGGTGCTCGCTCATGGCGCAATCCTCATGAAGGTTCGCTGACTATAGACCGCGAATGCGGGCGCCAGCCAATCGCTAAAGCGTCTAGACCAACGTCGGGGTATGGCCTTTGGCGCCGTAAGCGCTAAACTCGGGGTGGCTGTCTTTCTTGTCCACCCTGGCTGGAATAATAAAATGAAAAATAATAATAGCCTGCTACGCCACTTACCCTGGCTAGTGCTGGCAATCGTAGGAGCGTGCGCCCTGGGCGTAGTGGCATTGCGCCGCGGCGAGGCGATCAATGCCTTGTGGATTGTGGTCGCCGCTGTGGCCATTTATCTGGTTGCGTACCGTTACTACAGTCTGTTCATCGCAAACAATGTGATGCAACTTGACCCGCGTCGGGCCACCCCCGCCGTGCTCAACAACGACGGTCTGGACTATGTGCCGACCAACAAACACATTCTTTTCGGTCACCACTTCGCTGCCATCGCTGGCGCGGGGCCTCTGGTCGGCCCGGTATTGGCGGCGCAGATGGGCTACTTGCCCGGCACGCTCTGGCTGATTGCCGGTGTGGTGCTGGCGGGCGCGGTGCAGGACTTCATGGTTCTGTTCATGTCGACCCGGCGCAACGGCCGTTCCCTGGGCGACATGGTGCGTGAAGAAATGGGCCGCGTGCCCGGCACCATCGCCTTGTTCGGCTGCTTCCTGATCATGATCATCATCCTCGCGGTGCTGGCGCTGATTGTGGTTAAAGCGCTGGCGGAGAGCCCATGGGGCATCTTCACCGTGATGGCGACCATCCCGATCGCGATGTTCATGGGCATTTACATGCGCTACATCCGCCCGGGCCGCATTGGCGAAATCTCCGTGGTCGGTGTGTTGCTGCTGCTCGGTTCGATCTGGCTCGGTGGGCAGATAGCCGCCGATCCGGTGTGGGCCAAGGCGTTCACCTTCACCGGCGTGCAGATTACCTGGATGCTGGTCGGTTACGGTTTCGTCGCGGCATCGTTGCCGGTGTGGCTGATTCTGGCACCGCGTGACTATCTGTCGACGTTCCTCAAGATCGGCACCATTGTCGCCCTGGCGATCGGTATTCTGATCACCATGCCCGAGCTGAAAATGCCGGCGCTGACCCAGTTCGTCGACGGCACCGGCCCGGTATGGAAGGGCGGTCTGTTCCCGTTCCTGTTCATCACCATCGCTTGCGGTGCGGTTTCCGGTTTCCACGCGCTGATTTCTTCGGGCACCACGCCGAAGCTGCTGGATAACGAAACCAACGCCCGTTACATCGGTTACGGCGGCATGCTGATGGAGTCGTTCGTGGCGATCATGGCCATGGTTGCCGCTTCGGTGATCGAGCCTGGCGTGTACTTCGCCATGAACAGCCCGGCCGCTGTGGTCGGCAGTGATGTCGCATCGGTTGCGCAAGTGGTCTCCAGCTGGGGCTTCGCGATCACGCCGGAAGCGCTGCAAGCCGTGGCGCATGACATTGGCGAAACCACCATCCTGGCGCGAGCCGGTGGTGCGCCGACCCTGGCGGTCGGTATCGCGCAGATTCTGCACAGTGTCCTGCCGGGTGAAAATACCATGGCATTCTGGTACCACTTTGCGATCCTGTTTGAAGCGCTGTTCATCCTGACCGCTGTCGATGCCGGTACCCGTGCCGGGCGTTTCATGCTGCAGGATCTGCTCGGCTCCTTCGTTCCGGCGCTGAAACGCACCGAATCGTGGACCGCCAACCTGATCGCCACTGCCGGTTGTGTGGCGATGTGGGGCTGGTTGCTGTACCAAGGCGTGATCGATCCACTGGGCGGCATCAACACCTTGTGGCCGCTGTTCGGTATTTCCAACCAGATGCTGGCCGGTATCGCGCTGATGCTCGGCACCGTGGTCCTGATCAAAATGAAGCGCCAGCGCTACATCTGGGTCACCCTGCTGCCGGCTACCTGGCTGCTGATTTGCACCACGACTGCAGGCTTCATCAAACTGTTCGATGCCAACCCGGCGATCGGCTTCCTGTCGCTGGCCAAGAAGTACAGCGATGCGCTGGCCAATGGTCAGGTGCTGGCACCGGCAAAAAGCGTCGAGCAGATGCAGCACGTGATCTTCAACGCTTACACCAACGCAACGCTCACCGCGCTGTTCCTGTTCGTGGTCTTCAGCATCCTGTTCTATGCGCTCAAGGTCGGCATCGCCGCCTGGGGCAAAAAAGAGCGCACGGATAAAGAATCGCCATTCCAGGCTCTGCCGGATGCGTAACCAGAGGATTGCACCATGTTCAATGACCTGAGTCGCCTCGGTAAATACCTCGGTCAGGCCGCGCGCCTGATGGTCGGCATGCCCGACTACGACACGTACGTCGAGCATATGCAAACCAAGCACCCGGACAAACCGGTGATGAGCTACGAGATGTTCTTCCGCGAACGTCAGGAAGCGCGTTACGGTGGCAAGGGTGGGCCGAAGTGCTGTTGAGATGACAGCCTGCGGTTGAGGTAATCCCCCTGTGGGAGCGAGCCTGCTCGCGAATACGGAGTGTCAGTTGATGAATGATTTGACTGACACACCGTATTCGCGAGCAGGCTCGCTCCCACAGTTGTTTTTGTGTTGTTCATTCATTTTGTGAAGGGGATCAGTTTTGTCTTCTCCCATACCTGTAACGGTACTCAGCGGTTTCCTCGGCGCCGGCAAGACCACTTTGCTGCGCCATATTCTGAAAGCCGAGCACGGCCTGAAAATCGCCGTGATCGAAAACGAATTCAGCGACGCCGGTATCGACACTCAGCTGCTGGGTGACGAGCCGGTGCAAGTCATGACCCTGGCCAACGGCTGCGTCTGCTGCACCATTCACACCGATCTGACCAAGGCGCTGTACTTGCTGCTTGAGCGTCTGGACAGTGGCGAGATCGCCTTTGATCGTCTGGTCATCGAGTGTACCGGTCTGGCCGACCCTGCTCCGGTGGCACAGACGTTTTTCATCGACGAAGAACTGCGCGAGCGTTATCTGCTCGACGGCATCATCACCCTGGTCGATGCCGCGCACGCGGATGTACACCTGACCCAGACCATCGCCCAGGCGCAGATCGGTTTTGCCGATCGCTTGCTGGTGAGCAAGACCGATCTGGTCGACGAAGCCACGTTCAGCGCACTGAGCGAACGGCTGACGCGGATCAACCGTCGCGCACCGATCCGTGTGGTCGAGCACGGCAGCATTGATTTGGCTGAACTGCTGGATGTGCGCGGCTTCAACCTCAATGCTGATCTCGGCGTTGGATTGAGCCTGCGTCCGGTGAGCAAGGCGCCATCGATTGATCGCATTTCCAGTCTGGTGCTGCGCACCGATCAGCCGCTGGATATCGATCAGCTCAGTGAGTTCATGAATGAGCTGCTGGAAGAACACGGCAAGCAATTGCTGCGGTACAAGGGCGTGCTGAACATTGCCGGTGAGGATCGGCGCTTGGTGTTTCAGGGTGTGCTGAAGCTTTACGGTTTCGACTGGGACACTGAATGGGCCGAGGGTGAGGCGCGGGAGAGTGTGATCGTGTTTATTGCCGATGATTTGCCGGAAGAGAAGATTCGGGCGGGGTTTGCCAGAGTGGCTTCTGCCTGATGGATCTTGGTTGTCAGTGATGGCCTCTTCGCGAGCAGGCTCGCTCCCACAGTGAATTGCATTCTTCCTGACACAACGCGGTCCACTGTGGGAGCGAGCCTGCTCGCGAAGGCGATCTAACCGACAGCACAATGCTCAAGGTCTGAACCCAGCAATGTCTGCTCAAGATGATCCAGATGCCGATTCATCATCATGCCAGCCTTGGAAGCGTCGCCACGCTCCACCGCCTCAACCAGCGCCAAATGCTCCTGCCATGCGCAACAACTGTGCGTAGTACCCTCACACCGCGCAATTGCCAACGACGTCAGCGGCACCAGGCTGCCAAGAAAATGCGCCAACGGTGCGTTCCCCGCCATCTGTGCCAACGTCAGATGAAACTCCCCGGATAAACGAATCGCCGCACCCCGCCGATCCTGCTCAACGGCCTGACGTTCGCGTTCGATCAGCCCGCGCAAGCGTTTCAACCCTTCCGCTTGCGGACGCTGGCAGGCCAGACGCACCAAGGTGTTTTCGGCCAGTCGCCGCGCATGCAGGGCCTGCCGCGTCTGCTCCCGATCGGGTGCTGCCACACGCGGCCGATGATTGGCGCGCAGCACAATGACCTGCTCAAGCGACAACTGCGTCAGCACCCGGCGCACATCGGCACGACTGGCGCAGAACATCTCTTTCAAACTGTCTTCGGTGAAACGGCTGGCCGGATCGATGCGCTGCTCGAGAATCGCGTCGAACAGTCGCGGGTACAGATCCTCCGCCGGCACTCTTACGCGGGAGAAGGGCAGGGGCGCTGTGGTTGGGTGGGTTTGCGACGGTGAAGCGAAACTGTTCATGGCCTGTCTCCAATAGAAATCAGCGACTCAGGTTGTCTTCCGGAATATTCAACTCAATCCCCATCCGCTGGCCTTCGCGCAAAATGTGCCGACGCATTTCGGCGCTGGCCTGGGCGCTGTTCTTGCTGCGGATCGCGCGCACCACGGCCTCGTTTTCTTCCAGCCGCTCGGCCAGATGCTCCGGCGAATTGCGCAACACCTCGGCGCTTTGCTTGAGGGCGTTGCTGGTTTGCTGCACCACGCTCTGGAAGATCGGATTCGAGGTGAGCGTGAACAACTCTTCGTGGAAGGCGATGTAGGCGCTGACGCCGGCGTCACTGTCGCCGGCCTCGAGGGCTTCGCGCATGTCCATCAGGGTCAGGCGCAACTGGCCGACTTCCTTGCTGCTGATCGACTGCGCGACCAGGCCGACGATGAACGGCTCAAGGGTGTAGCGCAGTTGCAGCACGTCTTCGAGGCTGGCGCCGGCGACTGCGCTGTCGTGGCTCTGGCTGTCGCTGAGATGCGCATCAAGTACGATCACGCCTTTGCCCGGCATCGAACGCACCAGACCAAGGGTTTCCAGGACGATCACCGCTTCGCGCAGGCTCGGGCGGCTGATGCCCAGTTGTTCGGCCAGTTCGCGCTGGCCCGGCAGCATGTCGCCGGAGCGCCACTGGCCACGGGCGAGCGCCGCACGGAGTTTTTCTACGACTGAGTTGACGACGGTTGATGTAGTAATCACTTGTCTTGCTCCATGTGCCCAAAGGGGCGCCGCAAACCGAAATCAAGAGATCGCCATTTGCGGCAGCGCCGATAGGGTTGAAATCAGAACTCCTGCTGGTGCGCCGGAGTTGCTGGTTTACGCGGCTGAAAGGTGTAGCCCTGCTGGCCGCTGAGTACTTTGTTGGCGCGTTGCACGTCGATGTCTTTTTCCCAACGGGCAATGGCGACAGTGGCGACGCAGTTGCCGATGAGATTGGTGAGTGCCCGGCCAATGCCCATGAACCAGTCCACTGCCAACACCAGCACCAGACCGACCACCGGAATTGCCGGAATCGCTGTCAGCGTGGCAGCCAGAATCACCAGTGCCGAACCTGGAATGCCGTGTGCCCCTTTGGAGGTGATCAGCGACACCAGCAGAATCGTCAGCAAATCAGTCATCGCCAGCGGAGTGCCGGTGGCGTTGGCGATGAAGACGATGGCCAGGGTCAGGTAGATCGAAAAACCGTCGAGGTTGAACGAGTACCCGGTCGGAATCACCAGGCCCACGGTCGAGCTGCCAATGCCGAGGTGTTCGAGTTTGCGCATGATCTGTGGCAACACGGCGTCGGACGAGGCGGTGCCCATGACGATCAGCAGTTCTTCGCGCAGGTACTTGAGCAGCGGCCACATGCGCAGGCCGGAAGCACGCATCACCAGACCGAGAATCACGCTGACGAAAGCGATGCAGGTCAGGTAGAACAAACCGACCAGACTGCCCAGGTGTTGCAGGGAATCGAGGCCATATTTGCTGGTGGTAAACGCGATAGCGCCGAACACGCCGATCGGCGCCAGACGCACGATCATGCCCATGATGCGGAAGATCACATGGCTCAGTTCGTTGATCAGTCGCGAGGTCCCGGAGGCCGCTTCGCCGACCAGATTCAACGCGCTGCCGAACAGTACCGAAAACAGCAGCACCTGCAGGATGTTGTTGTCGGCAAAAGCGCCGATCACCGAAGTCGGTATCAGATCCATCAGGAACTGCGTGGTGGTGTGCATGTGCTGGCCGCGTTCGGCGAGATCGCCCATATCGGCGGAAGATAGCTGCTCCAGATGGATATTTGCGCCGCTGCCAATACCGGTGCTGAAGGCGAAGACCAGACCGATCACTAGCGCGATGGTGGTGAGTACTTCGAAATAGATCACCGACTTGAGGCCGATGCGCCCGACCTTCTTCAGATCGCCGGCGCCGCTGATACCGCTGACCACCACGCAGAACACGATGAGGCCGATGAGCATCTTGATCAGTTTGATGAAGCCGTCGCCGAGCGGTTTGAGCTGGGCCGAGTATTCAGGGAGGGTCAGCCCGCAGACGATGCCGAGCACCAGTCCGAGAACCACTTGGAGGAAGATTGAACGCGAGCACCATCTGAGCATGGGAGGAATCCTGGTCGGTGTCCTGGCTGCTGGCGCTTGCACGCTCAGATTCAGGACTTAATTATTGTGGTCTTACCGGTATGTCCAGTGCGGGTGCAGTCTACGCTCGGTTTTTTCGGGATGACAAGTGAAAAGATCAAAAATTGGCATGACCGGTCTGACCAGTGGCCATAGCCACGTGTAGGAGCTGCCGAAGGCTGCGCCTACACGGGAAATCAGGGGCGAAAAAAAACCGGCCAATCACTTGGCCGGTTTTTCATGCTGCGGGTTTAACGTCGCAATCAAGCGCCGTATACCGGCAGTTTCTTGCAGATGGCTTTGACTTTCTCACGAACGGCGTCAATCACCGCTTCGTTGTTCAGGTCAGCCAGGATGTCGCAGATCCAGCCGGCCAGCTCTTTGCACTCGGCTTGCTTGAAGCCACGAGTGGTCACAGCCGGAGTACCGAAGCGCAGGCCGGAAGTGACGAACGGCGAGCGTGGGTCGTTTGGCACGGAGTTCTTGTTCACGGTGATGAACGCTTTGCCCAGAGCGGCGTCAGCATCTTTCCCGGAGATGTCCTGCTTGATCAGCGACAGCAGGAACAGGTGGTTCTTGGTGCCACCGGAAACTACGTCGAAACCGCGCTCGATGAACACTTCGGCCATGGCCTGGGCGTTCAGCACCACTTGTTCCTGGTAGGCCTTGAACTCTGGCTGCAGCGCTTCCTTGAAGCAGATCGCTTTAGCGGCGATCACGTGCTCCAGCGGGCCACCCTGGGCGCCCGGGAATACCGCGGAGTTGAGCTTCTTCTCGATGTCGGCGTTGGCGCGAGCCAGGATCAGGCCGCCACGTGGACCGCGCAGGGTCTTGTGCGTGGTGGTGGTCACGACGTCAGCGAAAGGCACCGGGTTCGGGTAAACACCCGCGGCAACCAGACCGGCTACGTGAGCCATGTCGACGAACAGGTAAGCGCCGACTTTGTCCGCGATGGCGCGGAAGCGTGGGAAGTCGAGAATCTGCGAGTAGGCAGAGAAACCGGCCACGATCATTTTCGGCTTGTGCTCAACCGCCAGGCGCTCGACTTCGTCGTAGTCGATCAGACCGTTGGCGTCGATGCCGTACTGCACAGCGTTGTACAGTTTGCCCGAGGAGGAAACGCTGGCGCCGTGAGTCAGGTGACCACCGTGGGCCAGGCTCATGCCCAGAATGGTGTCGCCACCTTGCAGCAGAGCCAGGTAGACCGCAGCGTTGGCTTGCGAACCGGCGTGCGGCTGAACGTTGGCGTAATCGGCGCCGAACAGTTCTTTTGCACGGTCGATAGCCAGTTGCTCAACGATGTCGACGTACTCGCAACCACCGTAGTAGCGCTTGCCTGGGTAGCCTTCGGCGTACTTGTTGGTCAGGACCGAGCCTTGAGCTTCCATCACCGCTGGGCTGGTGTAGTTTTCCGAAGCGATCAGCTCAATGTGTTCTTCCTGGCGCTGAGCTTCTTGCTCCATGGCGGCAAAAAGGTCGGCGTCGTACTTGGCAATAGTCAAATCACGGCTGAACATGGCGGTCCTCAAGGATCGGGGGCAGAAAAGGGGGGCATTCTAACCCAATGGGTTTTGGATGGCATATGAAACGACATCATGTCGCAGACAAGTGGCGTTCATGACAGATGTGCGGTGCTTTTGAAGGCCGCTTCGCGAGCAGGCTCGCTCCCACAGTAACCGAGGTGCTCTTGCGGTTTTCTGACCGACATCAATCCCTTGTGGGAGCGAGCCTGCTCGCGATGGCCGCGCCGCAGGACTTCAGTCGAACATGAACAGCGCGTCATTGCTGAACTGCGCCTCAAACCGTCCCGCTGGCATCGGCCGCCCGAACAGATAGCCCTGAACCTCATCGCAACCGTGCTCACGCAGGAAGTCCAGCTGTTCATGGGTTTCCACGCCTTCGGCGATTACCGCCAGATTCAGGCTGTGCGCCATGGCGATGATCGCCCGGGCAATTTGCGCGTCCTGCTCGCCGGACGGCAGGCCGTCGACAAACGTGCGGTCGATTTTCAGCACGTCGATCGGGAATTGCTTGAGGTAGTTCAGCGATGAGTAACCGGTGCCGAAGTCATCGACCGCAATGCTCAGGCCGAGGTTTTTCAACCCGGCAAGAATCTGCATCGCTTCGCTGACTTCGCGCATCAGGATACTTTCGGTCAGTTCCAGTTCCAGACACGCCGGCGGCAGGCCGGTTTCGCGCAGGATCGTGGCGATCCGCGTGCCGAGCTGGCCATCGGAGAATTGCCGCGCGGAGATGTTCACCGAGACCTTCGGTACACGCACGCGGTTCTGGTGCCAGGTCTTCAGTTGGCGGCAAGCCTCGCTGATCACCCAGTCGCCAACGTCGACTACCAGACCGAGTTCTTCGAGCACCGGAATGAAATCTCCCGGCGGCACCAGTCCACGACGTGGATGGCGCCAGCGCAACAGCGCTTCAGCGCCGGTCAGACGCTTGCCGTCGCCGCTGAACTGCGGCTGGTAATACAGGACGAATTCGTTCTGTTCCAAGGCGTGGCGCAGGTCGCTTTCCAGTTCCAGACGCTCCAGCGCACTGGCGTTCATGTCGGCCTGATAGAACTGGAAGTTGTTCTTGCCACGCTCCTTGGCGTGGTACATCGCGGTGTCGGCGTTTTTCATCAACTGGCTGAGTTCGTTGCCGTCCTGCGGACTCAGGGCGATGCCGATACTCGCGGTGACAAA
Organism: Pseudomonas sp. RU47; assembly: GCF_004011755.1. Classification (GTDB taxonomy): domain Bacteria; phylum Pseudomonadota; class Gammaproteobacteria; order Pseudomonadales; family Pseudomonadaceae; genus Aquipseudomonas. The sequence continues at coordinate 5,757,885 of NZ_CP022411.1, read as the reverse complement.
GAACTCGCGGCCTTCGAGCACGAACGGTCGCACCAGGCTGCCAAGGATCTGCTCGGCGACATGAATCGCCCGGTTCAGCGCCATTTCGCGGCTGGAGCGGTGTTGCAGCAGCAGCGTGAATTCGTCACCGCCCATGCGCGCCACGGTGTCGTCATCGTCGACACAGGCCAGCAGGCGCGTGGCCATGTCTTTGAGCATACGGTCGCCGGCGGCGTGGCCGAGGGAGTCGTTGATCGGCTTGAAGCGGTCGAGGTCGAGGAACATCAGCACCACCCACGACTTCTGCCGTTCGGCCGATTGCAGCGCGGTGTGCAGGCGATCCTGGAACAGCGTGCGGTTCGGCAAATGGGTCAGGGCGTCGTAGTAGGCGAGGCGGTGAATGCGCTGCTCGCTGGCCTTGCGCTCGCTGATGTCGCTGAAGAAGCACACGTAACTGGCCAGATCACCCTCGTCGTCGAGCACCGCGGTTATGCCGACCCACGCCGGGTAGTGCTCGCCGTTACGGCGCTTCATCCAGACTTCACCTTCCCACGTGTTGTGCTCGTGCAATTGCTTGATCACGTAACGCAGGTGCGCGTCCTGTTGTTCGTCGACCGTGAGCATGTTCGGCAACTGGTCGAGCACTTCGCTCACTGCGTAACCGCTGACGCGGCTGAAAGCCTCGTTGGCCTGAACGATGTAGCCGGCTGGATCGGTGATCAGAATCGCCGAGGTCGAATGCTCGAAAACCGTGGCGGCCATGCGCAGGTCTTTTTCGGCGCGGCGCTGCTGACTGATGTCGCGACCGACGCCGAGCACGCCTTCAAACGCGCCATGCTCGTCCCACACCAGCACCAGACGCAGCTCGATCGGGATCTTGCGGCCATCGGCACGCAGGCAGTCGAACAGGAACAATTGCGTCTGCACCTGGCTACGCAAAATGGCCAGTTGCTCGGGTTTGTCCAACGCCTTGCTGACGCGATCCATCAGCGTGTAGATGCCGCTCAGTTGCTGCGGGTTGGCGATGGTCGATTGCCAGCCGTTCTGGAAAATCCACTCGGCGTCGTAACCCAGCACAGCCTGCACCGACGGGCTGACGTAGTTCAGCGAGAGCTTGCTGTCGGTGGAGAAAATCACGTCGCTGATGCTTTCGGCGAGCATGCGGTAGCGCTGCTCGCTGTCACGCAGCGATTCGCTGGCTTCGATCTGTTCGGTGATGTCCTTGGCCACGCCGATGATCCGCGTGACCTGATCATGTTTGTCGCGGGCCAGGGCCTGTTCGCGAATATCGAAACGCCGCCACTTGCCGTCGCGATGACGGAAACGCAACTGGCATTGCAGCAACTGACTGTAACCGGCGTGGCGCTGCAACTGGCGCGAGCGATGGTAGTAGTCGGCGTCTTCCGGGTGTAGCAGGATCTCCCAGAAGTACTCGCCCATCTGGTGCAATTCGGTGCGGTTGTAGCCGAGGGTCTGGCCGAGATGGTGGTTGCTGAAAATCATCCGCTGGCTGATCACGTCTTGCACGTACAGATGATCCGGCACGGTGCGCACCACGTCGGACCAGAAACCTTCGCGTTCGAGCAGCGACAGTTCGATCAGCTTGCGGCTGGTGATGTCGTTGATGCTGAGGATCACCGCTTTGTAGTCGTGCTGCTCGGTCGGCAGGCGCAACACCATCCACAGGTGTTGATCGCGGCCATTGATGTCCGGCAGTTTGATTTCCAGTTCCAGCTGCTTTTGTTGCTGCAGCACGGCATCGAGGACTTGATTGCCGATCGCGCACTGGCGGTGCGGATGGCCGTCGATCAGCAGTTGCCAGGCGTGCTCGCAAGAGTTGACGTTGAGCAGTTGCAACGCGACCTGGTTGACCTCGGTGACGCGCAGTTCCTGCAGCAGTTGCTGGCGTTGCTGCGGTTGGTCGAGCCACGCCTTGAGCTGATCGCTGGTCTGGATCTGCGCCTTGTCGAAGACCTGCTTGAGGCCGGACAGGTCCAGCACACACAGGGCCACGCCAGTGCCTTCGAAAATGTCCTGATAGCGTCGGCGACCCTCATGTAACTGGCGTTGACGGCGGCGCATGTTCAACAGCGCGATCACCGGCAGCATCGAGAATGCCAGGCCCAACAGGCATTTGCCGATGAACGCCGGCAGCAATTCTTCCAGCACGCGCTGGCGGTCGAACAGGCCGCGCAACTGCCAATCGCTGCTGCTCAGCGGCACGGTCAGCACGGTGTTGGCCAGATCGTCCGGGGTCAGCACGCCGGGTTTGGCTGAAGGCAGCGCTTCGTCGCGGCTGATGATCTGATGGTTGATGCGGTTTTCCACCAGCCACAGCGGACGCAAACCGGTATCACCCTGTTTGGTCAGCGAGTCGAAGAACGTCGGGGTCAGGCGCAACGCCCAATAGCCGCGGGTGCTGCCGCTAGCCTGATGGAGTAATAGATGCACCACCGAGCCGTCATCGGCGTTGCTGAAATAATGCGCCTGGGCGCGACTGCGGCGCACCAGTTCGGTCAGGTAGTTGGCGTCGTCGCTGTCGACGGCGCTGTCGCTGATAATCCGCCCGGAAGGACTGAGCAACGCCATGCTGCGCAGATCGGGCAGCGACTGCTGAAGCTTGCGCAGCAGTGCCTGCTGTTCGTCGGCTGATTGCGGCTGTTCGACGATCGGTAGCAGATTGAGGGCGATTTGCGCGTTCAGCGCCATGTTCAGGCTGACCTGCGAGGCGAGGTCGGCGGTGTAATCGATGGTGTACTGACGCTGGTTTTTCTGGGTTTCGCGCAGTTGATCGAGCAGTTGCCAGAACAGCAACGCGAGCAACAAAAGCACGAGTGTCGCCAGCGCACCCTTTAATGTACCGCGCAGGGACGAGCCGTGCGCCGGTGGGGTGCTGCTCACAGAAGCTGGCGTCGTGACATTGGACAAGCTGTAATCCTGCGGTTTGGCTGGACTGGCGCGACGTGCACTATAAGCCGGACGCCCAAAGGGCGGCTAGCATGCCTTGAGTCGTGGCGAAGTGCCAGCCCCGCGCGGCTGGACTGCCACCGGTCATTAAGGTAGCTTTGCCGGTTACGCGGGAGCGTTCCAGCTCCTAGACTCAGACTTTTTCAGCGCGCACGCATTGATAACCATCAAGTGAACGACGCGCATGGTCTGGCCGGGCTTCGCCTGCGCTGCAATCATTCATCTGTCACTGACCCAAGGTTCTCCATGGCTCAATACGTCTTCACCATGCATCGGCTGGGCAAAGTTGTTCCGCCGAAGCGGGAAATTCTCAAAAACATTTCGCTGTCGTTCTTCCCGGGCGCCAAGATTGGCGTACTCGGCCTCAACGGTTCGGGTAAGTCCACGCTGCTGAAAATCATGGCCGGCGTCGACACCGAATTCGAGGGCGAAGCCCGTCCGATGCCGGACCTGAACATCGGTTATCTGCCGCAAGAGCCGCAACTTGATCCGACCAAGACCGTGCGTGAAGTGGTCGAGGAAGCGGTCAGCGTGATCAAGGATGCGCAAGCGCGTCTGGACGAGGTCTACGCGGCCTACGCCGATCCGGATGCCGACTTCGACAAGCTCGCCGCCGAGCAAGCCAAACTCGAAGCGATCCTGCAGGCCAGCGATGGTCACAACCTTGAGCGCCAGTTGGAAGTCGCCGCCGATGCGCTGCGTCTGCCGGCCTGGGACGCCAAGGTCGAATTCCTCTCCGGTGGTGAAAAACGTCGTGTGGCCCTGTGCCGTCTGCTGCTGTCCGCGCCGGACATGCTGCTGCTCGACGAACCAACCAACCACTTGGACGCCGATTCCGTGGCGTGGCTGGAGCACTTCCTGCACGACTTCCCGGGCACCGTGGTTGCGATCACGCACGACCGTTACTTCCTCGACAACGTCGCTGGCTGGATTCTGGAACTCGACCGCGGCGCAGGCATTCCGTACGAAGGCAACTACTCGGGTTGGCTCGAAGCCAAGTCCGATCGTCTGGCTGCCGAATCCAAGCAGCAGTCGGCCCACGAAAAAGCCATGAAAGAAGAACTGGAGTGGGTGCGCAAAGGCGCCAAGGCCCGCCAGTCGAAATCCAAGGCTCGTCTGCAACGCTTCGAAGAAATGCAATCGCAGGAATTCCAGAAGCGCAGCGAAACCAACGAGATCTACATCCCGGCCGGTCCACGCCTGGGCGACAAGGTCATCGAGTTCAAGAACGTCACCAAGGGCTACGGCGATCGCGTCCTGATCGACAACCTGTCGTTCTCGATGCCGAAGGGCGCCATTGTTGGCGTGATCGGCGGTAACGGTGCCGGTAAGTCGACCCTGTTCCGCATGCTGATGGGCAAGGAAACACCGGATTCGGGCAGCATCGAAGTCGGCGAAACCGTGCAACTGGCCTGCGTCGATCAGAGCCGCGATGACCTGGATGGCAGCAAGACTGTGTTCCAGCAAATCTCCGACGGTTCCGACCAGATCCGCATCGGCAACTACGAGATCCCGTCGCGCACCTACGTCGGTCGCTTCAACTTCAAGGGCGGCGACCAGCAGAAGTTCGTCAAGGACCTGTCCGGTGGTGAGCGCGGTCGTCTGCACCTGGCGCTGACCCTGAAGGAGGGCGGCAACGTCCTGCTGCTCGACGAACCGTCCAACGACCTCGACGTTGAAACCCTGCGTTCCCTGGAGGAAGCCCTGCTGGACTTCCCGGGCGCCGCCATTGTGATCTCTCACGATCGGTGGTTCCTTGACCGCGTGGCGACACACATCCTGGCGTACGAAGACGACTCGCAAGCGATCTTCTTCGAAGGCAACTACACCGAGTACGAAGCTGATCGCAAAAAGCGTCTCGGCGAAGCGGCTGCCCAGCCACACCGGGTACGTCACAAGAAACTGGCCTGATTCGGGTTGGTTGCATAAAAAGAACGGAGCCTTCGGGCTCCGTTTTTTTTGCCCGGGTTTTGTCAGCGGGACCGAGGCGATCCCTTCGCGAGCAGGCTCGCTCCCACATTCGAAATGCATTCCCCTGTAGGAGTGAGCCTGCTCGCGAAAGCGGTATGACTTTTGGTGCAGATCTTAAATTTGGTCTCACCATTCAGGTGCAAAATCGGCTAAAAATCCTTCCGATTTATATCCTGTGCACCATTTAATTTCATAACTGCGACATTTTGCTCTGTTCCTGTGCGCGATCCGTTTGTTACAGTCCGGCGCAATCTCCTCCAACGACAATAAATTTGCCGAGACTTTTCCCATGATCGAATCCGTCGAATCCTTCCTTGCCCGTCTGAAAAAACGCGACCCGGATCAACCCGAATTCCACCAGGCCGTCGAAGAAGTCCTGCGCAGCCTGTGGCCGTTTCTCGAAGCCAATCCGCATTACCTGAACTCGGGGATTCTGGAGCGCATCTGCGAGCCGGAGCGTGCCGTGGTGTTCCGCGTGTCATGGGTCGACGATCAGGGCAAAGTCCAGGTCAATCGCGGTTTCCGCATCCAGATGAATAGCGCCATCGGCCCGTACAAGGGCGGTTTGCGCTTCCATCCTTCGGTGAACCTGGGCGTGCTGAAATTCCTCGCCTTCGAACAGACCTTCAAAAACTCCCTGACTTCGCTGCCCATGGGCGGCGGCAAGGGCGGTTCTGACTTCGATCCGAAGGGCAAGAGCGACGCCGAGGTCATGCGTTTCTGTCAGGCGTTCATGAGCGAGTTGTATCGCCACATTGGCGCCGACGTTGACGTACCCGCCGGTGATATTGGCGTCGGTGCGCGCGAGATCGGCTTCCTGTTCGGCCAGTACAAACGGCTGAGCAACCAGTTCACCAGCGTCCTCACCGGCAAAGGCATGACCTACGGTGGCAGCCTGATTCGTCCGGAAGCCACGGGGTTCGGTTGCGTGTACTTCGCTGAAGAAATGCTCAAGCGCCGCGAGCAGACCGTCGAAGGCAAACGCGTGGCGATCTCCGGTTCCGGCAACGTGGCGCAATACGCGGCGCGCAAGGTCATGGATCTGGGCGGCAAAGTGATTTCCCTGTCCGACTCCGAAGGCACGTTGTACTGCGAAGCCGGGTTGAGCGAAGAACAATGGCTGGCGTTGCTGGAGCTGAAAAACGTCAAACGCGGTCGCATCAGCGAACTGGCGGCAGCGTTCGGTCTGGAGTTCCGCGCCGGTCAACTGCCGTGGTCGTTGCCGTGCGACATCGCGCTGCCGTGCGCTACGCAGAACGAACTCGACGCTGAGGCTGCACGCACGCTGCTGCGCAATGGCTGCGTATGCGTGGCCGAAGGCGCGAACATGCCGACCACGCTGGAGGCTGTGGATATCTTTATCGAGGCCGGCATTCTCTTCGCCCCAGGCAAGGCATCCAACGCTGGCGGCGTGGCGGTGAGCGGTCTGGAAATGTCACAGAACGCCATGCGTCTGCTGTGGACGGCGGGCGAGGTCGACAGCAAGCTGCACGCGATCATGCAGTCGATTCACCACGCGTGCGTGCATTACGGCGAAGAGAACGGGCAGATCAACTACGTCAAAGGCGCTAACATCGCCGGCTTCGTCAAAGTCGCCGACGCGATGTTGGCGCAGGGTGTGGTTTAAGCCGGTTCGATGCGGATCACTTCAATCACTTGATCACCGGCGGGGCGCTGCCACAGCACCTCGTCATTGAGCCGGGCACCCAGCAGCGCCCGGCCCAGCGGTGAGCCCCAATTGATCAGGCCTTTGCTGGCATCGGCCTGATCCTCGCCGACCAGTTGCACGCGGCGTTCGGTGTCGTGCTCATCGGCGTAGGTCACCCAACTGCCGATCTGCACTTTGTCCCTGGACGTAGCGGCAACCGCCACTTGTGCGCTGCTCAGGCGCTGATTGAAATAACGCAAATCCCTTTGCAAATCGGCCAGCCGTTGTTTGTCGGCCTGCTCGCCTTTGGCTGATTGTTCGGCGTGCAAGGTTTGCAGTTCAGCGACCTTCGCCTGCAACTGCGCCAAGCCTTGCGGCGTGACGTAATTGGGCTGGTCACTGACCTGGCGTTCGACCGGCTGATCGGCTTGCGCGGCGGCGTTGTCTTCGTTGACGAATGCGCGACTCATGGTGTCCTCCTCGTATGAGGTTTGGGCCACGCTCGCAGGCATTTGGTTTCAATGGATGTCTGGGAGCGACCTATTGCGAGCGATAGGCCCGCCCGGCGTCCTGGTCTTTCTGTTGCTGCCAGGCACGTTCGCGTTCATCCCAGTGTTCGTTGCGGTATTGCTCGCGATCCTTGTTTTCGAGCATTGCCTGACACTGGCGAAAGCCGTCGGTCCAGCCTTCGGCGTATTGCTTGTCCTTGAGATAGCGCGGCACGTTCTTGCGGAATTCGCCGCTGATCGAACCGGCCGCCTGACGGCCGCTGATGCAACCATCGTCAAAGCCGTCGGCGAAGGCCGGTGGATAACCCTTCGCGATCAAATCTTCATGGGTGGTCTGGCAACCGCCCAGCAACAAAACAACACCCAACAAACCCGCACACCGCCACATCGCACTCTCCCGCGCCGGTTGTCCGGCTTATGGGGAAAGTCTAGAAGGGGATTCGTCGGGCGTTGGTGAAAGGCGTGTGAGTAATTCGTTGAGCGCCACAAATCCCCTGTAGGAGTGAGCCTGCTCGCGATAGCGGTGTATCAGTCACCGCAACAGTGACTTATGAATTGCTATCGCGAGCAGGCTCACTCCTACAAGGGGGATGTGTTCAGGATCAATAGTGATACCACTTCACTTCAAGCATGACTTCGGTTTCCGGCGTGGCGAGATGGCTGAACTCACGCTGCGCACTCAGGCGCAAACCCAGATTACGCGACAACTCCCACTGCTGATTCAGGCTCAGGCTACGACGCACTTCGCCATTGAAGAAGTAATCACCTTTGGCTTCCAGGCTCAGATTGCCCAGCGGGTTTTTCCACAACACGCCGGTATTGAAACCGCCGGCCGGGGATACAAACTCGGCGAAATCATTGTTGTGTTCAACGCGCACGGTGCCGAGGGCAAAACCCAGCACATCGTCACCCAGCGCCCACGTGCCGCCACCGCCACCGTTGACGTGGCTGACCAGCGTTTCGTCATCATGCTTGCCCGGTACGCGCTCAAGACCGCCAGTGACTTGCCACGACAGCGGTTGCAGCAACTCATTGCGCGGTGTCAGCGAGCGAATCGTCGCCAGATCCAATTGCTGGAACTGCCAGTGATTGCCCTCGTACTGACGCAATTTCATCTGCAGGATCTCGATCTGCGCGCCGAGCGGGAAGCTTTCGGCGTTATCGTTGAGATCGTGATAGGCCATGCGCAAACCGTATTCGCCGAACGCACGATCGCCACGGGTGCCGAGACCCGCTTGCCAGGTGCGTGATTCATGGCCGTCTTCCGGCAGGCCCGGTTGCGGAATTTCCAGCTCGGGGGCGGGGTTCTTGTTGATCGCCCGCAGCAATTCGAAACTGCGCTGCGCCCGTTGCGGATCACGCTCCTGACCGTTGGCACGGTAGCGCTCGAGGCGATACGCCGCGTCGATGATCAACGCCTGACGGTCGCGTGGCAGGGCTTTGAATGTCGGATCCTGCAACACGTGCTGGTCGGCGCTGACTTTCAGCACCCATTGCTGTTCTTCGTCGCTCAACGGTTCGGCGCGGCTGAGCAATTCGCGCTCACGGGACGGGCGATATTCAATGCTTTCCACCAGCCCGGCTTCTTTCACCGCTTTGACGGTGTCGGTGGGGATCGCGGTCAACGGGAATTGTTCGGTCAGGCGCAGACTCGGCCGTGCGACTTGCAGCAGTTCCAGCAGACGATACGAGCAGTTTTCATCGAAGAAGAAATAGTCGAACTGGATCTGCTTCAGCTCCCACACATGTTCAACCATGCGTGCGGTTTCTTCTTGCGTCAGATTCAGTCGGTATTCCCACAGATCGCGGTTTTCCAGGCTGCGGTATTCGGAGAGTTTTTCCTGATACGGCACCAGTGCGAACAGGCCGGGATAACCGCCCATCAAGCCTTTCCAGGCGTAAAGAATGCTGTTGTCCGAGCCTTCGATGTAGGCGCCGAAGTTGATCGCGTAACTGAGCAGCGACGTTTTGTCGGCCTGCACGTCAGCCTGATCGATACGCAGCAGGGTATGGCCGAACATCGACGACGGACTGTTCAAGTACGCCGCCGGGAAGATCATCACCGCGCTGTGCGGCGAGACATCCTTGAACCATTTTTTGTACTCGGCGCACTCGGGCGTCGGCAGATCGGTCAGGTTGAGCTGCGCTTTCAACCAGCGAGTGCGCGCCGGATAAACGCATTGCGCATGTTGCTCGCCGAGACTGGCCGGGGCGTACAGCGCTTGCACGGTGGCCGCCAGTTCATGATCGGGATGTTCATTGCCATCGGGCGCGAGAAAGAATTTCTTGTCGCTGACATAACTGCGCCAGCCACCAAGCTTGGCGGTTTCGTAGTGACCGAGGGAAATCCAGAAACGGTCGTTGGCCAGTTGCTGCAAACGTTGAGGGTCGATGGTTGGCGCGGCGGACAGCGGGGCGCAGACACAGAGCGCCAGCCAGGCAAGGCGTTTGAGCATAGTCGGCAACTTGAACAGGAAAGAAATAAAGACCCAAGGAGGGCGGGCCGAAAAAACAAAACCCGCTTCCCGAAGGAAGCGGGTGGGGCCGAGCTTAAGCCTGAGTTGCGTACTTGGCCAGACGAGGATCCGATTTCAGTACGGCCAGGGTGTTGGTATGCACGTCTTCAGCGGTCACGTCAGCCTTGCTGAAGATCTGCTGGAAGTGCTCGTGAGTCACAGCCGCGAAGTGCGCGCGATCTTCCGGCGCCACGCCCAGTACCACGGCATAAGTCGTCAGCGCTTCGCCGTTGCCTTTGGCCATGTCTTCGGACAGCTCGTTCATCATGCCATTCATGGCAAACCAGGATTTGCCGCCGTAGGTCAGCGATGCGTTGGTCGAGCAACCGTTGGTGCCGGACGTCATCCCGAAGGTGGCGTTACCGGACGTGCCGTTGGTGGTGGAAGCGAGGAAGTGCGCCGGGGTGCCACGCTGACCTTCGAACAGCATGTTGCCCCAACCGCAATCCGGGCCGCCTGGAGCTTGCGCCATTGCGTTGATGGATACAGCGGTGAAGAGAGTACCGAGAAGAATCCGTTTCATAGCTTTTTTCTCTTTGTGTGCATACCAATGGACAGGGTTCTGACACCTGGCGGTGCCAGTGGGCCAGTATTAGTTCCAGCCGCGCAGTTTGGAGTTTAGGCACGTTCCTGCGGTTCCGTGAGTTTTTACAAAAGATTTGGCGATAACCCCGATTTCATGGGTGCCGGGGCAGGGGCGGGCGGTTGTCTATGCTTTGTAGTGTGGCGCGCCTTGCCAGTGGGGCACGGGCGGCGCCAGAATGCCGCTATCTGCCCCGCCTGATTGTTAAGGAAGCCCGATGCCTGATCCTGTTGCTGCCAGCTTGCGTCTTGCGCCCGAAGCGCTGACCCGTCCGTTTTCCGCTGAACAGTTCAGCTTCACTACCACCAATGATCTGGAGCCCTTTCGCGGTGTGCTCGGCCAGGAACGCGCGGTCGAAGCCTTGCAGTTCGGTGTGGCCATGCCACGCCCCGGTTACAACGTATTCGTCATGGGCGAGCCCGGCACCGGCCGCTTCTCGTTCGTCAAACGCTACCTGAAGGCCGAAGGCAAACGCCTGCAGACCCCGGCGGACTGGGTCTACGTCAACAATTTCGATGAGCCGCGCGAACCGCGAGCCCTGGAGTTGCCTTCGGGCACGGCCGGCGCCTTTATCGGTGACATCAACGGCTTGATCGACAACCTGCTGGCGACATTTCCCGCGGTGTTCGAGCACCCTTCCTACCAGCAGAAGAAAAGCGCCATCGACCGCGCCTTCAACCAGCGCTACGACAAGGCCCTCGACATCATCGAGCGCCTGGCCCTGGAAAAAGACGTCGCCCTGTATCGCGACGCCAGCAACATTGCCTTCACACCGATGCTCGACGGTAAAGCGCTGGACGAAGCGGAATTCGCTCAGTTGCCGGAAGCCGATCGTGAGCGTTTCCACGATGACATTTCCGGCCTCGAAGAACGTCTGAACGAAGAACTCGCCAGCCTGCCGCAATGGAAGCGCGAGTCGAACAATCAACTGCGCTCGCTCAACGAAGAAACCATCACCCTGGCCTTGCAGCCATTGTTGTCGCCGTTGTCGGAGAAGTACGCGGAAAACGCTGCGGTGTGCGGTTACCTGCAAGCGATGCAGGTCTATCTGTTGAAAACCGTGGTCGAGCAACTGGTCGACGACAGCAAGACCGACGCCGTTGCGCGCAAGCTGCTGGAAGAGCAATACGCGCCAAGCCTGGTGGTCGGGCATCCGGCCAGCGGCGGTGCGCCGGTGGTGTTCGAGCCGCACCCGACTTACGAAAACCTCTTCGGTCGCATCGAATACACCACCGATCAGGGGGCGCTCTACACCACCTATCGCCAGTTGCGTCCCGGTGCCTTGCACCGCGCCAACGGCGGTTTCCTGATTCTTGAAGCGGAAAAAATGCTCAGCGAGCCGTTCGTGTGGGACGCGCTGAAACGCGCCCTGCAATCGCGCAAACTGAAAATGGAATCACCGCTGGGCGAGATGGGCCGTTTCGCCACCGTGACCCTCAACCCGCAGCACATTCCGTTGCAGGTCAAAGTCATCATTATCGGTGCGCGTTCGCTTTACTACACGCTGCAAGACCTCGATCCGGACTTCCAGGAGATGTTCCGCGTTCTGGTGGATTTCGACGAAGACATCCCGATGGTCGACGAGAGTCTGGAGCAATTTGCCCAGCTCTTGAAAACCCGTACCTCGGAAGAAGGCATGGCACCGCTGACTGCCGATGCGGTGGCGCGTCTGGCCACTTACAGCGCACGTCTGGCCGAACACCAAGGGCGTTTGTCGGCGCGCATCGGCGATCTGTTCCAACTGGTCAGCGAGGCGGATTTCATCCGTCATCTGGCTGGCGATGAAATGACCGATGCCGGGCACATCGAACGCGCGCTGAAAGCCAAAGCCACACGGACTGGTCGTGTGTCGGCGCGGATTCTCGACGACATGCTCGCCGGGATCATCCTCATCGACACCGATGGCGCGGCGGTCGGCAAGTGCAACGGTCTGACCGTACTCGAAGTCGGCGATTCGGCGTTCGGTGTGCCGGCGCGGATTTCCGCCACGGTGTACCCGGGCGGCAGCGGCATCGTCGACATCGAGCGTGAGGTTAACCTTGGTCAACCGATCCACTCCAAAGGCGTGATGATCCTCACCGGGTATCTGGGCAGCCGTTACGCTCAGGAATTCCCGCTGGCGATTTCCGCGAGCATCGCACTCGAGCAATCCTACGGTTACGTCGATGGCGACAGTGCGTCGTTGGGCGAGGCGTGCACACTGATTTCGGCGCTGTCGAAAACGCCGTTGAAGCAGTGCTTCGCGATCACCGGTTCAATCAACCAGTTCGGTGAAGTGCAGGCAGTGGGCGGAGTCAACGAGAAGATCGAAGGCTTCTTCCGCCTCTGCGAAGCACGCGGCTTGACTGGCGAGCAGGGCGCGATCATTCCGCAGGCCAACGTTGCCACGCTGATGCTCGATGAGAAGGTCCTGGCGGCGGTGCGTGCCGGGCAGTTCCACGTGTACGCGGTGCGTCAGGCTGACGAGGCGCTAAGTCTGCTAGTGGGCGAGCCGGCCGGTGAGCCGAATGCCGACGGCGAATTCCCGGAAGGCAGTATCAACGCACGGGTGGTCGAGCGCTTGCGCGACATCGCTGAGATGATCAGCGAAGAAGACCTCAAGGAAGCCGAGAAAGAACTGGCGCAGGAGGCTTTGGCCGAAGCCAAACCGGCCTGAGCCTAAACGCGGTCACAAACTGTGGGAGCGAGCCTGCTCGCGAAAACGCTGTATCAGACGACGAATAAGTTGCCTGACACTCCGCATTCGCGAGCAGGCTCACTCCTACATTTGTTTTGTGTTGATCTTCAGGGAATTCGCCACATCTCTGACGCCAATATTCACACAATGACCATTCGGCGCCTTCTGGTTCTATCCAGCTTGCGCAGCGCACTTTTCTTCTATTCTCAGCTCAAGGATATCGACAGTATCACTGGATCGAGCCAGTCCTCCCGTGGGGGCTGAATACCGGCTTCACCGAGGGTCGCCGCCATGTCGCGCAACCTCTGTCTCACCCGTCAATGTCTGGGTCTGGTGACCCGAATCGAATGCGCCATCAAGCCGTTGGCCGGCGATAACGGCATGTGGACGCTGCTCTTCGCCGCCGGCATGGCCGGCGAACAACCTTCCGCCATCAAGGCGCAGGGCCCGTTTCATGGGCCGGTCGCCGCTGAATCGATACTCGACACCATTGTCGAAAGCCTGACCTTGCATGGTTACGAACTGGCCGACGATCCGCAGATCTGGAGCCTGCACCTGCAAGCCCAGCTGCGGCAGATCAACGGTGGACGTGGCCGCAGCCTGAATTAGGATCTACGCCTGCAGGAGCTGCCGCAGGCTGCGATCTTTTGATCCTGCACTTCAAGGCGCAGTCTCAGGCATTGGCGCCTTGTCGAGTTTGACCTCAAAGCCGTATTGCACGGTAGCGAGGTCGGTTCGCTGATAGGTTTCCACGTGGCTTGGGCGGCCATAAAAGTAATGCACGCCAAACAACGCCGGGCCTTCTGCGCCCGCGTCGTGGCTGACTGAAAGGATCTGCTTGAGATAGCTGCCGCTGTCATCCTTGACGAAGAAACGCCATTCGTTGGGCGCAAACAGTTTCAGGTCCACCACCAGCATGTTGTTCTTGATCTCCAGGCCTTTGGGCAGTGACTTGGCGTCGTACGTCTGTTTCGCCACCGTGGCGAGAAACAGCGGCATTGAGCCGACGGCAATCGCCGGGGTTTCCGGGAACAGATTCAAATCGTAAGTAATCGTCGCGCGCAGCGGATCGACTTGATACGCCTCGGGCGGCAGTTCGATCGGCTCATCGAGCTTGCCGCTGCGCTTTTCGGTGAAAAACGTGACGGGGCTGACGCCCGGATTGAAATCATCGCCCAGCAATTCATCGTTGAACGTACGGCGATGGGAGAACTCGATGCGGGCAGCGCTCGGTTCTTCCACGGATTGATGGATGCGAATGCCTGCCTTCAGTTGTTCTTCGGTGAGGCTCGCACCCTTGAGCCAGTTGACCGCCAGGTCGTCGTAAACCGTCACTGACGGATCCAGTGGCTGGATGGTTTTCTCCGTGGTGTGCTGATTGAACGTGCGAATCGGCAGATCCAGCGGTTTACGCGTCACGGTCGCTGAGGAAAAATCCAGCACGCTGACTTCCAGGGTATCGATCGGGCCGTTGAAGTAGACCTTGTTGTAGCGACGTGGATGTTTCTCCTCGAATGCCTGCTGCTCTTGCGTGAGCTGCTTTTCCAGCGTATCGCTCCAGCTCTTCTGCTGTTGCAGGTACGCCAGTTGTTTCTGGTAGAAGGCCACTTGCTCCGGACTCTCGTTGATCGAGCCGGCACGCACCAGATACTGACCGGTTTTATCGCGGGCCTGAACGATCAGCGGATTGAGTTGGGCATCGGCGACTTCCGCGGCCAGCGGCAGGTTGTTGCTGAATTCGACCTCGGCGTAGTCCTTTTCAAGCTTCAGCAGTTTGACGCTGAGGTTGTCGTTGGTGCGGGTCTGGCCGACGTCCTTTTGCGTCAGGTCGAAGCTGTACAGGCGGCGCGGCGCGATGACTTCGATCCGCCCTTGGAGGCTGACCGGTTGCGGCAGGGTCTTCTTGTCCACATCCAGTCCGTCAATGAACGGGTAGGTTACGGTCAGGTCATCGGGGTTGGTGACGTTGGAGCTGGAGGGGCTGAGCTGAATACCCGGATCGGTTTCCGACCATTCCGGCTGATAAGCGATCACGCGTTTGTTGCTCAACGTTACCGACTGCCATTCCACCCCATGGGGAAACAGGAAACCGCCGGGAATGTTCAGGTTGAAGGGGAACACCGGTTGCAGGTCGGTGAGGTAATCGGAGCTGGCGTCCTTGTGCAGCACGAACAGGCCATTGATAAAAGTGTCGACCAGCGTCTGCGGGGCAGGGTAGTGCTTGAGCACGGCGAGTGCGTCTTCGCCGTATTCGGTGCGCGGTGGATTGTCGCTCAGCTTGAGTTGCGCCCGTTCAAGCAACAGCAGTGAGCCGCCAAGTTCGGTGATGGCGTCCTTGAGTTTCGGATCGGTGATGGCGTCCAGCGACTGTTCGAACGTTGCGGTCTTTTCTTCAAGGCTGGCGGCGTGCTTCTCGTCGCCAGGCGAGCAACCGCTGATCAACAGTGCAAGGCAGATTCCGGCCGTCGTTATCGGTAATCGCACATCCATTTCCACGCGTCCTGTCTACAGTCACTGGGCTGTCAATGGTTTGGACACTAGCAGAAAAAAAATCACTCACACACGCAGGTGGCGGATTTTTCGGCGGTTTCTGGCTGTCATAGGTGGCTGTTATACTCGCCGCCATTTCCAGCCCCCCTGTGTGAGACTCAATGGAACGCTTTATCGAAAACGCAATGTACGCCTCGCGCTGGCTGCTGGCGCCAATCTATATCGGGCTGTCCCTCGGACTGCTGGCGCTGGCACTGAAATTTTTCCAGGAAGTTTTCCACATCCTGCCCAACGTGTTCTCGATGGCCGAGTCGGAACTGATTCTGGTGCTGCTGTCGCTGATCGATATGGCGCTGGTCGGCGGCCTGCTGGTCATGGTGATGATCTCCGGCTACGAGAACTTCGTTTCTGAACTGAACATCGATGAAGGCAAGGAAAAGCTCAGCTGGCTCGGCACCATGGACTCTTCGTCGCTGAAGATGAAAGTGGCGGCCTCGATCGTGGCGATCTCCTCGATCCACCTGCTGCGCATCTTCATGGACGCCAAGAACGTCGATCCCGAGCACTTGATGTGGTACGTGATCATCCACATGACCTTTGTCGTTTCGGCGTTCGCCATGGGTTACCTGGACAAGGTCACCAAGCACTGATCAACCGTTGATCGCTGCAAAAACACCGCCCGTCTGTTGCGAAACAGACGGGCGGTGTCGTTTGTGGCTTGTGCTTTGGTGCTCGCGGGCATATCCCTGTAGAGGTCCTGACTCGCCACGTTGTGAGGTGCGTTCATGAACCTGCAAGAGTTGAATGCGTTTGCCATCGCCAGGAAGGTTGATGAGTTGAACCTGATCTCCATGGAAGGCGGGATTTACCTGCTCGAAGCACGGATGCATGGCGCGGCGTATCCGTTGAGTGATCTCAAAGGCAACATGCTGACACTGCGCTCGGTGGAGCATGCGCGTGATTTGCTGCATGCCTTTCCGGTGTTGCCATTCAACCTTGTACACACCTCGGTACATGACGAAATGTGTGGTTTGGGTCCCAGTGGCGAGGAAAGCCTGAAGGTGCCGCTCGCCTGGCGTTCAGCCCTGTAGGCGTTGCGCGCCATCGCCGGAACATCTGTGCTAGTCTGCTCGCCCTTTTGGTTCCGGGCGCGCCGGGACGCGCTGTGCACGCACGGCAAGTCTTGTGGCCGTCCGCACAGCGGAGCAGTGTCATGTCCGAAGTAAATCTGTCCACCGACGAAACCCGCGTCAGCTACGGCATCGGCCGTCAGCTGGGTGACCAGCTGCGCGACAACCCGCCACCGGGCGTTAGCCTGGACGCCATCCTGGCCGGTCTGACCGACGCTTTCGCCGGTAAGGAAAGCCGTGTGGGTCAGGAAGAAATGTCCGCCAGCTTCAAGGTTATCCGCGAAATCATGCAAGCCGAAGCCGCTGCCAAAGCTGAAGCCGCTGCTGGCGAAGGCCTGGCCTTCCTGGCTGAAAACGCCAAGCGTGACGGCATCACCACCCTGGCTTCCGGCCTGCAATTCGAAGTGCTGACTCAGGGCGAAGGCGCCAAGCCGACCCGTGAAGATCAAGTACGTACTCACTACCACGGCACCCTGATCGACGGCACTGTGTTCGACAGCTCCTACGAGCGTGGCCAGCCTGCAGAATTCCCGGTTGGCGGCGTGATCGCTGGCTGGACCGAAGCCCTGCAACTGATGAATGCCGGCAGCAAATGGCGTCTGTACGTGCCGAGCGAACTGGCTTACGGCGCTCAAGGCGTTGGCAGCATCCCGCCGCACAGCGTTCTGGTATTCGACGTCGAGCTGCTGGACGTTCTGTAAGACCTTTGTGGGAGCGAGCTTGCTCGCGAATGCAGGCGACTGGATCTAACTTGAGATTCGAGTTGAAGCCTTCGCGAGCAAGCTCGCTCCCACAGGTTTTGTATTACTGCTCATAGTTCTATCTTGTGATGCAGCTCACTGGTCGGGCGCAACGCCCGGGCATAGCAGAACAGGAACAGATTGCGCACCAGCTCCTTGAGCACCAATGGCTCGCTGGAATTGAGGCTGCTGACGTCCAGATCCCCTTGGTCTTGCAGTTCATGCAGGGCTTCTTCTTCAAGCACCGCACAGACTTCACCGGTTTCCCGATGGAGGATTCTGAGGTAAGGGTGTGGGCGATCCAGCCACGCGTCGATCAAATAAGTCATGGTTCTCATCTCCTTGTAGGGTTTCAATGAGAATAATTCTTATTCGTCAAATAGCAAGCGTCTATTGGCGGATTGTGAAATTTTCCGGGTAAAGATTGCGTAAGGTCAAAACGGCTGGCGTTTGGTTATTGCTTGGTTTTGCTGGGGCGGAGCGGGGAGGGCGAAGCTCCATCCCACGGCTGGCGCGGGATGGATGACAGTGGAATCAGACCTTTCTGACGAACTCGGATTTGAGCTTCATCGGGCCGATACCGTCGATCTTGCAGTCGATGTCGTGGTCGCCATCGCACAGACGGATGTTCTTGACCTTGGTGCCGACCTTGACCACCAGCGAGGTGCCCTTGACCTTCAGATCCTTGATCACGGTGATGGTGTCGCCGTCCTGCAGGACGTTGCCGACCGAATCTTTCTTCACGGCATCATCGGACGCCACTTCGGCTTCGCCGCTGGCAGACCACTCGTGGGCGCACTCCGGGCACACCAGTTGGGTGCCGTCTTCGTAGGTGTATTCGGAATTGCATTTCGGGCAGGGTGGCAACGTGCTCACTAAGGCTCCTTGGGATGTGGATCGCTAAAAGTCGCACATTGTATAGGGTTTTACGCGAGGGAGGGCATAGCGCAGAAACAACTGTGGGAGCGACGGTGCGACGATTCGACCTGCTCGCGAAGGCGTCAGGTCAGTCAACATTGAAGTCGACTGGCAGATCGCTTTCGCGAGCAGGCTCGCTCCCACAGTGGGCAGAATCAGTGCGTACGGGCGACCGCAAACTCACTCAGTTCAACCAGCGCATCCCGATATTCACTGGCCGGCAGTGCATCGAGGCACTTGATCGCACGGGCCACGTAATCACGGGCCAGTTGCGCGGTGTACTCAAGCGAGCCGGAGGCTTCCACAGCAATGCGGATGCTTTCCAGGTCTTCGATCCCGCCTTTCTGGATCGCCTGACGAACCAGTGCAGCCTGTTCAGCCGTACCTTCACGCATGGTGTAGATCAGCGGCAGGGTCGGCTTGCCTTCGGCCAGATCGTCACCGACGTTCTTGCCCAGGGTTTCCGCGTCGCCCTTGTAGTCGAGCAGGTCGTCGACCAACTGGAACGCCACACCGAGGTGATCACCGAAAGTACGCAGCGCTTCGCTCTGCTCGGCGGAGGCACCGGCCAGTGCCGCAGCACTGTGAGTCGAGGCTTCGAAGAGCATCGCGGTTTTGCCGCGGATGACTTCCATGTAGGTTTCTTCGGTAGTGCTGGCGTCGCGCACCTTGGACAGTTGCAGCACTTCGCCTTCGGCGATGATGCGCGTGGCCTGGGAAAGGATCTTCATCACTGGCATCGAGCCCAGTTCGACCATCATTTCGAACGAGCGCGAGTACAGGAAGTCGCCGACCAGCACGCTTGGGGCGTTGCCCCACATGGCGTTGGCGGTCGAGCGGCCACGGCGCATGCCGGACATGTCGACCACGTCGTCATGGAGCAGGGTCGCAGTGTGCAGGAATTCGATGGTGGCGGCCAAAAGACGCATGTCGTCGCCTTCGCGACCCAAGGCCTTGCCACACAGCAACACTAATAAAGGACGCAGACGTTTGCCGCCGGCCGAGGTAATGTAATCGCCGATTTTCGATACCAGCGGTACTCGGGAAGTCAGCTGCTTCTTGATGATGCCGTCGACGGCGCTAAAATCGTCCGCCACCGCGCGGTAGAAAGCTTGGGGTTGCATCAGCGAGAGTCGCTCCAGAAGGGTTGCGCGGCATGCTAGGACTCACATCCAGAGCTGTCAAGGCGCGATGGACGGCTACTTGCGCGTCTCTCGCGGCTTGCGTACAATCGCGCACCCTGAACTTCCTGGGCAGCACCTGCCTTACGCAATTGCAACGGGCCTTCCAGCCTTATGCAGCCATGCCAGCCAATACCTCTTCTTATAAAGAGCTGGGTGAGCAGGATTATCGGAGAAATACCATGTCTTATGCAGTAATCGTTACTGGCGGCAAGCAGTACAAAGTCGCCCCAGGTGAATACCTGAAGATCGAAAAACTGGAAATCGCTACCGGCGAATCCGTTACCTTTGATCGCGTTCTGTTGGTTGCCAATGGCGACGACGTGAATATCGGCGCTCCAGTTGTTGCTGGCGCTACCGTTGTGGCTGAAGTGATCTCCCAAGGTCGTCACGATAAAGTTCGCATCATCAAGTTCCGTCGTCGTAAGCACCACATGAAGCGTATGGGCCACCGCCAGTGGTACACCGAGATCAAAATCACCGGTATTCAGGCTTAATTTCAGCCTAATTCCTCACTAGGAGAATTGACTCATGGCACACAAAAAAGCTGGTGGTAGTACCCGTAACGGTCGCGACTCAGAAGCCAAACGCCTTGGCGTTAAGATGTATGGCGGCCAGAAAATCATTCCGGGCAACATCATCGTGCGTCAGCGCGGCACCCAATTCCACGCTGGCTACGGCGTTGGCATGGGTAAGGATCACACCCTCTTCGCGAAAATCGAAGGCGTGATCAAGTTTGAAGTAAAAGGCGCGTTCAACCGCCGTTACGTGAGCGTTGTCGCAGCTTAATTGCGCGATCGCTGGAAAAGCCCTGTCTCGCGACGGGGCTTTTTCGTTTGTGGGGTGAGTCTCTTGCAAAACTGTTTGTATGGGCTGTCGGCGTGCGATGCAGGTCGTGTTTTGGGGTCGCTGCGCTCATTTTTGCAAGAGTCTTATGTCTTGATTGTTTTTCGGCTCGTCCGTATGGCGAGAGGCGTTGGTTATGAAGTTTGTTGATGAAGTATCGATTCGCGTAAAGGCTGGTGACGGCGGCAATGGCGCCATGAGTTTCCGTCGGGAAAAATTCATCGAAAACGGTGGCCCGAACGGCGGTGATGGCGGTGACGGCGGTTCCATCTACATGATGGCTGACGAAAACCTCAACACCCTGGTCGACTACCGTTACACCCGGCACTTCGACGCCGAGCGTGGCTCCAACGGTGGCAGCACTGACTGCACCGGTAAAAAAGGCGAGGACCTGATCCTGCGCGTGCCGGTCGGCACCACGGTGATCGACTCTGCTACCCAGGAAGTGATCGGCGACCTGACCAAGGCTGGCCAGAAACTGATGGTAGTGCAGGGCGGCTGGCACGGTCTGGGTAACACCCGTTTCAAATCCAGTACCAACCGTGCGCCGCGTCAGACCACTCCGGGTAAGCCGGGTGAGCAGCGTGATCTGAAACTGGAAATGAAAGTGCTGGCTGACGTCGGTCTGCTGGGCTTGCCGAACGCCGGTAAAAGTACCTTCATTCGTTCGGTATCGGCGGCCAAGCCAAAAGTCGCCGACTACCCGTTCACCACGCTGGTGCCGAACCTGGGTGTGGTCAGCGTCGATCGCTGGAAGAGCTTCGTCATTGCCGACATTCCGGGTCTGATCGAAGGCGCTTCCGACGGTGCCGGTCTGGGCATTCGCTTCCTCAAGCACTTGGCGCGTACCCGTCTGTTGCTGCACCTCGTCGACATGGCACCTCTGGATGACAGCAGTGCACCGGATGCCGCTGAAGTGATCGTCAACGAGCTGATCAAATTCAGCCCGTCCCTGGCGGAGCGTGATCGCTGGCTGGTGCTGAACAAGTGCGACCAGATCCTTGAAGAAGAGCACGATGAGCGCGTCAAGGAAATCGTTGAGCGCCTGGAGTGGACCGGTCCGGTCTACGTGATCTCGGCCATCGCCAAGATTGGCACCGAGCGTCTGTGCCACGACATCATGCGTTACATGGAAGATCGTGCTGATCGTCTGGCCAATGACCCGGCTTACAAGGAAGAGCTGGCCGATCTCGATCAACGCATCGAAGACGAAGCCCGCGCGCAACTGCAGGCGCTGGATGACAAGCGTGCCCTGCGTCGCAGCGGCGTGAAGTCGGTCCATGACATCGGCGATGATGACTGGGACGAAGAAGATTTGGATGACGAAGACGGTCCGGAAATCATTTACGTGCGTGACTGATTCGTTGCAGTAAACTTAAGCGCCGCTCAATCGAGCGGCGTTTTAGTATCTGGAAATCGCAAGTCACAAATAACGTCATGGGCGGCGCTGGGTCGCGCAGCCCTCAAGCTAAGGTTGAAGATGATGCGGAGCAAGGTGACAGGTGCGCAGCGTTGGGTCGTGAAGATCGGCAGCGCTTTGCTGACAGCTGATGGCAAAGGGCTGGATCGCGCGGCAATGGGTGTCTGGGTCGAGCAGATGGTGGCCTTGCATGAGGCTGGCGTCGAGTTGGTGCTGGTGTCCTCTGGGGCGGTGGCGGCCGGCATGAGTCGTTTGGGCTGGACCGCACGACCCAGTGCGATGCACGAGCTTCAGGCGGCTGCGGCTATCGGCCAGATGGGCTTGGTGCAGGCGTGGGAATCAAGCTTCGCCGAGCATGGTCGGCACACAGCGCAGATTCTCCTGACCCATGACGACCTGTCCGACCGCAAGCGTTACCTGAACGCCCGCAGCACCCTGCGCGCATTGGTTGAGCTGAAAGTCATCCCGGTGATCAACGAGAACGACACCGTGGTCACTGACGAAATCCGCTTCGGCGACAACGACACGCTGGCGGCGCTGGTGGCTAACCTGGTCGAGGCGGACCTGCTGGTGATCCTTACTGATCGCGACGGCATGTTCGACGCCGATCCGCGTAATAACCCCGATGCGCAGATGATTTACGAGGCGCGCGCTGATGATCCGACGCTGGATGCGGTCGCGGGCGGCACGGGTGGTGCGCTGGGGCGTGGCGGCATGCAGACCAAGCTGCGTGCGGCACGGCTGGCGGCGCGTTCCGGTGCGCACACCATTATCGTCGGTGGGCGCCTTGAGCGCGTGCTTGATCGCTTGAAAGCGGGTGAGCGCATCGGTACGTTGTTGTCGCCTGAGCGAGGCATGCTCGCGGCGCGCAAGCAATGGCTGGCCGGGCATCTGCAGACCCGTGGCACGCTGGTGCTGGATGATGGTGCAGTGTCGGCGTTGTCTCAGGGCAGCAAGAGTTTGCTGCCCGTGGGGGTGAAATTGGTGCAGGGCAGTTTCCGTCGCGGCGAAATGGTGGTCTGTGTGGCGCCGGACGGTCGTGAGATTGCCCGTGGCCTGGCCAACTACAGCGCGCTGGAGGCACAAAAAATCATCGGTCAGTCGTCGGATGCGATTGTCGGTTTGCTCGGTTACATGGCGGAGCCTGAATTGGTTCACCGTGACAACCTGATTCTGGTTTAAGGAAAACTCGATGCGTTTAGCAAAAGGATTGTTGGGCTTGCTGATGGCGATGCCATTGCTGGTCTCGGCCGAGGAAATCGGTCAGGTGTCGACAGTGTTCAAGTTTGTCGGCCCGAACGACCGCATTGTGGTCGAGGCTTTCGATGATCCCAAGGTCGAAGGGGTTACCTGCTACCTGTCGCGCGCCAAGACGGGCGGTGTGAAGGGTGGTCTGGGTCTGGCTGAGGATCGCGCCGAAGCGTCGATCGCTTGCCGCCAGGTCGGCCCGATCAAGTTCAAGGGCGAGCTGAAGGATGGCGATGAGGTGTTCAAGGAGCGCACTTCGCTGGTATTCAAAACCATGCAGGTGGTGCGTTTCCTCGACAAGAAGCGCAATACGCTGGTGTATCTGGTCTACAGCGATCGCTTGATCGAGGGTAGCCCGCAGAATGCCGTGACCGCGATCCCGATCCTGCCGTGGGTACCCGTCCAGCAATAACGCCGCAAAACCAACTGTAGGAGTGAGCCTGCTCGCGATAGCGGTGTGTTAGTCAGCAAATATACATCTGACTAAAAGCTATCGCGAGCAGGCTCACTCCTACATTTTTTTGCGCTGGATTTGTTAAATCACAGGCAATAAAAAACCGACCCTAAGGTCGGTTTTTTAATGACTACGTCGATTAAGCAGCTTCTTTCAGCGCTTTAACGTGGCCATTCAGACGGCTCTTATGACGAGCAGCCTTGTTCTTGTGGATGATGCCTTTATCGGCCATACGGTCGATAACTGGCACAGCCAGAACGTATGCAGCTTGAGCTTTTTCAGCGTCTTTTGCGTCGATGGCTTTAACTACATTCTTGATGTAGGTGCGAACCATGGAACGCAGGCTGGCGTTGTGGCTGCGACGCTTCTCAGCCTGTTTTGCACGTTTTTTGGCGGAAGGTGAGTTGGCCACCGTCGAGCTCCTCGAAAGACTTTTTAGGAAATAGCAAACAAAATAGGCCGCGAATCATGCCGATGAGTTGAAGTCTTGTCAAGGGCACTTGAAACGTTCCGCTAAGTGGTAGGTATAAAGAGGCGGGATATTTATTTCCGGCGCTTGACCTGTAAACTCGCGAGCTTTGGCTCTGTGCTGCTGCGGCGCGGAGTATCGCACAAGTAGGCGCTTTGTTCGCCTGCTGTTTATCGACAGGCACAAATTCCCTCAATGAATCTGCTCAAATCGTTGGCCGCCGTCAGCTCTATCACGATGCTTTCCCGGATTTTGGGGTTTGTCCGTGACACGCTGATTGCTCGTATATTCGGTGCCGGGATGGCGACCGACGCCTTCTTTATCGCCTTCAAACTGCCCAATCTGCTGCGCAGGATCTTCGCCGAAGGTGCTTTCTCTCAGGCTTTCGTACCGATTCTTGCCGAGTACAAAAGTCAGCAGGGTGAAGAAGCGACGCGCACGTTCATTGCTTACGTGTCAGGTCTGCTGACGCTGGTATTGGCGGTAGTGACTGCGCTGGGCATGATCGCCGCACCCTGGGTGATCTGGGCAACGGCTCCGGGCTTTACCGATACACCGGAAAAATTCCAGCTCACCTCTGATCTGTTGCGGGTGACGTTCCCCTATATATTGCTGATCTCGCTGTCGTCGCTGGCTGGCGCGATCCTCAATACCTGGAACCGCTTCTCGGTGCCGGCCTTCGTGCCGACCCTGCTCAATGTCAGCATGATCGTGTTTTCGCTGTTCCTCACGCCGTACTTCGATCCGCCGGTGATGGCGCTGGGCTGGGCGGTCCTGGTCGGCGGTCTGGCGCAGTTGCTCTATCAACTGCCGCACCTGAAAAAGATCGGCATGCTGGTACTGCCGCGACTGAACCTGCGCGATACCGGCGTGTGGCGGGTGATGAAACAGATGCTGCCGGCGATTCTCGGTGTCTCGGTCAGTCAGATTTCGCTGATCATCAACACCATCTTCGCCTCGTTTCTGGTCGCAGGCTCGGTGTCGTGGATGTATTACGCCGACCGCTTGATGGAGTTGCCATCCGGCGTGCTTGGCGTGGCATTGGGGACGATTCTGCTGCCGACATTGGCGAAAACCTATGCCAGCAAGGATCGCCACGAATACTCGCGGATTCTCGATTGGGGCCTGCGTCTGTGCTTTGTGCTGGTGCTGCCCTGTGCGCTGGCGCTGGGGATTCTTGCTGAGCCGCTGACGGTTTCGCTGTTTCAGTACGGTCAGTTCAGCGGCTTTGACGCCGAAATGACCCAGCGTGCGCTGATTGCGTATTCTGTCGGCCTGCTCGGAATTATCGTGATCAAAGTGCTCGCACCGGGCTTTTATGCGCAACAGAACATCCGTACGCCGGTAAAAATCGCAATCTTCACGCTGGTCGTTACGCAACTGTTCAACCTCGTTCTGATTGGTCCGCTGGCTCATGCCGGCCTGGCCCTAGCGATCAGTGCCGGTGCCTGCCTGAATGCCGGGCTGCTGTTCTATCAATTGCGCAAGCAACAGATGTATCAGCCGCAGCCAGGTTGGGCCAAGTTCGGGTTCAAACTGGTGATCGCCGTGGCGGTGATGTCGGCAGTGTTGCTGCTTGGCATGCACTTCATGCCAGCGTGGGATCAAGGGCACATGCTTGAGCGCTTCCTGCGTCTGGGCGCATTGGTCGCGGCGGGCGTGGTGTCCTATTTCGGCATGTTGCTGCTGCTGGGTTTCCGCCTGCGCGACTTCAATCGCAAGGCCTTGAGCTGAGGTTTTGCCCTTTATAAACAGGCGCGGGCCGGCAGTTTTGTCGGCTCGTTCACTTTGCGTTACGGTGTTGCCTGTCGTCGGCCGTCGGGTGTGGTTATAATCGACCACTTTATGAGCAAGAAGCGCGTTATGCAGCTGGTTCGAGGCCTCCACAACTTGCGCCCCCAGCATCGGGGCTGCGTCGCCACTATTGGCAACTTTGACGGTGTTCACCGTGGTCACCAGGCTATCCTGGCCCGACTGCGTGAGCGTGCGCTCGAGTTGGGCGTACCCAGCTGCGTGGTGATTTTCGAGCCGCAGCCACGGGAATTCTTTGCCCCCGAGACCGCGCCGGCACGTCTGGCACGGTTGCGCGACAAGCTGCAACTGCTGGCCGCCGAAGGCGTTGACCGGGTGTTGTGCCTGGCGTTCAACCAGCGCTTGAGCAAACTCAGCGCCAGTGAGTTCGTCGATACCATCCTGGTTGATGGTCTTGGCGTGCAGCATCTTGAGGTCGGTGACGATTTCCGTTTCGGTTGCGACCGCCTCGGCGACTTCGATTTCCTGTTGCAGGCCGGGCAGATGCACGGTTTTACCGTCGAAGCGGCGCAAACCGTCGAGCTGGACGGCATTCGCGTCAGTAGCACGCAGGTGCGTAACGCCTTGGCCGCCGCCGATTTTGCCTTGGCCGAACGTTTGCTCGGCCGCCCGTACCGGATTGCCGGTCGCGTGCTGCACGGCCAGAAACTGGCCCGGCAACTGGGTACGCCCACTGCCAACATTCAACTCAAGCGTCGTCGCGTGCCGTTCACCGGGGTGTATCTGGTGGATGTCGATATCGACGGCAAGACCTGGCCCGGCGTCGCCAATATCGGCGTGCGGCCCACGGTGCAAGGTGATGGCAAGGCCCACCTTGAAGTCCATCTTTTAGATTTTGCCGGCGATCTGTATGACCGGCGTTTGACGGTGGTTTTCCACCAAAAGCTGCGTGAAGAGCAGCGCTTCGCCTCCCTGGAGGCATTGAAAACGGCGATCAATGCGGATGTCGCCACCGCCCGTGCACTAGCCGCACCTAGCGCCCATCGCTAATGAAGAGCCTTAAATGACCGACTATAAAGCCACGCTTAACCTTCCGGACACCGCCTTCCCAATGAAGGCCGGCCTGCCACAGCGCGAACCGCAGATCCTGCAGCGCTGGGACAGTATTGGCCTGTACGGAAAGTTGCGCGAGATTGGCAAGGATCGTCCGAAGTTCGTTCTGCACGACGGTCCTCCGTATGCCAACGGCACGATCCACATCGGTCACGCACTGAACAAGATTCTCAAGGACATGATCATCCGCTCGAAGACCCTGTCGGGTTTCGACGCGCCTTATGTTCCGGGTTGGGACTGCCACGGCCTGCCGATCGAGCACAAGGTTGAAGTGACCCACGGCAAGAACCTGGGCGCGGACAAGACCCGTGAACTGTGCCGTGCCTACGCCACCGAGCAGATCGAAGGGCAGAAGTCCGAATTCATCCGTCTCGGCGTGCTGGGCGATTGGGCCAACCCGTACAAAACCATGGATTTCAAGAACGAGGCCGGTGAAATCCGCGCCCTCGCCGAAATCGTCAAGGGCGGTTTCGTGTTCAAGGGCCTCAAGCCAGTGAACTGGTGCTTCGACTGCGGTTCGGCCCTGGCTGAAGCGGAAGTCGAGTACGAGAACAAGGACTCCTCGACCATCGACGTTGCTTTCCCGATCGCTGACGAAGCCCAACTGGCTGCTGCGTTCGGTCTGCCGTCGCTGAGCAAACCTGCCTCGATCGTGATCTGGACCACTACCCCGTGGACCATCCCGGCCAACCAGGCGCTGAACGTTCACCCGGAGTTCAACTACGCGCTGGTTGATGTCGGCGACAAGCTGCTGGTGCTGGCTGAAGAGCTGGTCGAAGCCTGCCTGACTCGCTACGGCGTTGAAGGTTCGGTCATCGCGACCACCACCGGTAAAGAGCTGGAGCTGATCAATTTCCGTCACCCGTTCTATGACCGTCTGTCGCCGGTGTACCTGGCTGACTACGTCGAACTGGGCGCTGGCACCGGCGTGGTTCACTCCGCTCCGGCCTACGGCGTGGACGACTTCGTGACCTGCAAGAAGTACGGCATGGTCAACGACGAGATCCTTAATCCAGTGCAGAGCAACGGCGTTTACGCGCCGTCGCTGGAGTTCTTCGGCGGCCAGTTCATCTGGAAGGCCAACCCGGCCATCGTCGACAAGCTGACCGAAGTCGGTGCGCTGTTGCACACCGCCATCATCAAACACAGCTACATGCACTGCTGGCGTCACAAGACCCCGCTGATCTACCGCGCCACCGCGCAGTGGTTCATCGGCATGGACAAAGAGCCAACCAGCGGCGACACCCTGCGGGTGCGCTCGCTCAAAGCCATCGAAGACACCAAGTTCGTCCCGGCCTGGGGCCAGGCGCGCCTGCACTCGATGATCGCCAACCGTCCGGACTGGTGCATCTCGCGTCAGCGCAACTGGGGCGTGCCGATCCCGTTCTTCCTCAACAAGGAAAGCGGCGAACTGCACCCACGCACTGTCGAGCTGATGGAAGAAGTCGCCAAGCGCGTTGAAGTCGAAGGCATCGAAGCCTGGTTCAAGATGGACGCTGCCGAACTGCTCGGTGACGAAGCGCCGCTGTACGACAAGATCAGCGACACCCTCGACGTCTGGTTCGATTCGGGCACCACGCACTGGCACGTCCTGCGCGGTTCGCACTCGATGGGTCACGAGAGCGGCCCGCGTGCCGATCTGTACCTGGAAGGTTCCGACCAGCACCGTGGCTGGTTCCACTCGTCGCTGCTGACCGGTTGCGCCATCGACAACCACGCGCCGTACCGCGAACTGCTGACCCACGGTTTCACCGTCGACGAAGCCGGCCGCAAAATGTCCAAATCGCTGGGCAACGTGATTGCGCCGCAGAAAGTCAACGACACGCTGGGCGCTGACATCATGCGTCTGTGGGTGGCTTCGACTGACTACTCCGGCGAGATGGCGGTTTCCGACCAGATCCTGCAGCGCAGCGCGGACGCCTATCGTCGTATCCGTAACACCGCGCGCTTCCTGCTTTCGAACCTGAGCGGTTTCAACCCGGCCACTGATATCCTGCCGGCTGAAGAAATGCTCGCGCTGGATCGTTGGGCGGTCGACCGCACCTTGCTGCTGCAACGCGAGCTGCAAGAGCACTACGGCGAATACCGTTTCTGGAACGTCTACTCGAAGATCCACAACTTCTGCGTGCAGGAGCTGGGCGGTTTCTACCTCGACATCATCAAGGACCGTCAGTACACCACTGGCGCCAACAGCAAGGCCCGCCGTTCGGCGCAAACCGCGCTGTTCCACATCTCCGAAGCGCTGGTGCGCTGGATCGCGCCGATCCTCGCCTTCACCGCCGACGAACTGTGGGAATACCTGCCGGGCGAACGCAACGAATCGGTCATGCTCAACACCTGGTATGAAGGTTTGACCGAACTGCCAGCCGACGTTGAACTGGGTCGCGACTACTGGGAACGCGTGATGGCGGTCAAAGTAGCGGTCAACAAAGAAATGGAAATCCAGCGCGCAGCGAAAGCTGTCGGTGGCAACCTGCAAGCCGAAGTGACGCTGTACGCCGAAGACGCGCTGAGCGCCGATCTGGCCAAGCTGAGCAACGAACTGCGCTTTGTCCTGATCACTTCGACCGCAAGCGTTGCGCCGTTCGTTCAGGCTCCGGCCGATGCGGTGGTGACGGAAGTCAGCGGCCTGAAGCTGAAGATCGTCAAATCGGCCTTCCCGAAGTGCGCCCGTTGCTGGCACTGCCGTGAAGATGTTGGCGTGAACCCGGAACATCCGGAAATCTGCGGTCGTTGCGTCGACAACATCAGCGGCGCTGGCGAGGTTCGTCACTATGCCTAATGCCGTTGGCCGTTTCGGACGGTTGAGCTGGCTGTGGTTGAGTTTGCTGGTTCTGGTCATCGACCAGGCCAGCAAGTTCTACTTCGAAGGCAAGCTCGAAATGTTCCAGCAGATCGTGATTATTCCCGATTACTTCAGCTGGACCCTGGCCTACAACACTGGCGCTGCGTTCAGCTTCCTGGCTGACAGCTCCGGCTGGCAGCGCTGGCTGTTCGCCCTGATCGCGATTGTGGTCAGTGCGGTGCTGGTGGTCTGGCTCAAGCGCCTGGGCCGCAACGAAACCTGGCTGGCCGTCGCGCTGGCGCTGGTATTGGGCGGCGCACTGGGCAATCTGTATGACCGCATTGCCTTGGGCCATGTGATCGATTTCATTCTGGTGCACTGGCAGAACCGCTGGTACTTCCCGGCGTTCAACTTCGCCGACAGCGCGATTACCGTTGGCGCGGTGATGCTGGCACTGGATATGTTCAAAAGTAAAAAGACCGGAGAAGCCGTTCATGACTGAACAGGTATTGGCTGAGCAACGCATCGGCCAGAACACGGAAGTCACTTTGCACTTTGCATTGCGCCTGGAGAACGGCGACACCGTCGACAGTACGTTCGACAAAGCCCCGGCGACCTTCAAGGTCGGCGACGGCAACCTGCTGCCGGGTTTCGAAGCAGCGCTGTTCGGCTTCAAGGCCGGCGACAAGCGCACGCTGACCGTCGAGCCGGAAAACGCCTTCGGCCAGCCGAACCCGCAGAACGTGCAGATCATCCCGCGTTCGCAGTTTGTCGACATGGAGTTGTCACCGGGTTTGCTGGTGATCTTCAACGATGCGGCCAATACTGAGTTGCCGGGTGTGGTGAAAGAGTTCGACGACACGCAAGTGACCATCGACTTCAACCATCCGCTGGCGGGCAAGACGCTGACCTTTGACGTCGAGATCATCAACGTTAAAGCGCTGTAAAAATGTGGGAGCGAGCCTGTTCGCGAAAGCGGTGTGTCAGGCGACGTCGATGTTGAATGTCAGTCAGCTTTCGCGAGCAGGCTCGCTCCCACCCAGTTGGTAATTCATTGTTTTCGCGCGCAAGACACGAGGCACAGCATGCAAATCAAACTCGCCAACCCCCGTGGCTTCTGCGCCGGCGTGGACCGGGCGATCGAAATCGTCAACCGCGCCCTGGAAGTCTTCGGGCCGCCGATCTATGTGCGCCATGAAGTGGTGCACAACAAGTTCGTCGTTGAAGACCTGCGCAGCCGTGGGGCGATCTTCGTCGAAGAGCTGGATCAGGTGCCGGATGACGTCATCGTGATTTTCAGTGCTCACGGCGTATCTCAAGCCGTGCGCACCGAAGCCGCTGGCCGTGGCCTGAAAGTATTCGACGCTACTTGCCCGCTGGTGACCAAGGTGCACATCGAAGTGGCGAAATACAGCCGCGACGGTCGTGAGTGCATCCTCATCGGCCACGCCGGTCACCCGGAAGTCGAAGGCACCATGGGTCAGTACGACGGCAGCAATGGCGGCGCGATTTACCTCGTCGAAGACGAGAAAGACGTTGCCGAGTTGCAGGTGCACAACCCGGAAAAACTGGCTTTCGTTACTCAGACGACGCTGTCGATGGACGACACCAGTCGCGTCATCGATGCCTTGCGCACGCGCTTCCCGGCCATCGGTGGTCCGCGCAAGGACGACATCTGCTACGCCACGCAAAACCGCCAGGACGCGGTCAAGCAATTGGCCGACGAGTGCGACGTGGTGCTGGTAGTCGGCAGCCCGAACAGCTCCAACTCCAACCGTCTGCGTGAGCTCGCCGAGCGCATGGCCACACCGGCCTACCTGATCGACGGTGCCGAAGACCTGCAAAAGAGCTGGTTCGATGGTGTCGAGCGAATCGGCATCACCGCCGGGGCGTCCGCGCCGGAAGTGCTGGTGCGCGGCGTGATTCAGCAATTGCAGGCCTGGGGTGCGACCGGTGCCGATGAATTGGCCGGGCGTGAAGAGAACATCACCTTCTCGATGCCTAAAGAGCTGCGCGTGCGTTCGATCTGATACGTTTGGCTTTTTGACACAGCGCCTGCTCAGCTTCTTCGCTGCTCAGGCGCACGCGACCGGTCGCCGCCAGCACTATCTGGCGCTGGCTGACCGGCTCGCGAGCCGAGCAGACATGTAATGTCCCTGCCTGAAACGCCCGCCCGGGCATCAGCGGTTGCCCCAGACTGCTGAAGCGTACGTAACGACTTACTGACCAATTGCCGACAATTGGCACCTGTGTGTCGCTCACACTTTCTTGCAGCAGCGGATTGCTGTTGTCTTTCGACCCCTTGCCGCTGATATCCAGAATGATCCGCCAGCCCTGACTCCAGTCGCCGTTGATGCCATGGATCACCACGCTCTGATTGCGTGTGATGGCCTGGGTGCGAGCGTTGCGCAGGCCATCGAGCAAGGATTGCGCTGCCTGATCCCGATGGTTCGATTCTCTGAGCGTGGCAAACGCCGGACTGACCAACAGCAGAACAATTGCGCCAATCGCCAGTCCCATAAGCAGTTCGATCAGGCTGAAACCCTGTTGCGGCATTAAAACTCCCTCCGTGGAGTGTGATGAACGGCGCGCTCCGTGCGCCGGGCAGGGCAAATCAACCGACGCGGGCCGGTTGAATGTTCTAGCGTGTAGAAGCAGGTATAGCCGACGGCAACGGAGGGCATTGATGGATCTTCGTACAAAAGGTTTCACGCTGATCGAGTTGTTGGTCGCGGTCGCGATCTTCGTGATCCTGATCACTTTGGCCGTGCCGGCGTTCACCCGATCGATACAGAGCAGCAAGGCTGATACCGAGATGGGCGATCTGCAACGGGCGATCAATTTCGCCAGGCTCGAAGCCATCGACCGTGGCACCACCCTACGCCTGCGCCCAACCGCTGGTGGCAGCGTCTGGACCGGTGAACTGGCGGTCTATGACAGTACTGGCAATCCGGCCAATGTGTTGCGGGTTGTTCCCGCGATGAGCAGCGGCGCCACTCTGACGCTACCCTCAGGAGTGACCGCACTGGATTTCAACAACCTCGGTGGTCTGGCAGCGCCGTCGACGGCGGTGACCATCAGTTACACGTTGGGAACGCAAAGCAGGACGCTGAACGTGTGTTTGAACGGACGAATTCAATTGGGTGGAAGTTGCGGATGAGGGCAAGGAGTCAATACGTACAGCAGGGCATGACGCTGATCGAAGTACTGGTCGCGTTGCTGATTCTGACGGTCGGGCTGCTGGGCGCGGCAGCGGTGCAACTGAATGCGCTGAAGTACACCGACAGCTCGCGGATGACCAGCCAGGCCAGTTTCATCGCCTACGACATGATGGACCGCATCCGCGCCAACTCCGGCGCCGACTACACCGTCACGCCGCCGACTTCGGCCAATCTCAGCGTTGCGCGCGACCAGGATCTCTACGATTTCACCACCAACATCGTCAACTTCGGTGGCCCGACCGCGACAGGCAGCATCACCCTCAATCAGCGGGTTTACACGATTACCATCAACTGGAGCGATGCGCGAGCCGCCAACAGCGCCAGTGCTCAACG
This sequence comes from Pseudomonas sp. RU47, assembly GCF_004011755.1. Lineage (GTDB taxonomy): Bacteria > Pseudomonadota > Gammaproteobacteria > Pseudomonadales > Pseudomonadaceae > Aquipseudomonas. The sequence goes on along the minus strand of NZ_CP022411.1, from coordinate 5,724,935 downwards.
CAGTTTTGTCCTGACCAGCCGCGCCGCCGTCGATCCGGTGGCTACACCATGAGGCGTGGTCAGCGTGGTTTTGGTCTGATCGAGATGCTCGTCGCCCTGGCACTGGGGCTGATTGTGGTGCTGGGCGTGGTGCAGATTTTCATCGCGGCGAAAAATACTTATGTCAGCCAGAACAGCGCCGCCGCGATGCAGGAAGACGCTCGGTTCGTGTTGAGCAAAATGATTCAGGAAATTCGCATGGTCGGGATGTTCGGCTGTCTGGGCACGATCCTCGATTCGAGCTCCGCGGGCGACTTCAACGCTGCGCAGGTCATGCCGATCAGTTGGGACAATGCCAACCTGAAACTGACGCTGGTCACCGCCGATATCGGCAGCGGCGGGGGCACGCCGACCTGGACGGTGCTCTCCGACTGCCGTAACAGTGCGACGGCGTATACCGGCTTGCGATCTCCGGCGAGCGGACAGATCGCGTTTCCGATCCGGCGTCTGATCTACAGTTTCAGCAACAATCAGATTCTCATGGGCACCGGCAGCGGCACACCGACGCAGCAGGTGCTGGTGAACAACGTCAGTGCGTTCACTGTGATGTTCGGTCTGGCCAGTTCCGCGACAGATGTGGCCGCTTCGACTTATAGCGCCAACCCCAGTGATCCGGCGCGCATCCGTAGTGTGCGCCTGAGCCTGACCCTCAACGATCCGAACAATCGGGTGCGCAGTCAAACCTTCAACGTGGTTGCCGCTTTGCGCAACCGCTTGCAGTGAGGGCGCGCTGATGAGGATTTCTCTTCACACCCGTCAGACTCAGCACGGCATGGTGTTGCTGGTCAGTCTGGTATTCCTGTTGTTGCTGACCCTGATTGGTCTGTCGTCGATGCAGAGCGCCAACCTGCAGGAAAAAATGGCCGGCAGCGTGAGTCTGCGTAATCAGTCGTTTCAGACTGCCGAGGCGGCGTTGCGGATTGGCGAAAGTGCGGTGCAACTGGACAGTTATTCGCTGGCCGTGTGCAGCGGTACCACGCAATGCGCGCCGCCAGCGGAGTCGTCAGTGGTCAGCTCGGCGGGGCTCAACTCGACTTCCGGGGTCACCTGGATTGCGGCCGGCAATGGTTTCTATGGTGTGCAGAATATCGGCACCACGCTCACGGCCGTGAACGTACCGAGCAACACCTCGGCGACGTTGTATCGGGTTACAGCGGTCGGCATCGCCGGTACTTCGCGTAGCGTGGTGGAGAGTGTTTATGCGAAGTATTGAACGCTGGACATCGCTGGTGATCGGCATGCTGCTGAGCTTCTATCTGGTGGCACCGGCGTATGCGTTCACCCCCTCCGATTCACCGCTGTTGAGTGCAGCGGCGGTTCCCCCCAACGTCATGCTGCTGATCGACGATTCGGGGAGTATGAACAGCATCATTTATGCGGCTGGATTCGACCCGACGGTTGATCGCACGCCGGCGCGGCAGTGCAATGCGTTTCTCGGGTTATGCACCCCTCTGAACGCGCCAACGATCACTGGCGATCCTGTGTTTTTATCAAGCCTTCCGACCTCCGGGTGTTCGGGTGGCGCGTACGCGTTTTACAACAACAGTGTCGCGCCACTGTGTCTGAAACTGCCGGACCCTGTGGGTGGCGGCAACACGCGATATACAGGCGACTACATTTCCTACGTCGTCAGTCTGGCCATCAACAATGGCACACGCGATTTCACCACTGGGGCGATTCCCAACGACTACCGAATCAACGTCGCGCGTAACGTGTCGACGGCGCTGGTCACCAGCAATCGCACTTTGCGTATTGGCCTGTCGACTTTCAACCCGGTCACCAACAACGACTCTGGTAATGGCGGTTATATCGCCCGCTCGATCAGCGACTTGGCGCCGGTGTCCGGGAGCGTCACGCAGGCGCAGGCAGACACCAACTACAACGCGCTGATCTCATCGATCAATGGTTTGAGTGCCGTGGCCAACACGCCGTTGGCAGAAACCTACTATGAAATCACCCGCTATATGCGCGGCATGGCGCCGTACTACAACAGCGCGCCCGCGACCTATACCAGTCCGATCCAATACCGCTGCCAGAAAAATTATGGCGTGGTGATAACCGATGGCTTGCCGACCTTCGACCGTACCTTTCCGAGCAACGACCCATTGGGCGGCAGCCGGTTACCGAACTGGGACGGTGTCAGCAATGACGGCAACAACCTCTATGGCGACAAAGAAGGGGATACGTTGTATCTGGATGATATCGCCAAGTTCGCCTTCGATATCGACATGCGCTCGACCGGTACCGACGCGGCGGGCAAGAGTTGGAACGCGGTGGATTTTCCCAAGCAGAATATGAACACCTATACCGTGGGCTTCACCGCCGACAACGACATGCTGTCGGACGCGGCCAGTTACGGGCAGGGCAGGTATTACCAGGCGACTGACAGCACCGGGCTCAACGCCGCGTTGTCGTCGGCGTTGAGTGATATCACTTCCAAGGCCGGTTCCGGCGGTAGTGGTGTCACCAGCGGCACCACACTGGCGAGCGGCTCCAGTTACTTTCAGACCAGTTACGACCCCAAGGACTGGCGCGGCACGATCAAGTCCTTCGGCTTCAATGCATCCGGAGCGGTGAATACCTCTGCGGTGCTCTGGACCACTGACACCACTATCGTACCGAGTGCGATCGCACCGACCTATCAGTCGTGGAACACTACAAGCAACGCCGCCGTTGCGCTGGCCTATGGTAATTTTTCCGCGCCCCAGCAGACGACACTCAGCCAAGGCCTGCCCACCGGTATTACCGGTAGTGATCTGGTGGAGTGGAGCAAAGGCACCAACAAGACCGGGCTCAAAGTGCGTAGCGTGTTGCTCGGCGACATCATCAACTCGCCGTTGGTGCTGGCCTCACCGACGGACAAGACAGCCTCCGATCTGTCGGGCGACACCACGTACACCGCTTACCTGACCACCAAAGCGGCAAACATGAATGCCAGTCTGGTGGTGAACGCCAACGACGGTTTCGTCAACGTCATCAACTCGGCCAACGGCAGCCGTCGTTACGCTTATATGCCTTCCAGCGTATTACCGTCGCTGCGGCTGATTGCCGATCCGAACTACTTCAACGGCGTCAGCCACAAGTTTCTGGTCGACGGCCAGGTCGGCGTGTATGACGCCCAGCTCAATAGCGCATGGAAAACCCTGGCCATCGGCGGAACCGGTGCCGGAGGCAAGACGTTCTACGCGCTGCAACTGTTTGACGCTTCGGCGGGTAACGTTTTGCGCGCATTGTGGGAAGTCAGTGCGCCGGCGACTGTAAGCACCGCCAACGCTTTCAATGATCTGGGTTACGCCTACGCACGCCCGGAAGTGGCACGCTTGGCCGATGGTCGCTGGGCTGCTTTCATTGCCAATGGCTACGGCAGCAACTCCGGCGTGGCGGCGTTGTATGTGCTGGACGTACGTGATGGGTCGCTGATCAAGAAAATCGTCATCGACAGTACCGAAACCACTAATGGTTTGTCCTCGGTGAAACTCAAGGTCAACTCACAGAACGTCGTGCAGGCCGCTTATGGCGGTGATTTGAAAGGGCGCTTATGGAAGTTCGACTTGAGCGCGACCTCGACGGACAGTTGGGGTTTAGCGTTTTCCGGCAAGCCGTTATTCACCACGGCGGGCGGGGCGACTCAACCGATCACCGCGCAACCGCTACTGGCGGACAACGCGCTTGGCGGCAAACAGATTTTCGTCGGTACCGGTAAATTCAACGAGACGGCTGACAAAACCAACAAGGATTTGCAGGCGTTCTATTCGGTGTGGGATGCCGATGGCGGCTCCGGAAACATCACTGTTGGCAGTTTGCAGGCGCAGGCGGTGACTGGCGTGTTCTCCGGCAGTACCGGGCAGTTTGTGACAACTACCCAGAACGACACGACCTATCCGGGAGAGAAGGGCTGGTACCTGCCCTTGGTGTATAACAACGCGCTGATCGGTGAGCGCGTGATCAATCAGGCCAGTCTGGTGCTTGGGCGAATCGTCTTCACCACCGCCAGCGTCGATACCACCGATCCCTGTTCCAGTTTCGGAACCGGCAAAGTGGCCGAACTCGATGCGTTCAGCGGTAAGATGCTCAACTATGCGGTGTTCGATACCAACGGGGATGGAGTGGTTGACAGCAGCGACACGATTTCCAGTGGTGTGATATTTACCGGTGGCATTCCGACCCTGAACGCCATCGTCAACGGCGCAACACGCAAAATTGTTAACGATTCCAGCGGTAACATCACCACCCTGGTGGAAAAGGGCGGCGGTGGCAGCCGTCGTATCATGTGGCGACAAATACAGTAAGCGAGAGTTTGAGGCATGCGCAGATTCAACCGAGGCTTCACCCTGATCGAAATCATGATCGTGATTGCGATCATCGGGATCGTCATCACCATCGCCGCACCGAGCTATACCGAGTACCTGAAAAAGGGCCGTCGCGCCGAAGTGGTGTCGCTGCTCTCGGAGCAAGCGCAGAGCCTCGAGCGTTTCTACACCAGGAACAATGTCTACACCGGTATCACCGGACTCAGCACGGGCAATGACTTCTACACCCTCACCCCGACCATTGCTGACCAGACCTTTGTGCTGACCGCGACCCGCAAGACGGGTACGTCGATGGCCACCGACAAGTGCGGGGACTTCACCCTGACCAACACCGGTGTGCGCAGCATGAACAACGCGACCACCGGGCTGACCACCAAGGATTGCTGGGGCCGCTGAGGCGCTTTCTTTCGGGTGCCTTTTGCGCCCACTGTCTTTTTTACGGTTGGAACAAACATGACCAGGCAACAGCAAGTGGTGATTGTCGGTGGCGGGGTGATTGGCCTGCTGACCGCCTACAATCTCGCCTCCGAAGTGCGCAGCGTGGTGCTGCTCGATCGCTCGAACCTCGGCCAGGAATCGTCCTGGGCGGGCGGCGGTATCGTTTCGCCGCTGTATCCGTGGCGCTATAGCCCGGCAGTCACCGCGCTGGCGCACTGGTCGCAGGATTTTTATCCACAGCTCGGCGAGCGTTTGTTCGCTGACACCGGGGTGGATCCTGAAGTACACACCACCGGCCTGTACTGGCTGGATCTGGACGATGAAGCCGAAGCGCTGGCCTGGGCCGAGCGGGAAAATCGCCCGTTGCGGGCTGTGGATATCTCGGCGGCGCATGATGCGGTGCCGGTGCTCGGTGGCGGTTTCTCCCGGGCGATCTACATGGCGGATGTCGCCAACGTGCGCAATCCGCGCCTGGTCAAGTCGCTGAAAGCGGCGTTGCAGGCATTGCCGAACGTGACCATTCACGAACAATGCGAAGTCAGCGGGTTTGTCCGCGAGAACGGGCGAGTTACTGGCGTCGAGACGTCGAAGGGTGTGATCAAGGGCGATCAGGTCGTGCTGACCGCTGGGGCGTGGAGCGGTGATCTGCTCAAGACGCTGGATCTGACATTGCCGGTCGAACCGGTCAAAGGCCAGATGATTCTCTACAAGTGTGCGGCGGATTTTCTGCCGAGCATGGTATTGGCCAAGGGCCGTTATGCGATCCCGCGCCGAGATGGCCATATTCTGATCGGCAGCACGCTGGAGCACGAAGGCTACGACAAGACGCCGACCGACGTTGCACTGGAAAGCCTCAAGGCTTCGGCAGTGGAGTTATTGCCAGCGTTGGCCGATGCCGAAGTGGTCGGGCACTGGGCGGGGTTGCGCCCGGGCTCGCCGGAGGGCATTCCGTATATTGGCCGGGTGCCGGGGTTCGACGGGTTGTGGTTGAACTGCGGGCATTACCGCAATGGGCTGGTACTGGCGCCAGCGTCGTGCCAGCTGTTTGCCGATGTGATGCTGGGAAGGGCGCCGATTATTGATCCTGCGCCGTATGCACCGGAAGGCCGTATTTAGTCAAGTATTTCTCTGTAGCCTGGCAGATCGCTTTCGCGAGCAGGCTTGCTTCCACAGTTGATCTTTGTCGTTCACAAAATCCAATGTGGGAGCGAGCCTGCTCGCGAAGGGGGGCCTCAATCCAGGCCCAATTTCTTCAGTCTGTAGCGCATCGATCTGAACGAAAGACTCAACCGCTGCGCCGCCGCCGTACGATTCCAGCGCGTCTCCTCCAGCGCCTGCAAGATGAGTTTGCGCTCGACGTTCTCCAGATAATCTTCCAGATTATCGATCTGGGTCAGATCGGCAATCCCACCATCCGCCGCGCAGTTGCCTTCACTCAAACGTAAATCTTCAGCCTCGATCGTGCGGTTTTCACACAGGGTGTGCGCTCGTTCGAGCACGTTCTCCAGTTCCCGCACATTCCCCGGAAAGCGGTAGTTCTTCAGCGCTTCCAACGCCTGCGGATGCAAGCGTGCTGCCGGTTGGCCGGTGTCCTTGGCCAAACGCTTGAGCATATGTGCCGCCAGCACTTCAATGTCATCACGGCGCTCACGCAGCGACGGCACGCGCAATTCAATCACGTTCAGGCGGTAATAAAGGTCCTGACGAAAACGCTCGGCCGCGACCTCTGCATCGAGATCCTTGTGGGTGGCGCAAAGAATCCGCACATCGACCACGCTTTCCTGCTGGCCGCCGACACTGCGCACGGCTTTTTCCTGAATCGCGCGCAGTAACTTCACCTGCATCGACAGCGGCAAATCCGCCACTTCATCGAGAAACAACGTGCCGCCATGGGCCGCCTGAAACAGCCCGGGTTTGTCCTCGACTGCGCCGGTGAAACTGCCTTTGCGATGACCAAAAAACTCGCTTTCCATCAGCTCCGAGGGAATCGCCCCGCAGTTCACCGGTACGAACGGCTGGCTGGCGCGCGGCCCCTGTTCGTGGATCAGTCGCGCGACCAGTTCTTTACCGCTGCCGGATTCGCCGCTGATGTACACCGGTGCCTGGCTGCGGGCGAGTTTGTCGATCTGTTTGCGCAGGTTGCGCATCGGCGCTGAATCGCCGAGCAAGCGTCGATCAATCGAGGTGGAGCTGCCGCCCGCCGCCGGCATGCGTAGTGCCGTGCCGACCAGTTCGCGCAAGCGAGTGAGGTCCACTGGTTTGGTAAGAAAGTCGAATGCGCCTGCTTTCAAGGCGTTGATCGCCGTTTCCAGGCTGCCATAGGCGGTGATCATCGCCACTGGCAGTTGTGGATAACGCTGCTGAATGTGCTGCACCAGTTCCAGTCCCGTGCCGTCGGGCAGACGCATGTCGGTCAGGCACAGGTCGAATGTTTCGCGATGCAACAGCGCCTGGGCTTCAGTCAGATTGCGCGCGCTGTAGGTGTCGAGTTTCATCCGTCCCAGGGTGATTTCCAGGAGTTCGCGGATGTCCGGTTCGTCGTCGACGATGAGGATTTTTTGCCGTGGGCTCGTGTTCAACTTTGTTTCCGTCCGTGAGCAAAGGTGATGCGAAAGCAGCCGCCGCCTTGGCGTGATTGAAAGTCTAGGCGCGCTTGGTTGCTTTCGCACAGCTCACGGGACAGATAAAGCCCAAGGCCGGTGCCCTGGCTGCTGGTGGTGAAGAACGGTTCGAACAGATGTGTCTGTTCATCGGCAGGCACGCCGGGGCCGTTGTCCTGCACTTCGAGGATCGCCAACTGGCTGTCGGGATCGGTGAAAAGGGCCAGCCAGACTTCGGCTTGATCATGCAGCAGCGCGCTGTGGCGCCAGCCATTGCGTAACAGATTGTCGAGAATCTGCGTGAGCTGGTTGGGGTCCATCAGCGTGGTGAAGTCCCCTGAATTGATCCGCAGATGAATCTGCTGGCGCTCGCCCGCCTGTTCGCGGCTTTCGGCAACGAAATTCTCCAGCCACGGCTTGAGATCCAGTCGTTGCGGCGCGCTCTGTTGGCGCCGGGACAGTTGCAGGACGTTTTCGATGACTCGGTTCATGCGCTGGGAGTGATCTTGAATGATCTGCGTCAGACGCCGATCGGCGCTGTCGAGTTCCTCGGACTCCCCCAATAGCTGTGCAGCGTGACTGATGGCACCCAGCGGATTGCGGATCTCGTGGGAGATCCCGGCGGTCAAGCGCCCGAGCGCGGCCAGTTTCAATTGCTGGGCCTGCTGGGCGATTTGCGCAAGGTCTTCGAGAAACACCAGGGTTTGCTGGTTGGGACTTTGCTCGAGGGCAATGAAGCTCGGTTGCAGTTCGAGGCCGTTGTCGGGGATTTTCAGGCTTTGCGGGCGCAAGGTCGGGTTGTTCATCCACAGTTGCAGGCGATCGACCAGCGCACTGGAATAGTCGTCGATCAAATGTCCCTGAAGGTGAGATTGCGCGAGCAGGGTTTGTGCGCTGTGGTTCGCCAGTTGCACCCGGCGCTCCTCGTCGAGGACCAGAATCCCGGTGCGCATGCGTTGCAGGATCAGCGCATTGAGCGCTTCGAGCCCGACCACTTCACTGGCGCGCTGTTCGGCCAGTGTTTCGCTGACCTCCAGGCGCCGGATCAGTCCCTGCACCAACAACGAGGCGGCAAAGCACAGGGCGCCAAGGGTGCCGGCTTGCAGGTATTCATTGGCGCTCAGGGGATGGTTGAAGCTCAGCAGGAAACTCGAACCGACGATGCCCAGCGCGCCGATGGCGGCGATCAACAGGCCGATGCGTCGGCGTAGCAAGGTGTTGCTGATTGCCACCGAGACAATCAGCAAATTGCCCAGCGCACTGCCAACACCGCCTGCCGCAAAGAACACACCGCATAAAAGCAGGACATCGACGAGGGCCAGGCTGAACAGCTGCGCCGGCCGTCGGGTGTTCTCAAGGAACACTACCAGCAAGATGTTGAGGATCAGATACAGCCAGCTGCCGCCGCGCAGCAGTTCGTCGTTGGCCGACGTCAGCAGGCGGTTGTCCATGTTGCTGGAGATCAGCAACACCAGGGTGATGCCGACGCTTAAACGGTAAAGATGATAAAGGCGCAGCAGGCGCTGAGCCTGTTTGCTGTCGGCGTGGGTGGCCTCAGCGATCACTGGCACCCGGGCCTTGCTCAAGGTGAGCCTGGCTGCAATACCACTGTTGTTGCACGCTCAGCGCGCGGTCGCGCGGCAGATGCACGCCGCAATGGGCGCAGCGCACCATCGGCGGGGCGTCCTGTTCGCGAGGGGCGCGATTGGACTGAGAGGACGCGGCGGGTGCCTTGAATTTACGCCACAACCATATGGCGGCGAAAATCACGACGATCCAGAACAATAAACGAAGCATGATGAGCGGCTTTCCGACTGATGATCCGGCAGTTTAGCCAAGCTCCCGACCAGCGCACAGCCTATTAATGCGTGGCAATAAAAAAGGGAGATCCGCAGATCTCCCTTTTCTCTACTGCCGGTGCGATCAGTCGAACACGCCGAAAGTCATGTAGCTGAACCACGAGCGGTCGGTGCTGCTCGACTCAGGCTCCGGTTCTTCGATCACGTCGCCGTTTTCGTCCTTAGGCTTGAGCTCGTTCGGGATCGCGTCTTTCGCGTCCTGGAACTGCTTCTGCACGTCCTGGTTGGCGCGGGTTTCACCCGGCGGCAGCGGTGGACGCGATTCGATCAGGCCCAAAGTGGCTTTGCTCAGGAACGAACGGTTGTCGGCTTCGGCAACCCGTGGCACGAACTGGCCATCTTGCAGGCTTGGGTGGTTCGGGTAGTTGAGCTTCAGGGTTTCCAGGCTAGTGGCCGCCAGTTCGTCCAGGTGCAGACGCTGATAGGCTTCAGTCATCACCGCCAGGCCGTCGCCGACCGATGGGGTTTCCTGGAAGTTTTCCACGACGTAACGGCCACGGTTGGCAGCGGCTACATAAGCCTGACGGGTCAGGTAGTAGTCGGCCACGTGAATTTCGTAGGCCGCCAGCAGGTTGCGCAGGTAGATCATGCGCTGCTTGGCGTCCGGCGCGTAGCGGCTGTTCGGGTAGCGGCTGGTCAGCTGGGCGAACTCGTTGTACGAGTCGCGCGCGGCGCCCGGGTCACGCTTGGTCATGTCCAGCGGCAGGAAGCGCGCCAGCAGGCCGACGTCCTGGTCGAAAGAGGTCAGACCTTTCAGGTAGTACGCGTAATCCACGTTCGGGTGCTGCGGGTGCAAACGAATGAAACGCTCGGCGGCAGACTTTGCAGCTTCCGGCTCGGCGTTCTTGTAGTTGGCGTAGATCAGCTCCAGCTGTGCCTGATCGGCGTAGCGACCGAACGGATAACGCGACTCCAGAGCCTTCAGCTTGGCTGTGGCGCTGGTGTAGCTGTTGTTGTCCAGGTCAGTCTGAGCCTGCTGATACAGCTCGGCTTCGCTGAGGTTTTCGTCTACGACTTCCTTCGATGAGCAAGCAGCGGTCAATGCGAGGATGGCGATCAGCAGCAGGTGTTTCACTTGCATGGCGGCTTGCGTCCCTATGACGGCCGCTGTCTTGGGCGGGGCCGTCCTGTTATGATGAGCGCCCCGTTGAAAAGCCTCGGGGCAAAAGACGCCGTATTTAACCACAAGCGCGCAGCCGAAACCAAAAGCTGTGCCGACGCACAGTCAGAGCATGTCCGATAAAATTGAACTTCGCGCAGAGGTGCCGTCCGAATTGGGCGGCCAACGCCTCGATCAAGTCGCTGCCCAACTCTTCGCTGAGCACTCTCGCTCGCGCCTTTCCGCCTGGATCAAAGAAGGTCGCCTGACTGTGGACGGGGCGGTCATCCGCCCGCGCGACATCGTGCACGGCGGTGCCATCCTTGAGCTGACTGCCGAGCAGGAAGCCCAGGGCGAGTGGATCGCCCAGGACATCGAACTCGACATCGTCTATGAAGACGACGACATCCTGGTGATCAACAAGCCTGCGGGCCTGGTGGTGCACCCGGCTGCCGGTCACGCCGATGGCACCTTGCTCAACGCCTTGCTGCACCACGTGCCGGACATCATCAATGTCCCGCGCGCCGGCATCGTGCATCGTCTGGACAAGGACACCACCGGTCTGATGGTGGTGGCCAAGACCATTCAGGCGCAGACCAAACTGGTTACTCAGTTGCAGAGTCGCAGCGTCAGCCGTATCTATGAGTGCATCGTGATTGGCGTGGTGACGGCCGGTGGCAAGATCAACGCCCCGATCGGTCGTCACGGCCAGCAGCGCCAGCGCATGGCGGTGATGGAAGGCGGCAAGCCAGCCGTCAGTCACTACCGCGTGCTGGAGCGCTTCCGTTCCCACACCCATGTACGGGTGAAACTGGAAACCGGTCGTACTCACCAGATTCGCGTGCACATGTCGCACATCAACTTCCCGTTGGTCGGCGATCCGGCGTATGGCGGTCGTTTCCGCATTCCGCCAGCGGCGAACCCGACGATGGTTGAATCGCTCAAGCATTTCCCGCGTCAGGCCCTGCACGCGCGCTTCCTTGAGCTGGATCATCCGACGACCGGTGAACGCATGAGCTGGGAATCGCCGCTGCCAGAAGATTTCGTCTGGCTGCTGACCCTGCTCAAGCAGGATCGCGAGGCATTCGTCGGATGAACTGGCTGACGCCGGACTGGCCTGCGCCGGCCAGCGTCAAAGCCTGCGTCACCACCCGCGAGGGCGGTGTCAGCGAGGCGCCGTTCGACAGTCTCAATCTGGGCGATCATGTTGATGATCGTCCTGAGGCTGTGGCCGAGAACCGTCGGCGCCTGACCGAGCAATTCTCTATACAGCCTGCCTGGTTGCAGCAAGTGCACGGGATTACCGTGGCGCATGCTGATCCGGGCATTGTTGCGACCGCCGATGCGAGCTGGACGGCAACGCCCGGTATTGCCTGCGCGGCAATGACGGCTGATTGTTTGCCAGCGTTGTTCTGCGATCGCGCTGGAACCCGTATCGCGGCGGCCCATGCCGGTTGGCGTGGTCTGGCGGCGGGTGTACTTGAAGCCACGCTCGATAGCCTCGATATTCCGCCCAAGGATGTTCTGGTCTGGCTCGGTCCGGCGATTGGCCCGAAAGCCTTTGAAGTCGGCCCGGAAGTGCGGGAAGTCTTCATCAATCAACTGCCTGAAGCAGCAGAGGCGTTTGTACCGAGCGACAATGCCGGCAAGTTCATGGCGGACATCTATTTGCTGGCGCGCCTGCGTCTGGCAGCCCGAGGTGTTACAGCGGTTTACGGCGGTGGTTTCTGCACCGTGACCGATCCGCGCTTCTTCTCCTATCGTCGTGCCTCACGCACCGGTCGCTTCGCCTCCTTGGTTTGGCTCACCCGCTAGACTGTCTGATCTGCATCAACTGCCTGACGCTTGAATCTTGCAGAATCGACCGCATCTATAGCGGTATCTGGCAGGTTTCTTTATTCAGGATGGTTTTTAGGTCCGGCCTGCTCAAAAGGAAGGTGACTTATGCGAATAGACCGTTTAACCAGCAAATTACAGTTGGCCTTGTCCGACGCCCAGTCGTTGGCAGTCGGCCACGATCATCCGGCCATCGAGCCGGCGCACTTGATGCAAGCCATGCTTGAACAGCAGGGTGGTTCGATCAAACCTCTGCTGATGCAGGTGGGCTTCGACGTCAACAGCTTGCGTAAAGAGCTGACCAAAGAGCTCGACCAATTACCGAAAATCCAGAACCCCACCGGCGACGTCAACATGTCGCAGGATCTGGCGCGCCTGCTTAACCAGGCTGACCGTCTGGCTCAACAGAAGGGTGACCAGTTCATCTCCAGCGAATTGGTGCTGCTCGCGGCGATGGACGAGAGCAGCAAGCTCGGCAAGTTGCTGCTCGGCCAGGGCGTAAGCAAGAAAGCCCTGGAAAACGCGATCAACAATCTGCGTGGCGGCGAAGCGGTGAATGATGCCAACCATGAAGAGTCGCGGCAGGCGCTGGATAAATACACCGTCGACCTGACCAAGCGCGCCGAAGACGGCAAGCTCGATCCGGTGATCGGTCGGGACGACGAAATTCGTCGCACCATTCAGGTTCTGCAACGCCGCACCAAGAACAACCCGGTGCTGATCGGTGAGCCTGGCGTGGGTAAAACCGCGATTGCCGAAGGTCTGGCCCAGCGCATCATCAACGGCGAAGTGCCGGACGGCCTTAAAGGCAAGCGTCTGCTCTCGCTGGACATGGGCGCGCTGATTGCCGGTGCCAAGTATCGCGGTGAGTTCGAAGAACGCCTGAAATCGCTGCTCAACGAGCTGTCGAAGCAGGAAGGGCAGATCATTCTGTTTATCGACGAACTGCACACCATGGTCGGCGCGGGTAAAGGCGAAGGCTCGATGGACGCCGGCAACATGCTCAAGCCAGCACTGGCTCGCGGCGAGTTGCACTGCGTTGGCGCGACCACACTCAACGAGTACCGCCAATATATAGAGAAGGACGCGGCGCTCGAGCGACGCTTCCAGAAAGTATTGGTGGATGAGCCGAGCGAAGAAGACACCATCGCGATCCTGCGCGGCCTTAAAGAGCGTTACGAGGTTCACCACAAGGTGGCGATCACTGACGGCGCGATCATTGCGGCGGCCAAGCTCAGCCATCGCTACATCACTGACCGGCAGTTGCCGGACAAGGCCATCGACCTGATCGACGAGGCTGCCAGCCGTATCCGCATGGAAATCGACTCCAAGCCGGAAGTGCTCGATCGTCTGGAGCGTCGCCTGATTCAGTTGAAGGTGGAATCTCAGGCGCTGAAGAAGGAAAGCGACGAAGCGGCGATGAAACGTCTGGAAAAACTCCAGGAAGAAATCGTCCGTCTCGAGCGTGAGTACTCGGATCTGGAAGAAATCTGGAACTCGGAAAAAGCCGAGGTACAGGGTTCTGCACAGATTCAGCAGAAGATCGAACAGTCGCGTCAGGAGCTGGAGGCCGCGCGCCGCAAAGGCGACCTCAATCGTATGGCCGAATTGCAGTACGGGGTGATCCCGGATCTGGAACGCAGCCTGCAAATGGTCGATCAGCACGGCAAGAGCGAAAACCAGTTGCTGCGCAGCAAGGTGACTGAAGAAGAAATCGCTGAAGTCGTGTCGAAGTGGACCGGCATTCCCGTGTCGAAAATGCTCGAAGGCGAGCGCGACAAACTGATGAAGATGGAAAGCCTGTTGCACAAACGCGTTATCGGCCAGGAAGAAGCGGTGGTCGCCGTCGCTAACGCAGTACGGCGTTCACGTGCCGGGTTGTCCGATCCGAATCGTCCGAGCGGCTCGTTCATGTTCCTCGGCCCGACCGGTGTCGGTAAAACCGAGCTGTGCAAGGCGCTGGCCGAATTCCTCTTTGATACTGAAGAGGCAATGGTGCGGATCGACATGTCCGAGTTCATGGAGAAACATTCCGTGGCGCGTCTGATCGGTGCGCCACCGGGATACGTCGGTTACGAAGAGGGCGGTTACCTGACCGAGGCGGTACGTCGTAAGCCTTATTCGGTGATCCTGCTGGACGAAGTCGAGAAGGCGCACCCGGATGTGTTCAACATCTTGCTGCAAGTGCTTGAAGATGGTCGCCTGACCGACAGCCATGGTCGCACGGTGGACTTCCGCAATACCGTGATCGTCATGACCTCGAACCTCGGCTCTGTGCAGATTCAGGAGCTGGTCGGTGATCGCGAGGCGCAGCGTGCTGCAGTCATGGATGCGCTGACGTCGCACTTCCGTCCGGAGTTCATCAACCGGGTCGACGAAGTGGTGATCTTCGAGCCTTTGGCACGGGATCAGATCGCGGGCATTACCGAGATCCAGTTGGGTCGTCTGCGCAGCCGTCTGGCCGAGCGCGAGCTGAAGCTGGAGCTCAGCCCGGAAGCGATGGACAAGCTGATCGCGGTGGGTTACGACCCGGTGTATGGCGCACGTCCTTTGAAACGGGCGATTCAGCGCTGGATCGAAAACCCGTTGGCACAGTTGATCCTCTCGGGTCACTTCATGCCTGGCGACACGGCGACCGGCAAGGTCGAGAGCGACGAAATCGTTTTCAACTGAGTCCAAACGCCAATGAAAAAAGGAGGGCCCCACATTGTGGGGCCTTTTTTTTCGTTAGGCTGTTGAACTCAAAGGAAAAGGCTTGTAAAGTGCGCCCCGCAGTCAGTCGCCAAGACGGTCTCAGCTCACTGAGTTGAAATCTGAAATAAGTTGCAAATCATTAACTTGAAAGCAATTTAGGGGGTTGACAGAGGTGTTCTAGGTTGTAGAATAGCGCGCCTCAGACACACGAACGCAGCGATGCGAACGAGTGACTGGAAGCAACAAGTTTCACCGTTGTAAATTGAAATATGTAGTTCCGTGATAGCTCAGTCGGTAGAGCAAATGACTGTTAATCATTGGGTCCCAGGTTCGAGTCCTGGTCACGGAGCCAATTTCAAACCGGGGTATAGCGCAGTCCGGTAGCGCGCCTGCTTTGGGAGCAGGATGTCAGGAGTTCGAATCCCCTTACCCCGACCATTTTTGGGTCGTTAGCTCAGTTGGTAGAGCAGTTGGCTTTTAACCAATTGGTCGTAGGTTCGAATCCCACACGACCCACCATTTTTGAAACCAGTTAACGCTGGGATCGAATCTTAAGATCAGAGGCCAAAAGCGCTGATCGAAGAAGGCGATCTTTGAAAGGTCGCCTTTTTTTTACCGGGGTATAGCGCAGTCCGGTAGCGCGCCTGCTTTGGGAGCAGGATGTCAGGAGTTCGAATCCCCTTACCCCGACCATATTAAAAATCCTCGTATCGAAAGATACGGGGATTTTTTTTGTCCGACAAAAACTCATTTCCCCTTCAAGTCATCATACAACCTGCCGATAGCCCGCTAACACGAGGGGACTGCCATGGCTTCGCCCCTTGAATCTGGCCAATACAAGAATAAGGGCGTTCGTCATGTTGCTTCGTCAGTTGAATATTGCTCCCCGGGCGGCCCTGGGGTTCGCCCTGATCGCGGTGTTGGTGGCCTTGCTCGGCGTTTTTGCGCTCGGGCAGATGTCGAGTATTCGTGACAGCGAGGTCGCGGTAGAAAATCAGTGGTTGCCGAGCATTCGTGGTGGCGACGAGATTCGCGAGATCATGCTGCGCATCCGCACCATCTCGCTGCGCATGGCGCTGGATCAGGATCCGGCCAACATTGCGACTTACCGCAGCCAGATGGACACCCGCGACAAAGAGCTGAGCGAGAAAATCGCCGCTTACGACAAACTGGTCAACACCCCGGAAGGCCAGCAGCTATACGACCAGTTCAAGAAAACCTTCGCTGCCTATCGCAGTGGCATCGCTCAATCCTTCGCCCTTGCTGAGCAAGGCAAGCGTGATGAGCTGACCAGGTTGTTGCTGGTCGACATGAAAACCGTGGTCGATGGCTCCGGCAAGCAACTCAACGACCTGGCGGATCTGTTCGCCAAACAGGTCGCCGCCGAAAGCCAGAAGTCCGCTGCGCACTACGAAAATTCGCGGACGATTGTCAGTTTGTTCATTGCCTTGGCCGCACTGGCCACGGTGGCACTGGCGATGATGCTCACGCGCAGCATCGTTCGGCCGCTGAGCAGTGCCGTGAGTGCAGCAGAAAGTGTCGCGCAGGGTGATCTGACCCGACCGATCGAGACCCATGGCAACGATGAAGTCAGTCGCTTGCTCAAGGCTCTGGCGACCATGCAGCAGAACCTGCGTGAGACGCTGCAAGGCATCAGCGGCTCGGCCACGCAACTGGCCACCGCTGCCGATGAGCTTAACGCGGTAACGCTCGACAGCACGCAGGGGCTGCAGCAGCAGAACAACGAAATCGAACAGGCCGCGACCGCCGTCAACCAGATGACGGCAGCGGTGGAAGAGGTCGCACGCAATGCGGTGTCGACGTCTGACGCGACTCGCCAGTCCAGCGAGTCGGCGCATCTGGGCCAGGTGCGTGTCAGTGAGACCGCCACGGCCATCAATGCTCTGGCCAGCGATGTGCAACAGACCGGCGAGTTGGTGCAATCACTGGCCAACCAGTCGCAGGACATCGGCAAGGTGCTCGACGTGATTCGGGCGATTGCCGAGCAGACCAACCTGCTGGCGCTCAACGCAGCGATTGAAGCCGCGCGGGCCGGTGAGAGCGGGCGAGGCTTTGCCGTAGTGGCCGATGAAGTAAGGGCTTTGGCTTATCGTACGCAGCAATCGACGCAGGAGATCGAGCAGATGGTCCAGGGCATGCGCAGCGGTTCGAGCCTGGCGCTGGATTCGATGCAGGCCAGTACCGCGCGTGCGACGACCACCCTGGCGTTGGCTGAGCGTGCCGGTGAGGCGCTGCAGACCATTACCGCGTCGGTGCATGAGATCCATGAGCGCAATCTGGTCATTGCCAGCGCTGCGGAAGAACAAGCGCAAGTCGCGCGGGAAGTGGATCGCAACCTGGTGAACATTCGGGATTTGTCGGTACGCTCGGCCGCCGGTGCCGACCAGACCAGTGCCTCCAGCCACGAGTTGTCGCAACTGGCCAACGCCTTGCAAGGCATGGTGCGGCGCTTTCAGTTGTAAAACGGCAGACGTGAAAAAACCGCGTTTCTCTCAGGAGAAGCGCGGCTTGGTTTTTTCCGCTGATCAGGCGCCGTCTTGATCTTTCAGGTGTTCGAACAGGCCTTTTGGCATCTTCTTGCCGTTGGCTTCAAAGTTGGCCTTCACGTTGTCGTAGGCCTCTTGCTCGTCAATGAAGCCGTCATGGTTGGTGTCGATCTTGTCGAAGTCGGACTTCGGCGCGACTTTCAGAAATTCGGCGCGGGAAACCTTGCCGTCACCATCGCTGTCCGTCTTGGCCATCGAAGCATCGCCACATTTGCCTTCACCGCATTTGCCTTCCGGCGCTTTCACCGAGGTTTCCGCCGAAGCGACCATGTAGCCCTGCGCCAGTGGTTGAGCGGCAAACACCGAACCGGACAACATCAGGCCGCCAGCCAGTGCGGCGCCGATCAGGCCAATGGATTTTTTACCGAGGGTCGAAGTACGGGACATTTGGATTCTCCTGGGCTGCACAACGCAACCACACGTTAAAGACGCAAGCCTGAGCGGTGTTGCTCGGGTGTGGCCATTAGGCGGTGGCGGTGTATCGCGACTGTGTCGCGCAGCGGGGGAGTTTGTAAGCGAAGGTGGGGAAAGCGAGGCGGGATACAGTACGAAACAGATCTTTCGATGAACACAAAATAATGTGGGAGCGAGCCTGCTCGCGAAAGCGTCAGATCAGTCGCATCAATAACGACTGACAGAACGCTTTCGCGAGCAGGCTCGCTCCCACAGGTTTTAGTGCAGTTTCAGACGCGGCTCAGTGCCACGGCCAATCTTGCTGCCCAGCATCAACATCGCCGTGCGGAACGGCCCGTACAGCGCCATCTGGTGCATGCGATACAGCGACACGTAAAACATCCGCGCCAGCCAGCCTTCGAGCATCACGCTGCCGGTCAGGTTGCCCATCAAGTTACCCACAGCCGAAAAACGCGACAGCGAGATCAGCGAGCCGTAGTCGGTGTACTTGTACTCCGGCAGGGTCTTGCCCTCGATGCGCAGCTTCAGCGATTTGGCCAGCAGCGACGCCTGTTGGTGCGCCGCTTGTGCACGTGGCGGTACGTTGCGATCGGTGCCCGGTTGCGGGCACGCGGCGCAGTCACCGAAGGCGAAGATGTTCTCGTCGCGGGTGGTTTGCAGGGTCGGCAATACTTGCAGTTGATTGATGCGGTTGGTTTCCAGGCCATCGATGTCCTTGAGGAAACCCGGCGCGCGAATGCCCGCTGCCCAGACTTTCAGGCTGGCCTTGATCTCGTTGCCGTCGGCGGTGATCAGGCTGTCGGCGGTCACTTCGCTGACCGAAGCGTTGGTCATCACATTGACCCCGAGCTTTTCCAGGGTCTTGTGTACCGGCCCGCTGATGCGCTCCGGCAGGGCAGGCAACACCCGTGGCCCGGCTTCGATCAGGGTGATGTGCATGTTTTCCGGTTTGATCCGGTCCAGGCCATACGCCGCCAGTTCATGGGCGGCGTTGTGCAGTTCGGCCGCCAGTTCAACGCCTGTGGCGCCCGCGCCGACGATCGCCACGCTGATCTGCTCGACCACATCGGTTTGCCCGGCGTGGGCACGCAGATAGTGATTCAGCAGCTGCTGGTGGAAGCGCTCGGCCTGTTTGCGGGTATCGAGGAACAGGCAATGCTGCGCCGCGCCCTGCGTGCCGAAATCATTGGTGGTGCTGCCGACGCTGATCACCAGCGAGTCGTATTGCACTTCGCGTGCAGGCACCAGTTCTGCACCGTTTTCGTCGTAGGTCGCTGCCAGCTGGATTTTCTTCTGTGCGCGATCAAGCCCGCTCATGCGCCCCAACTGAAACTCGAAGTGGTTCCATTTCGCTTGGGCAACATAGTTGAGTTCGTCTTCGGAGGAGTTCAGCGATCCGGCGGCCACTTCGTGCAACAGCGGTTTCCAGATGTGCGTCAGGTTGGCGTCGACCAGCATCACACTGGCTGTACCGCGCTTGCCCAGAGTCTTACCCAGGCGGGTAGCCAACTCCAGACCGCCGGCGCCGCCGCCGACAATAACAATACGATGGGACATAGGGATAACTCGCAAGGTTTTTAAAGGAAATCGGTGCGGTTACCCAAGCGAGCGCAAAGCTGCTCATAGCGTCAGGTAACTGATAAAGCGGCTCAACAAGCCCAGACCAATGGTCACTGCCAGCACCAGCACGAGGAGCATCCACGGCCGGAAAGGCCGGCGCTCGACTCGGTGTTGGGACAGTTGCAGGTACTCTTCGACATGTTTCTGGTCTTCAGGGTTCAGGCGGCTGGTCATATTTGCCTCGTCAGGTAGACGTTGCTGAATGGGCAGAAGCTACAGCGGTTTTTATCCGGGGTTGAACGCAGCATAGCCGCTGTCCGGAACCGGCTCGACGCTGACCCGGTCTTCGAGGCGAATAATCCCGCTTTGTAACACCCGCGCGGTAATTCCGCCATGCCCGCGCACGGCTTGAAAGGTGCCGGGGCCAAGGTTGTTCTGCAAACGTGCGCAAGGCTGACACCAGCCCGTGGTTTCGAATATTGCCTGACCGATGCGAAAGCGCCGACCCTTGAGGCTAAACAAATTGATACCGCTGATAACGAGATTGCGCCGCAGATCTTCAGGTTTCACCGGTTGATTGTCGGGGCGCCCCATCAAGGCGTTGATCACCGCCAGATGTTCCCACTGAATCAGCGTCACCTGCCGTGCGTTGCGCACTCCGGGGCGAGCGTGGTCGCCAGTCAGCCCTGCTTCCAGCCGCGCCTCCACTGCATCGAGTTCGATCATCGGCCCACGGGATTCGGGACGCACGCCGATCCAGCGCACACACCCGGTCTGTGGCACATCGGCAATCAATTGCTGCAGCGGCGTCACAGGCTGATCCCGACATCGAAGACGATGCTGCGACCAAGGTTGCTGCGCAGAAAATCCGGCGCATCCGGGTGGGCGAACAGCACGCGGGCAAAGGTCGGGCCGACCAGAGACAACGAACGCCAGCCTTGGCGCAGGTATTCGGTCGGCGGCGGAAAATGGCTGTTCAGATCCAGCACCTCACGTTTAAGACTGGCAAAGGCGATGATGTCCAGTTCGCCCAGATCCATGCCGCGTTCCTTGTAGTTGTGCGCTTTCTTGCGCAAGGTCGGCGCCAGTCGCAGCAAAAACTCGTTGGCCGGAATCCGTTTAGGCTTGGCTTCGCGACGCACCAGTTGGCTGAGGGAAAAGGCGCTGCGTCGTCGCTGCAATTCATCGCGCCATTCGTCGTTGAGCCGGCGCCCCTCGTCGAGCACGAAGAACACCTCGAAATTGGCATCGCGAAACAGTACGTCCGGCGGTTCGCCGGCCGGCGCGAATTCGTCGACGCGGTAGGGAATGTTCAGGCCTTGCAGCAGGCGCTGGCAGACCCAACGCTCACGCTCCCATTTGCGGGCATTGGACAGAAAGGCGTTGGCCTGCTCGGCCGCGATGGTCAGCAGGCGTAAATAATCTGAGTCATCCATAGGCCCAAGCTTAGCGTTCAAATGCGACAAGCAGAAAGCTTTGCTTGGGCTGATGCTTACAAACCGCCGCGTCATCGAGCTCTTGTAGGAGCAGCCGAAGGCTGCGATCTTTTGACTTTAAAGGAGCAAGATCAAAAGATCGCAGCCTTCGGCAGCTCCTGCAGGGAATGCGTCGTCGCAAAGGTGAGGGTCATGATTGGAGCTGAACTGTTGTCCTCGGCGAGCCTGACGCTCGGCTGGCTGATTTATGTGCCGGTGCTGCTCTGGGCGATTGTGCGCGCGCCGTGGGTCGAGTTGTTCAGCGACAGTCGGCGTCAGCACCTGCTGTTCGGGACGGTGTTCGCGTTGTTTCTGTTGTGGCTGGTGCGCAGGGATTTCGACACGGGTGTGTCCTATCACTTCATCGGCATGACGGCAGTTACATTGCTGCTGGACTGGCCGCTGGCGATTGTCGGTGGTCTGGTCGCGCAGATCGGTCTGGTGCTACTGGGCCGTCAGGATCTGCTGGCCGTCGGGGTCAATGGTTCGCTGCTGATTCTGTTACCGGTGTTGATCACCGAATGCGTGGCGATCGTCGTCGAGCGCGCACAGCCACGTAATCCGTTCGTTTATATCTTCTGCTCCGGTTTTTTTGCCGCCGCGCTTTCAGCGTTGTTGTGCCTGATCCTGAGCCTGACGCTGCTGTGGTACGACGGTATTTTCGCCATGCCGGAGTGGCTGGAAGATTTCGTCGGTTATCTGTGGCTGCTGCTGTTTCCCGAGGCGTTCATCAACGGCATGGTCGTCAGCGCGCTGGTGGTGTTCTGCCCGGAATGGCTGGAGACGTTCAATCGCACGCGCTACCTTTCGGCGCCGTGGAAGGACGACGATCCCAAGTCTTGATCCATATCAAACCCGCCATGCGCGGGAAATTTCATGCTCGCGCAAATCCCTTCAGGAGCAGCGGCATGAGTGTTTACGAGTGGGCGAGGCAGGAAACCCGGCAGAGTCTGGACATGGCGCAGGAGGTGGGCTTTGACCCGGGGTTGAGTTTGCGCGCCTTGCTCAGTGCGGTGGTGCAGCAGAGCAAGGCCGTGCGCAACGCCGAAGACCTGGCCGACGAGTTGCGTTTTCTCGCGGAAAACCTCGACGACGATCAGGACTACGGCTTTATGCGGCCCTGATCAGGATCAGTGGCGCGGATCGAAATCGCCGGAAAACAGTTCATCCTCGGCATCAGGTGCAACGGGAATCTTGTGTTCTTCCGATGCCCAGGCGCCGAGGTCGATCAGCTTGCAGCGATCAGAGCAGAACGGCCGAAACTTGTTTTCGGCGGTGAATTCCACGGGGGCGCCGCAGGTCGGGCATTCAACGGTGGGGATCTGGCTCATGCTTGGCCTCCGGATAAAGTCAGGTAAAAGTGATGCAGGCGCTCGACCTCACTGTGCAGCCAGGCGAGGTCGCGGTCGTTGACCACTACGTCGTCGGCACGGCTCACACGGTCTTCGCGGCCCGACTGGGCCTTGAGGATCGCCTGAACCTGCTGCTCGCTGGTCTGGTCGCGCTGCAAGGTGCGTTCGATTTGCAGTTGTTGCGGAGCGTCGATCACCAGGATGCGCTGGGTCATTGCGTATTGCCCGGATTCGATCAACAGCGGCGAAACCAGTATCGCGTAAGGCAATTTTGCCAGCGCCAGATGATGAGCGATTTCCTCGGCGATCAACGGATGCAGCAGGGCTTCGAGCCAGCGGCGTTCTTCCGGCACTTCGAAGATCAGTTTGCGCAGGGCGGCGCGATCCAGCGTGCCGTCGCCCTGCAAAACGCCAGGCCCGAAGTGTTCGGCTATTTTTGCCAGCGCCGGGCGCCCCGGCTCAACCACCCAGCGCGCCGCGTGATCGGCGTCAACCACATGAATGCCAAGGTCGATGAAGTGCTGGGCCGCCGCGCTTTTGCCGCTGCCGATGCCGCCGGTGAGGCCGAGAATCCAGGGTTTTTCCACAGGGGTATTCATTTCAAACCGACAAACTGCCAATAGAAGTCGGTTATTTGACCACCCCAGAGCAAGGCAATCCAGCCGGCAATGGCCAGATAGGGGCCGAAGGGGATCGGCGTCGAGGTTTTCTGTTCGCGCAGGCGTAGCAAAACCACCCCGATAATGGCGCCGACCAGTGATGACAACAGAATCGTCAGCGGCAGAATCTGCCAGCCACCCCAGGCACCGAGCAGCGCCAACAGCTTGAAATCACCGTGGCCGATGCCATCCTTGCCGGTCAGCAGCTTGAACAGCCAGAACACCGACCACAGCGCCATATAACCGGCCACCGCGCCCCACAGTGCATCGTGCAACGGTACGAAGACGCCGAAACTGTTGACGATCAACCCCAGCCACAGCAACGGCAGCACCAGCACATCGGGCAGCAGTTGATGTTCGGTGTCGATCAGACTCATCGCCAGCAAACCCCAGGTGAGGACGATCAGCAGGCACGCCGGCCAGCCGAAACCGAAGTGCCAGGCAATGAATGCCGAGAGCAGCCCGCAGGCCAGCTCGGTCAGTGGATATCGTTTGCTGATAGGTGCAGCGCACGCCGAACAGCGCCCCCGCAGCCCCAGATAACTGAGCAGCGGAATGTTTTCCCACGGGCGGATCCGGTGGGCGCAATGCGGACATTCGGAGTGCGGCAGCATCAGGTTGTAGGTGGGCAGCGGCGTTTCGCTGGGCAAACCGAGCACGTCGTGGGCCTGCTGTCGCCAGTCGCGCTCAAGCATTTTCGGCAGGCGCCAGATCAGCACGTTGAGGAAGCTGCCGACCACCAGACCGAGCAACAGGGCGGTGCAGACAAAGGCCAGCGGATACAGGGCGAACAGTTCGTCGATAGGCATGTCAGATCGCTGAGCCGAGTTGGAAAATCGGCAGGTACATGGCCACCACCAGCCCGCCGACGATCACCCCCAGCACGACCATGATGAACGGCTCCATGAGGCTGGTGAGGTTATCGACCATGTTATCCACTTCTTCTTCGTAAAAGCCTGCAACCTTGTCGAGCATTTCATCTAGCGCCCCCGACTCTTCGCCAATCGCGGTCATCTGCACGGCCATGTTGGGAAAGACTCCGGTGCTGCGCATCGAAAAATTCAGCTGCATGCCGGTGGAGACGTCTTGGCGAATGCGCAGCACGGCACGCTTGAACACCACATTGCCGGTAGCGCCGGCCACCGAGTCGAGCGCTTCCACCAATGGCACACCGGCAGCAAACGTGGTCGACAGGGTTCGAGCGAAGCGGGCTACCGCTGACTTGTACATCAGCGTGCCGACCAAGGGCAGTTTCAACAGCCAGGTGTCTTTGCGATCACGTAGCGCCTGGGAGGTTTTCAGTGCGTGACGGGTGCCGAAAATCGCCGCGACCAGCGCGCCGAGAATCGCCCACCACCATTGCTGCATGAATTCCGAAAGGCTGATCACCATCAGGGTGAAGGCCGGTAGCTCTGCACCGAACCCCGAGAATACCGACTGGAATTGCGGCACCACTTTGACCAGCAGGATCCCGGTCACGACTGCCGCCACCAACACCACGGCGGTGGGGTAGGTCATGGCTTTCTTGATCTTGGCCTTGAGCCGTTCGCTTTTTTCCTTATAGGTTGCGACCCGTTCCAGCAGCGTGTCGAGGGCGCCGGACTGCTCGCCGGCATCGACCAGGTTGCAATACAACTCGTCGAAATACTGCGGCTTCTTGCGCAGGGCTGTGGCGAAGCTGTTACCGGCCGCGACCTCCTGTTTGACCTCGTCCACCAGCTTGCGCATGGCCGGGTTTTCGAAGCCTTCGCCAATGATGTCGAACGACTGCAGCAACGGCACGCCGGCCTTCATCATGGTCGCCATCTGCCGGGTGAACAGGGCGATGTCCTGGGCCTTGATGCGTTTGCCAAAACTCAACAACGACGCGGATTTTTTGCGTACCTTGCCGGGACTGATCCCCTGTTTACGCAGTTGGGCCTTGATCAGTGCCGGATTCTGTCCACTGAGTTCACCGGTGACTTTGCTGCCTTTCCTGTCCGTACCTTCCCAGGCATAAATACTGATTTTCGCTGCCTTGACCGCCATGTTCAGTCCTTGGTGACCCGGTTGATTTCTTCAAGGCTGGTGATGCCTTGCATGGCCTTGTGCAGCCCGGAGGTGCGCAGGTCGTCGAAGCCGTCGCGGCGCATTTGAATGTCGATTTCCAGCGAGTTGCCTTCGGCCATGATCAAGCGTTGCAGCTCCGGTGTGTTTTTCACCACTTCATAAATCCCCACGCGTCCCTTGTAACCGCCGTTGCAGTGATCGCAACCGACCGGCTCGTAGATCGTGAAATGGCCGATGCGTTCCTCGGGGAAGCCTTCTTTGATCAAGGTTTCGCGGGGGATCTCGATGGCTTTCTTGCAATGGCTGCAGAGCTTGCGTGCCAGGCGCTGGGCGATGATCAGGCTGACCGAGGTGGCAATGTTGAAGCCGGGAATGCCCATGTTGTGCAGGCGCGTCAGGGTTTCCGCGGCGCTGTTGGTGTGCAGGGTCGAGAGCACCAGGTGACCGGTCTGCGCGGCTTTGATCGCGATCTCGGCGGTTTCCAGATCGCGGATCTCGCCAACCATGATCACGTCCGGGTCCTGGCGCAGAAACGAGCGCAGCGCCTGGGCAAAATCGAGGCCCTGTTTGGGGTTGACGTTGACCTGGTTGATGCCTTCCATATTGATCTCCACCGGGTCCTCGGCGGTGGAGATATTGATGTCGACGGTGTTGAGAATATTCAGGCCGGTGTACAGCGAAACGGTTTTACCCGAACCGGTGGGCCCGGTGACCAGGATCATGCCCTGTGGCTGCTTGAGCGCGGCCATATACAGGTCTTTCTGCACGGGCTCATAGCCGAGCGCGTCGATGCCGATCTGTGCGCTGGACGGGTCGAGAATCCGGATCACCACTTTTTCGCCCCACAGGGTCGGCAGCGTGTTGACCCGAAAATCGATCGACCTGCTTTTCGACAGGCGCATCTTGATCCGCCCGTCCTGCGGTTTGCGCCGTTCCGAGATATCGAGGCTGGCCATGACTTTCAGGCGCGCGGCGATGCGCCCGGCCAGTTGAATCGGTGGCTTGGCCACCTCGCGCAAAATGCCGTCGGTGCGCACCCGTACCCGGTAGTTCTTCTCGTAGGGTTCGAAGTGCAAGTCGGAAGAGCCGCTCTTGATCGCGTCGAGCAGCATCTTGTGCACGAAGCGCACCACCGGCGCATCGTCGGCGTCGAGACCGGCGATGGCATCCTGTTTGTTGTCGTCAATGGATTCGACGTCGAGGCCATCGAGATCGACATCGGCCATGTCCTCCAGACCGCTGGCGTTGGTGTCGAAGAATTTTTCGATGGCATCGCTGAGCTTGTCGTCCTCGACCAGAATGGCTTCGGTGCTCAGCCCGGTGCTGAACTGAATGTCGTTGATCGCTTGATGATTGCTCGGGTCGGAAATGCCTACGAACAGCTTGTTGCCACGTCGCCACAGGGGCAGGGCGTGATGCTGGCGCACCAGTTTTTCGCTGACCAGGCCTTTGGGCTGGGTTTCCTTGTCCAGGCAATTGAGATCAAGCAAGGCCATGCCGAAATGCTCGGAGGCGATTTCGGCGACCTGTGAGCTCTTGACCAGTTTGTTCTGCACCAGATAGCTGACCAGCGACAAGCGATTACGCTGGGCCTGTTGCGAGGCTTGCTGGGCGCTTTTTTCCGTGAGCAGTTCGGCCTGCACCAATTGCTTGGCCAGACCGCTCAGAGCGATGTCATTCATGGGGATTCCGCACGCTTGCAGTTCATGACTTATAGCCTAGTCAAGTGACAGCGCCAAACACGCCCAGTGCAGGTGACAAAAAGTGTCAGATAGTGCGGTTGCGGGTTGTAGGAAATGGCGATGTATGTGGTTCGCGCCCAAGGGGCGGGGCTTCGAAGGCGTTGGCATGGCCTATGCTGCTTCCCTTGCAGATCATGAGATTTCGACTCATGCATGGAGCGTGTCTATGAAAAAACAACAAGGTTTTACTCTGATCGAGCTGCTGATCGTGGTGGCGATCATCGGGATTCTGGCGACCATCGCCTTGCCGCAGTATTCCAAGTATCAGGCGCGGTCGAAGGTAACGGCGGGGCTGGCGGAGATCAGTGCGCTGAAGGTGCCGTTTGAAGACACCATCAATCAAGGCACCGATCCTACGCTGACATTGGTTGCGGGTAGTGCGACGGCGGCGACATCCAACTGCACACTCGCCGCATCCGGTACTGCATCCACCGGTGCCGGAACCATCACTTGCACACTGCTCAATGCCCCGGGTCCGGTGCTGAGCAAGACCATCACCCTGACTCGTTCTTCAGGGACCGGCGCGGGTGTATGGACCTGCGGTACCACCGTTGCTCCGGATTATTCCCCTAAAGGCTGCACCGCCAGCGGTACATAAGCGGTCAGTGATGTACTCGAAAATGCCCCGCACTGCGGGGCATTTTCCATTGCGCGGCACTTCACAAAAGCTTCAATAATTTCAGCGCCTTAGGAACTTTCCGAAAAACCGTAACTTGCATGTCGATAATTCGAAGGTCATGCAAATTGCATGATTTCGAAAATTTTGCTAATTAATAAATTATTGATTTATAAGGAAATTATCGCTTTTCAAAAGTTGGCACAGCGTTCGCAACTACCTTGGTAACCCTGCTGACAAGACAACCAGCAGACTTTCCAGAAAAACAGGAGTTACTCGTATGAAGAAGTTCGCTATCACTGCCGCTGCTGCTACCGCGCTGACCCTGACCATGGCTTCCGGTGCATTCGCACAATCCACCCAGGCTACCCAGGCTCCAATGACTCTGGCTGCCGGTGAAGTCACCCAGGCTAAAGAAGCTACTTCCGACACCTGGATCACCACTAAAGTCAAAGCTGACCTGGTCACCGAAAAAGGCATTCCAGGTACCGACATCAAAGTAGAAACCAACAAAGGCGTGGTTTCCCTGTCGTCGACTGTTGCGGTAACTGATGCTCAGAAAGCTACCGCTGTCGCTATTACCAAGAAAATCAAAGGTGTTAAAGCGGTCTCCGCTGACGGCCTGAAAGCCGAGTAAGGCATGACTTCTCGCCTGGACCGGGAGAAGACGCGACAGACGGGCCGAGCAATACGTCTGCCGCAACTTTAGAGTTCATGCGAACGGTCACACGGATGTGACCATTACAGGCCCCGCCACTTGTGTCGGGGCTTGTTCTATTTCAGGGACGAAAAAATTGAATGGCACCACAAAACAAATGGCATCACAAAACAATTGTGGGAGCGAGCTTGCTCGCGAAAGCGGTATATCAGTCACAACGGAGTTGGCTGACCTGACGCCTTCGCGAGCAAGCTCGCTCCCACATGGGATAAGTGAGTTGCTCTAGTTACCGCGTTTGCTGCTGATCTGCCGCAGGCGATTACCTTCGAAGCGCAGGTATTGGTACATGCCGTTGCTCGGGCCGTAAGTCCATTCCTCTACCTGAAACTCCTCCCGGCGATTGGCGCTGCGCTTGTAGCCCAGCACATCGCGGCTGACCGGCTCACCGCACTTTTGCAGGACTTCGCTGGAGCGGTCGCCAAGGCTGATCAATTGACTGCCGCAGCGCAGGGTCTCGGACGCAACGGCATGGCTGGCAGCGAGCGCCAGTGTCAGCGCGGCCAGCCATTGGCGCTTCATCACTCGGCATCCAGATGCATTTGCGTCACCACGCGGCCATCGCTTTCGGCCTCGCCAAGGTTGGCGTCGATGAAGTACACGCGGTCGTCTGCCAGCTGGCCTTTATCGACCAGATAATCCTTGATGCTGCTGGCACGGTCCTGACCCAACTGACGCAGCAGCACGTCGCTGCCACTCCAGAACTTGATCACGCCATCGCGCATCTTCGCTGTGCGTTCTTCCTTGCCCAGATCCTTCCATTCGGCCGGTGGCTGGGTTTTCAGACGGGTGCGGTAGATGCCTTCGAGCAGTGGGCCTTTCTCGCCCTCTGGTACTTGCAGCAGCGACGCTTGCGCC
This sequence comes from Pseudomonas sp. RU47, assembly GCF_004011755.1. Classification (GTDB taxonomy): domain Bacteria; phylum Pseudomonadota; class Gammaproteobacteria; order Pseudomonadales; family Pseudomonadaceae; genus Aquipseudomonas. The sequence continues at coordinate 5,696,053 of NZ_CP022411.1, read as the reverse complement.
GGGACTTTATCGCCGCGCCGCTGGAGCATCTTGTAGTAGTTGTACTGGTATTCACGTTCCAGGCGCTGCTCGGCGAGCAACGGGCCGTCACTGCTTTTGGCGGCCGTGCCTTCGATTTCCAGGCGCAGTGCCGGACGTTCCTTCAGTGCTTGGGACAGCTTGATCAGCGCCGCTTCGGCATCTTTGCTCAAGTCGCTGGAACCTGGCGCAAACGACACGGTGCCGAGGTCTTGCGAACCGCCGCCACTGATCAGCCCGCCAATCATTTTGAACGGTGCGGCAGCGGCTTTGACGATCAGGTTGCGCAGGGTCTGCCAGACAATCGGCATTACGCTGAATTGCGGGTTGTTCAAGTCGCCGGTCACCGGCAATTCGATGGAGATCTTGCCGTCAACGTCCTTGAGCAGGGCAATTGCCAGTTTCAATGGCAGGCTCACAGCATCCGGGCTGTCGACTTTTTCGCCGAGCTGCAATTGCTCGACCACCACTTTGTTTTCGGCTTTGAGCTGGCCCTTGGTGATCAGGTAATGCAGGTCAAGGTTGAGCCGGCCCTTGCGGATACGGTAGCCGGCGAATTTGCCGGAGTAGGGCGTCAGTGTCGTCAGCTCGACGCGTTTGAAACTGGTGGCGATGTCGAGGCTGGCCATCGGGTCGAAAGGATTGACCGCGCCCTTGATGGTCACGGGTGCGTAGCGGTCGACCTTGCCTTTGATATCGACGCTGGCCGGTTTCGCCTGACGGCTGTCGATGGTGCCGATCTGGCCGTTGAGCTGCTGCACGGCGGTGGCGAAGTTCGGCGTCAGGCTGAAGTCGGCAAAGTTGGCCGAGCCGTCATTGATCGCGATGCCACCGATGTGAATGCCCAACGGTTTCTCGTTGCTGGCCGGTTTCGCTGTCGTGGTTTTCGCGCCACTGTCGGCCGGTTGCGGGATCAGCAGGTCGTCGATGTTGGTGGTGCGATCGTCGTTGATCATGAACCGCACATAAGGCTGGAAGAGGTTGACCTTGTCGATCGACAGACTGTCGCCGTGCTGATAGTTCAGGCCTTCGACCACCACTTGCTGCCATTTGAGGAAGTCGCGGGTTTTCAGGGTGTCGAGGGTGTGCAGTTGATCGATTTGTGCGCGACCGGTGACGCTGAGTGCCAGTGGTTCGGTGCTCTTGAGATTGACCTTCAGGTCACTGCCGAGCATGCCGCTGCGCAGTTCCAGGCGAATGAACGGATTGATATAGGACTGCGCGACACGCAGGTCGATGTCCTGGGTTTTCACGTTGAGCTGGGCATTGACCGGGGCGAGATTGACGGTGCCGTCGGCCGTGATCTTGCCTTGCTTGCCCACGCCGCTGTCGAGCTTGAGCTTGAAGGGCGAACCGTTGAGGCTGTCGAAATCCTGCAGGTCAACGTTCAGCGGGGTGATGTCCAGTGCTACTGCCGGTTTGGCCGAGCGGTCGGCAAGATGCACGGTGTAGTTGCGCAATTGCACGTCTTTGAGCAGCACTTGCCAAGGCTTGCTCGGCGCAGTCGGTTCAGCTTTCGGCGAGTCGGCAGCGGCTGGCGTGTTCGCCGGTTCTGCGGCGGCTTTGGCGGCAGGTTTGGACGGTTGGCTGGCGAACAGTTTCTGCCAGTCCAGCTGGCCGTCGGCTTCAAGGGCAGCCCAGGTTTCCAGTTTGTTGCTGCGGATCTTGCCGACCACGACTTGTTGCTTGGCCAGATCCACCGAAGTTTCGCTGACGTCCAGGCGTTCGAGTTTCGCCAGTGGCCGCCCATCCGGAGCCTTGATGGCGAACGGCGCGATGCTCACCGCCACGTTGTTCAGTTGCAGCTCGGTTTCTTTCGACAGATTGAGTTTGTATTCGCTGCTGAGGCTGATCACACCGTCTTCCAGGACCAGCGGCACCGAATCACGCACGTAGGGCCAGAATGCTTTCATCTTGCCGTCGGTGACTTTCAGGGTGCCTTCGGAAGTGAACGGGATCAGGCTGAAATTGCCACTCCAGTCGATCCGCCCACCGGCCGGGCCGATGGCGACCAGGGTCATGTCGGCACTGTCTTCGGGCAGGGTGCTGAGGTTTTTCAGTTCGAAGCTGAGGTCGTCGTAGAGAAACTCGATGGGCTCGCTCGGGCGCACGTCCTCAAAGTGCACGACGCCGCCGGCCAGCTTGATGTTGTCAATGCGCAGCGGGAACGGTTTGGCGTCCGGGTCGGCTGGTGTCGGCTCACTGGCCGGCACATTGAACAGGCCGAGCAGGTTGAGTTTGCCGTCTTTGGCGAAAAGGATTTCGGTTTTCGGCTTGTCCAGCTCGATGTTGGCCAGATGCAGGGCTTTGGTCCACAGGCTGTCGATTTGCAGGTCGGCGTACAGGCGATCGAAGCCGACCTGTTCCTTGCCCGGCTCGCCGATGACCAGTCCCCACAGGGTGACTTCAAGGCTGAACGGGTTGAGCTCGATACGCTGGATATGCGCAGGCACCGTTGCGTAATTGGCCAGTTGTTGATTGGCCACACGCAGGGCGATGCCCGGCAAAATCAGAAACCCCAGCAGGCTGTAGAGGGCCAGAGCAGTCAACAAGGCGCCAATCGCGCGAATCAATCCTTTGGGCATGTGCGGCTTCATCTGTCTGAATCGGAGTGCCTTGGAGTATGGCACGCGATTCTGGTTCCGAAGTACCTCGCATGGAGCAGGATTGTTCAGATTCTTCTGTAGGAACGCTTTCCATGTGGGAGCGAGCCTGCTCGCGAAGGCGTCATATCAGTCGCTCTATTCGTTGGCTGATACACCGCTTTCGCGAGCAGGCTCGCTCCCACATTAGATAGTTGTCAGCCGCGCGAGCGGTTCAGAGCTGCAGGATCAGGGTTTTCAGCGGCGGTTGCTGGTCCAGGGACGGGAAGTCGGCACCCGGGGTCATCACGCTCCACTCACGCACCGGGCGTCCGGTCTTCTCGGCACAGCGCAGCACCTGCTCGCGCCAGTCGTCCATGCTGACTTTCGCCAGGTTGTTGCAGCAGATCAGCACGCCGTTGTCGGCGGTGGTCAGCAGGGCAGGTTTGAGCAGGCTCTGGTAGTCGCGCAGCAGGTCGACGGTGCCGAATGCACTCTTGGCCCAGGCCGGTGGATCGAGCAGGACCAGGTCATATTGGCGCTGATCGAGGCGCTGGTAGCTCGGCAGTTTCTGCCCCCGGCGCTGGCTGATCGGCAGCCCGGCGAGTTGGCGGATGGCCGGGAAGTAGTCCGACTGGATGAACTGCATCTGCGGCAACTGCGGGTTGAGCAGACCGTTTTCGCGGCCGACCGCCAGATTGCCTTCGGCGAAATCCAGGTTGCACACTTCACGCGCGCCACCGGCGGCTGCGCTGAGGCCGACGCCGCAGGTGTAAGCGAACAGGTTGAGCACGGATTTGCCTTTGGCGTGATCCTTGACCCAGCCACGGGTGTTGCGCAGGTCGAGGAACAGCAGCGGGTCCTGCCCGGCATGACGCCCGCGCACACGGTAGTTCAGACCCCATTCGTGACCGACCAGATCGGCCAGCGCGGCGTCTTCGGCTTTGTAGACGCTGTCTTCACGATCAATACGCGAATTGCCACGGGAGCGGTCGTTGTAAACCAGCAACGTTTCCAGGCCCAATGTTTGATTGACCATGGCGTGCAGTTGCAGCAGGTCATCGCGCTCGAGGGTCTGGTGGAAGCTCTGCACCAGCAGTTGCGGGCCGTAGCGGTCGATGGTCAGACCGCCAGCGCCTTCCTGGCTGCCGTGGAACAGCCGATAACAATCGGTGCCCTGGCGGTGCAACTCGGCGAGCAAGTCCTGGCGTTGATCGAGGGCGGCGCGCAGCGCCTGATTCAAGGAAGACATGCGGGCGCCTTGCTGGAGAGAATGGGGGCGCGGGAGTTTAGCAGTTTGGCGAGCAATCGAGTTGCGACCTTCGCGAGCAGGCTCGCTCCCACATGGGAATGCATTCCAAATGTGGGAGCGAGCCTGCTCGCGAAGTTTTCAGGTCAGCAAACCCATCCTGCGTTTGGCTCGTTGCACCGAACCATTGCGCATCGCCCAGCGCAGTATCGGCGCGCTGCGTCTGACGCTGGCGCGAATCAACTGGCGTTGCAGCGAACTCTGGCGGACATCGAGCATATCGCTGGCCCAGTCCGGCAGCAGATCAATACCGGCCTTCATCATCAAATCGCCAAACGGTCGCGCCAGAACACTGGGCGCCGGTGCGGCCAGCAATAGGCGCAATACTTCTCGGCTGCGCTCATCGCACAGCAACTGCGGGCGCATGCGTTGCAGATAATCGGCTACGGCCTGACGCGATTTCGGCACATCCTGAGCACCGAGTCGTTCGGCAATCACGGCGATTTCCGCGTAATAACGATCCTGATCCGCCCCCGACAACTGCGGATTGCGATAACGCAAATGTGCCGCGAGAAAGTTGCTGACCTCGGCCACATGCACCCACGTCAGCAAGTCTGGATCACTTGCCGCATAGGGCCGGCCATCCGGAGCAGTGCCGACCACTTGCAGGTGAATGGTGCGCACCTTCTCGATCAGCCAGTCGGCATCCCGCCGCGAACCGAAGGTGGTGCCGGAAACAAACTGACTGGTGCGCCGCAAGCGTCCGAGCATGTCTTCACGGAAATTCGAATGATCCCAAACCCCGGCCAATGCCAGTGGATGCAATGCTTGCAGCAACAACGCGCTGATGCCGCCGATCAACATGCTGCTGAAATCGCCGTGCACTTGCCAACTGACCGAGTCGGGGCCGAACAGGCCGGGATCGCCCTTGGGGTTTTCCAGGTCGAGTTGGCCGAGTGACAGCCCGGTCAGGCTCATCAGTTGGTTTTCGATACGACTACGGATGAATTCCATGACTACTCAGTGAAGAAGAGCGGGCGCGACCGGTTGACCGCGCCCGTAGTGTTACTGATTGAGGCGCTTGTCGATCAGGCCTTGCACCACGCTCGGGTCGGCCAGGGTCGAGGTGTCGCCGAGGCTGTCGAGTTCGTTGCAGGCGATCTTGCGCAGGATGCGCCGCATGATCTTGCCTGAACGGGTTTTCGGCAAGGCCGGCGCCCACTGGATCAGGTCCGGTTTGGCGAAGCTGCCGATTTCCTTGCTGACGTGGGCGAGCAGTTCTTTCTTCAATTCATCATTCGGCTCGGTGCCGTTCATCGGGGTGACGAAGGCGTAGATGCCCTGACCTTTGACGTCGTGCGGGTAACCGACCACGGCGGCTTCGGCGATGCTGTCGTGCAGCACCAGCGCGCTTTCCACTTCAGCGGTGCCGATGCGGTGACCGGAGACGTTGATCACATCGTCGATGCGCCCGGTGATCCAGTAGTCGCCGTCCTCGTCGCGGCGCGCGCCGTCGCCGGTGAAATAGTAGCCGGGGTAGGGTTTGAAATAGGTGTCGACCATGCGTTGCGGGTCGCCATAGACGCTGCGGATCTGCGCCGGCCAACTCGATTTGATCGCCAGCACGCCGCTGCCGGCGCCTTTGATTTCCTTGCCGTGCTCATCGAGCAACACCGGTTGCACGCCGAACATCGGCTGCGTGGCGCAGCCCGGTTTGATCCGTTGTGCGCTGACCAGCGGGCTGAGCATGATGCCGCCGGTTTCGGTCTGCCACCAGGTGTCGACGATGGGGCAGCGCTGTTCTCCTACGACATTGAAATACCATTCCCACGCCTCCGGGTTGATCGGCTCACCGACGCTGCCGAGCAATCTGAGGCTGGCGCGTGACGTTTCCTGCAACGGTTCGGCACCTTCGCGCATCAACGCGCGTAAAGCGGTAGGAGCTGTGTAGAAGATGTTGACCTTGTGTTTATCGATGACCTGCCAGAATCGTGAGCTGCTCGGGTAGCTCGGCACGCCTTCGAACATCAGCGTGGTTGCGCCATTGGCCAATGGGCCGTAGACGATGTAACTGTGGCCGGTGACCCAGCCGACATCGGCGGTGCACCAGAACACTTCGCCGTCGCGGTAATCAAGCACGTATTTGAAGGTCATCGCCGCTTGCAGCAGGTAACCGCCGGTGGTGTGCAGCACGCCTTTGGGTTTGCCGGTGCTGCCGGAGGTGTAGAGGATGAACAGCGGATCTTCAGCGTCCATTGGTTCCGGCGGGCAATCGTCGCTGACGTCGCGCACAGCCTGGTGATACCAGAGGTCACGGCCCTCAACCCAATCGACTTTGCCTTGGGTGCGCTCGACCACCACGACGGTGCTGACGTCCGGGCAACTCTGCAGGGCTTTGTCGACGTTCTGTTTCAGTGGCACGAACTTGCCGCCGCGCACGCCTTCATCCGCCGTGATCACCGTGCGGCAATCGGCATCGAGAATGCGGTCACGCAGGGAATCGGGGGAGAAACCGCCGAACACCACCGAATGGATCGCGCCGATCCGCGAACACGCGAGCATGGCGTAAGCGGCTTCGGGGATCATCGGCATGTAGATGCACACCCGGTCGCCTTTCTTCACGCCACGGCTTTTCAGCACGTTGGCCAAGCGGCAGACATGATGATGGAGTTTTTTATAAGTGATTTGTGCCGATTCGGCCGGGTCGTCGCCTTCCCAGAGCAGGGCGGTCTGCTCGCCGCGCTTTTCCAGGTGGCGGTCAATGCAGTTGTAACTGACATTCAGTTTGGCCCCGGAGAACCAGGCGGCTTCACCGGTTTTCAGGTCATAGCGCTGGACGGTCTGCCACGGCGTGCTCCAGTCGAGGAACCGCGTGGCCTGTTCGGCCCAGAAGGTATTGGGGTGTTCAATGGATTCGCGGTACAGGCGCCGATAGTCTTCCTGACTCAATTGCGCAGCCCGGCGGACGGCATCGGCTTTGGGGAACGTGCGGATATCGAACATGACGGTTCCTTATTCTTGTGGTGCGACAGGAATAAAGATGCGCCGAGCGATGCAGAGGTTCAAGTCATGTGTAAAACAACTGTGGGAGCGAGCCTGCTCGCGAATGCGGTGAGTCAGTCAACAAAGAGGCTGAATGACACACCGCATTCGCGAGCAGGCTCGCTCCCACATTGGAAATAGGTTGCCCACTGGAATTGTGGGCAACCCATTCACATCAACCGCGGTGACGACCGCGGAAGTAGTTGATCAGGCCTTGGGTAGACGGATCATCAGCAGTGCTTTCATCGCTGCCGACCAGACGGTTGTAAACGCCTTTACCCAATTCCTTGCCCAACTCAACGCCCCACTGGTCAAAGGCGTTGATGCCCCAGACCACGCTTTGCACGAACACTTTGTGTTCATACATCGCCACCAGTGCGCCGAGACGGCGCGGGCTGATGCGCTCGACCACGATGGTGTTGCTCGGACGGTTGCCCGGGATCACCTTGTGCGGTGCGAGTTTGTGCACTTCTGCTTCGCTCATGCCCTTGTCGCGCAGTTCTTGCTCGGCTTCCGCCAGGGTCTTGCCGAGCATCAGCGCCTGGCTCTGCGACAGGCAGTTGGCGTACAGCCACTGATGGTGGTCGGAAACCGGGTTGAAGCTGACGATCGGCACGATGAAATCGGCCGGGATCAACTGCGAACCTTGATGCAGCAACTGGTGGTAAGCGTGCTGACCGTTGCAGCCGACGCCGCCCCAGATCACCGGACCGGTATCGGTCGACACCGGCGTGCCATCCTGACGCACGCTCTTGCCGTTGGATTCCATGTCCAGTTGTTGCAAGTGCTTGGTGATGTTGCGCAGGTAATGGTCGTACGGCAGGATCGCGTGGCTTTGCGCGCCCCAGAAGTTGCCGTACCACACACCGAGCAGGGCCAGCAGCACCGGCATGTTCTGTTCGAACGGCGCGGTCTGGAAATGCTGGTCCATGGTGTAGGCACCGGACAGCAGTTCCTTGAAGTTGGACATGCCGATGGCCAGGGCAATCGGCAAACCGATGGCCGACCACAGCGAATAACGACCGCCGACCCAATCCCACATCGGGAAGATGTTTTCTTCGCGGATACCGAACGCAACGGCCGCTGCGTTGTTGCTCGATACGGCGATGAAGTGGCGATACAGCTCGGCTTCCGAACCGCCCTGCGCCAGGTACCAGGCACGTGCGGCCTGAGCGTTCTTCAGGGTTTCGAGGGTGTTGAACGACTTCGACGAAACAATGAACAGTGTGGTCTCGGCGCGCAGTTTCTGCGTCAGCTCGTGGAATTCGCTGCCATCGATGTTCGCCAGATAATGGCAACGCACGCCTTTCTGCGCGTACGACAGCAGCGCTTCGGAGACCAGCTCAGGGCCGAGGAACGAGCCACCGATACCAATGTTGACCACGTCGGTGATCGGCTTCTCGGTATAACCACGCCACAGACCGTCGTGAATGCGGCCGACCAGATCGGTGATCTGGTTCAAAACCTTGTGGACTTCCGGCATCACGTTGACGCCATTGACCGACAGCTTGTCGCCCACCGGGCGACGCAGGGCGGTGTGCAGCGCCGGGCGGCCTTCGGAAGTGTTGACGATTTCGCCTTCAAACAGCGCTTTGATGGCGCCTTTGAGATCGACTTCATTGGCCAGACCGACCAGCAGGTTGCGGGTCTGGGCGTTGATCAAATTCTTCGAATAATCGAGAAACAGTCCACAGCTGCTGAGGGTGAACTGATTGAAGCGCTGCGGATCGGCGTTGAAGGCTTCGCGCATGCTGAAATCCTGCATGGCTTGGCGGTGGTCTTTCAACGCTTGCCAGGCGGGCAGAGCGGTAACGTCTTGAGGAGTGAGGTAATACGCCATCGCTGCGGTTTTCCTTTTTACTTGAACGGCCTTTGAACACTGAACAGACCCGGCACGCCATGTTTGGGCATGGGATCAACTGCGTCGACACGATTTCCGGACACAGGGCGAATACAGTAAACCTCGCGCTGCGTTCTGTCTTGACTTTGTCTGACCAGATCCCTGTACTTTTTTAACATCGAGACCGGGAACTGGCCGACAAACGGAGGGGGCGGGGCGAAATCGGGATCAGGCGAGCTGAACCGGGATGGCGTTGCTGGTGTGGCTCAGTTCATTGCCCGGCGCCATGTAGAGCATGCGCGGCTTGAAATTGACCAGCTCCGCTTCGCTGTAATGGGCGTAGGCACAAATGATTACGCGGTCGCCGACCTTGGCCTTGTGCGCAGCGGCGCCATTGACCGAGATCATCCGCGAGCCTTCTTCGCCACGAATCGCGTAGGTGGTGAAACGCTCGCCGTTGTCGACGTTATAAATCTGGATCTGCTCGTATTCACGAATGCCGGACAAGTCCAGCCACTCGCCATCGATGGCGCACGAACCTTCGTAATCGAGCACCGCATGGGTGACTTCGGCGCGGTGCAGTTTGGCCTTGAGCATGATCGCGTGCATGAGGGTTTTCCCGGGTTGGAATCGAACGGCGGGCAGTGTGCCCGAAGGCTTTTAAGGCGGCAATACAGCTGGAATGCAATCTTCATGACGCTGAAAAACACTGTAGGAGTGAGCCTGCTCGCGATAGCGGTGTGTCATTCAACACTAATGCTGACTGACACACCGCTATCGCGAGCAGGCTCACTCCTACAGGGGGTATTGCGGTGTCTTTAAACCGGGGTATCGAGATTCAGGTGCAGGTTATCGATCAACCGCGTGGTGCCGAGGAACGCGGCCACCAGAATCACCAGGTCACGGTCTTCTGCCGTTGCCGGGCGCAAGGTCAAGGCGTGGCGGATTTCCAGGTAGTCCGGACGCAGGCCCGCTGCTTCCAGCTGCTGCACCTGGGCACTGATCAGCGCCGGGAAATCCCGTTCACCTTGTTTAATCGACTCGGCAATGTTGCTGAGGCTGCGATAAACCACCGGCGCCACCGCGCGTTGTTCTTCGCTGAGGAAACCGTTGCGCGACGATAACGCCAAGCCATCGGCGGCGCGCACGGTCGGCTCGCCGATGATCTGGATCGGCATGTTCAGGTCATGCACCAGCGCGCGGATTACCGCCAGTTGCTGGTAGTCCTTCTGGCCGAAAATCGCCAGATCCGGCTGGACCATGTTGAACAGCTTGCTGACCACGGTCGCCACACCTTCGAAGTGCCCCGGACGGCTGGCGCCGCACAGGCCTTCGGACAATTGCGGCACGCTGACCCGGGTCTGTCCGGCCATGCCGTCGGGGTACATTTCTTCGACAGTTGGCGCGAACAGTAGAGAGCAGCCCGCTTCCAGCAGTTTTTCCTGATCCGCTGCCAACGTGCGTGGGTACTTATCGAGGTCTTCGCCGGCGCCAAACTGCAGCGGGTTGACGAAAATGCTCGCGACCACGAAATCGACGCGCTGCGTGGCTTTGGTGATCAGTGCAACGTGACCGCTGTGCAGGTTGCCCATGGTCGGCACGAAGCCGATGCGCTTGCCTTCGCTGCGGGCGCGGGCTACGGCGGCGCGCAGTTCGCGTACGGTTTTAACGGTGTTCATGCAGAGAATCCGTGCTCGATGCCAGGGAACGTGGTGGCTTTGACTTCGTTGACGTAAGCCTTCAGCGCGGACTGAATGCTGTCCTGACCGTGCATGAAGTTCTTGACGAATTTTGGCACACGGCCAGTGATCGACAGGCCGAGCATGTCGTGCAGTACCAGAACCTGGCCGTCGGTGGCGTTACCGGCGCCGATGCCGATCACCGGAATCTTCACGGCCTGGCTGATTTCAGCGGCCAGTTCGCTCGGTACGCATTCGAGCAGCAGCATCGCCGCGCCGGCCTGTTCCAGCGAAATCGCATCAGCACGCATCTGCCGCGCCTGGTTTTCGTTGCGACCCTGCACTTTATAGCCGCCGAGAATGTTCACCGCTTGTGGGGTCAGACCCATGTGCGCGCAAACCGGTACACCGCGCTCGGCAAGCAGACGGATCGACTCGGCCAGCCACAACTGACCTTCCACCTTGATCATGTGCGCACCGGCCTGCATCAGCATGGCGCTATTAGTCATGGTCTGTTCAAGGGTGGCGTTGGCCATGAACGGCAGGTCGGCGAGGATCAGGGCATCAGTGTTGCCGCGTTTGACACAGGCAGTGTGGTAGGCCATTTCTGCGGTGGTCACCGGCAGGGTGCTGTCGTGACCTTGCAGGACCATGCCGAGGGAGTCGCCCACCAGCAGCACTTCGACACCGGCCTCGTTGCAGGCGTGGGCGAAGGTCGCGTCATAGCAGGTCAGCATGGTGATCTTTTCACCTTTCTGCTTGAGGCTCTGGAGCGTGGTCAGGGTGATGGCTGGCATGTAAAAAATCCTCGTTCAGGCGCTCTGGAAACTACTGCGAGTAACGCGCGTGATTCGTCATCTACTCAGGCGCACGCTCTTTTGTCGTGCTTATAAGGCCTGGATTGCGCCCGTATGTGCCGGGTTGGCGGCAGCGGGACGCCTATAGTCGTGATGAGCCAACAGGAAGTCAATTGCGTGTGTTACCGCATTGTTACGAGGGGAGTGTTACCGGCGTTACTGATGCGATTCAGCGGCGCGGCAGGGCTGATTCGGCGATTTTTTGTCCGACAAAAATCCTGGGTGTGGAATAAACCAATGTGGGAGCGAGCCTGCTCGCGAAGGCGGCGAATCAGTCAACACAGTGTTGAATGACACACCGCTTTCGCGAGCAGGCTCGCTCCCACAGGGGATTGCAATCAATCTGTCGAGAGGCGTTCCAGGCCGACGAACGGGCAGGCGGTGAGCAGATCGGACAGGCTGCGGCCATCGGCAAGACGCAAATCTTGTGGGGCCAGTTCAGCGAGGGGATAGAGCACGAACGCGCGTTCCTGAATCTGGTAATGCGGGATTTTCAGGCGCGGTTCGTCGATCAGTCGATCACCGAACAGCAGAATGTCCAGATCCAGTGTGCGTGGGCCCCAACGTTCCAGACGTTCACGGCCCTGATCGTTCTCGATAGCTTGCAAGGCGTCGAGCAGTTCCAGTGGTGCAAGTGAGCTGTCGAGCGCTGCTACCGCGTTGGTATATCGCGGTTGGCCCGGCAGCAATGAATCGCTTTGATAAAAGGCAGAAACGCCAGCGAGCAGGGTCTGCGGCAATTGCCCCAGCGCCTCAACGGCGCTGCGCAACTGTTCGGCCGGGTCAGCGAGGTTGCTGCCCATGCCGATGTAGATGCGTTCCATGCCTTTACTCGCCGGTCGAAGCGCTCGGTGCGCCGGCGCGTTTGCGTTTGGAGCCACCGCTGCGGCGACGTTTGCGCGGAGCACCGCTGGCGTCATCACCTTTACCGCTGAGGTCGCGAATCATGTCGCGGCGCTCGCTGTCGTTGGCGTCCTGATAGTCGGTCCACCACTCGCCCAGGCCATCGGTCTCCTCGCCCGCGCTTTCACGCAGCAGCAGGAAGTCGTAGCCAGCGCGGAAACGCGGATTGTCCAACAACAGATCGGCGCGTTTGCCGCTGCGACGTGGCAGGCGTTCCTGCATGTCCCAGATCTCGCGGATCGGCATGGTGAAACGTTTCGGAATCGCGATGCGCTGGCACTGTTCGGCGATCAGCTCGTGGGCGCCTTCCTGCATGGCCGGGATCGGCGGCATGCCACGTTCTTGCAGGCGCAGCACGCGGGCCGGCAGGGCAGGCCACAGCAGCGCGGCAAACAGGAACGCCGGGGTTACCGGTTTGTTCTGCTTGATGCGCAGGTCGGTGTTGGTCAGCGCTTCGCTGATCAGCGTGTGGGTGTATTCCGGGTTGTGTTCCAGCGCATCGGCACTGGCCGGGAACAGCGGGGCGAACAGTTGCAGATCGACCAGCATTTCGAAGGTGATCGCGCCGTGGCCCGAGAGGAATAGCTTGAGCACTTCTTCGAACAGGCGTGCCGAGGGGATCTCGCGCAGCATCGGTGCCAGTTCACGGATCGGTTGCACGGTGTGCTTCTCGATGCCGAAGTTGAGCTTGGCGGCAAAACGCACGGCACGCAGCATACGCACCGGGTCTTCCTGGTAGCGCTGCTTCGGATCGCCGATCAGACGGATCAGGTGATTGCGGATGTCGTGTACGCCGTTGGCGTAGTCGAGTATGCGCTCGCTGACCGGATCGTAATACAGGGCATTGATGGTGAAGTCGCGGCGTTGCGCGTCTTCTTCCAGGGTGCCGTAAACGTTGTCGCGCAGAATCCGCCCGCTCTCGTTACGCGAAGACTGGTTGCTGTCCTCGTCGTCTTCGTTGACCGGGTGATTGGCGCGGAAAGTCGCGACTTCAATGATTTCGCGACCGAAATGGATATGCACCAGTTTGAAGCGGCGACCGATGATCCGCGCATTGCGGAATTCGGCACGGACTTGCTCGGGGGTGGCGCTGGTGGCGACGTCGAAATCCTTGGGCGTGATGCCCAGCAGCATGTCACGCACGCAACCGCCGACCAGATAAGCCTGGTAACCGGCACCTTGCAGGCGTTCGACGATATTCACCGCATAGCGGCTGAACTGCGTTTTCTGCAGCGAATGTTGACCGCTGTTGAGCACTTCAGGGGTGCTGCGGATGTGTTGCGTACGACGCACGGGAGTTCGGAATGACTGGAACAACTTCTTCAGCATGGGATGCACTGTTTGAAGGAATGTTCGGCCATACCAAAGAATGACCGCATGATGGGCGCAGATTCTAGCATTTAGTCGGGGGATGGTGTAGGACACGGCCGATTTGAGCTGCAAGCCGCAGGCTACAGGCATCGCGCGCGATAAAAATGGAGGATTTTGCCGGGGAGGAGAAACTACAAGGGGAGCCGAAGCTCCCCAAGAAGTAGTTGCGTGCTCTTTTTATTATTGATTCGGGCTTCTTGTTTTTGTTGAGTGCCCTCGCCACGAAGTGTTTCCTTCGTGACCCTCCCAATCGGGAGCCAAGAGCAAACGGATTGCTTTGGTCGCTGAATTGCAGTGATCTCTCGATCCAACCAGTACAGGCTCTGTCTTAGGACAGTTTTTATTGTTCTCGGCCTGGTCGTGGGGCAAGCCCCAAATACAACGCCTCTCCAAAAGAATCAGTTAGCTGCGCCTCTCGCCGTCTTGTTTTTATTGTGCGTGAGTCGATTCGTCTTATTTTTATTGTCTTGTGCATTGCTTGTTATTGTTCTTGTACTAAACATATAGCAGGGGCCGTGCCAACTTTTGCGAAACCCAATAAAACAAGGGGTTAGGTCGATATAACCGTTTTGTCGGGGCGAAAAAAAGCCGGGGTTTCGTTACCGATAACCCCGGCTTCTGTTACGTGAAAGGACTGAGGTAACAGTTTTTTCACATCCTCAAACGTTACCCGCACACTCGACAGGTAACGTTCAGCTCTCGCTGGCGACCCCGGTCTTGCGCCGTGGAATGCCCAGACGCTGACGGCGTTCCCACAGGCATTTACGGCTGACGCCCAGTTTGCGCGCCAGTTCGGTCTCGGTCATGTGGTCCTGATGCTCGAGGACGAAGTGCTGGAAGTAGTCTTCCAGCGACAGGTCTTCGGTCGGCTCATGGCTGCTGTTGCTGGCGTTACCCGCCGTTTGTGGCGGCAGGCCGATGAACTCGTCGTCTTCCAGATCGCTCAGTTCAATGTCGATGCCCAGCAGGTCGGCCGAGATTTCCGGGCTTTCGCTTAGAATCACCGCGCGCTCGACTGCGTTCTCCAGTTCACGCACGTTACCCGGCCAGGAATAATGCCGGATCGCCTGTTCGGCATCCGCGGCGAACTTCAGGTCGGTACGGTTGATGCGCGCACTCTGGCGAGCAAGGAAGGCGTTGGCGATTTCGTTGACGTCGGCGCCGCGCTCGCGCAGGGCTGGCAATTTCAGGGCGATCACGTGCAGGCGGTAATAAAGGTCTTCGCGGAACTGGCCGATTTTCGCCAGACTCTTGAGATCCCGGTGAGTGGCCGCGATCAGGCGTACATCGACCTTCTGCGACTGCACCGAGCCGACCCGGCGAATCTCGCCTTCCTGCAACACGCGCAGCAGGCGAGCCTGAGCTTCCAGCGGCAGTTCGCCGATTTCGTCGAGGAACAACGTGCCGCCGTCCGCCGCTTCGACCAGACCGGCACGCCCGGCGCTGGCGCCAGTGAACGCGCCTTTTTCGTGGCCGAACAATTCGGACTCGATCAGGCTTTCCGGAATGGCCGCGCAGTTCACCGAAATCATCGGCGCCTTGGCGCGTTTCGACAGGTTGTGCAGGGCGCGGGCCACCAGTTCTTTACCGGTGCCAGACTCGCCCTGGATCAACACATTGGAATCGGTCGGCGCGACCTTGCGGATCTTGCTGTACAGGTCCTGCATCGGCGGGCAGGAGCCGATGATGCCGATCTCGCCGTTGCTGTTGTCGACCGCGGATTTGCCGCTGCCGTTGGTCGTTTTCACTGCAACGGGCTCGCCGGCAGCAGGGGCCGATTGGCGATCACGCAGGATCCGCGCGACAGCCTGGAGCATTTCGTCGTGGTCGAAAGGCTTGGCGATGTAGTCCACCGCGCCCATCTTCATCGAGTCGACCGCCGAGCGCAGGCTGGCGTAACTGGTCATGATCAGCACCGGTGTGCCCTGGCCGAGCTTGATCAGCTCGGTGCCCGGCGCGCCCGGCAAACGCAGATCGCTGACGATCAGATCGAACGTAGGAATGGTGAAGCGTTCTTGTGCTTCCTGCACTGAACCGGCTTCGCTGACCTGATACTGGTTGCGTTCCAGCAGGCGGCGCAAGGCGGAGCGGATAATTGTTTCGTCTTCGACGATCAAAATGTGCGGCATTGATTCGATACTCTCGACGGTCTCAGTTCACAGCGGACGTCGCTTCGACATGACGCGGTAAGGTCACCCGGATACGGGTGCCGCGTTGGCTTTGTACATCAGCCGGGCTGTCGATGGTGATTTGTCCATAATGCTCTTCAACGATGGAATAGACCAGTGCAAGGCCCAGACCGGTGCCTTCGCCAGGATCCTTGGTGGTGAAGAAGGGTTCGAACAATCTATCCATGATGTTCTTCGGAATACCGCTGCCTTCGTCTTCGACGATCAGATCGACCGTGTGTTCGCCGGCTTCGCTCTTGACCCGTACCGCGCTGTGCGGCGGCGAGGCGTCGCGGGCGTTGGAGAGCAGATTGATCAAGACCTGGGCGAGTCGCTGCGGATCGCCTTCGACCCAGTGATCGGGATCGCACAGGTTGTAGAACTGCACTTCGAAATTGCGTCGGTTCAGCGCCAACAGGCCAATCGCATCCTGGGCGACTTCGGCCAGACAAACGGGCTCGTCGCTGTGCTGATGGCTGCCGGCGTGGGCGAAGCTCATCAGCGACTGCACGATGCGCGAGACGCGTTTGGTCTGTTCGAGAATCTGCCCGCTGATTTCCGTCAGTTCGCCGTCGTCTTCGCGTTCTTCGCGCAGGTTCTGCGCCAGACAAGCGATGCCGGTGATCGGGTTGCCGATTTCGTGGGCCACACCGGCCGCCAGGCGACCAATGCTGGCCAGGCGCTCGGAGTGCACCAGTTTGTCTTCGAGCATCTGCGTTTCGGTCAAATCTTCGACCAGTAACACCAGTCCGCTGTTACCCGGTGCCAACGGCTCATCGATCGCCGCTTTGTGCAGGTTCAGCCAGCGGGTCTGGCCGTCGAGGGCCAGATGCTGTTTGTGCAAATGCTCGTCGGGCAGGTTGATGAAACCCTGCAGCAATTCTTTCCACGGCTCACCAATGGTGCTCAGACGTGAACCGACCACGCGTTGTGCGGCGATCCCGGTGAGTTCTTCCATGGCCTTGTTCCACATCAGGATCTCTTGATCCTTGGCCAGCGAGCAGACGCCCATCGGCAGTTCCTGCAAGGTCTGGCGGTGGTATCGGCGCAGCGCATCGAGCTCGGCAGCCAAACCGGTGAGGCGCGAGTGGTAATCCTCGAGGCGGCTTTCGATGAAGTGGATGTCTTCGGTCACATAGTTTTCGCCGCCGGCCTTATAAGGCAGGAAGGTTTCCACCATGTCCTGCGCCACGCTCGGGCCCATCAGGCCGGAGAGGTTGGCTTCGATGCGATCGCGCAAACGGCGCAAGGCGTACGGGCGGCGTTCGTCGAATGGCAGATAAAGATCGCGCAGGGCCTGCTCGACTTCTTTCTGCGCAGCCTTGGCGCCTAACGGTTTCGCCAGTTGTGTGGCGAATTCCTGTGGCGAGGCCGCGTGCAGCTCACGCCGCTGCGGGCGACGGACGTTATCCACAGCGCAGGCTTCGGCGGCGCTGGCTTCTTCGGGGCTGGCGTTGGTGAACAGCGAGATCAGGGTGAACATCAATACGTTGGCGGCGAGCGAGGCGATGGCTGCCATGTGCCAACTGGTGTCGTCGAGCACGTAAATCATGTTCAGCAGCGGGATGTAGAAGCCCTGCAGATTGCCGACCAGCGGCAACAACATCGTCACCACCCAAACCAGAATCCCTGCCAGCAGACCGGCGATAAAACCCCGACGGTTGGCGGTCGGCCAGTACAGCACCGACAACACGCCGGGCAGGAATTGCAGGGTCGCCACAAACGCGACGATACCGAGGTTGGCCAGATCCTGCTCGGCGCCGAGCATCAGGTAGAAACCGAAACCGGCCATGATGATCGCGACGATCAGCGCCCGGCGAGTCCACTTCAACCAGCGGTAGATATTGCCTTCGGCCGGCGGCTGATAGAGCGGTAACACCAAGTGGTTCAGTGCCATGCCCGACAGCGCGAGCGTGGTCACAATGATCAATCCGCTGGCCGCCGACAGACCGCCGACATAGGCGAGCAATGCCAGCGGTTTGCTGTTGGCGGCTATGCCGATGCCGAGAGTGAAGTATTCCGGATTGGTCGTGGCGCCGAGTTTCAGGCCGGCCCACAAGATCAGCGGCACCGCCAGGCTCATCAGCAGCAGGAACAGCGGTAAACCCCAGCTCGCACTGACCAGTGAGCGCGGATTGAGGTTCTCGGTAAAAGTCATGTGATACATGTGCGGCATCACGATTGCCGAGGCGAAAAACACCAGCAACAACGTACGCCACGGGCCTTCCTGCAATGGCGTGTGCAGCGCGGCGAGGGCGGTCTGGTTTTGCAGCAGCCACAGTTCCAGTTGTTGCGGGCCGTCGAACACACCGTACAGCGCATACAGACCGACGCCGCCGAGGGCGATCAGTTTGATCACCGACTCAAAGGCTATCGCGAACACCAATCCTTCGTGCTTCTCGCGCGTAGCGATATGCCGGGAGCCGAAGAAAATCGTGAACAGAATGATCAGCGCACAAAACGCCAGCGCGACGCGGCTCTGGATCGGTTCGCCGGTGAGGATGCCAATGGAGTCGGCCACGGCCTGAATCTGCAGCGCCAGCAAGGGCAGCACGCCGATCAACATAAAGATCGTGGTCAGCGCGCCGGCCCAGGTGCTGCGAAAGCGAAACGCGAACAGATCGGCCAGCGACGATAATTGATAAGTGCGGGTGATCTTCAGAATCGGATAGAGCAGCACTGGCGCCAGCAGAAATGCGCCGGATACCCCGAGGTAACTGGACAGAAAGCCGTAGCCATACTGATAAGCCAGGCCGACCGTGCCGTAGAACGCCCACGCACTGGCGTAAACCCCCAGCGACAAGGTGTAGGTCAACGGGTGGCGAATGATCGCGCGCGGGATCATGCCCCGTTCGCTGATCCAGGCAACGCCGAACAGCACCGCCAGGTACGCGGCGCTGATCAGGATCATCTGGGTCAGGCTAAAGCTCATCGGCATCTTTTTGGCTCTGCAGGATGAAGGTCACGACAATCAGGATCAGCCAAAGCAGATAGGGGCGATACCAGGCGCCCGTAGCGTCGATCCACCAATCCATGATGGCGGGGGAAAACAGATAGATCCCCACGACTAAAAGCAGGACCAAGCGATAGATGTACATCCCGGCCTCTCTTTTTTATGCGCGTGCCCGAAAAAGTGCGGCGATGGTAACGGATGGGCGCACGACTGCAAGTGTCGTCATAGCAGTTGCGCCTCGGGCAGGGTCAGTGTGCGCGGGATCTTGCTGGCATCCCAGTGTGAGCTGCCCCACTTGAGTAACTCTTGCGGCGAAGCGTGGGCCAGTTCGGCGCCGGGGTTTTGCCCCAAGGCGCGCAGGGCTCGCAGTAACAATGGCGTGGCTTGATCCGCTTCAAGCGGCGGCGAGCGATAGGACTTGCCGAGCTTGTTGCCGTCCGGTTGGGTAATCAGCGGCAGGTGCAAGTAACGCGGCTGGCGCATTCCCAGCAATTCCTGCAGATAGAGCTGGCGCGGTGTCGAGTCGAGCAGGTCGGCACCGCGGACGATGTCGGTGATGCCTTGCCAGGCATCGTCGAGCACCACGGCCAATTGGTAGGCGTAGAGGCCGTCGCGGCGACGGATCACGAAATCGCCGACGTCGCGCCCCAGATGCTGGCGGTACTCGCCCTGGACGCGGTCGATGAAGTGATATTCCAGTTCAGGCACACGCAGGCGGATGGCCGCGTCCTGTTGATCGTGGCCGGCATTGCGGCACAGGCCAGGATAAATCCCGTTATACGGCTCCAGTTGTTTGCGCGAGCAAGTGCAGGCATAGGCCAGACCGTGATTGAACAGGCTGTCGAGCACTTCGGCGTAAGCAGCGTGCCGATCGCTCTGCCGCACCATGTCGCCGTCCCATTCGAAGCCATAGCTTTCCAGCGCCTTGAGGATTGCCGCTTGCGCACCGGGCTCTTCACGGGGCGGATCGAGATCTTCCATGCGTACCAGCCAGCGACCGCCGACCGAACGGGCGTCGAGGTAGGAGGCGAGGGCAGCGACCAGCGAACCGAAGTGCAGGTGGCCACTCGGGGTTGGGGCGAAGCGGCCGATGTAGGCGGGGGATTTCTTGGCAGTCATGAAGACGAAACTACTTTTCAGGCTATATGCAGGTCAACCTGTGGGAGCGAGCCTGCTCGCGAAAGCGTAGTGTCAGACGATTAAATGTTGAATGACACACCGCTTTCGCGAGCAGGCTCGCTCCCACAAAGGCAAAAGGCAAAAGGCAAAAGGCAGAAACAAAAACGGAGCGTTCGCACGCTCCGTTTTTCGTTCAGGTCGAGATTACTTGCCGACCTGCTTTTCCTTGATTTCCGCCAGGGTCTTGCAGTCGATGCACAGATCCGCAGTAGGACGGGCTTCGAGGCGCTTGACGCCGATCTCGATGCCGCAGGATTCGCACCAGCCGTATTCTTCGTCCTGGATCAGTTCAAGCGTCTTGTCGATCTTCTTGATCAACTTGCGCTCGCGGTCGCGGGCGCGCAGCTCGAGGGCGAATTCTTCTTCCTGACTGGCACGGTCGGCCGGGTCAGGGAAGTTGGCCGCTTCATCCTTCATGTGATCAACAGTACGGTCGACTTCCTGCATCAAGTCCTGTTTCCACTTGTTCAGGATCTTGGTGAAGTGCGCACGCATCGGGGCGCCCATGTACTCTTCACCGGCTTTCGGAACGTAAGGTTCGAAACCGCTGATCGTCGTTTGCTGCTGTTGCTTTGCTTGGGTGGGCATGAAATGGACCGCCTCTACTCTTGTAATCCATTGCGCAGGATTGCTCCATCACCGACACCTGCCGGCCCTGCGGCTGCAAGCGGGCGAACTTACCAGATCAAATCGGCCTGCGCTACTCCCGGATGTCGAGGCCCCGGCGGGTGGCGCTTGCAAATGTTTGGCAAGCCGTGTCTGGTGGTGTTGAAGACCTGTTCAATCACTGATTTTAGTCAATCCTGGAGCGTACGCTCATATCGTTACAGTCCAGCGTTCTTGAGGCTGTGACCGCTGCGGGTTCTCGCTCGTTCCGGCAGATGGGTAGAATCGTCTCTTTTTCCCTGCCGAAGGAAAACCAATGGCTCAGCCCTACAGTGCGCGCAGTCGTGCGATCGAACCGTTTCATGTGATGGCGCTGCTGGCGCGGGCCAATGAATTGCAGGCTGAAGGCCACGATGTGATCCATCTGGAGATCGGCGAGCCGGACTTCACCACCGCCGAGCCGATCATCCGTGCCGGGCAAGCGGCGCTGACGGCAGGCAAGACGCGCTACACCGCCGCGCGCGGCATTCCGGAGCTGCGCGAGGCGATTGCCGGGTTTTATCAATCGCGTTATGGCTTGAACATCGATCCACGACGGATTCTGATCACGCCGGGTGGCTCCGGTGCATTGCTGTTGGCTAGCGCGCTGCTGGTCGATCCCGGCAAACACTGGCTGCTGGCGGACCCGGGCTACCCGTGCAACCGGCACTTCCTGCGTTTGGTCGAAGGCGCGGCGCAGCTTGTTCCTGTAGGTCCGGACGTGCGCTATCAACTGACCCCGGATCTGGTCGAGCGCCATTGGGATCACGACAGCGTCGGCGCACTGGTCGCCTCGCCAGCCAACCCGACTGGCACGATTCTGACTCGCGATGAACTGGCCGGGTTATCCACAGCCATCAAGGCTAAGCATGGACATCTGGTGGTGGACGAGATCTATCACGGCCTGACGTACGGCACCGATGCCGCCAGCGTGCTGGAAGTCGATGACAACGCTTTTGTGTTGAACAGTTTCTCCAAGTATTTCGGCATGACCGGGTGGCGCCTGGGCTGGCTGGTGGCACCGGATGCGGCGGTCAGCGAGTTGGAAAAACTGGCGCAGAACCTCTACATCAGCGCGCCGAGCATGGCGCAGTACGCGGCGTTGGCCTGTTTCGAGCCGGACACCCTCTTGATTCTGGAAGAGCGCCGCGCGGAATTCGGCCGTCGTCGGGATTTCCTTCTGCCGGCCCTGCGCGAGTTGGGTTTCAACATCGCCGTGGAGCCTGAGGGCGCGTTCTATTTGTACGCCGATATCAGCCAGTTCGGCGGCGATGCCTTCGCGTTCTGCCGACATTTCCTCGAAACCGAACATGTCGCGTTCACGCCGGGGCTGGATTTCGGTCGCTATCAGGCCAGTCACCATGTGCGTTTTGCCTACACGCAAAACCTCCCTCGCCTACAGGAGGCGGTGGAGCGCATCGCACGTGGCTTGAAGAGCTGGCAAGGCTGATGCGCTTTTATCCCCCTCTGGAAGAGGCGCGACTGATCCGTCGTTACAAGCGTTTTCTCGCCGATATCGAAACCGTTGGCGGCGAGTTGCTGACCATTCACTGCCCGAACACCGGTTCGATGCTCAATTGTCAGGTCGAGGGCGGACAGGTCTGGTTCAGCCGCTCCAATGACCCGAAACGCAAATTACCGGGCACTTGGGAAATTGGTGAAACCCCGCAGGGCCGCTTGTTTTGCGTGAATACCGCCCGGGCCAACGGTTTGGTTGAGGAGGCGTTGCAGGCTGGCGTTATCACTGAGTTGAACGGCTTTACCGCGTTGAAGCGCGAAGTGGCCTACGGGCAGGAAAAAAGCCGCATCGATTTTCGCCTCGAATACCCAAGCGGCCCGGCATATGTGGAAGTGAAAAGCGTCACCCTGGGCTTCGACGGAACGGCAGTAGCGGCGTTTCCCGATGCCGTGACCCAGCGTGGCGCCAAGCATCTGCGTGAGCTGGCACATCTGGCTCGTGACGGGATCCGGGCGGTGCAGTTGTATTGCGTCAATCTGGGCGGAATTGAAGCGGTGCGACCGGCCGAGGAGATCGACTCGGCCTACGCCGAGGCGCTGCGTGAAGCGGTGGCGTGTGGTGTTGAAGTGCTGGCTTACGGCGTTCGCTTGAACCATGAAGAGATGGTCATCGACCGGCGTCTCGACGTGCTGCTCAACGGTTAAACATCGATCCACAAGCCTTGCGCGTCTTCCCGGCACGCAATGGCGGTGAGTGATTGCCCGGCGCAAGGCCCGGCGACGCATTCACCGTCCTCGATCAGAAACAGTGCGCCGTGGGTGGCGCACTGGATCAGGCTGTTGCTTGGGTCGAGAAATTGGTCGGGATGCCATTCAAGACCAACGCCCCGGTGCGGGCAGCGATTGAGATAAACGTACGCTTGCCCATTGCGGCGCACGGCGAACAGCTTGTTCCCGTCGACTTCAAAGCCACGGCTGGCCGCTTCGGCGAGTTCAGTGCCCGTGCAGAGAAACTTCATGGCTATCCTCTAATGTCCGCTCGTGTCTGGATATGTCCGAGCTTGACGTTTAAATGCAAACAATTATCAAATGGCGGCCTTCGTCCGCAGGGCGGCTGGCAGGGGCGAGGATACTTGGCCTGCCATCCGGATGCCCGGGAAAAACGTCTTTCAAGGAAGCTGTGTATGCGCCTGAGTACCCGCGTTGTTGTGCTGTGTGCCGGACTGTTCGTCAGCCATCAGGCTGCAGCGGCCGATTTGCCGCAACGTTGGGTCAGCGCCGGCGGTGCGCTGTCGGAATGGGTCAGTGCGTTGGGCGGCGAGTCGAAGCTGGTCGGCGTTGATACCACCAGCCAGCATCCGGAGTCGTTGAAGGCGCTGCCGAGCATTGGTTATCAGCGCAGCCTTTCCGCTGAGGGCATTCTCAGTCTGCGCCCGGACATTCTTATCGGTACCGAAGAAATGGGCCCGCCGCCGGTGCTGTCACAGGTCAAGGCCGCCAAGGTTCAGGTGGAGTTGTTCTCGGCTCAGCCGGATCTGCCGACACTGGAGAAAAACGTCACCCATCTGGGCCAGTTGCTCGGCACAGAAGCCCAGGCAAAGCAGCTACTGCAAAGTTATCAACAGCAACTCGATGCGCAGAAGGCACGGGTGGTTCAGGTGAAAACCAAACAAAAAACGCCGGGTGTGCTGTTGTTGCTCGGGCATGCCGGTGGCAAGCCATTGATCGCCGGCAAGGACACCGCTGCCGACTGGCTGCTGCAGCAGGCGGGCGGGCATAACCTGGCGACGCATACCGGTTACAAACCGTTTTCCGTGGAATCCCTCGCCAGTCTCGATCCTGAAGTGTTGGTATTCGCCGACCGTGCATTGACCGGAGACGCGGCGAAAGCGGCGCTGTTCAAGGAAAACCCGATTCTCAATTCAAGTCGCGCGGCCAAGGCCGGCCGAGTGCTGGAACTGGACCCGACCCTGTTGGTTGGTGGTCTTGGACCACGCTTGCCGGCAGCGCTGAAAACCCTGTCTGACGGTTTCTACCCGACCAAGAGCGGCCAATGACCACATTGGTCAAACCCCGTGGCTTGTTCATTGGCCTGACGCTTCTCTGTCTGCTGGCGATCTGGCTGTCATTGGCGCTGGGGCCGGTGAGCCTGCCGCTGTTCGATACGTTGCGCGCAGCGTTGCGCATGCTCGGCGTGCCGCTGGCGCCGGACGGTCTGGAGCAGGCTGAGCTGATCCTCGGGCAGATTCGTCTGCCGCGAACCTTGCTCGGGTTGGCGGTTGGCGGTGTGCTGGCGCTGTCCGGTGTGGCGATGCAGGGTTTGTTCCGTAATCCACTGGCGGATCCAGGGCTGGTGGGGGTTTCCAGCGGCGCAGCGCTGGGTGCGGCGATTGCGATTGTCGGTGGTTCGTTTTTTGGTGGCTTGCCGGAGTGGTTCGGGCCGTATCTGCTGTCGGCCTGCGCGTTCCTCGGCGGCCTCGGGGTGACGGCGCTGGTTTATCGCCTCGGTCGCCGTAACGGTCAGACCAATGTGGCGACCATGTTGCTTGCGGGTATTGCCCTGACCGCGCTGGCCGGTTCGGCGGTCGGCCTGTTCACTTATCTGGCGGATGACGCGACCCTGCGCACGCTGACGTTCTGGAACCTCGGCAGTCTCAACGGCGCCAGTTACGCGCGGCTGTGGCCCTTGCTGATCATCAGCGCCGGCGTGGCGTTGTGGTTGCCACGTCGCGCCAAAGCGCTGAATGCCTTGCTGCTCGGGGAGTCCGAGGCTGGGCATTTGGGCATTGATGTCGAGCGGCTCAAGCGTGAACTGGTGTTCTGCACGGCGCTGGGTGTTGGCGCAGCGGTGGCAGCAGCGGGCATGATCGGTTTTGTCGGGCTGGTGGTGCCGCACCTGGTGCGGTTGCTGGCGGGGCCGGATCACAAAGTGCTGCTGCCGGCATCGGTGCTGGCCGGGGCGAGTCTGTTGTTGCTGGCTGATCTGGTCGCGCGTTTGGCCTTGGCACCGGCGGAGTTGCCGATCGGTATTGTCACCGCGTTTATCGGTGCGCCGTTCTTCCTTTATCTGCTGCTGCGAGGACGCGCCTGATGTTGCGTGCGCAAAATTTGCACATCCAGCGTGGGCGCAAGGCAGTGCTCAGCGATGTAACGCTGCAACTTGAACCGGGCGAAGTGCTCGGTGTGCTTGGGCCGAACGGCGCTGGCAAAAGTACCTTGCTGGGCGCCTTGTGCGGTGAGTTGGCGGCGAGTGCGGGCGAGGTTTCGCTCGACGGGCAGGCATTGAGTCAATGGTCTGGCCCGCAGCGTGCGCAACGATTGGCGGTGTTGCCACAAGTGTCGACCCTGGATTTCGCCTTTCGCGTTGAAGAAGTGGTCGGCATGGGCCGCTTGCCTTATCAAAGCGGTCGGGTGCGTGACGACGAAATCATCGCGGCGGCTTTGGCCGCGGCGGATGCCGGACACTTGAGCGGGCGCAGTTATCTGGCGCTGTCCGGTGGCGAACGGCAGCGTGTGCATCTGGCGCGGGTGCTGGCGCAATTGTGGCCGGGTCAGACCGGGCAGACGTTGCTGTTGGATGAGCCGACTTCGATGCTTGATCCGCTGCATCAGCACACGACGCTGCAGGCTGTGCGCGAGTTTGCCGATCGTGGCGCGGCGGTGTTGGTGATCCTGCATGATCTGAATCTGGCGGCGCGTTATTGTGATCGCATTCTGCTGCTTGAGGGCGGGCGGCCGGTGGCGTTGGATACACCGCAGCAGGTTTTGCGTCCGGACACGCTCCAAGCCGTATTCGGTCTCGAAGTGTTGGTGCAGCCGCACCCGGAGCGTGGGCATCCGCTGATTATCGCCCGCTGACTGAACATCGAGGTGATGGCATGCGTGTGTTGTGGCTGTTGGCGGTGGTGTTGCTTGCGGGGTGTCAGCATGCTGTGCCGCCACCGCCGGTCAGTGGCGAGATTCGCGATCTGCACAGCGGTGAGGTGCTGACGGCGCAGCAGTTGCTGACGCGTCTTGTCGAGTCTGAACGGCTGATTATCGGTGAACAGCATGACAACGCCGATCATCACGCAGCGCAATTGTGGTTGTTGCGCTCGCTCGGTGAGCAGCGGCCGCAAGGTAGCCTGCTCCTGGAAATGCTCACGCCAGATCAGCAGCCTCGCGTTGATCTAGTGCGCCAGGCGACAACGCCACCCGCTGACCTCCCTGGCGCATTGGCTTGGCAGGATGGCTGGGACTGGAACCTTTATGGCCCGATCATTCGTTTCGCCCTTACGCAAACTTTTCCGCTGCTGGCGGCCAATCTTGAAAGCAGCGAAATCCGCGCCTTTTACCGCAATCCTCCCGTTATGAACGGTGCGTACAGTAACGTGCCGTCGGTGAAAGAAACGCTGCTGGAACAGATCGCAGAATCTCACTGCGGTTTACTGCCTGAATCACAGATGCCGGCGATGCTCGCCGTTCAGCAACAGCGTGATCGGCGGATGGCCGAACGCATGTTGGCTGCACCGAAACCTGCTCTGTTGCTGGCCGGTGCGTGGCATGCGCGCAAGGATGTTGGCGTGCCGCTGCACGTTGTGGATTTGGGCGCCACTGAGTCACCGACAGTGCTGATGCTGGCAGAGCAGGGCGGCGAAGTGACCGCGGTGATGGCTGATTACGTTTGGTATACGCCTGCTACACCAAAGCAGGATTACTGCGAGCAGATGCGCAAACAGTTCGGCAAATGACTTTTCTACAGGCAAAAAAAAGACCCGGTAAAAACCGGGTCAAATAACCGTGATTAGCCTGATGAGGAGATAATCTGAGAGTCCGAACCAAGGGCTTTTCAGAATATCGACTGATCTCGCGACCAGTTGTGATAATCATAGCGATTCTCATTACCGCGTCAACAACTGTTTTCTCATTTCTTTGAATTAGACTTGGAAATGGCCGCAATGGCTCGAAAACAAGGGGCGTGGCCTTAGCTTTTGTTTGCGCTCAATTGGGTGACTTGCTTGTTCAGTTGGCCGATTCGTCGGGCCATGCTCTCGATCAGGCTGTGTGCGATCTTTGGATTGGTGCGGGTCATGCTCAAGAATTGCTCACCGGGAATCAGCATCACCGTACTTGGCTCCCGGGCAATGACCGTGGCATTGCGCAGCTCGCCGGTAAACACGGCCATGGCCCCGAAAATCTCGTCCTTGGCCACGTCTCCCACCTTAAGTCCGTCCACAAACGCCTCGGCATGCCCATCGATGATCACAAACACATGGTCAGCAGCGTCACCCTGGTTGATCAGTGTTTCCCCCGCCTCAACCCGTTTAAAACCGTTGGTACTGCGAAACTCTCGCGGCTTCAGTTCCGCGACAGCATGGGCAAGGATCGCCACTTGCCCCAGCAGATACTCGAGAAACTGTTCTGCCCGACGAGAGTCAGCAAATAAATGCTGGAAGACTTCCGGACGTCGATAGGGCGTCAAACGTAACGTGCCCTCACTGCATAAGCGGCAATCCGTCCAGTCGTCTCCCTGCTGAAGGCCGATCACATCGCCCTCCTGCCAATAAAACAGTGGCCGGGTTCCGATGCAGCCATTGATCACACCGTCATTGAGCAGAAACAACTGATCAGCGGGTAACTGCGGTATCAGATCGTCCGTCGCTTCAAGTTGCAGAACCGGCCCGCAAGGCAACAGATCGCGCAGCCACAGCGCGGGCAAGCTCTGCAAACGGTTGATCAAGGCATCGACGTGAGCCGATTGTTCCCCCAGTAAATACATGACGGTCTATGCCCGTTCAGTTCTTGTGGCGCGAGGAGATGGCTTCAAGCTGTTTGTTCAGGGCGTCCTTGCGTTCGGCGGGGATGTCGTTCCAGTGCACATCCATCAGCGCGCCTTCGATCGCATACAACAACACCTTCGATGCGCGAAACCCGCGGGTACGCACGGCCCGGTAGGCGTCCACCGCGCCCAGGCGACGCAAGTCGGAGGCGCTGTGGATGCCCACGGCATGCAGCCATTGCGCCGACGTCTTGCCAAGATTCTTCAGGTGTTGCAGTTCATCATTCATCAAGCCTCCTTGCGACGGCCGAATGGTGCGTGGGCGAGCTTCTCAGGAGTGTAGCCATCAGTAGGAAAAGCGTGGTTGTTTGGTCGGATTCAACGCAAACGCTTCTAAGAAAAGGGCTGCGAACGCAGAAAGGAGGGGGAAACACACATATCAATGTAGGAGTGAGCCTGCTCGCGATAGCGGACTGCCAGGCACAAATGTGTTGAATGTTAAACCGCTGCCGCGAGCAGGCTCACTCCTACAGGGGCAGGCGCTAGATGGTTATATCAGCGGGTGCGATAACGCAACCGCGTACCGAAATTCATCGACATCAGAATCTCGTCGGCACTCAGCTCCGGCGGGAAGTACGCCCCGGAAATCTGCGCATGGGCCAGGCTTGCACCTTCCAGCGATGCGTTACGGAAATCGATGCCGCGCAAATCGGCGGATCGGAAGTACGCGTCCCGGAAATCCACGCCATCGGCATTCAGTTCACGCAGATCGAGACCACGGAAATCGCCACCGACCATATCGATCGGGCCGTCCTGTGCACGCTCCTTGTTGAAGCCTGTGATGTCGTCTTTGTGCAGCAAGGCATACAGCGGGGTGTCGAGAAGTTTCGGCTGGCTCATGTCATATCACCGTTGGTTTTATGACGCCAGTATAGTGCCACTATTTGACGGCCGTGAAGCAAGCGAGGGCTTCACGGCCGAAATAGTTTCTTACAGGCCCGGCAAGCGCTGACGGATCTGCGCGACCACGGTGTCCAGGGTTCCGGATTCATTGGTCTGCACGCGTTTGCTGCGCAGAATTTCTTCTGGTGTCAGCGCTTCGCGGTTGGCCTGCTGCGCTTCGATCACGGCCAGTGTGGCGTCGGACGGATCCTGTTTGTCCGCCTGACGAATCGCCAGCCAGCTCTCGATCACCGCTTGCGGCGCGTTGCAGTCGAGGATCAGGAACGGCGTGCCGGTGGCTTCGGCGATCTTCGCCGCGTTGTCGCGTTGTTCGCGTTTGAGGTAAGTCGCGTCGATCACCACCGGGAAACCGGCGTGCAGGATCACTTCCGCGATCTCATGCAGACGCGCATAAGTGGCGGCGCTGGCGTCGGCGCTGTAAATGCCGGCCTGCACATCATTGGCAACAGTCTGCTCACCGAACAGACGCTTGCGTTCTACGTCCGAACGCAGACGAATCGCGCCCAGCGCTTCGACCAGGCGCATGGCCACGTGGCTCTTGCCGACAGCGGAAACGCCGTGAGTGATCGCCATGAAACGCGAAGGAATGGTGCTGTAGCTTTCGGCCAGGTTGGCGTAGTTGCGGTATTGGCGCAGGGTGGTGGCGCGCTGCACCGGGGACGCGTCCGCCGGCATGCTGAACAGTGCAACCTTGGCGCGAACCAGTGCGCGGTAGGCTTTATAGAAGTTCAGCACTTCCAGACCTTGATAATCGCCGGTCTGCTCCAGGTATTGGCTGATGAAGCGGCGAGCCAGGGATTTCAGGCCACGGTCTTCCAGGTCCATCGCGAGGAAACCGGTATCGGCCCAGACGTCGGTGAAGCGGAACGGTTCGTTGAACTCGATGCAGTCGAAGATCACCACTTTGCCGTCAATGACCGTGGCGTTGCCCAGGTGGATATCGCCGTGGCACTCACGGGTGAAACCTTCGGCCTTGCGTTGCGCGAACAGTGGCTTGAGACGCTCGAAGCTGCTTTCGGCCCAGGCTTTCAGTGCATCGAGTTGCAGCAGATCGTTTTTGTCGCTGAGGAACGGCAGGATCTGCTCGAAGTTTTGCGAGACCGGCGCCATCACACTGTCCGGGGTGCCTGCGTCGTGTTCGGCGGGGACTTTTGGCGCCGTGAGGTGGAAGTGAGCGATCTGCTGCGCCATCTCGTCGATGTGCTGGGTGGTCAGCTCGCCGTTGGCTTGCAGGGTGCTGAGCAAACCGGTCTGCGGAAACTGGCGCATTTTCAGCACATATTCGATGGCCGGGCCGTCGCCGCCCAGTTGCGGTGCTTCAACGCTGCCAGTTACCGGCAACACTTCCAGATACAAATCATCAGTCAGGCGCTGGTTCAGACGCAGCTCTTCAGCGCAGAAATGTGCGCGTGATTCGAGGCCGGTGAAGTCGAGGAAGCCGAAGTTAACCGGTTTTTTCACTTTATAAGCGAAGGGACCGGTGAGGATCACCCACGAGATATGCGTTTCGATGACCTGAAACCCTTCGACAGGGTGCGGGTAGAGGGCCGGGTTTTGCAGGGCAGCGATCAGTGACTGGCTCACGGGCGATCCTTCAGAGACTGGGGGAAATTCGAGGTCGCCATTATGGCCGCTCGCCAGCCTGACGCAAACCTCGGAGCGCTCCTGTTGAGTATGAATAAAGTGCGTATAATCCGCCGCCATGACTCGAACTCGATCCCCCCGTACCAAGAAAAAACCACCCTCCAAGGGCCTCAGCCCATGGTTGAGCTGGGCCATTAAACTCAGTCTGGTCGGCCTTGTGGTGCTGGCCGGCTTCGCCGTTTACCTCGATGCCGTGGTGCAGGAGAAGTTCTCCGGCAAGCGCTGGACCATCCCGGCCAAGGTTTACGCGCGGCCGCTCGAGCTGTTCGTCGGACAAAAGCTCAGCAAGGACGACTTCCTTACCGAACTCGATGCCCTCGGCTATCGCCGCGAAGCCGTGAGCAATGGCCCCGGCGCCGCAGCCGTCAGTGGCAATACGGTCGATCTGAATACCCGTGGCTTCCAGTTCTATGAAGGCCTGGAAAAACCGCAGCCGGTGCGCGTGCGTTTCTCTGGTGATTACGTCGCTGAGCTGTCGGCGACCAACGGGTCGAAGCTGTCCGTGGTGCGCCTTGAACCGCTGATGATCGGCGGCATTTATCCGAAAAATCTCGAAGACCGCATTCTGATCAAACTCGATCAGGTGCCGCCGTATCTGCTCGAAACCCTGATCGCTGTCGAAGACCGCGACTTTTATAGCCACTGGGGCGTGTCGCCGAAGTCGATTGCCCGCGCAGTCTGGGTTAATACCTCTGGCGGCAAGATGACGCAGGGCGGCAGTACGCTGACCCAGCAGTTGGTGAAAAACTTCTACCTGACCAACGAACGCAGCCTGAGCCGCAAGCTCACCGAAGCGATGATGGCGATGCTGCTGGAACTGCATTACGACAAAAAGGAAATCCTTGAGGCCTACCTCAATGAAGTCTTTGTCGGCCAGGACGGTCAACGTGCGGTGCACGGCTTCGGTCTGGCCAGCCAGTTCTTCTTTGGCCAGCCATTGTCCGAGCTGAAGCTGCATCAGGTGGCGATGCTGGTCGGCATGGTCAAAGGTCCGTCCTACTACAACCCGCGTCGCAATCCTGAGCGCGCGCTGGAGCGGCGTAACCTGGTGCTCGATGTGCTTGAGCAGCAAGGCGTGGCGACGGCCGAACAGGTCGAAGCGGCGAAGAAAATGCCACTGGGTGTGACCACGCGCGGCAAGCTCGCCGACAGCTCGTTCCCCGGCTTCATCGATCTGGTCAAGCGCCAGTTGCGTGAAGACTACCGCGACGAAGACTTGACCGAAGAAGGCCTGCGCATCTTCACCAGCTTCGACCCGATCCTGCAGATGAAAGCCGAGGCGTCGGTCAACGACACCTTTAAGCGTCTGTCCGGGCGTAAAGGCTCCGATGATGTCGAAGCGGCGATGGTCGTGACCAATCCGGAAACCGGTGAAGTCCAGGCGATGATCGGCAGCCGTCAGGCCAGTTATGCCGGTTTCAACCGCGCACTGGACGCGGTGCGGCCGATCGGTTCGTTGATCAAACCGGCGGTTTATCTGACCGCGCTGGAAAAACCGAGCCAGTACACACTGACCAGTTGGCTGTCCGACGATCCGTTGTCGGTCAAAGGCGCGAACGGTCAGGTGTGGAAACCGCAGAACTATGACCGCCGCTCCCACGGTACCGTGTTCCTCTATCAAGGCCTGGCGCATTCCTACAACCTGTCGACCTCGCGTCTGGGTCTGGAAGTCGGCGTGCCTAACGTGCTCAAGACCTTGGGTCGTCTGGGCGTGACGCGTGAGTTCCCGGCATTCCCGTCGATGTTGCTGGGCGCCGGTGGCATGACCCCGATCGAAGTCGCGACCATGTACCAGACGCTGGCCAACGGTGGTTTCAATACGCCGATGCGCGGGATTCGCAGCGTGCTGACCGCTGAGGGCGAACCGCTCAAGCGTTATCCTTTCCAGATCGAACAGCGTTTCGATCCGGCGTCCATCTATCTGATCCAGAACGCCATGCAGCGCGTGATGCGTGAAGGTACCGGCAGCTCGGTTTATAACGTGCTGCCCAAGACTCTGACACTGGCCGGCAAAACCGGTACCAGTAACGATTCCCGTGACAGCTGGTTCGCCGGTTTCAGTCAGGACTTGCTGGCAGTGGTCTGGCTGGGCCGCGATGACAATGGCAAGACGCCGTTCACCGGTGCCACTGGTGCGCTGCAGGTCTGGACCAGTTTCATGCGCAAGGCCGATCCGCTGCCGCTGGACATGCCGCAACCGGACAACGTCGTGCAGGCATGGGTCGATTCGCGTACCGGGCAGGGCTCCGATGCCAACTGCCCGGGGGCGGTACAGATGCCGTATATTCGCGGCAGCGAACCGCCACCCGGCGCTGCCTGTGCAAGCGAAACGCCTGCTTCCGGCGAGTCGGTGATGGATTGGGTCAAGGGCTGGATGAATTAAGCAAAGAGGGTTTCAAGTGAACAAGTGGTTGATTCCAGCGGTGACCGCCGTGGCTTTGCTCAGCGGCTGCTCTACCGTACAGCGTGGTTCGATTCCGGTGGTCGATTCCGGTACTGCGGTGTCCAACAGCGAGCGCATTTCGGCCAATGGCGGTTTCCGTCAAACAACCGTAAAGCGTCCTGCGCAAGCGCAAACTCAAGCGATTCCGCAAGGCGATACCGGCGTGGTGGTCATGGTGCCGGGTGGCGGCGCAACAACGTCCGCGCCGATCAGCTCTTCGCCGATCGTGCCGGGCCCTGCATCCGGTGGTATCACGGCGGG
Source organism: Pseudomonas sp. RU47 (assembly GCF_004011755.1). Taxonomy (GTDB): domain Bacteria; phylum Pseudomonadota; class Gammaproteobacteria; order Pseudomonadales; family Pseudomonadaceae; genus Aquipseudomonas. Next base: position 5,663,040 of record NZ_CP022411.1, on the reverse strand, counting down.
CCCGTACAACCCTTCAGCGGTTGACTCGGCGCCGGTCAACACGGGCAGCTACAGCATGCCATCCACGCCAAGCGGGATTCCTTCCGCCAGCAGTGGTGGCGGCTTGTCGGCCGATGAGCAACTTGACGGCCCGGTTCTCGCTTTGCTGACCACCGCGCAACAGCAGCAGGCCGGCGGCGACCTCAACGGTGCGTCTTCCAGCCTTGAACGTGCACAGCGCGTTGCGCCGCGTGAGCCGCAAGTGCTTTATCGCCTGGCGCAGGTGCGCATGGCTCAAGGTGATGCGCCGCAAGCCGAGCAGTTTGCCCGCCGCGCGCTGACCATGGCCAACGGTCGCCCGGACCTGCAAGCCAACCTGTGGGAAATCATTGCCCAGTCCCGTGAGAAACAAGGCGACTCGGCCGGTGCTGCTCTGGCCCGTCAGAAGGCCAAGGTTTCACTGTGATGGATGCTCGTTTCCCGAAAATCGCCGATCAGCTATTGCTGATCGAGCGTGAACTGCGCACTCAGGGTTGGTGGGACGAAGTTTCGCCGTCGGCCGAAGCGTTGAGCAGTGTCGAGCCGTTTTCGGTCGATACGCTGGACTTCGAGCAATGGCTGCAATGGATCTTCCTGCCTCGCATGAAGATGATCCTCGAGCAGGATCTGCCGTTGCCGAATGCCTCGGGGATTCAGGAAATGGCTGAAATGGTCTTCGCCCAGCGCAACCTGGGTGGCAAGGATCGTCGGTTGCAGGTGCTGCTCAAAGAGTTTGACCTGCTGATCACTGCCTCGCGCTGAGCCAGACTGACACCGGATAGGTAGGAGCTGCCGCAGGCTGCGATCTTTTGATCTTGTTTTTGAAAGCAAAATCAAGAGATCGCAGCCTGCGGCAGCTCCTACAGGTGTCTATTCACAATTCTGCGCGATTTGCTTCTGCGCCTCGACAATGCGCTCCTGCCGCTGCGCATCATTCAGCCTCCGCAACTGTCCCTCCACTTCCTCCCTCAATCGTGGATTGTTCTGCAATTGCGCCAGATTCGTGCGTGCTTGCTCGCAAAACTGCTTGAGCTGTGCCTGTTGGTCGGCGACCTGTTTCTTCACCTTGTCATCAATCGCCTTCTGATCACCAAGCACGCCACTGCCCGGCATTGCCGCCGGTTTCGGCGGAGGCGAGGAGGGCGTCTGCATTGTCGTCGATGGCTGACCCTGCGGCGGCTGCGCATCAAAGTGCGTGACGCCTTGAGCATCGACCCATTTATAGATTTGAGCGGCCATGCACCACGGGCTGAGGCCGATCAGCAGAGTAAGGAGGAGCGTTCGCATGCTGATTCCTTGGCAAAAATGCGCAATTGACACTAACAGAGTAGCGGTTTTCAGGTTTTTTCTTGCGTTCTCATGTGCTTACCCACAATTAACCACATAGACGACTTGACTTGGAGAGGGCGAAACAGAAGAATCCAAAGTCCGCTGTAGAGGGACTGCCAGAAGCAGACCCACTCGGTAGATCATGAGGCGCACATCCGCGCCGACCTGTTACACCCGCAACGCGTTACCTCGCGCTGGGTGGGAAAGGCCCGCAACACTTGGGACGATCCCAATACTTGCTCAGTCAGTGCTGACGTAGTCGGCGACCACCGTCGCTCATGCTCTGCCGAGAAGTAAACCTATTAAGACCCGCCCCTTTTTTGTGGACGGTATTCTGGCGTTTTAGAGGTGAACAACGTGGAGCTTTTATCTGGCGGTGAGATGCTCGTCCGCTTTTTGCGTGACGAAGGCGTCAAATATATCTACGGGTACCCGGGTGGTGCTCTCCTGCATGTTTACGATGCCCTGTTCAAAGAACCGGAAGTGACTCACATTCTGGTTCGTCACGAACAAGCCGCAACCCATATGGCTGACGGTTATGCCCGTGCCACCGGTAAAGCCGGCGTGGTATTGGTGACGTCCGGTCCTGGCGCCACAAACGCCATTACCGGTATCGCGACCGCCTATATGGACTCGATTCCAATGGTGATCATTTCCGGTCAGGTGCCAAGCACTATGGTCGGCACCGACGCGTTCCAGGAAACCGACATGATCGGTATCTCCCGGCCGATCGTGAAGCACAGCTTCATGATCAAGCACGCTTCGGAAATCCCGGAAGTCATGAAGAAGGCCTTCTACCTGGCGCAATCCGGTCGTCCGGGCCCGGTCGTGGTCGATATCCCGAAAGACATGACCAACCCGGCCGAGAAGTTCGAATACATCTTCCCGAAGAAAGCCAAGCTGCGTTCCTACAGCCCGGCCGTTCGCGGTCACTCCGGGCAAATCCGCAAGGCAGCAGAAATGCTCCTGGCGGCCAAGCGTCCGGTCATGTACTCCGGTGGCGGCGTGATTCTCGGCAACGGTTCCGCACCGCTGACCGAACTGGCGAAAATGCTTAACCTGCCCGTGACCAACACCTTGATGGGCCTGGGTGGTTTCCCGGGGACTGATCGTCAGTTCATCGGCATGCTCGGCATGCACGGCAGCTACACCGCCAACCTGGCGATGCACCACGCTGACGTGATCCTCGCGGTCGGCGCGCGTTTCGACGATCGCGTGATCAACGGCGCGGCGAAGTTCTGCCCGAACGCCAAGATCATCCACATCGACATCGACCCGGCTTCGATTTCCAAGACCATCAAGGCCGACGTGCCAATCGTGGGTCCGGTCGAGAGCGTCCTGACCGAAATGGTCGCGATCCTCAAGGAAATCGGCGAGACCCCGAACAAGGAGTCCGTGGCCAGTTGGTGGAAGCAGGTGGATGAATGGCGCGGTGATCGCGGCCTGTTCCCTTATGAAAAGGGCGACGGCAGCCTGATCAAGCCGCAGACCGTGATCGAAACCCTTTGCGAAGTGACCAAGGGCGATGCCTTTATCACCTCCGACGTGGGTCAGCATCAGATGTTCGCTGCGCAGTACTACACATTCAACAAGCCGAATCGCTGGATCAACTCCGGTGGTCTGGGCACCATGGGCTTCGGTTTTCCGGCGGCCATGGGCATCAAGTTGAGCTTTCCGGATGACGACGTTGCCTGCGTCACCGGCGAAGGCAGTATCCAGATGAACATCCAGGAACTGTCGACCTGCCTGCAGTATGGCTTGCCAGTCAAAATCGTCATCCTGAACAACGGTGTTCTGGGGATGGTGCGTCAGTGGCAGGACATGAGCTACGGCAGCCGTCACTCGCACTCCTACATGGAATCGCTGCCTGACTTCGTCAAGCTGGCTGAAGCCTACGGCCACGTCGGCGTACGCATCACCGAATCGAAAGATTTGAAGTCGAAGATGGCAGAAGCGTTCGCCATGAAGGATCGCCTGGTCGTGATCGATATTTCGGTCGACACCAGCGAGCACGTCTATCCGATGCAGATCAAAGACGGCTCGATGCGCGATATGTGGCTGAGCAAGACGGAGCGTACTTAATCATGCGGCACATTATTTCCTTGCTTCTGGAAAACGAACCCGGCGCTTTGTCTCGCGTAGTCGGCCTGTTCTCGCAGCGCAACTACAACATCGAAAGCCTGACCGTGGCCCCGACCGAAGACCCGACCCTGTCGCGTCTGACGCTGACCACTGTGGGCCACGATGAAGTCATCGAGCAGATCACCAAAAACCTGAACAAGCTGATCGAAGTGGTCAAGCTGGTGGACCTGTCGGAAAGCGCTCACATCGAGCGCGAGCTGATGCTGGTCAAGGTCAAGGCCACTGGCGCCCAGCGCGCCGAGATCAAACGCACCACCGATATTTACCGTGGACAGATCGTCGACGTCAGCGCCAGCGTGTATACCGTTCAATTGACCGGTACCAGCGACAAGCTCGACAGCTTCATTCAGTCCATCGGCACCGCATCGATTCTGGAAACCGTCCGTAGCGGCGTGACCGGCATTGCCCGCGGCGACAAAGTACTCAGCATCTAAACCAAATTAGCGAATGGCCTGAACGGCCTGGATATAAAGGGGAAATTCATGAAAGTTTTCTACGATAAAGACTGCGACCTGTCGATCATCCAGGGCAAGAAAGTTGCCATCATCGGTTACGGTTCCCAGGGCCACGCCCAAGCGTGCAACCTGAAAGACTCCGGTGTCGACGTTACCGTTGGTCTGCGTAAAGGTTCGGCCACCGTTGCCAAAGCTGAAGCTCACGGCCTGAAAGTGACCGACGTTGCTTCCGCTGTTGCTGCTGCCGACCTGGTCATGATCCTGACCCCGGACGAGTTCCAGTCCTCCCTGTACAAGAACGAAATCGAGCCGAACATCAAGAAAGGCGCCACCCTGGCCTTCTCCCACGGCTTCGCGATCCATTACAACCAGGTTGTTCCGCGTGCCGACCTCGACGTGATCATGATCGCGCCGAAAGCTCCGGGTCACACCGTACGTTCCGAGTTCGTGAAGGGTGGCGGTATCCCTGACCTGATCGCGATCTACCAGGACGCCTCGGGCAACGCCAAAAACGTTGCACTGTCCTACGCGGCAGGTGTTGGTGGCGGTCGTACCGGCATCATCGAAACCACTTTCAAGGACGAGACCGAAACCGACCTGTTCGGCGAACAAGCCGTACTGTGCGGCGGTACCGTTGAACTGGTAAAAGCCGGTTTCGAAACCCTGGTTGAAGCTGGCTACGCGCCGGAAATGGCCTACTTCGAGTGCCTGCACGAACTGAAGCTGATCGTTGACCTCATGTACGAAGGCGGTATCGCCAACATGAACTACTCGATCTCCAACAACGCCGAATACGGCGAGTACGTGACTGGCCCGGAAGTGATCAACGCCGAGTCCCGTCAGGCCATGCGCAACGCCCTGAAACGTATTCAGGATGGCGAATACGCCAAAATGTTCATCAGCGAAGGCGCAACCGGCTACCCTTCGATGACCGCCAAGCGTCGTAACAACGCCGCTCACGGTATCGAAGTCATCGGCGAGCAACTGCGCTCCATGATGCCGTGGATCGGTGCCAACAAGATCGTCGACAAAGCCAAAAACTAAGTCGTCCTTCTTGTACGGAAAACGCGGCCTCGGCCGCGTTTTTTCGTTTGAGCGTGTGGTTCTGGTATAAAGCTGCAGCGTTTGTGGCCGAACTGTCGCCCTCAAGCACCTGTCGAAATTTCTCCAAACCGTTGCAAGGTAATGTCCATGAGCGAACGTCCCGAAGAGCCGAACAAGGCTTCTGACGCCGAAAGCCTGCTGCCCATCGATGAACACATCGAAGAAGGGCACGACGCAGAAGGTCGTAAAGTCCGGCATCGTGGTATCTATCTGCTGCCGAATCTGTTCACCACTGCGAACCTGTTCGCAGGGTTTTATTCCATCATCAACTCCATGAGCGCTCAGGCTGCTCTAAGCGCTGGCGACTCAGCCAATGCGAGCAAGTATTTCGCGTTCGCCGCGATCGCGATATTCGTCGCCATGGTGCTCGACGGCCTCGACGGTCGCGTGGCGCGCATGACCAATACGCAAAGTGCCTTCGGCGCCGAGTACGACTCGCTGTCGGACATGGTCGCTTTCGGCGTTGCACCGGCGTTGCTGGCATTCGGTTGGGCGCTGGGTGACATGGGCAAGGTCGGCTGGATGGTCGCCTTCATTTATGTTGCGGGCGCGGCGTTGCGTCTGGCGCGCTTCAATACTCAGGTGGGTACGGCTGACAAGCGCTACTTCATCGGTCTGGCCAGTCCGGCGGCTGCCGGTGTGGTTGCAGGTATTGTCTGGGCGTTCAGCGATTACGGCATTCAAGGTTCGAAGATGTCGTTCCTGGTCGCACTGATGGTTGCGGCGGCCGGCATGCTGATGGTCAGTAATATCAAGTACAACAGCTTTAAGGAGCTGGATCTGAAAGGTCGCGTGCCGTTCGTGGCGATCCTTGCGGTGGTGCTGGTGTTCGCCGTGGTCTTCAGCGATCCACCGCGCATTCTGCTGCTGGTGTTCCTCGCCTACGCCGCTTCTGGCCCGGTGCAGTACCTGTTGCATCTTCGTCGGCACAAAAAAGCCGAGTGATGTAATTTCCCGCATACTCCGCAGTCTATGGGTGCATCAGTCCTCCAAAGCCTGCGGAGTTGCCATGTTGATCAAAGTCCCCAAAGCGTCCGACTGCCACGAGTCGGATGTCACGCCTGAAGCCATTTATCTCTCTCGCCGCCAATTGTTGGGGGCCACTGCTGCCGGTATCGCCGTCAGCAGCCTGCCGCGTTGGGCCAATGCCGACGATGCGGCGCGGTATGCCGATGTCGAGCCGGGCAAGGCACCTGCATGGTTTAACGACAAGCTGTCCTCTACTAAATGGGGAGCGGTCAACGTTAAGGATGAGGCGATCACGCCTTATAAAGACGCCACCCATTACAACAACTTCTATGAGTTCGGAACCGACAAGGGTGATCCGGCAGCTAATGCCGGCTCACTGAAAACCGAACCATGGAGCGTAGTGATCGACGGGGAGGTGGGTAAGCCAGGGCGCTATGCGCTGGAAGACTTCATGAAGCCTTACCAGTTGGAGGAGCGTATCTATCGTTTGCGCTGTGTCGAGGCGTGGTCGATGGTTATTCCGTGGATTGGCTTTCCGATCTCGGCGCTGCTCAAGCAGGTCGAGCCAACGTCCAAAGCCAAATACATTCGCTTTGAAACCTTGCAGGATCCCAAGAGCATGCCCGGGCAGCGCTCCGGTTTTGCCTTGATTGACTGGCCTTATGTAGAAGGCTTGCGTCTGGATGAGGCGATGAACCCATTGGCGATACTGGCGGTGGGCATGTATGGCCGCGAACTGCCGAATCAGAATGGCGCGCCGCTGCGTCTGGTGGTGCCATGGAAGTATGGCTTCAAGAGCGTTAAATCCATCGTGCGAATCAGTCTGGTCAGCGAGCAACCGAAGACGACCTGGCAGAGCATTGCGGCGGATGAATACGGCTTCTACGCGAATGTGAATCCGACGGTTGATCACCCGCGCTGGACCCAGGCGCGGGAGCGGCGTTTACCGAACAGTCTGTTCAAGCCGAATGTACGAGATACGCAGATGTTCAACGGCTACTCGGATGAAGTCGCTTCTTTATATACAGGGCTCGATCTGCGGAAGAACTACTGATGCGATTTCCGTTATGGCGTATAGGCGTTTTCATTGCGGCGGCTATCTGGCCGATGCTGTGGTTGTATCAGGCTCTCGGGGATTTGCTCGGGCCTGATCCTGGCAAAGTGTTGGTAGATCGGTTGGGCTTGGGGACGTTGGTGTTGTTACTGATCACCCTGAGCATGACGCCTATGCAGAAGCTTTCCGGCTGGGCAGGGTGGATTGCAGTGCGCCGACAGTTGGGACTTTGGTGTTTTGCCTATGTGGTTTTGCATCTGCTTAGCTATATGGCTTTTATTCTGGGTTTCGATTGGTCGCAGCTGGCGGTCGAGTTGCGCAAGCGGCCCTACATAATAGTGGGGGCGTTGGGCTTTCTCGGATTGTTGGCGCTGGCGGTGACGTCCAATCGCTACAGTCAGCGTCGTCTGGGCTTGCGCTGGAAGAAGCTGCATCGCCTGGTGTATGTGATTCTGGGATTGGGTTTGCTGCATATGCTGTGGATCGTGCGCGCTGATCTCGAGGAGTGGGCGATCTATGCCTTTACAGGCGTGGTGCTTCTGCTACTGCGTATTCCGCCGGTGATGCGGCGGATCCCGCGTTTGCTGGCTAAAAAGCAGGTTTTGCAAGAAAAGCGAAATTAACGGTTGACGGCAGATTTCAGATGTCTATAATTCGCCCCACTTCCGGCGCAGTCGAAACGGAAAACTCCTTGAGATTCAATGAGTTATGTAGGTTTCGGCGGCGGGCTGCTTCAGTTCATCGAAGCCAGAAAGGAAGTTGAAAAAGAGGTGTTGACAGCAGCGTGTAACGCTGTAGAATTCGCCTCCCGCTGACGAGAGATCGGAAGCGCAAGTGGTTGAAGTTGTTGAAGAATTCTTCGAAAACTTCTGAAAATAATCACTTGACAGCAAATGAGGCTGCTGTAGAATGCGCGCCTCGGTTGAGACGAAAGATCTTAACCAACCGCTCTTTAACAACTGAATCAAGCAATTCGTGTGGGTGCTTGTGGAGTCAGACTGATAGTCAACAAGATTATCAGCATCACAAGTTACTCCGCGAGAAATCAAAGATGTAACCAACGATTGCTGAGCCAAGTTTAGGGTTTCTTAAAAACCCAAAGATGTTTGAACTGAAGAGTTTGATCATGGCTCAGATTGAACGCTGGCGGCAGGCCTAACACATGCAAGTCGAGCGGATGAGAGGAGCTTGCTCCTGGATTCAGCGGCGGACGGGTGAGTAATGCCTAGGAATCTGCCTGGTAGTGGGGGACAACGTTTCGAAAGGAACGCTAATACCGCATACGTCCTACGGGAGAAAGCAGGGGACCTTCGGGCCTTGCGCTATCAGATGAGCCTAGGTCGGATTAGCTAGTTGGTGAGGTAATGGCTCACCAAGGCGACGATCCGTAACTGGTCTGAGAGGATGATCAGTCACACTGGAACTGAGACACGGTCCAGACTCCTACGGGAGGCAGCAGTGGGGAATATTGGACAATGGGCGAAAGCCTGATCCAGCCATGCCGCGTGTGTGAAGAAGGTCTTCGGATTGTAAAGCACTTTAAGTTGGGAGGAAGGGTTGTAGATTAATACTCTGCAATTTTGACGTTACCGACAGAATAAGCACCGGCTAACTCTGTGCCAGCAGCCGCGGTAATACAGAGGGTGCAAGCGTTAATCGGAATTACTGGGCGTAAAGCGCGCGTAGGTGGTTCGTTAAGTTGGATGTGAAATCCCCGGGCTCAACCTGGGAACTGCATTCAAAACTGTCGAGCTAGAGTATGGTAGAGGGTGGTGGAATTTCCTGTGTAGCGGTGAAATGCGTAGATATAGGAAGGAACACCAGTGGCGAAGGCGACCACCTGGACTGATACTGACACTGAGGTGCGAAAGCGTGGGGAGCAAACAGGATTAGATACCCTGGTAGTCCACGCCGTAAACGATGTCAACTAGCCGTTGGGAGCCTTGAGCTCTTAGTGGCGCAGCTAACGCATTAAGTTGACCGCCTGGGGAGTACGGCCGCAAGGTTAAAACTCAAATGAATTGACGGGGGCCCGCACAAGCGGTGGAGCATGTGGTTTAATTCGAAGCAACGCGAAGAACCTTACCAGGCCTTGACATCCAATGAACTTTCCAGAGATGGATTGGTGCCTTCGGGAACATTGAGACAGGTGCTGCATGGCTGTCGTCAGCTCGTGTCGTGAGATGTTGGGTTAAGTCCCGTAACGAGCGCAACCCTTGTCCTTAGTTACCAGCACGTAATGGTGGGCACTCTAAGGAGACTGCCGGTGACAAACCGGAGGAAGGTGGGGATGACGTCAAGTCATCATGGCCCTTACGGCCTGGGCTACACACGTGCTACAATGGTCGGTACAAAGGGTTGCCAAGCCGCGAGGTGGAGCTAATCCCATAAAACCGATCGTAGTCCGGATCGCAGTCTGCAACTCGACTGCGTGAAGTCGGAATCGCTAGTAATCGTGAATCAGAATGTCACGGTGAATACGTTCCCGGGCCTTGTACACACCGCCCGTCACACCATGGGAGTGGGTTGCACCAGAAGTAGCTAGTCTAACCTTCGGGAGGACGGTTACCACGGTGTGATTCATGACTGGGGTGAAGTCGTAACAAGGTAGCCGTAGGGGAACCTGCGGCTGGATCACCTCCTTAATCGACGACATCAGCTGCTCCATAAGTTCCCACACGAATTGCTTGATTCATTGAAGAAGACGAAAGAAGCAGCCCGAAATTGGGTCTGTAGCTCAGTTGGTTAGAGCGCACCCCTGATAAGGGTGAGGTCGGCAGTTCGAATCTGCCCAGACCCACCAATTTTGTGTGGGAAACGCCTGTAGAAATACGGGGCCATAGCTCAGCTGGGAGAGCGCCTGCCTTGCACGCAGGAGGTCAGCGGTTCGATCCCGCTTGGCTCCACCACTACTGCTTCTCTTGTATAAAGCTTAGAAATGAGCATTCCATCGTGGTGATGGTGAATGTTGATTTCTAGTCTTTGACTAGTTCGTTCTTTAAAAATTTGGGTATGTGATAGAAAGATAGACTGAACGTTACTTTCACTGGTAACGGATCAGGCTAAGGTAAAATTTGTGAGTTCTCTTAGTTGAGAAATTCGAATTTTCGGCGAATGTCGTCTTCACAGTATAACCAGATTGCTTGGGGTTATATGGTCAAGTGAAGAAGCGCATACGGTGGATGCCTTGGCAGTCAGAGGCGATGAAAGACGTGGTAGCCTGCGAAAAGCTTCGGGGAGTCGGCAAACAGACTTTGATCCGGAGATGTCTGAATGGGGGAACCCAGCCATCATAAGATGGTTATCTTGTACTGAATACATAGGTGCAAGAGGCGAACCAGGGGAACTGAAACATCTAAGTACCCTGAGGAAAAGAAATCAACCGAGATTCCCTTAGTAGTGGCGAGCGAACGGGGACTAGCCCTTAAGTGGCTTTGAGATTAGCGGAACGCTCTGGAAAGTGCGGCCATAGTGGGTGATAGCCCTGTACGCGAAAATCTCTTAGTCATGAAATCGAGTAGGACGGAGCACGAGAAACTTTGTCTGAATATGGGGGGACCATCCTCCAAGGCTAAATACTACTGACTGACCGATAGTGAACTAGTACCGTGAGGGAAAGGCGAAAAGAACCCCGGAGAGGGGAGTGAAATAGATCCTGAAACCGTATGCGTACAAGCAGTGGGAGCAGACTTTGTTCTGTGACTGCGTACCTTTTGTATAATGGGTCAGCGACTTATTTTCAGTGGCGAGCTTAACCGAATAGGGGAGGCGTAGCGAAAGCGAGTCTTAATAGGGCGTCTAGTCGCTGGGAATAGACCCGAAACCGGGCGATCTATCCATGGGCAGGTTGAAGGTTGGGTAACACTAACTGGAGGACCGAACCGACTACCGTTGAAAAGTTAGCGGATGACCTGTGGATCGGAGTGAAAGGCTAATCAAGCTCGGAGATAGCTGGTTCTCCTCGAAAGCTATTTAGGTAGCGCCTCATGTATCACTGTAGGGGGTAGAGCACTGTTTCGGCTAGGGGGTCATCCCGACTTACCAAACCGATGCAAACTCCGAATACCTACAAGTGCCGAGCATGGGAGACACACGGCGGGTGCTAACGTCCGTCGTGAAAAGGGAAACAACCCAGACCGTCAGCTAAGGTCCCAAAGTTATGGTTAAGTGGGAAACGATGTGGGAAGGCTTAGACAGCTAGGAGGTTGGCTTAGAAGCAGCCACCCTTTAAAGAAAGCGTAATAGCTCACTAGTCGAGTCGGCCTGCGCGGAAGATGTAACGGGGCTCAAACCATACACCGAAGCTACGGGTATCACCTTCGGGTGATGCGGTAGAGGAGCGTTCTGTAAGCCTGTGAAGGTGAGTTGAGAAGCTTGCTGGAGGTATCAGAAGTGCGAATGCTGACATGAGTAACGACAATGGGTGTGAAAAACACCCACGCCGAAAGACCAAGGTTTCCTGCGCAACGTTAATCGACGCAGGGTTAGTCGGTCCCTAAGGCGAGGCTGAAAAGCGTAGTCGATGGAAAACAGGTTAATATTCCTGTACTTCTGGTTATTGCGATGGAGGGACGGAGAAGGCTAGGCCAGCTTGGCGTTGGTTGTCCAAGTTTAAGGTGGTAGGCTGAGATCTTAGGTAAATCCGGGATCTTAAGGCCGAGAGCTGATGACGAGTGTTCTTTTAGAACACGAAGTGGTTGATGCCATGCTTCCAAGAAAAGCTTCTAAGCTTCAGGTAACCAGGAACCGTACCCCAAACCGACACAGGTGGTTGGGTAGAGAATACCAAGGCGCTTGAGAGAACTCGGGTGAAGGAACTAGGCAAAATGGCACCGTAACTTCGGGAGAAGGTGCGCCGGTGAGGGTGAAGGACTTGCTCCGTAAGCTCATGCCGGTCGAAGATACCAGGCCGCTGCGACTGTTTATTAAAAACACAGCACTCTGCAAACACGAAAGTGGACGTATAGGGTGTGACGCCTGCCCGGTGCCGGAAGGTTAATTGATGGGGTTAGCTAACGCGAAGCTCTTGATCGAAGCCCCGGTAAACGGCGGCCGTAACTATAACGGTCCTAAGGTAGCGAAATTCCTTGTCGGGTAAGTTCCGACCTGCACGAATGGCGTAACGATGGCGGCGCTGTCTCCACCCGAGACTCAGTGAAATTGAAATCGCTGTGAAGATGCAGTGTATCCGCGGCTAGACGGAAAGACCCCGTGAACCTTTACTATAGCTTTGCACTGGACTTTGAATTTGCTTGTGTAGGATAGGTGGGAGGCTTTGAAGCGTGGACGCCAGTTCGCGTGGAGCCATCCTTGAAATACCACCCTGGCAACTTTGAGGTTCTAACTCAGGTCCGTTATCCGGATCGAGGACAGTGTATGGTGGGTAGTTTGACTGGGGCGGTCTCCTCCTAAAGAGTAACGGAGGAGTACGAAGGTGCGCTCAGACCGGTCGGAAATCGGTCGTAGAGTATAAAGGCAAAAGCGCGCTTGACTGCGAGACAGACACGTCGAGCAGGTACGAAAGTAGGTCTTAGTGATCCGGTGGTTCTGTATGGAAGGGCCATCGCTCAACGGATAAAAGGTACTCCGGGGATAACAGGCTGATACCGCCCAAGAGTTCATATCGACGGCGGTGTTTGGCACCTCGATGTCGGCTCATCACATCCTGGGGCTGAAGCCGGTCCCAAGGGTATGGCTGTTCGCCATTTAAAGTGGTACGCGAGCTGGGTTTAGAACGTCGTGAGACAGTTCGGTCCCTATCTGCCGTGGACGTTTGAGATTTGAGAGGGGCTGCTCCTAGTACGAGAGGACCGGAGTGGACGAACCTCTGGTGTTCCGGTTGTCACGCCAGTGGCATTGCCGGGTAGCTATGTTCGGGAAAGATAACCGCTGAAAGCATCTAAGCGGGAAACTTGCCTCAAGATGAGATCTCACTGGAACCTTGAGTTCCCTGAAGGGCCGTCGAAGACTACGACGTTGATAGGTTGGGTGTGTAAGCGCTGTGAGGCGTTGAGCTAACCAATACTAATTGCCCGTGAGGCTTGACCATATAACACCCAAGCAATTTGCGTCGAAAGGCCAGATTGCGGTGTGTGAAGACGAAACGAACCGAAAGTTCGAATCTCACAAAAAACACCGAAAGCTGTCACATACCCAATTTGCTGAAGCGAGGCCACAAGGCCACGACTCAGTACCCGAATTTCTTGACGACCATAGAGCGTTGGAACCACCTGATCCCATCCCGAACTCAGCAGTGAAACGATGCATCGCCGATGGTAGTGTGGGGTTTCCCCATGTGAGAGTAGGTCATCGTCAAGATTAAATTCCGAAACCCCAATTGCGAAAGCAGTTGGGGTTTTGTTTTGCCCGCAGGAAAGTTTTTTGCTCGCGACAGCGAACAAATTTGCACAGTTATTTTCGAATCAGAACACTAGAATAGCCCCACCTTATTCGGAGCCAGAGCCTTTATGTCAGAGTCGGTTGACGCCCCCGGGCTGTCAGATTTACCGCTGGAAGACTTGGTGGCCTGTCATGAGTGCGACCTGCTGATGCGCAAGCCAAAACTTGCCCATGGCGAAAAAGCCCTCTGCCCACGCTGCGGTTACGAGTTGTACGCCCACCGCCATAACGTGGTGCAGCGCAGCCTTGCCTTGGTGATTGCGGCATTGCTGTTGTACATCCCGGCAAACTTTTTACCCATCATGCAGCTCAATATCCTCGGGCAGTCTTCGCAGGATACGGTCTGGAGTGGCGTGCTCGGCCTGTTCAACACCGACATGCAGGGCGTTTCGATCGTCGTCTTCCTGTGCAGCATGGCCATACCGCTGCTCAAGTTGCTGTGCCAGTTATTCGTTTTGCTGACGATTCGCTTCAATGTCGGACGCAGCTACGGCTTGCTGCTCTATCGCATTTATCACCACCTCAAAGACTGGGGAATGCTCGAGGTCTACCTCATGGGCGTACTGGTGGCGATCGTCAAACTGGCGGACATGGCCGCCATTACCGTAGGTCTGGGCTTGGTGTGTTTCATCGGTCTGTTGTTGGTGCAGGTCTGGCTGGAAGTGGTGATGTCACCGCACCAGATCTGGCAGGCGTTATCAGGAGAGGACGCTCATGCGGGCGATTGATGCGGGCATTCTGGTGTGTACCGAATGCCACGAATTGAACAAACAGGAAGCGGATACCGACGAGCAAACCTGCACCCGCTGCGGTGCGCTGGTTCACGCTCGCCGTCCGAACAGCCTCGTGCGCACCTGGGCACTGCTGATCACGGCAGCAATCATCTATATTCCGGCCAATGTCTTGCCGATCATGACGGTCAGCTCCTTGGGTCAGGGTGATCCGAGCACAATCATGTCCGGCGTGATCCAGTTGGTGCAGCACGGCATGATTCCGATCGCGGCCGTGGTGTTTATCGCCAGTATTCTGGTGCCCACCTTCAAACTGGTCGGCATCGCACTGCTGTTGTTTTCGGTGCAACGACGTCAGCCATTGTCGGCTCGTCAGCGCATCTGGATGTACCGCTTCATCGAGTTCATCGGCCGCTGGTCGATGCTCGATATTTTTGTGATCGCCATTCTCGTGGCGGTCGTCAACTTCGGCCGGCTTGCCAGTGTCGAAGCCAATCTTGGTGCCATCGCCTTCGCCAGTGTGGTGATTCTGACGATGCTCGCCGCAGTAACTTTCGATCCCCGACTGATTTGGGATAACACGGAGTCGGACGACGACCATGACTGATTTGCCCGTAGCGAAAACCCGACCGGCTTCGAACTGGTCTGCCATTTGGGTACTGCCCCTGATCGCGCTGATCATCGGCGGCTGGCTCGGCTGGCGTGCCTATTCCGAAACCGGTATCGAAATTCAGATCCGCTTTGAAAGCGGTGAAGGCATTCAGGCCAACAAGACCGAGGTCATGTACAAAGGCATGTCGGTCGGTAAGGTCAAGGCGCTCAAGCTCGACGATGAGGGCAACTCCAAAGGCGTGATTGCCACCGTCGAGATGAATAAAGACGTCGAGCAATACCTCAAAACCAGCACGCGCTTCTGGCTGGTCAAACCGAGTGTGACCCTGGCCGGTATTACCGGTCTGGAAACCCTGGTTTCGGGTAACTACGTGGCCATCAGTCCCGGCGAAGGCGAGCCGGTGCGCAAGTTCAAAGCGCTGGCCGAAGAGCCGCCGCTGTCTGATGCCAAACCCGGTCTGCACCTGACCATCAAGGCGGATCGTCTCGGCTCTTTGGACCGCGGCAGCCCGGTGTTCTACAAGCAAATCAAGGTTGGCCAGATCAAAAGCTACGTGCTCTCGGAAGACCAAAGTACCGTTGAGCTCAAAGTCTTCATCGAGCCGACCTACGCCAAACTGGTGCGCAAACACACGCGTTTCTGGAACGCCAGCGGCATCAGCATCGACGCCAACCTGTCCGGCGTGAAAGTACGCAGCGAATCGCTGGCCAGCATCGTCGCGGGTGGTATCGCCTTCGCCACACCGGAAAACCGCAAAGACAGCCCGCCGACCGATCCTAGCCTGCCGTTCCGTCTCTATGAGGACTTCGACGCTGCCGCTGCCGGGATCCGCGTAAAGGTCAAACTCAGCGACTTCGAAGGACTGCAGGCCGGCCGCACACCGGTGATGTACAAAGGCATTCAGGTCGGCAACATGAAGGCGCTGAAGGTTGATCCTGACCTGAACAGTGCTACAGCCGAGCTCACTCTCGATCCATTGGCTGAGGACTATCTGGTCGATGGCACGCAGTTCTGGGTAGTTAAACCGTCGATTTCTCTGGCTGGGATCACCGGTCTGGAAGCCTTGGTGAAAGGTAACTACATCGCCGTACGCCCGGGCGACAAAGGTGCGGCACCGAAACGCGAATTCGAGGCCCGGCCAAAGGCGCCGCCGCTGGATCTGCGCTCACCGGGCTTGCACCTGGTGCTGTTCACCGATGTCCTCGGCTCGATCGATGTCGGCAGTCCAATTCTGTACAAACAGGTCAAGGTCGGTTCGGTGCAGAGCTATCAGTTCTCCAAGACCAAGAAGCAATTGGTCATTGGCGTGCACATCGATAAGGAATACGAAAACCTGGTCAACGCCTCGACGCGCTTTTGGAATGTCAGTGGCATCACGTTGACCGGCGGACTGACCGGTGGCATTCAGGTCAAGAGTGAGTCGCTGCAGACCCTGATGGCCGGTGGTATCGCCTTCGAGACACCGCAAGCGAAGGCGCCGCTGCAGAAACGTATTCCGCGTTTCCGCCTGTTCGCCAACCATGATGAGGCGAATCAGAAAGGCGCGGTGGTGACGATCAAAGTCGATCGCGCTGATGGTCTGCGTAGTGGCACCCCAGTGCGCTTCAAGGGCCTGGATGTCGGCAAGATTGAAAGTGTTGATCTGACTGACGATCTGCAATCGGTGATCCTCACGGCGCGCATCACTGAAGTGCCGGAGAAGATCGCCCGAGTCGGCAGTCAATTCTGGGTGGTCAAACCGGAGCTCGGCCTGATCAAGACTGCCAATCTGGAAACCCTCGTGACCGGGCAGTACATCGAAGTGCAGCCGGCGGCGAAGAACCTCGGCCCGCAGAAAAACTTCGTTGCCCTGGCCAGTGCGCCGGAAGTCACCAAGCAAGAGGCGGGTCTGAGTCTGGTACTGAGCGCTGCCCGTCGTGGTTCGCTGAAGCCGGGTGTGCCAGTCACCTACCGCGAAATTACTGTGGGTAAGGTCACCGGTTATGAACTGGGCCAGACCGCTGATCGCGTGTTGGTGCACATTTTGATCGAGCCGAAATACGCGCCACTGGTACGTAGCGGCAGCCGCTTCTGGAACACCAGCGGTGTCGGTTTCGATATCGGTTTGTTCAACGGGCTGACGGTGCGCACCGAGTCGCTGGAGACGGCGATTCAGGGCGGGATTGCTTTTGCTACGCCGGATGGCGAGCGCATGGGTAACCCGGCGCGGGCTGAGCAGACGTTTCCGTTGTTCGACAAGTTTGAGGATGAGTGGCTGACGTGGGCGCCGAAGATTTCCCTCGGTAAATAAACTCCAGATTATTCGGCGTCTGAAAGGACGCCTTCGCGAGCAGGCTCGCTCCCACAGTGGATGAGCGGTGTACACAAAAATTGTGTTCGACGCTAATCCCTGTGGGAGTGAGCCTGCTCGCGATAGGGCCCGCAAAATCAGCACAAACCCCAAGCCATAAAAAAGGGCCGCGATCCAAACAGATCGCGGCCCTTTTTATTGCCTTCAGCTAAAGCCGATCAAACCGCATCCAGCTCCGGTTCATCCGCCTCGACATTCAGCGTTGCCTTCACCACATCATGGCGACGGATGTACTTCCAGTCCGCCTCATCAATGTAGATCCCCGCCGGGCCACTGCCGCCTTCCAGGTCGATCGCGACACTGGCGCAGACCTGCGGCTTCACACTCGCCAGAATCGGCACGAAGCCCAGTTGCAGACTGGTTTCCAGCAGCGCGGCCTGGTTCTTCTCGTCGATGTCCGCCGCCTCATCGAGGTAGTACGGCAGACGCACGCGGCCGGCCTGATCGCGATCCATCAAGTGCAGCAACAAATACATGTTGGTCAGCGCCTTGATGGTCATCGTCGTACCGTTGGACGCCGCGCCATCGATGTCGGTGTGGATCACCGGCTGACCGTTGACCTTGGTGATCTCGAACGCCAGTTCGAACAAGTCCTTGAGACCGAGCTGGTTGTGGTTTGCCGCCACCAGCCGCGCCAGGTATTCCTTGGCCTCTTCGTTCTTGTTGTCCTGTTCGGCACTTTGGCTGAGGTCGAACACCGACAGGGTTTCGCCTTCTTCGTACTGACCGGCGCTGTGGATGATCTGGTCGATGTGCTTGAGGGCTTCTTTGTTCGGCGCGAGGACGATGCGGAAGCTCTGCAGGTTGGACACCTGACGCTTGTTGATCTCGCGGTTGAACAGCGCCAGTTGATGCTCGAGGCTGTCGTAGTCGCTGCGAATGTTGCGCAGGGTCCGGGCGATGTCGGTGACCGCCGCACGACGGGCCTTGCCCAGCGTCAGCGCTTCATCGGTGCGGTGCGCATAAGCGTTGATCAGCAACGACAGGCGGCGCTCCATGTCGTCTTCGCTGTCGAACTTGGCCACGCCTTTGAGGCGCACCTGCGCGTACAGCGCTTCGATCTGGCCATCGGCGCGCAGCAGACCTTGCCAGCTGTCCTGGTAGTCGTTGAGCAGCGGTAGCAGGTTGTCCATCGAGTCGTCGACCGGATCCATGAACGGCGTACCGAATGGCAGATCCGCCGGCAACAGCTGACGACGGCGCAGCGCATCGTCGAGGGTGCGTTGCTTGGCTTCCATATCGGCGATCTGCCGGCCGACCAGTTGCAGCTTGGCCGACAGTTGCTGGACGCGCTCGGTGAAGGCATCGCTGGAGCGCTTGAGTTCGTCCTGCGCGCCTTCCATCTGCGCCAGTTGTTCGAGTTTGTCGCTTTCTTCAGCGCTCAAAGTCTGCGTGCGGCGGAAATCTTCCAGGGCTTTCTGCGCGTCCAGCACTTGCTGGTACAGCGCTTCGGTCTGGGTCTTGCTCGCGGCGCGGTCGGCGGCCACGGCCTGCTGGGTTTTCAGTTGCTTGAGTTCTTTTTCCAGACGCTCTTTCTGATCGCGCAATGCCGCGCGGTCAGCCAAGGCTTGCAGCGCCGGTGGCTCGATGTGCGAGATGTCGATGGACAGGCCCGGCACTTCGAAGCGCTCGCCTTTGAAACCATCAAGGATCAGCTCGACCGATTTGACCCACTCGCCATCGTCGTCGAGGGTGATGCCGTGTTCACCCAGCGGCAGGCTGAACAGGGCGCTGTTGAACAGACGCATCAGACGCTCGACATCCTGCTGCGAGAACTCTTCGCGCAGGCGGGCGTAGCTGTTGTTGTCGGCGTGATCGAGTTGCTGCTTCACCGACTTCAGGCGTTTTTCCAGATCGCGCACGCGCTCTTCCAGATCTTCCGCACTGAACTGGCGGGATTGCGCCAGGGCACCGGCCAGTTCGTCGTGAGCGTCCTTGGCCGCGAGCAATTGTTGCTCGAGCACTTTGACGTCATCGACCAGCGCGAAGCGATTCTTCAACACCGACAGCTCACCGAGCCAGCGCTGGATGCCGGAAATTTCCCGCTCCAGACGCATCAGTTCCTGGGTGCCACCGCGTTGATCGTTTTGCAGACTGTCCTGCTCGCCACGGTAGTGGTCGGCCTGAATAGTCAGCTCTTCCTTGCGCGCACTGGCGTAGTCCGACCAGGTGCCGAGCAACGAGTCGAGCAGCGGCGACAGGCGATGCAGTTTGCCGCGCAGCACGTCGCGCTGTTTCACGCCATTGGCCAAGGCCTCAACCAGCGGGCCGGCCGCGACCAGCGAGTTGTAGTCCTGTTCCATGCGCCGCACATCGCGGAAGGCTTCTTCACACGCGGCGATGTAATCGACGCTACCGGAACGCAGGCTGTGCTCGAAGGCATCGAGGAACAACTGCTTGAGTTTGGCCGCGGTGATTTCGCGCATGTGCAGCAGGTTGATGAACAACGCGCGGAAGGTCTTCAGGCTCTGTTCGCTGGTGGAGCGCAGCGGGATCAGCGTCAGGTCGAGCGGAATCGACGTATGACCGCCCACCAGCAAGCGACGCAATTCATCCGGCTTGAGTTCGTAAGCTTTCAGGCCTTCTTTCTCAAGGTTGCTGAACAGCTCTTTCTGGCGCAGGCAGGTGTCGTTCTTCTGGTAATGCGCCAGATCAAGCTTGCCGGCGTAGGCAAAGAACTGGTGACCGAAACCACCGCCCGGGCCGCGACCGACCACGCCGATCACGTGCGGGCCATGGGGCAGGTTCACTTCGACGAGGATGTAGCTGGTGTCGGAAGCGAAGTAGAAACGCCGCGACTGTTCGAGGCTGTACTTGCCGAAACTCATGTCCGACATGCGCGCCAGAATCGGGAACTGCAAGGCGTTGATCGACGCCGATTTACCGAGGTTGTTCGCGCCGTAAACCGACAACGGTTCTTCCAGCGGGAACAGGCCGAGGCTGTAACCGGCGGTGTTCAAAAGGGCAAAGCGGCGGATGCCGTAGCGTTCCTGGCTCATGCGTCGGACTCCTGTTCTTCGGCAATGGCGCGGGCCAGTGCGTCTTCTTCGCTCTCTTCTTCAAACTCT
Organism: Pseudomonas sp. RU47; assembly: GCF_004011755.1. Lineage (GTDB taxonomy): Bacteria > Pseudomonadota > Gammaproteobacteria > Pseudomonadales > Pseudomonadaceae > Aquipseudomonas. The sequence continues at coordinate 5,642,808 of NZ_CP022411.1, read as the reverse complement.
GAAAGATCGAGCGGGTCGTCGGTTTCGAGGAATTTGGCTTCGGCGGCTTCGTCGATCAGCACCGGTGCCGGCAGCGGCAGAACGCTGTGTACGCTGGCCGCCAGATCGCGGTCTTGCTGCACTGACAGGCACACGTCGAGGAAACGGTGCATCGGCGGCAGGAAGCGGTACACGCCGTTTTCTTCGCTGGCAAAGCCGAGCTGAGTCATGCGGCGCATGATCTTTTCTTCGAGCTCTTCAACGGTCTGCACTTCGGCCTGAATGAACAGGTCGCGGTATTTCTCCAGCAGCGATGGCAGCTCTTCGCGGCCGAGGCTGCCGCCATCGAGCACGGCGATCGGGTCGCGGCCCTGATCGGCCAGATGCTCGACGAGGATGAAGGTGAACAGCGCCAGACGCTGGGCAGTCTTGTTCACCGCCGCGGCGGCCATGTCCGGCACAAAGTAGTAGAAACCACGGGTATCGCAGACCAGTTCAAAGCCCAGGGCCTTGAACAGCGTGCGGTATTGATCCTGGAAGTTCGACAGTTGCGCGTACAGCTCCGGGTCGCGGCGGCTGACGTGGTAACCCTTGAACAGCTCGCGGAAGATCGGCGCGAGTTGCGACAGTTCGGAAAGATCAAGATGCATTGGGGATGCTCGCAGAATTCTCGGCGGCGTTATCGCTGGCCGAGAGCAGGGCGAAGGAGCGCAGGCTGACCTGATGCTCGTGAGTGTGGTATTCGCGGCGTTCCAGACGCTCGCGCTTGAAGCGTTTTTCCCGCGACAGGCGCGAGAACCAATAAAGCAATTCGTCGGTGGCGCCGTCCGGTTCCTGCTCCAGCAGCCAGGTCATCAGATCCGGCATCGGCAGGGCTTCTTCGCAACGGTCGACCATCTCGCGCACGGTGCGCGGAGCACGCGGGGCTTCGCCTTTCTGGGTCTTGTGCGCCTTGGGGAAGCGCGCCGGTTTCGGCTCGAAACGCGCCAAGGCATAGACGTAGGCTTCGACCTGACTGGCGCTGCCGAGGAAGGTGCTTTGCGGACGGGTGAACAGCGGCATTGCGGCTTGCGGCACGGCGTCGATGCCTTTGCGGCGAATCGCTGCCAAAGCCAACGCGGCGCCACGGGTCACGGCGTTGTGCCGGCGCGCTTCTTCACGCAGCGGCAGCAGCAGTTCGCGGGCATGACGCAAAGTCAGTTGGGCGCTGGTCTGCATTTCGAGGATGCGCGCGTGGGTGCGCAGGAGCATGTCGTCGTCAACCAGATGGCCAAGGCGTTGCTGTTCGCTGAGCATTTTCAGCAGCACGGTTTCGACCTTGCGCACGCCTTGTTCGAAGGCGCCGTCGGCGTTCACCAGATCGATCATCGGCTCGACGTATTCGTCCCACGTCGCCAGCACTTCGGCGTAACGCTGACGCAGCGGGATCTGCCGGTCGCTGGTTTTCGCCCGTTCAGCGACGGCCACCAGCGCCTGTTCGTCGTTGTCGAGTTTCTTCAGCACGTCGCGCACACGCATGTCGAGCAGGCGCAACTGGCGGGCGAGGTCGTGGCCATCACGGACTTCGAACGCGTCCTGGATGTAACCGGCCAGACGCTCGAGGTGACGCAGATAGGCTTCGATTTCCAGGCACAGGCCCAAGCGGTGTTCACGACGCAAGTAAGCGAGGAAGTCGTGAATCTGTGCGTTCAGCTCGAAACGGTTCGGGCTTTTCGCCACCGGAATCAGAATATCGAGACGAATCCACACGTCGAGCAGGCTGGTGATGTCCTGCGGCGTGCTGTCCAGTTGTTGGGCGGCCAGTTGCGTGCGCAGTTCGTTGAGGCTCAGTGTGCCTTGGTCGAAGTGCTCGCACAGTGGCTCCAGAAGTGCCCAGTGTTCAGCGAGGGCGCGCAAGACGCGCTTGGGTTCGATCATCGGAATGGCCGGCTGGTTGACGATTAAAAGCCGCGATTGTACTGCATCAAGGCCGATGCGATTCACTCTCGGGACGGGCTGTCGTTTTTCTTTCGCTTAAGTGTGTCGATCAACAACGGGCGATCTTGAGCGAAGGGCGGTAGAATCAGCGCACTTCAGTTATCCACAAGTGGCCGACCCTTGCTAATCGAGTCCCGCCGCCGCGCCTATTTGAACGCCATGCAGGTGGTCAACTGGCTGCCGCGCACCGAATTGCCCTTCGCCGCACCGTCGCGGCCCGAGCTGCTGGACATGCCCGAGCCCGAGGTAGAGGCGCCGGTCGTGCTTGCTCCGCAGGCCGAAGCCCCGGTGCAAACGGCTGCCGCTCGTCCGGTCGAACGGCCGAAAATCGAAGTGCCGCGGCCGTCGTTGGCGAGTACCCGCACCGGTGCCAAACCGGTAGAAGAGGTCGACGACACACCAGTCGTCGTCAAACCGGCCCCGGTGCCGCCACCGCGTTTCGCCCTGCAATTGCTGCGCGCCGGACGTTGCCTGCTGCTGGTCGAGTTACCCACAGGCGAACCGTTCCAGAGCCGCGATCCGGCTTATCTGTTGCTCAAGGACATGTTGCGCGCCGCCGGTCTGCCGGATGCGCCGCAAATCGTCGGCGAGCCGGTGCGCTGGCCGTGGCTCAATCGCGGCACCATGGATCAGGGCCCGGAAGCGGCGCGTGACTTTGTGCAGGGTTTCCTTTCCGTGCAAATGGAAGCCGCTCCGTGCGCCTGCCTGTGGCTGATCGGCCTGCCGGCGGTGCGTTTCGCCGGTGAAGCGGATGCCGAAGCGTTCAATCGTGAATTGCAGATCGAAGGTCTGGGTTCGGCCTGGGCCATTCCCGGTCTGGAATTGTTAATGGAAGAGCCACAGCGCAAGGCCGCTGTGTGGCAAGCCATGCGTCGGCTGATGGCGCGCTGGAAAGAATCGAATGAGTGACGCTGTATCGTTCCGCCCGATGACCGAGGCGGATCTGGAAACCGTGCTGAAAATCGAGTACGCCGCTTACAGCCATCCGTGGACTCGGGGGATTTTTCTTGATGGACTGGGCAAGTATCAGATCTGGCTGATGTTCGAAGGTGAGCAGCAGGTTGGCCACGGCGTGGTGCAGATCATTCTGGATGAGGCGCATCTCCTCAATATCACCGTCAAACCGGAGAATCAGGGGCGTGGGCTGGGCCTGACGTTGCTTGAGCACCTGATGTCGCGGGCGTATGCGGCTTCGGCGCGGGAATGTTTTCTGGAAGTGCGTGACAGCAACACGGGCGCGTTCAAGTTGTATGAACGTTATGGCTTCAACGAGATTGGCCGGCGCCGGGATTATTATCCGGCGGTGGGTGGGCGTGAAGACGCGGTGGTCATGGCCTGCACTCTGGTTGACTGATCGCCTTTAAAAGCTTCGCGAGCAGGCTCGCTCCCACATTGGACTCAGGGCGTTCACCAATTTGTGCGCAACCCGAAACCCCTGTGGGAGCGAGCCTGCTCGCGAAAGCGTCCTGTCAGGCAACGAAGATCAGCGGTTACCATCCAGCGGATCGCGCCGCGCCAGCTCCGCCTCATCCAGCCCATTGCCACCGCCAATGTCATCTTCATCGACAATGCTCAAATCCCAATCCGCCTGATTGCCTTCACCCGCTTCTGCGGCATCCCGCGCACCGTCTTCATGAATCAGCGTTTCCGGGCTCATGTCGTCGTCAGTCGGCTCATGATCACTGACTGAAGCCCCGGTCATCCCGGCCTCGCGCACCCGCTCACGCGGCATCAACTGCTCGCGTTCACGTTCGGGAATCTCATCACCGATTTTCGCGCTCGGTTCGTCTTCATCGAAATCCAGCTCATGCACCGAACCCATGCGGTCTTCGTTATCATCGATGGGCTCCGGTTGCACGGCATCGTAAGGGCGTCGTGAATCAGTCATGGCAATTCCTCATACTGTGGGCCTTACTAAGGTGGACTCACCGGGCACACGAGAATTCCAATGAAATCACTTGCGCTGGTGGCGTGACCCCGACGGGCGGTCGTCTGTCATACCAGCGCATCTTTCTTGAGGCCTTACAGCATGCACGACTTACAAGACCTGATTGATAACAACGAGCGTTGGGCTGACGCGATCACCAAGGAAGACCCGGATTTCTTCGCCAAACTGGCGCGCCAGCAAACCCCTGAATACCTGTGGATCGGCTGTTCCGATGCGCGCGTGCCGGCCAACGAGATCGTCGGCATGCTGCCGGGCGATCTGTTCGTGCACCGCAACGTCGCCAACGTAGTGCTGCACACCGACCTCAACTGCCTGTCGGTGATCCAGTACGCGGTCGACGTGCTCAAGGTCAAACATATCCTCGTCACCGGCCACTACGGCTGCGGCGGTGTGCGCGCGTCGATGCAGGACCGTCAGTTCGGTCTGATCGACGGCTGGCTGCGATCGATCCGCGATCTGTACTACGAAAAACGCGAAGAACTGGCCAAGCTGCCGACCGAAGAAGAGCAGGTTGATCGCATGTGCGAACTCAACGTGATCCAGCAAGTGGCCAATGTCGCCCACACCAGCATCATCCAGAACGCCTGGCATCGCGGGCAGAGCCTGTCTATCCACGGGTGCATCTACGGCATCAAGGATGGCCGCTGGAAAAGTCTGAACACGACCATCAGTGGTTTCGAGCAATTGCCGCCGCAGTATCGTTTGCGTCCGGTTGGCGCGGTATAACTCTGCTTCCAGCGCACCTTTCAGCGACCTGAATGCCGCCAGCGCTGTAGAAAGTGCTGACCTTCGAGGGTGGGTGGTTCGTCGTAGCCGGTGATCCACCCACGGCAGCGTGGCGAACCGCAACCGCAGGCAAACTGGTGCAGCAGTTTGTCTTCAGTGGCGGTGTAGTCCATGGTCAGCCGTTCGCCGCTGTGGATATCTTTCAACGCCCACAACCATAACTCGCTCATGTCGAGAAACACGTTGGGGTCGCAGGCGTGTTCGATCAATCCGCAGAAGCGCGGGTCGTAAATGTGGATCCCCGTCAGCAATTGTCGGGTCTGGCGGCAGCGATACGGCAGTAATTGCCCGGACACCCGGCACATCCGGTGGGTGTGCAGGAACTCGCGCCGCGCGGCGACCGCCGTAGGGGCGCCGTATCCATCCTGAAGGATTTCGAAATCGGCGCTGGCCGGAAACCCCAGGCGCACGGGCAGGCCGGCGAAGGGATAGATGCCTTCAGTATCGCGTGGCGGCGAGTGCGCCATAGCGTGGATGTTCATATCAGTCCTTGTCGCAAGGCTTTTGCGACTTCCTTGGGTTGACGTCCTGTCAGCGCTGCAATACTGCTGGTTGGATCCAATCGTGTCTTATTAGGTATAGCTGGTCTACTGTCAGATCTGACAGGCGATTTAGACGTATTCCCGCGTCAGCCTTGGCTGACACGGGAATGCCTCAAGCGATTACAGGTGCGGGGCGGGGATTGCGGTGGCTGGCAGCGGTGCCTGCAATTGCTTCAGTTGAGTCTTGATCGGGGTGGTCGCGCACTTGGCGGTGGCCTGTTCCGGGGTCAGATTGCGGATCGAGGTGTAGAACAGCTCGCAGGTTTTGACTTTCTGCGTGACTTGCCACGTCTGCGTGCAACTGTTGAGCGTTGTTTGCGCATCGCTGCCCGGTTTGCTGCCCATGCCGGCTTGCCAGCAGGCGGCGCTCAAATCCTGACCCATGACTTTCAGGCCCGCCGCATCGGCCTTGGCTTGCGCATCGTCGCCGGTGTAGCTCTTCGGGTCGGCGGCGTACCAGATGTAACTCGGGTGGTTCGAACCCAGCACGGGCACTTTCACACCTTCGCTCGGGCTGATGGTCGCCAGCCCCAATACATTCACGGTTGGCCCGTATTGCCGCTTGATCCAGTTACGTACCGGCGCGCCGAACGCGACCATCGGCAGCGTCGTGCCGCTAGCGGTCTGGCTGAATTGTTTGACCAGCGTGGTCTGGTAGTCCTTGAAGTAGTCATACACGCCTTCCAGGTCGCTGCCGGCATTGGACGGCGCAGCGATCGGGGCAATGTCGATGATGGTTTGATAGGCCGGCGTCTGCTCGGCAGGAATACCATTGTCGGTCAGCAGCGTGGCCCAGCGATCGGTGGTGTTCGAACGCAGATAATCCTGCGCTTGGGTCAGCGAGTAATCCGGCGGGAAGTGCAGCAACTCGACGCTTTTGCGGTTTTCCAGGGCCATGCCCAGTGGCAGGAACAGATACCAGCTGTAGGCCCACTTGCCGTCGGCGTTGAGCTTGCTCGCGCCGGTGTAGGCCAGATCCCCCGCATCCAGCAGCGCCGACAGCGGTTTGTCGTAATCCTTCGGCACGCCGGTGATTTCGGCGTAGAGCTGGCCGTTGTCGGTTTTTACCAACACCTTGGCATCGGCATACCCATCGCGTTGCACGCTCTGGTTCAGGTAATGGGCGACGGTCTGTTCCAGCGTCCAGTTGCGGAAACAGATGACGTTGCAGTTGTTGGGGTAAGCGAAGAGGCGGGTGACGCGCTCAGTGCTGCCCAGTTTCAAGTCGACATCGGCGTGGGCGGCCGCGCTCAGCGTGAGCGCGGCAAGAGCCAATGCTATCGGGTTAAGTCCTGCGAATTTGAACATGCTCAGATCCTTTTCAGCGTCGGTTCCCCGCGTTTCGGGGGCGGCTCATAGTGGATCAGCCGCGTTTGACAGAGAAGCCGTCATCGGCAGAATTTTGCGCAAACTCGCAGGGCTGGTTTTCAAGCTTGAAAATGCAGGGCGTTGGTCAAATCGCCCATGGGTTTCTGACCCCGGGCAATCATCGCCTCATCCCGTTGTTTGAGGCCGTCGAGGGTCTCCAGCTGGAAGACACGGGTGATCAGCCGCAGGATCGACGCGGTGTCGTAGACCGTGTGATCCACCGTGCCTTTGCGCGCGAACGGCGACACCACCAGCGCCGGCACGCGTGACCCCGGGCCCCAGCGGTCACCCTTGGGCGGTGCGACGTGATCCCACCAGCCGCCGTTCTCGTCGACCGTGACGATTACCACCATGTTTTGCCACTGCGGACTTTCGCGCAGCACTTTCAACGCGCGGACGATGTGCCGGTCCCCGGAGGCCACGTCGGCATAACCGGCGTGCATGTTCAGGTTGCCCTGGGGTTTGTAGAAACTCACCGCCGGCAACTTGCCCGCTTCGGCATCGGCGAAGAACTTGTTGCTGCTCGATTCGTCACCCAAGCCAGCATCACGCAGACGCTTGTTGCGCTCGTCAGGGTTTTCCGGCCCTTGCTGCTTGAAGTAGTTGAACGGCTGGTGGTGATACTGAAAATTCGGAATCTTCGGAATGCCGCCGGAATCCTTGTACTGATCCAGCGTCGCCTGCCATGCGCCGGCGTACCAGGCCCAATCGACGTTCTTTTTCGACAGCTTGTCGCCGATGTGTTCGTGGGTCTGCGGCACCATGACGTTGGGCAAATCCGCTTTGGAGTACGCCGGGCGCTCGGGGTCGCGAATCCATGTGGGCCAGTAGGGCGGGGCAAGAGTATTGACGCCGAAGCCATCCGGGGTCAGCGCACTCGGGCCGAACTGCGGTGGGCCGCTCATGGCGCTGGCGGGGGATTGCTCCAGCGGTTTAAGGCGCGAATCGGCCGGATCGTCGCTTTGCAGCGCGGCGATCTGTGACTTGGCCACCGAATTGGCCGCGTCTGGATAGAACGGCGCGGTGGCGCTGATCAGGTACTGATGGTTGAGGAACGAGCCACCGAAGGCGCCCTGAAAGAAGTTGTCACACAGCACGAATTCCTGAGCGACGTCCCACAGACGCAGGGAATAACGGCTCTGCGCGTAGTGGCCCATGGTCAAGCCACCGGAATCGGCCCAGGCAACGAAGCCATCGTTTTTGCCGCCGTTGATCTGCATCTGGTTCTGATAGAACACATGCCACAAATCGCGGGTCACCAGACCGAACGGCAAATCTTCAGCGTTAGGGCCTTTGAGAGCGAAGGGGGCGTTGGCCAGGTTTTGCTGAAACTGCGTGGCGCTGGGGTAGGTCACGCCATCGAGAGTTTGCGGGCCGATCTGCAGCACGCCACCCCAGACGGGCGGCAAGGTTTGCAGCAGCGAGCCGTCGCGGTCACGTTGTTGATAGTCGCCGGGCTTGAGCGCTGCCAGCGGTTTTTCGACACCGGGGAAATCACCGAACAGGTTGTTGAAGCTGCGGTTTTCGGCGTAGATCACCACCACGGTTTTCACTTGGTCGCGCAGGGCCTTGTCCAGCTCGGCGGGCGTCAGCGGGCGCTCGGCCGGTTTACCCGGTTGATCGCTGGTGCTGCCACACCCGGTCAGCGTGGCACCGACACCCAGCACCGCGACGCCGCCAAGGAAGCGGCGGCGACTGGTGTCGGTGGGGTGATTGGATTCAGGTGCGTCAGTGCCGTCTGTGTCGTCTTTCATCTGTCAGCCCGTTCTTGCTTAATTGTTTCAGTATGTTTCGGGCGGACGCTAGCAAGTGAATGTGACGGAGGGATGACAAGCGGCACCGGCGCTGCTTGCCTAGCCGGGCATGAGTTGGCTGAGCGAAAAACCGAGTCTGCTGGCTGCCGTGATTGCGGTCATGACCACCAGAAACAGCAATTGCAACGGACTGAAGCGCGCCCAGTGCAGCGCTGTCAGCCAAGGACGACGTTGGCTCAGCTCCGTATCGAGCGAGCCGATACGGCGTTTGTGCACCAGCCCGATCAAGAGCGTGCCGACATAAGTGAGCGCCCCCAGCGGGCCAAGCAACAGCGAAAACAGCAGCACCATCACCCCTTGCGGTACTCCATGGCGTATCACCAGCCAGCGCGTGTCAGGGTTCCATTTGCGCGGAATCAGCCATTCGGTGAGCCACAGGTCCGGCACGATGACATAGGACGTGAGCACCACCCACCAACTCAGGGCGAAGCGGAAAAACCAGACCGGCACGCAGGCAAATAACATCGGCATGAAGACGAGGTTCATGGCGGTTTTTTGTTGGGAGGGCAGAGTTTGCAGGAACAGCGCCAAGGCAATCGCCGTCCAGACCCACACCCAGGTTTCGGCGGCAATCGGTCGCGGAAGGAACCGCCGCCAGTAAAAAACATCGGCGTAGGGCAAGCGAGCGAGCAGTTCGGGGAAACGCCACGTGAGTTTTTCCGACAAGTCATGGCAGGCCTGCCATTCATTCTGACCAAAGCCGTCGATGATCTTCTTCTGCTGCAGGGGCTTGAGCGGATTGATCAACAGATGCGCCGCTTGCACGTCGGCCGCCCACGTCCGGTCGCTTTCAGCCTTGGCGCGCAGATTGTCATAGAAGCTTTCCTGATCGCAGCGTTCGATCAAGGTGTCCCAGAGCCAGTCCGGTTGCGGGTGCAGGCCTTTGTTGTGATCCCAGCCGAACAGTTGGCCGATGCGGTCGAACAGCGGCACGCTCCACTCAGTGTCATTGAGCAAGTGCAGCAGGGTTTGCTGCCATTGTTCACGGCGATCGAATACCTGCAGCCACGGTTGAGCGCTGTAGCGTTTGAGCACGTTGAGAAATTCGCGTTCGCTCTGGCTTTCGAGCAGCGTCTGCAAGGCGTTTCGGTAATCGGCCATCAGGCTTTCAGCGAGCCGGTCGCGCTGATGATCATTCATCAGGACTTCTTGCCACGGCCCCAACCATCCGAGTTGCTCGACGGCCCAATTCAGCACCGGGCTGCGCAGGTGGGGATGTTCAAAGCACAGCTGCAGCAACAGCCTTTCGAAGGCCTTGGCGCAGCTTTGCTGTTGCGCCTGATTCCAGCGCTCGTCGAGGTTGTCGGGCGTTAGATCTTCGAGCAGTTGCAGGGCGGCCTGCGTTTCAATGGCTTGGGCGTCCACAAAAGCGTCCGCCGCCAGTGGCTCGACACGTCGAACATCGTCCTTCTCGGGCGGCGTAAACGCTTGCGGGGCGGCCGGACTGACGGGCGCGAACTCAAACGCTGCAACATCCTGCGCCGGGGTTTTTGCCAGTGTGGCATCCAATGCCAGCGCGGCAAAGGCGCTGGAGGTCGTGGCCACGGCGACGTCTTCATCGTCGGCAGGCTCAGCGTTTTCAAGGCGCCACCGGGCAATCGCCAGCGCCTGTTCATAGGCTTCGCGCAAGCGCTGGAAACCTTCGGCATCCTCATCGGGGCGGAAGGTTTTCAGCAGGCGCGCATAGGCGCGTTTGATGTCGCGCGCTTCAGCGTCATCGTGCAGGTGCAGCACCGACCAGCAATCCATGGCCAGACTCCTTATTGCCACGGGGTGCGGTCGAGTTCGCTCAGGCGTCGGCTCAAATCGGTGCGCACTTCGCGGATCTGGCGCTCATCCTGAGAGTCGAGCGCGATCTGGAATTGCTTGGCCCAATCGCCCATCAGATCACGCAGATCGCCCAGGCTTTCCTGATAGAGGCGCTCCAGACGTGCACTGAGCAGCGTGTTGACCTGCTGCTCGCGCGGATGAATCTTCAGTTGTGCGAGGTTCGCCAGGCGTTGCTGGATCTCCTCGGGTGACAGCACGCCTGGGTTGTTCTCGATGACCAGCGAATGCTGTTGCCCGGTCAGGGGGATTTTCACCTGGGCTTCGAGCAGGCCGTTGTTGTCGTAGGTGAAACGCACGTCGAGGGCAACTTCGCCGGCCTTGCGTTTCGGCACCTTGATGTCCAGTTCGCCGAGTGCGACGTTGTCTTTGACCAGGCGGCTTTCGCCCTGAAAGATGCGCACGACCACCTGTTCCTGATTGTCGTGCAGGGTGTACACGGTTTTCACCCGACTCACCGGCACGATGCTGTTGCGCTCGATGATCGGCAGGTAGTGGCCGCTCTCATAGGTGCGGCCGACCTGAGTGGAGGTCTCGATACCCAGCGTGTAGGAGCAGACATCGGTCAGCACCACTTCTTCCAGCGCTGCGGCGCGGGCTTTGAGTGCCGCTTGAATGGCCGCGCCTTGTGCCACGACCTGATCAGGGTCGAGGGTGATCGACGGGAAGCGGCCGAACAGCCCGGCGGCGAGTTTGCGTACCAGCGGCATGCGCGTGGTGCCGCCGACCAGCAAAATCTCGTCGAGGTCGCTGACACGGATGCGCGCATCGCGCAGCGCCCGCTCAATCGGCGCGCGCAGGCGCTCGAGCAGCGGCATGTACAGCGTTGCCAACTGTTGTTGGGTGATGATTTGCGTCCACTGCCGCTCACCGAGCTGCAAGCGGAATTCGGCGCTGTCGTCCTGCCCCAGCGCCTTGCGCACGCGCTCGGCCTCGCGACGCAGGGGCTGGATGACGCTGCTGCGCTCCGGGAAGTCTGCGGCCGAGCGGTGCTGGCTGATGAAGTGCTCAAGCAGCACGGTGTCGAAGTCTTCGCCACCGAGGAAGTTGTCACCGGCGCTGGCGCGCACCTCCATGACCCCTTCGAACAGCTCCAGAATCGACACGTCGAACGTGCCGCCACCGAGGTCGAAAACCAGGAACGAAGTTTCCTTGTCCCGTTGGTGCAGTCCATAGGCGAGGGCGGCAGCGGTCGGCTCGTTGATCAGCTTCTCGACCTTCAGCCCGGCCAGTTCGCCGGCGATCCGCGTGGCCTTGCGCTGGGCATCACTGAAGTAGGCCGGGACGCTGATCACGGCTTCGGTGACGGTTTCGCCAAAAGCGCGCTCGACGTCTTCTTTCAGGCTCTTGAGCACCAAGGCGGAGAGTTCTTCTGGGCGAAATGCCTTGTCGGCCAGATAAACTTCCGTGGCGCTGCCCATGTGGCGCTTGAACAGCGATGCGGTCAGACGCGGATGCGTGTGCAGACGCTCGCGCGCCGCCTGACCGACCAGAATCCGGCCCTGATCATCCAGCCCGACAACGCTCGGTGTCAGGAACTGACCCAGGGCATTGGGCACCAACTCGGTGGCATCACCACGCCAGACGGCGACCAGGCTGTTGGTGGTTCCCAGGTCAATCCCTACGATCATTGCAACGAACTCCCTTTGCGCTTGGTAAAAAATGAAACATTTATGGGCGCGCAGAATATTACCGAGGGGACGATGCGGTAAAGCAGGATGATGGCTCTGAGCCATTATTTACGACAGGCAGTCCGATACAGGGCTGTTTCAGGAGAAAAGTGCGGGGCGCGGCCAGCATGACTGCACCCCGCTTTGGGTTACGGCATGACTGGCGGCGTATACGCCAATGTTGTCCCCAGCGCCCACAGCAACAGCAGCACCAGTGGCGTGTGCACCAGCAACTGCACGAACGAGAAACCGATCAGATCCCGCGCTTTCAGTCCCAGTACGCCGAGCAGTGGCAGCATGTAGAACGGGTTGATCAGGTTTGGCAGCGCTTCGGCCGCGTTGTAGATCTGCACCGCCCAGCCGAGGTGATACTGCAGATCATTGGCGACCTGCATCACGTACGGCGCTTCGATAATCCACTTGCCGCCGCCCGACGGAATGAAGAAACCCAGTATCGCCGAGTACACGCCCATCAGCAGCGCATAGGTGTCGTGGGAGGCGATGCTGACGAAAAACGTCGATATGTGGTGCGCCAGGGTTTGCGCATCGGTGCCTTTGACCGTGGTCATCAGTGCGGCAATCGAGCCGTACAGCGGGAACTGGATCAACACGCCGGTGGTGGTCGGCACCGCACGCGCGACGGCATCGAGGAAACTGCGCGGCCGCCAGTGCAGCAAGGCGCCGAGCATGATGAACAGGAAGTTGTAGGTGTTCAGCCCGGAAATCGCAGTGATCGCCGGTTTGGTCGAAAATTCGTGGAACAGCCATCCCGCCGCCAGCAATACCAGCACGATGATCAGCAGCGGACTGTGTTCCAGCCATTCACCGGGACGCGTACGCGGTTGCAGCGGAGGCAGGTTGAAGGCCGGGTCGATGCCGCAGGCCTTGGCGTCGCGCGCCGAGTTCGGCCCGGGAGCGGTGGCGTAGGCGATGATGATCGAGATCACGATCAGCGCCAGCAGCATCACGCCCGACTGCCAGAGGAAAATCGTTTCGGTGAACGGAATCACCCCGGTGATCGACAGGATCGACGGCGGCAGACTGGCCGGGTTGGCTTGCAACTGCGCGGCCGACGACGACAGACCCAGCGCCCACACCGCCCCAAGGCCCAGATAGGCAGCGGCACCGGCGGCGCGGTAATCCATTTTCAGATCGGTGCGGCGGGCGAGGGCGCGGACCAGCAAACCGCCGAATACCAGCGACAGACCCCAGTTGAGCAACGAGGCGACCATTGAGATCAACGCGACCCAAGCCACGGCGGAACGGCCGTTTTTCGGGATGCGTGCCAGGCGATCGATCAGTTTCACGGCGGGCGGCGAGCTGGCGACCACGTAACCGCCGATCACCACGAAGGCCATCTGCATGGTGAATGGAATCAGGCTCCAGAAACCGTCACCGAACGCCATCGCCGCATCGGTGGGTTTGGCGCCCATGGCCAGTGTGGCCAGGGCGACGATGATCACGGCCAGTGCGGCGAATACCCAGGAATCGGGAAACCAGCGTTCGGCGAAGCTTGAACAGCGCAGGGCAAAGCGTGCGGAGCGGCTATCTTCGATATCAACGGCCACAGGGAGTACCTCGGATTTTTATGGTTATTGTGGTCCGCGGGAACGCTCGCCGATCTCCACAACACAGAGATCCCTGTGGGAGCGAGCCTGCTCGCGAATAGGCCGGCACATTCAACATTGAAGTTGGCTGGGCTGACGCTTTCGCGAGCAGGCTCGCTTCCACATGAGGTTCACTGCGGTTGGCCGGGGTTGGCGTGGTCCCGCTGGACAGGCATTAACAGTAATTCAACTGCCGGTGCTTTGTGAGCCGGTTTTGCAAAACCGGGACTATGGTCTAACGGGTTGTCCATCCGCGCATTTGCGTAGACCATGGGCGCCTTGGTTTTTTGCCTGTTTCCGAGTTCTTTGCCATGACTGCCCAATCCCCGGCCAAACCTGCGCCGTTCAGCCGTTCCGACTACAAGACCCTCGGCCTTGCGGCCCTTGGCGGCGCGCTGGAAATCTACGATTTCATCATCTTCGTGTTCTTCGCCCTGACCCTCAGCCAGTTGTTTTTCCCGCCGGAAATGCCCGAGTGGCTGCGTTTGCTGCAAAGCTTCGGGATTTTCGTCACCGGTTATCTGGCGCGGCCCTTGGGCGGTATTCTGATGGCGCATTTCGCCGACAAACTCGGGCGCAAGAAAGTCTTCAGCCTGAGCATCCTGATGATGGCGCTGCCGTGCCTGCTGATCGGAATCATGCCGACTTACGCGCAGATCGGTTACTTCGCACCGCTGCTGTTGCTGGCGCTGCGCATCCTCCAAGGTGCAGCGGTAGGCGGTGAAGTGCCGAGCGCCTGGGTGTTCGTCGCCGAGCACGCGCCGACCGGCCATCGCGGTTATGCCTTGGGCTTTTTGCAGGCCGGGCTGACCTTCGGTTACCTGATCGGCGCGTTGACCGCGACGTTCCTCGCACAAGTGTTCACCCCGGCGGAAATCCTCGATTACGCCTGGCGTTACCCGTTCCTGCTCGGTGGCGTGTTCGGCGTGATTGGCGTTTATCTGCGCCGCTGGCTGAGCGAAACCCCGGTGTTCATGGCCATGGAAGCGCAGCGTGAAGCGCGGGTAGAGCTGCCGCTGCGCACAGTGCTGCGCGAGCACCGCCTGGCGATGCTGCCAGCGATGCTGCTGACCTGTGTGTTGACCTCGGCGGTGGTGGTGTTCGTCGTCATTACGCCGACCATGATGCAGAAAACCTTCGGCATGACCGCCAGCCACACCTTCGCCCTCAGTGCACTGGGCATTGTCTTCCTCAACATCGGCTGCGTGATCGCCGGGTTGCTGGTCGATCGCATTGGCGCGTGGCGCACGGTCATGCTCTACAGCCTGTTGCTGCCATTGGGCGTCGGCGTGCTTTACGGTTGTTTGATCAGCGGTGGTGATTGGGTCGGCGCCGCCTACGCCTTGGCCGGTCTTGCGTGCGGTGTTGTCGGCGCAGTGCCGTCGGTGATGGTCGGGTTGTTCCCGGCGCGTATTCGCGTGTCAGGCATTTCCTTCACCTACAACATTGCCTACGCCGCATGGGCCAGTATCACACCGCTGCTGCTGATTGGTCTGATGCCATGGAGCCCATGGATCTGCGTGATGTTCTGCGCGGTGATGGGTGTGGTGGGCCTCCTGACAGCGGCGTATTTCGGCTCGCGGATGCCGCGCACGGGACCCTGCCAGGTGGCGGGAACTGCCTGACTCGGTAGCTTGGAACTATTTTTGACCGTCGGGTCGCAAACGCTCTTCAGAAAAGATTTTCAAGGCCGATGGTTAGGCTGCATCCCGCTTTCCAACCTGCCCATCGGTACTCCCCATGTTCAACAAACGCTTGAAGCAAGAGCTGGCCGCTCTTCGTGAAGAACTCTCCAGCCTCGTGCAGGTAAAGGAAAGCCTGGAAAGCGAGATGCTGGTGCTGAACCTTGAGCCCGACGGGCGCATTCAGTCGGTCAACCAGAACTTCCTCACCGAGATGCTCTACAAGAGCCAGGACCTGATTGGTCGGGCGATTGAAGACATCGTCCCGGCCCACGTGAAGTCCGACGAATTCCATCATCGCTTCAAAAACGCCATGACCCGTGGCGAGCATTTCGCCGGTGCCGTACGCCTGTTGCGTGGCAATGGTGAAGAAGCGTGGCTGCGTTCGATCGTGCAACCGGTGCGTTCTTCGGACGGGCGAATCAAGCATATTTCGCTGTTCGCCAGCGACCTGACCCGCACCATCGAAGCTTCTCGTGAACACGAAAACCTGATCGGTGCGCTGGTGCGTTCGACCGCGGTAATCGAGTTTGACCTCAACGGCAATGTGCTGAATGCCAACGATCGCTTCCTCAGCGGCATGGGTTACAGCCTGGCGCAGATCAAGGGCAAACATCACCGCCTGTTCTGCACCCCGGAGGAATACAACAGCGCCGAGTACCAGAACTTCTGGCGCCGTTTGAACAACGGCGAATTCGTCGCTGATCGCTTCAAGCGTGTCGACAGCCATGGTCGTACGGTGTGGCTGGAGGCGTCCTACAACCCGGTGGTCGATGCCAACAACAAACTGTACAAAGTGGTGAAGTTCGCCACCGTGATCACTGATCAGGTCAACCGCGAACAAGCCGTCGCCGACGCGGCGAGCATTGCCTACAGCACCTCGCAGCAAACCGACAGCACCGCGCAACGTGGCACCACCGTGGTCACCGAGGCGGTGAATGTGATGCGTGATCTGTCGCGGCACATGCAGGCTGCCGGTGAGGGCATCGAGGCACTGAACGAGCAGTCGCAGGTGATCGGCACCATCGTCAAAACCATCAGCGGCATTGCCGAACAGACCAACCTGCTGGCGCTCAACGCTGCCATTGAGGCGGCGCGCGCCGGTGAGCAGGGGCGTGGTTTTGCGGTGGTGGCCGACGAGGTGCGACAACTGGCCTCGCGCACCAGTCAGGCGACTGAAGAGATCGTCACCGTGGTGCGGCAGAACCAGGAAATGGCGCGCAACGCCGTGGCGCTGATGACCGACGGCAAGCTTCAGGCTGAACAAGGACTGGCGTTGGCGGCCGAGGCGGGCACGGTGATTGTCGAAATTCAGGACGGTGCGCAGAAAGTCGTCAACGCAGTGGGCCAGTTCGCCAATCAACTCTCCAACTGACCTGCACTGATCCCATGTGGGAGCGAGCCTGCTCGCGAAAGCGGTGTGTCATTCAACATTGATGTGACTGACCTATCGCCTTCGCGAGCAAGCTCGCTCCCACAGGTTTTTCACCCGCCTTCTTTCTGTGGTCTGGCGCTACAATCGGCTCCTTTTCCCGCGGAGCAGATCCCATGAGCGATTCCCACCGCCGCCCGGTGCCCCTGAACAAAGCCTACCGTTTGCTCAATCACGGGCCGACCGTACTGGTCAGCGCCGCCCACGACGGCCAGCGCAACATCATGGCCGCCGCTTGGGCCATGCCGCTGGATTTCGAGCCACCGAAAGTCGCCGTCGTCCTCGATAAATCCACCTGGACCCGCCAGTTGCTCGAAGCGTCCGGCACCTTCGTGCTCAACGTCCCGTGCGTCAATCAGGCCGACATCGTGCAAACCGTCGGCAATACCTCGGGCTTGGAAATCAGCCAAACCCAAGGGCAAGACAAGTTTCAGGCGTACGGCTTGCAGACGTTTGCCGGCGAACAGGTCGAAGCACCTTTGCTCGACGGCTGTGTGGCCTGGCTCGAATGCCGTTTGCTGCCGGAGCCACGCAATCACGAGCAGTACGATCTGTTCCTCGCCGAAGTCATCGCCGCCCACGCCGATGAACGCGTGTTCAGCGACGGGCGCTGGCATTTCGAAGGGCATGACGGTTTGCGCACCTTGCACCACGTGGCAGGCGGGCATTTTCTGACGATTGGTGATGCGGTGGATGGCAAGACGCTAGCGATCTGAATGACGGCTGATGGCAAAACATTGCGGGATGTTGCAAGGTAGAGGGCATCGTCGAACCCAATCAGGCGCATACCCTCATGGATTTTTCCCTTTCGAGTTATCTGGCGCCGTTGCTGTCGTTGGCCCTGTTGTGGACTGTGGCCGTGGTCACGCCCGGCCCGAACTTCTTCAATATCGCGCAACTGGCGGTCAGCCGTTCCCGCCGCCACGGTGTCGTCGCGGCGCTCGGCGTGGCCAGCGGAACCGTGTTGTGGGGGCTGGCGGGTGGCTTGGGCATTCAGTCGCTGTTCAGTGCCGCGCCGACGCTGTACCTGAGCTTCAAGATTGCCGGTGGCTGCTACCTGATCTACCTCGGGCTCAAGCAGTTCAAGCGCAAGGCGCCGATCGTCGCGGGTACGCTGGATGACTCGCAGCAAACGTTGCTCGGCGCTTATGGCCGCGGCTTTCTGGGCAACATGACCAATCCCAAGTCAGCATTATTCGTCGCCACCATTTTCGCCACGGCCATGCCGGCTCACATCCCGCCACTGTTACTGGCACTGGCGGTGATGACCATGGCGACGCTGTCGTTCAGCTGGTATTGCTGCGTGGCGCTGTTCTTCGCCAGTCGCCGAATCGCTGGTGTGTATGAGCGTTCGCGGCAATGGTTGGATCGCTTGGCCGGTGGTTGTTATTTGCTGTTTGGGGCGCATCTGCTGGCGAATCGCTGAGCCATATATCTTGGATGTGAAAGCTGTTTTGCCTCGTATGTGCCAGGAAATAAGAATCCGATGCCTGCACGGCATCGGATTTTTTATGCATTGCGAAAACTACGTAACCGGCTGAACGTTATCCAGCGCCTGATTCACCGCCAACTCACTCAGCATGACGATTTGCGCGATACCCAGCGCGGTCTTGCGGTGCGCGGTATCCAGCACAGCGGCGAAATTGTTGAGCATCTCCGTGACCGAGCCCAGGGTTTCGCTGGCATTGGCCAGCAGGGATTCGGTGTCGTACACCGGGTTGGCGAGGTACATGGGTTCAGCTACGCGGGTGGACGCCATGATGTGAATGGTCGGTTTGAGGTAGTGGTCGAGGGCGCGGTCGGCCGCTTCGTTGAGTTTTTTGCTGTCGATGGTTGCGTACGGGGATGTTGGGTCGGTGTCTGTTTCGGGGGGATTGGGTGTTGGTTTTTTCATGGTGTTCTCCGATCAGGATAGGAGCTGGCCGATTCGGTTTCCGAACGAATAGGTGGCAGCTGTACGCAGGTTGGAAACCCGGGGAACGGAGAACCCGGTTGACCCGAAGGTCTCCCGCGCACAGCCGCCATAACGGAGTGCACACCATGAAGGTGCGCAAGGATACGTTATGAAAGGCGCTTGTGCGCTCGGTTCTACTCGGGGTTTCCAATCCCGGTCACTGAATTGGCAGCGACGAGTACAGGCTAGAGAGCTGACGTCCGACGGACAACCTGAAAACCTTGTGGGACGGTTCTCTGTTTACCTCGCAGCTTTTAAACATCCCGATTTGAAATACGCAGTGTGCTAAACAAAAGGCCTACCTCGCGGTAAGCCTTTTTTGTTTTGCGTCCTAGCCTCAATCCCCTAACGCTTCGCCTTCACGCCGTGGATCCGCGCCACCTTCCAACGACGCTTTCCCCTGCGCATCCTTGACCCGCACGATGGCCTGGGTGCCGCTGGTCATGTCGATTTCATTCACTGCGTGCCCTTTGTCTTTCAGTGCCTGAATCAGCGCCGGGCTGAACTGGCCTTGTTCCAGTTCGGTGGGGCCGTTGCGGCTGCCGAAGTTGGGCAGGCTGATGGCGCTTTGCGGGTCGAGGTGCCAGTCGAGCAGGCCGACGGTGGTTTTCGCCACGTATTCGATGATTTGCGAACCACCCGGCGAGCCGACTGTGGCGACGAATTCGCCGCTGTGGCGATCGAAGATCAGCGTTGGCGCCATCGACGAGCGTGGGCGTTTGCCGGGCTCGACGCGGTTGGCGACTTTCTGGCCGTTCTCTTCGGGGATGAACGAGAAGTCGGTCATCTGGTTGTTCAGCAAGAAGCCCTGAACCATCAGGTGCGAGCCGAACGCGGCTTCGATGGTGGTGGTCATCGACACCGCGCCACCGAGGTCATCCACCGCGACCACTTGCGAGGTGGAGATGCGCAGCGGCGAGCGGTCCGGCGCGTAGGCCACTTGTACGCCCGGCGGGGTGCCCGGTTTGGCGCTGCCCATGCTGCGCTCGCCGATCAGGCTGGCGCGGCTGGCGAGATAACCGGGATCGACCAGGCCTTTGACCGGCACCGGCACGAAGTCGGTATCCGCGACGTATTGCGCGCGGTCGGCGTAAGCCAGGCGTTCGGCTTCGGCGATCAGATGCACGGCTTGCGGATCCGGTTCAATGCCGGCTGGCTTGTCGGTCTTCAGCGGTTTGAGCGGTGTCAGGGAAAGACGTGGATCGCGGGTTTCCAGCGCCTGCAACGTGCCGAGAATCTGTGCCACGGCGATGCCGCCCGATGACGGTGGTGGCATGCCGCAGACCTGCCAGCGTTTGTAATCGGTGCACAGCGGCGCGCGTTCCTTGGCCTGATAGCGCTGCAAATCATTCAACGTCAGGCTGCCGGGGTTGGCGTGGCCCTGCACCTTGGCGACGATTTCTTCGGCGATCGGGCCTTTGTACAGCGCGTCCGCGCCTTCGTTGGCGATGCGTTTGAGCACTGCGGCCAGCGCCGGGTTTTGCAGGCGCGTGCCGGCGGCTTTGACGCTGCCATCGGCGTTGAGGAAATATTTGGCCATGTCCGGCGACTGGCGGATGACTGGATCTGATTCCAGCAGCGAGTGCAAACGCGCAGAGATCGCAAAGCCTTGCTCGGACAGTTTGATCGCCGGTTCAAACAGCTTCGCCCATGGCAGGCGACCGTGTTGTTTATGGGCCATCTCCAGTGCGCGCAACACCCCCGGTGTACCGACCGAGCGACCGCCGATCTGTGCTTGCGGGAACGACATCGGTTGGCCATCGGCGCGCAGGAACAGCTTCTCGGTGGCGCCAGCCGGTGCGGTTTCGCGACCGTCGTAGGTGCGCACCTGTTTACCGTCCCACAACACGATCATCGCGCCGCCGCCGATCCCGGACGACTGCGGCTCAACCAGCGTCAGCACCGCTTGCATCGCAATCGCCGCATCAATCGCCGAACCGCCCTGACGCAGCATCTCGCGCCCGGCTTCAGCAGCCAGTGGATTGGCAGCAGCGGCCATGTGTTTGCTGGCGTGACGGGTTTGCAGATCGGTGCGGAAACCGGACGCGGCTTCCGGTGCCAGCGGCAAGGTCGAGGAGGGCGGGGCGTTGCACGCGGTGAGGGTCAGGGCGCTGATGATCAGCGTCAGGGCTGGCAGGCGAAAGCGGCTCAAGGGCAAGGCTGAAAACACGCGGGCTCTCCGTCCGTGGGATAAAAGTCTCGGGGACTTTATCGACCGCTCGGTCGCGACGCAAACCGATGGGCATTTTTGTCTTTCTTTTCGGGGCGG
Organism: Pseudomonas sp. RU47; assembly: GCF_004011755.1. GTDB lineage: Bacteria > Pseudomonadota > Gammaproteobacteria > Pseudomonadales > Pseudomonadaceae > Aquipseudomonas. Next base: position 5,621,953 of record NZ_CP022411.1, on the reverse strand, counting down.
ATGTTCGCTAGGGTCAACCTCAATTGACTGACCGCACACGTCCCCCTGTAGGAGTGAGCCTGCTCGCGATAGCGGTGGGTCAGTCAGCAATTATGTTGGATGTGATGACGCTATCGCGAGCAGGCTCACTCCTACAGAGGTCAAAACATAAAAATCACAAGAGGCCAAGAATGCACAGCGAGTTCCCCACCGAATCCAGCTACCGCGATCAACGCGAACAGTTCCTCGCCGCCGCCAACGCCGCCGGAGCCACGCTCACCTCCTACGCACATCCACGCTGCGGGCCATTCGGCGAACCGCTGAGTACCGACGTCGCTGTGCTCGGCGATCCGCAAGCCAAACGTCGGCTGGTAGCGCTCAGCGGCACGCACGGGGTCGAGGGTTATTACGGCTCGGACTGTCAGATCGATTGGCTGAAGGCATTCGTACCCGGTTCGCTGCCCAAGGATGTCGCCGTGGTGATGGTGCACCTGATCAACCCATGGGGCACCGCATGGCTGCGCCGGGTCAACGAAGACAACATCGACCTCAACCGTAATCACCTCGATTTCACCGGGCCGCTACCGGATAACCGCGCGTACGCCGCCCTGCATGAAATCTACGCGTGCACTGATCTGAACGGCCCCGAGCGCAAAAGCGCCGATGCCTTGCTCGATGCGCAGATAAAAGAACACGGCTGGCCAGCGGTGATGTCGATTGTCGAGGGCGGTCAGCACAGCCATCCCGACGGGCTGTTTTACGGTGGCCTCGCGCCGAGCTGGTCGAATCGCACGTTGCATCAAATCATCGACGCGCATCTGGCTGGCGCTGAAACCGTGATGTGTTTCGATCTGCATACCGGCGCTGGCGAATACGGCCATCCGATGTTGCTGACCATCACCCAGGCGCCGTACCCGGCACTCGCGCAGGCCCAGGCGATTTATGGTCCATGGCTTTACACCCTGCACACGGGCGCCGACACCCTGAGCGAAACCGGAGTGGCAGCGACGGCTACCGGGTACACCTCACAGGCGTTGCTTAATGCATTGCCGGACGTGCAATTGATGCCGTTCGTGATCGAGTGCGGGACGTATCCGGGGCCGGATGTGCATCGGCATTTGCGTGATGACCATTGGTTGCATTTGCATGGCGATCCGCTGGATGCGGTAGGGCGTGAGATCAAACTGAATCTGCTCGAGCAGTTCTATCCGACCGATCCGGACCGGCGCGCAATGGTCAGTTTGCGCACTCGGCAGATCTGGGCGAAAGGGTTGTCGGCGTTGGGTAACTGGTCGCGGTAAATCATCAGTGTCTTTGCTGCCGGCACTTTCCTCCGGGCACAAAAAACGGCTCACTTTGCGGTAAGCCGTTTTTTGTATCCGTGCTGCGCGATCTAATTCATACCTGGATCGAACACGTTTCCTACAGCGGTTTTTCAACCTGATCTGTCGGTACCGATTTAGTCGAATGAAAAGGCATTTTCGCGCCTGTAGTACCTCGCCCCCGACCTAGCGGTTGTTCTGCATTTCTCCTACAAATCTTTCAGGTCGACAACTTACGCGCCTTTACCTGAGGATGTTTTCTGTTGTTTTTCCAGGATGGATTTCAGATGAAAAGGATGAGTCCGTTGCCATTCAACTCTATTTTCAGTCGGCCATTGTCATGAGTATTTCCAATGAGGATCGCGATTTTCTGGTGGCGATGGGCAGTCGCATTGCTCACTTACGCACAGTGCACGAGATCACACAGACTCGGTTTGCACGGGCTTTAGGTCTTTCCCGGCAAACCTTTCAGGGCTACGAGGAGGGCACGCGCAGCATGCCGGTCACGACACTGGTGAAGATGGCATTTGCGCTTCGCGTGCCCGTTGAAGACCTGCTCGGGGTTCCCTCTTACACGGAGACGCCCAGACGCAGCTTGACCTCGGCGTGGTATCGACGGCTGCAGTCCATCAATGAACTTTCGAAGGTCCAACAGAAGGTCATTGCGCAGATGCTCGACGCACTAATCGCACAGGCAGCGACCAAAGCGAGCGACGAAGAAAAAGAAATTTGAAGTAACCCAAAGAACGCGGAACCAAGGTGCGCGAACACCCTGGCCCCGCTAACCACAAGCAGCTAAACAGGAGCTAATCATGGCTAAAACCAATCATACGTCATCAACCCCCATCACTGAACGCAGGTTGAAAATCGCCGCTGATTTTTACCCGGTTCACACCAAGGAAAAAACCTACAGCCCCGCCAAACCGGTGCCCTGGATCAGGCTTCGCGGACTGTGGTTGCGGCAGGCGGGATTCGAGGTGAACGAGAACGTCAAAGTACGTGTGATGAAAGGGTGTCTGGTGATTACAGCGGAATAGATGAATCGTCCGAGTAAAGCCGCAACGCTATTTGCGTAGGAAAAACGCCGCTAACCCTCAAGGGATAGCGGCGTTTTTTAAGAGCCTTTCTGCCGGCTGCTTATTCGGGTGAGTATCCGATAATCCGCAGTTCAAATCGGTAGCAGGACTCGAATACTACCGGTTGTAGATCGGTGCTCAGGGGATTTCCAAAGGGGCAGGTATGAAGCCTTGCTCTCTGAGTGACTTAATGACTCCGCGAATCAGGTAGTTATTGGAAAATCCAATCGTGTACTGCCTTGCTCCGGGGGTAAGCGGTAAAAGCATTCCCTGATCCACCAGTTTTTTTATCAAGTAGGTCCGTTGATTACTCGAATGTTTGGGGAGTACAGCTGCTACATCCGCAGATTTGACTAGCTTCAGTTTAATCGCGGCAGAGAGCACCAGTTCCTCTGTCTCGGTGATCCATTCGCGTTCCCGTGCAAAGGCGATAGCAGGGACGAGAATGCACTTGGTGAGATAAGAATAATTGGTTAGGCGGTCGACCTTTTCAAGCTCGTCGCGTATGCCTTGCAAGACATACGTACACCATTGCTCCAACCCTTCCGTTGTTCCCTTGTCAGCTGTTGCGAGCATTGAGTAATAGCGTTCACGGTCGTTGCAGAACACGGCTGTAGGATTCAATACGCGACCGCCCGTATTGACGTTGAAGCCATATTTCATCAGTAACGCATAGGTGAGCAGTCTGACCACGCGGCCATTGCCATTACCGAACGGCTGTATCCATCCAAATCTATGGTGCGCCAGCGCGACCTTCATCAGGTCATATTTGGGGGAGTCCTTACGGTTAACGAACTCGACGAGTTCCTCCATGTATGCCTGAATCTGGATGAAGTCGGGCGGCAGATGATCGGATTGTGAAATCCGCACACCACCGCTGCGGTATGCGCCTGGCGTTTTGTCGCCTTCGCGTTGGAGATTGTCGACGGTCATCGCGTGTAGCTCGCGGATCGTACGCTCGGTCAGTTCTGCGCCCGGCGCCATGATCTGCTCGATGTAATCCATCGCATTCTCGATGTTGGCTACCTCACGAAGCTGGTCAGTTTCGTGGGCCTTCCCCTCCACTTTGCTCTCAATGTAGTCCGCCAAGGTTGTGTGGTTGCCCTCAATGCGCGCAGAGCCGAGGCTTTCCAGCGCATGGAACAATGACTTGAGTTGGTGAAACACCTGTGGCGGCGTATCGCCTTCGAGTCTCAGACGACGTAGGTGCTCCAGTTCGCTCAAGACATCCACCAGGTCAGAGTCAAAGGAGGGATTGAGCAGCGCCAGGTCGTGATGGAAAAACTCGGCCATGATAATAATTATCTCAAGTGTTATTTTTGATTATCTTGAATTTTCTATTGTGGAGGCCAGGATTTATTGGCTAAAAGCTGAGGTGTGAGGTTAGCATTATCTTGAATTTGATATTTGCTTATGTGAAAAAAGGCGAAGTGCAAAATGTAAGAAAGTCTGACTGATGAGGGGCTGCGATCACACTGATCCAATCGAAAGGGCTGTGGATAGGCCTTCTGTAGGTGGGGAACCGGAGGGGGAATTATTGCAGGCATAAAAAAACGGCCTACCTTTCGGTAAGCCGTTTTTAGTACTTGGTGGCTACACAGGGACTTGAACCCCGGACCCCAGCATTATGAATGCTATGCTCTAACCAACTGAGCTATGTAGCCAAGTGGCGCGCATTATTCCCCTGAAATGGAAAAGCGTCAAGCGTAAATTTAAAAATTTTTTCTACGCTTTCAACCGTTTATCAAAATCACTGACTCAGCAGCGGCGAAGGGCAGCGTTGGAACCAGCGGCTGGCCTGCTCATAAGCGTGCGCCAATTGCAGGACAGCGAAGTCGGCCTGATGCTTGCCGATGATCTGTAGCCCCATCGGTAAACCGTGCGAATTGAATCCGGCCTGCACACTGGCGACCGGGCAACCCGACAGCGTGCCGGGGATGACCACCTCCATCCAGCGGTGATACGTGTCCATCGCCACGCCTTCGATAGACGTTGGCCACGGCTGGGTTTTGTCGAACGGAAACACCTGAGCGCTCGGCAGCAACAGATAGTCGTAGCGTTCGAACAACTTCGAGATTGCCCGATACCAATCGCTGCGCACCACGGAGGCGGCGAACACTTCGCTGGCCGACAGCTTCAGGCCGTTCTCCACTTCCCAGATCGCTTCCGGTTTCAACAACGCACGCTTCTGCGGATCGGCATAGGTTGCGCCCAACGACCCCGCGACCATCCAGTGCCGCAACGTCCGCCAACTGCTCCACAGCCGTTCCGGCGCGAACCCAGGCTCAACCGACTCAACGTGGCAGCCGAGGCTTTCAAAGTCGGCAAACGTCTTCTCACACAGCGACAGCACGCCTTGCTCCATCGGCAGATAACCGTTGAAGTCGCCCAGCCAACCCAACCGCGAGCCCTTGAAATCACGCTCCAGCGGCGCCGCAAAGGCCTCACCGGATTCAGCGATGGACAGCGGAGCCCGTGCATCGCCCCCGGCTTGCACCGACAACAGCAACGCCGCATCCCTCACGCTGCGCGCCATCGGCCCCTCATAACCGAGCTGATCAAAAAACAGATCAGCACTGTCATCAAACGGCACACGCCCCTGTGACGGGCGGAAACCAAAGATATTGTTGAACGCCGCCGGATTACGCAGCGACCCCATCATGTCGCTGCCATCCGCCACCGGCACCAGGTGCATCGCCAGTGCCGCCGCCGCGCCGCCACTGCTGCCACCCGCCGTTTTGGTCGGGTCATACGCGCAAGCAGTCGCGCCAAACAACGGGTTGTAACTTTGCGAGCCGAGACCGAATTCCGGGGTGTTGGTCTTGCCGATAATGATCGCGCCAGCAGCCTTGATCCGCTCGACCATGATGCCGTCGCGCTCAGGCACAAAGTCCTTGTACAGCGGCGATCCCAGCGTGGTGCGAATGCCGTGGGTCAGCGATAGATCCTTGATCGCGTGGGGCAAGCCATGCATCCAGCCACGGTATTGGCCACGCGCCAGTTCGGCATCGCGTTCATCGGCCTGAGCCAATAGATGTTCCGGTGATTGCAGGCTGATCAGCGCATTCACCAACGGATTGAAACGTTCGATATGGGCAAGGTAAGTCTGCATCACTTCCCGGCAGGAAACCTGACGCAGGCGGATGCGTTCGGCGAGCGCGTGGGCCTGCAACAGGACCAGTTCGCTGATGTTATTAGAGTTCATTGCAAGCGGCCTTTCAGACGGCTGGAAAAACGCCCCGCCAGTGCGACGGGGCGGTAAAGATCAACGCATCAGGTTGGTCCACAGACGGTCGGCGAGGCGGATCGCACCTTCGCCGCAAGTCTTGCTGAACACCACGTTGGTGCCCTCGGGAATGTGCAATTCCGGCGCGTCCTTGAGCACTGCATCAAGGAACGGTTCGACGCCTTTGATCGGGCTCTGATGCTTGAGGAAGTTCTGGGTCATCGCCGAGTTTTCCGGCTGACTGAGGAAGGCGATAAACGCCTTGGCATTCGCCGGATTTTTGCTGCCGGCAGGGATGACCATGTTGTCGACCCAGGCCAGCACGCCCTCTTTCGGGTAGAGGTATTTCAGCGTCGGTTTCATCTCACGGGCACGCATCGACGAACCGCCCCAGAACATCGACATGTCGATTTCACCGGAGGCGAGGTTCTCGCGAATCGAACCGGCCTTGGAGCTGTAGGTCTTGACGAACGGCTTCTGCGCCTTGAGCAACGTCAGCACCTGCTGCATCTGTTTCGGGTCTTCGCTGCACAGCGGGATATTCAGATAGAGGCTGGCCATGTCGACCATGTCGCTGACCGAGTCGAACATGTTGATCCGCCCTTGCAATTCGGCTGGCGGCTCATACAAAACCTTGTAGCTGTCGGCCGGGCCTTTGTAGCGCGCGGAGTCCAGCACGACGCTGGTGGTGCCCCAAATGAACGGCACCGAATACGCGCCTTCCGGATCCCAGCTCGGTTTTTTCAGGTTATCCACAACGCTGGCGTAGTACGGCTCCTTGACCGGGTCGAAGCGCTCCAGCAGGTTTTCCTTGATCAGGATCGGCACGAACTGGTGCGACGGAATCGCCACGTCATAACCGGCGCCGCCCTGTTTCAATTTCGCCAACAAGGTCTCGTTGGAGTCGTAGGAATCGACGGTGACTTCGATGCCGGTCTGCTTCTGGAACCTGGCAAGAATCTCCGGCGAAAAGTAGCCGCTCCAGCTCACCACGTTGAGTTTCTCTGCGGCCTGAACACTGGCGGCCATGCTCAACGGCAATGTCAGAAACAACGAAGTGCCGACGCTTTTTATCCACTTGCTCATGCTATTTCCCCACAGGTCGTAGAAGGTTCAGGCGTTCTTTTTGCCCAACAGGTAAGAGAGGCTGACGAACAGCACCGAGACGCCGAGGATCAGCGTCGACACGGCGTTGACGTCGGGTGTCACGCCCATCCGCAGCAGGCCGAAAATGAAGATCGGCAGGGTCGTGGTGCCGGCATGCGATACCATCATCGAGATCACGAAGTTATCCAGCGAGACGATGAAGGCCAGCATCAGCCCGGAGAAAATCCCCGGCATCAGCAGCGGCAGAGTGACCTTGCGAAAGGTTCGCCAAGGGCCGGCATACAGGTCGGCCGAGGCTTGTTCCAGCGACAGGTCCATGTCGTTCAGCCGCGCCCGAATCGGCAGGTAGGCGAAGGGAATGCAGAACACCGTGTGCGCGATGATCAGATTGCCGTAACCCAGCGACAGGCCGATGGTCGAGAACAGCGCCAGCGTCGCCACACCGACGACAATTTCCGGCAACACCAGCGGCAACATGATCGCGCCCATCGACAACTGCAGGCCCTTGAACTTGGCGCCGCGCGAGGTGCCGAGGGCGGCGAGGGTGGCAATCGCCGTGGCGATCACGCTCGCGCACACCGCGATCAACAGGCTGTTGCCGGCGGCCTGGCGCAAGGCCTGATTGGCGAAGGCGGCGCGATACCAATCGAGGCTGAAACCGGTCCACACCGTCGCCGATTGGTTGGCATTGAAGGAGAACACCACCAGCACCACGATCGGCGCATAGAGGTAAAGGTAGAACAGAAAACTGAAGCCGCCGAAACCGGGAAAGTCCTGCACACCCAGCCCTTTGCGTTTGAATACTCCGATCATCACGCACCTCCTTTGGCGATGCGCTGGCGCTCGGCGCGCAAGGCATACACGGTCAGCACCAGCATCACCGCGGCCATCAGCACCAGCGACAACGCTGCGCCGAACGGCCAGTTACGTGCATCGCTGAACTGCCGGAAGATCAGGTTGCCGAGCATCATTCGCGTGCCGCCACCGAGCAGTTCCGGGGCGATCATCGCCCCCAGGCACGGCACGAAGGTGAGGATGGCGCCGGCGAGAATTCCCGGTTTGGCGATCGGTAACACCACTTTGCGCAAGGTGCGCACGCGTCCGGCGTAGAGGTCCTGCGCGGCTTCGAGCAGACGGATATCCATCTTTTCCAGCGTCGCGTAAATCGGCAACACCACGAACGGCGCATAGGTGTAAACCAGCCCGAGCAGCACCGCGCCGTCGGTGTACAACAACTGCAATGGTTCATGGATAACGCCCATGCCCATCAGGCTGTTGTTGATCACCCCGGTGTTGCGCAGCAACAGAATCCACGCGTACGTGCGGATCAGCAGGTTGGCCCAGAACGGCACGGTGATCAGAAAAATCAGCAGGCCACGGCGATGCGCCGGTTGCATGGCCAGCCACACCGCCACCGGAAAACCGATCAGCAACGTGATGATCGTGGTCAGCCCGGCAATGCCGATCGAGCGCAGGGCGATGAGCAAATACGAGTCGGCAAACGCGAGGCTGTCGTCCAGTTGGCGCTCGAACAGCAGTGAGGTGTAGGCGTCGCTGCTGAAGACTTTGTTGACCCCGCCGTAGGGGTTGGCCTCCATCAGCGAATAGCCGATGACGATGAGGATCGGCACCAGCAGAAACAAACAGATGGCGATCAGCGCCGGGCTGACCCCGAGGAAACTCTGGAAGGCTTTGCGCCGCTCCAGCGTGTTGGCAATCGGTAAGGCGGGCATGGCAATTTCTCCGGCTCAGTCGTGCAGGACGCTGGCGCTTCCGCGGTCGAACAACAGACCGGCCTGGGAGCCGACGGCAAAGCGCAGGCTTTGATCGACGCAATTGGGCGTACGCACGGTGAGGCGCGAACCGTCGCTGAGGCTGACCTGATATTGCAGATCGGTGCCGAGGTAGATTTGCGCTTCGATCCGGCACGGCAGCGCGGCTTCAGTCGCGGCCGATACCAGATGCAAGCGTTCGGGACGTACTGACAGCGTGACGTTGGCGCCGACCTGCACATCGCTGCACGGTTGCGCCGGCAATGGATGACCCGCCGGGCCGGCGAACCACGCCTGACCGTTTTCCACGCGAGTGACGGTGCCTTCGATGAAATTGGTTTCGCCGATGAAGTCGGCGACGAAGCGATTGCGCGGGCGTTCGTAGATATCTTCCGGGCGTCCGACCTGCTGCACTTCGCCTTCGGAAAGCACGGCGATGCGGTCGGACATGGTCAGCGCTTCTTCCTGGTCGTGGGTGACGAAGATGAAGGTGATACCGGTCTTGGCCTGGATGGTTTTCAACTCTTCGCGCATCGCCTGGCGCAGCTTGAGATCGAGCGCCGACAGAGGCTCATCGAGCAGCAGCACTTTCGGATGCGGGGCCAGCGCGCGGGCGAGGGCGACACGTTGTTGCTGACCGCCAGACAGTTGCGCCGGTTTGCGATTGGCGAAGCGTTCCATCTGTACCAGCGCCAGCATTTCGCGCACACGCTCGGCGATTTGCGCCTTGGTGAGGACTTTGCCCATCGGCTGCGATTCGAGACCGAAAGCCAGGTTCTCGGCGATGGTCATGTGCGGGAACAGCGCGTAGTGCTGGAACACCGTGTTGACCGGACGCTGAAATGGCGGGCGGTCAGCAATGTTTTCGCCGTAGAGGAGAATCTCGCCTTCGGTGGGAAACTCGAAACCGGCGATCATCCGCAGCAGCGTGGTCTTGCCGCAGCCGGACGGGCCGAGAAGGGTGAAGAATTCGTTGTCGCGGATGTCCAGGTCGATGCTTTTCAGCGCCACCGGGCCGGTCTGCGGATCACCGTAAACCTTGCGCACTGAGCGGATCGAGACCGCCAGCGTTTGCAGCGAATGCAGGGCATTCATGCGTTACCTCCGATTCCCCCATCGCCTGCGACTCGCTTTGCAAAGCGTTGCCGTCGGGCCATGGATATTATTTTTTTGGGCAGGATCGAGATTGCGTTCGGGTGTGAAACCAGCTGTTTTTTTGTTCTGCTGTGGCTCGATTATCAGCCAGGGGTTGCGCGGCGCGACACTTCAATTTAAACATGGCAGGTGTTAGTTAATTTAATAGCCGAAGGTGCCAGGAATCATGCCCGACCACCGTTTGCCGCCGCTCAACGCGGTGCGTGCGTTTGATGCCGCCGCTCGTTTGGGCAGCTACGTCGAAGCCTCGAAAGCCCTGCACGTGACCCAGCCTGCGATTGGCCGGCATGTGAAATTGCTCGAGGACTGGTTGGGCATTCAACTGTTCGAGCGCACCTCGCGCGGGGTCAACCTGACGCTGGCGGGGGAGAAGTATCACCGCAAGATCAGCGCGGCTTTGCAGTTGATCATCGAGGCGGGCAAAGAAGCTCAGCCGAAAGATGCCGAGCGCTGGCTGCGGATCATGGTGGTGCCGGGTTTCGCCAAGCGCTGGTTGATGCCGAGGATCGAAGCGCTGCGGCATCTGCGGCCGGGGCTGAAACTGGCCATTGAGCCGAATTCGACTTTTACCGAAGTGGATGGCAAAAGCGCAGATCTGGGCATCGTCTACGGCCTCGACGGGCAATATGCCGACTCACGGGAAGCGCTGATTTGTCCTCGGGTTTTCCCGATTTGCACGCCGGCGTATCTGGCCAGCATCGCACCGATCAACAGCCCGGCCGATCTGGTCAGCCACGAACTGATCCACGTCGATGACGGCGAATGGTGGAACCTGTGGTTCGCCGCGCACGATCTCGATATTCATCTCAATTCCGACATGCTCTACGTCAACAATGACCACGCGCTGTCAGTCGCCGAAAGCGGGCAGGGCATCGCGCTGGCCAACGAAGTGCTGGTGCGCCATGAGCTGGCCAGCGGCAAACTGGTGCGTGCGGTCGATGCTGAGGTGAAGCTTGAGAGCTATCGAGTGCTGACGCCGTCCGCCGAACTCTCGGCGGATGTGGCGTGGTTTATTCAATGGCTCAAGGCTGAGCTGGAAGCGGACTTCCCCGAGGCCGTGATCAACTGAGGCGGAAGCGTGCGGTGTTGTCGCTCAGCGCCTTGCTGCCTTGGCTCAGTGTGTCTGCGGCAAGATTCACCGCCCGTGCACCTTCGAGCAAACGCACGGCAGCCTGATCGACCTGCTGGATATTGCCGCTGACCTCGTCGGCGGTGCTGGCCTGTTCCTCTACCGCCGTGGCGATCTGCGCCAACGTGTCGGTGACGCTCTGCACGGCGCTGGCGATTTCGCCCAGGCGTTCACCGAGACCGGTGACCGACTCGGCATCGGTTTGCGCCTGGCCGCACGCGGCTTCCATCAGAGTCACGGCTTCGTTGACCGTAGCGCGCAGGCTGTCGACCGTACCGGCGATCTGCGCGGTGGACGATTGCGTACGTTGCGAGAGGCTGCGCACTTCATCGGCCACTACGGCGAAACCGCGACCCTGTTCACCGGCGCGTGCGGCTTCGATGGCCGCATTGAGCGCGAGCAGATTGGTCTGTTCGGCAACACCGCGAATGGTGTCGACGACCAATTGAATCTGCTGGCCTTGCTCGCTGACTCGGCCCAACGCCGCAGCGGTGTCGTTGAGGCGTTGATTGAGCTGCTGAATACTCGCGGTGGTGCGCTGGCTTTCGCGGCTGCTGTCAGCGGCAATGCGCCGGGTGTGCTGGGCGCTGCCGGAAGCCTGTTCGCAACTCTGCGCCACGCCTTGCGAGGTGGCGGCCAATTGCGTGGCGGCTGCGGCGATCTGGCTGATCTGCAACTGCTGCGCTTCGACTTCGCCGAGGGCGCCGCTGGAATGCTCATTGAGGCTGCGTACCGCGTTGCTCAGTTGCGAGGTCTCGTGATCGACGCCGAGCATGCTGCTGCGCAGTTGCACCACGGCCACGTTGAGCGCGGTGCTGATCGCCGCCAATTCATCGCGGCCCACCACCGGCACTTGCAGGCTGAGGTTGCCGTCGCGCAGGGCCTCAGCGAGCAGGGTGATGCCGCTGGCACTGCGGCGGATCGAGGCTTGCAGGCAGACAAACAGGTACAGCGCCGCGAGCAGCAGGCAGCCGAAGATGGCTGCGACGAGGATGAACTGACGGATCGCAGAGCTGTGGTAAGCGTCGAGTCGTTGGTCCAGCGATACCAGCGATTGCTGACGCAGGGCGGCGAGGTCGGTCAGCAAGGCGTCGAGACTGCGTTCGAAGTCTTCCGGCTTGAGCGTGATGCTGCCGCCGAACACGCCGTCATCAAGGACCTTCAGGCCGCTGTCGAGGCGTTTCAGGCTGTCGTGGTATTGGCTGGCCCAGCTCTGCTGATCTTTCGGCAGGCGTGCTTCGAGCAGCGTGGCCGTTTTGACCAGTTGCTCGCGGGCGTCGCCGATACGACTGCGCAGGTCGCGTAATTGCAGACGGCTTTGCAGAGTGAATTGACCGGAGACGACCGAGGCTTGGCCGACCGCGGCGAGGCGTCCAACGCGTTCGATCAGGTCTGGCGCGTGTTGCGTGGAGATTTGCGTCAGCAGGTACGTTTCCAGCCACGGCGCGAGGGTCAGGCGATTGTCCATGACGATCTGTTCGCGCAACGCTTGCAGCGCGCTGAGGGCATTGGTGAAGCGCTCGTAACCGTCCGGCCACCAACCGACACCACTGAGGCTTTTCGAATCCAGCCCATTCAGCGCGGTTTGCAGCGCTTGATAGCGGGTGAGGGTTTCGCTTTCCGCGCCTTCGTTTTTCAACGCGTTGCCCAAATCTGTGGTGGCTTGCAGAACCGCCGGTTGCACCGCGTCGAAGGCGCCCATGGCGGCGAGAGTGGCCGGTGTCGGCTGGCGATTGGTTTCCGTGGCGCGCCAACGGGCGGCGCGGTCACGTTGCGCGGCGAGCAGGTTGTCCAGCGCATCCAGCGCAAGCAACTGCCGCACGCCGGCGCGTTCGCCGGAAATCAGATTGAGCTTGTCGCGATAGTCCTGGCCGATCATCAACAGGCTGCCGGCCAACGGCAGAATGAACAGCAGAAACAACAACTGGAATTTACCTGCGAAGCCAAACCGCCCCAGCAATTTGATCCCCGGTGAAAGGAAAGCCTGCATGCCCCATGACTCCTCTGGACACCACGCACCAATGGCGTGCATCGCGGTCGTGCGACCTGGATGTTGTGCCCTGCTAAAAGGCCTCGAAAGTTCACTCTCGCCCGCTCTGTAGGCCGGCTCTGTAGCGAAACTTCCCATTGTCGGTCGCCTTTGTAAGGCGCCCGCGTTCAAGGGGAGAAGCAAGGCAAGATTCAGACCATGGCGTTGCGCTATCACCTTGCAGTCGACGACCAGTCAGTTAGTTAGCTGGCTAAGGGGATGGCGCTGGCGCACCGAAAAATGGCACATTGACGCACCTGCCTGCGTGCACCCATCTGCTGTCCGGAAACTTTCATGGCTATCAGCAACGTTCAGACCGCCGCTGTCTCGGCGCCCGCTGCTCCGCAAAGCAGCCCATTGGTGATGCGTATCATCGGCGCGGTGGCGCTGGCGCATTTGATCAACGACCTGATCCAATCGGTGCTGCCGTCGATCTACCCGATGCTCAAGGCCAATTACGGCCTGACCTTTACTCAGGTCGGCCTGATCACCCTGACTTTTCAACTGACTGCGTCGCTGTTGCAACCGTGGGTCGGTTATCACACCGATCGGCATCCAAAACCGTGGTTGTTACCGGCCGGTTCGATCTGCACGCTGATTGGCATCGTGATGATGTCGATGGTCGGTAGTTTTCCACTGATTCTGCTGGCGGCGGCGCTCATCGGTATCGGCTCATCGACGTTTCACCCCGAAGCCTCGCGGATTGCGCGGCTGGCCTCCGGTGGACGCTTTGGTCTGGCGCAATCGACTTTTCAGGTTGGCGGTAACGCCGGTTCCGCGTTCGGTCCGTTGCTGGCGGCGGCGATCATTATTCCCTTCGGCCAGGGCAACGTGGCGTGGTTCGGTTTGTTCGCGGTGTTTGCGCTGTTCGTGCTGTACCGCATCAGCCGCTGGTACGCCCATCACCTCAATCTGTTCAAGCTCAAGGCCGGTCAGGCAGCGACTCACGGGCTATCGAAGGGCAGGGTGACCAGTGCGCTGGTGGTGCTGGGCCTGTTGGTGTTCTCCAAGTATTTCTACATGGCCAGCCTGACTAGCTACTTCACCTTCTACCTGATCGAGAAGTTCGACTTGTCGGTGGCCAGTTCGCAGCTGCACCTGTTCCTGTTTCTCGGAGCGGTCGCGGCGGGGACGTTCTTCGGCGGGCCGATCGGCGACAAGATCGGGCGTAAGGCAGTGATCTGGTTCTCGATCCTCGGCGTGGCACCGTTCACGCTGCTCATGCCCCACGTTGACCTGTTCTGGACCACTGTCCTCAGCGTGGTGATCGGCTTCATTCTGGCCTCGGCGTTCTCGGCGATTGTGGTGTACGCGCAGGAACTGGTGCCGGGCAATGTCGGGATGATTGCCGGAATCTTCTTCGGTTTGATGTTTGGGTTTGGCGGGATCGGCGCGGCGTTGCTCGGGCATCTGGCGGATATTCACGGTATTGAGTACGTGTATTTCCTGTGTTCGTTCCTGCCGTTGTTTGGCGTACTGGCGATATTCCTGCCGCGCACCAAAAAGGCCTGACGCCACACCATTCCCAACTGTGGGAGCGAGCCTGCTCGCGAATGCGGTGTGTCATCCGCAGAGATGTGACTGACACTCCCTCTTCGCGAGCAGGCTCGCTCCCACAGGGGAAACAGGTTCAGTAGTAAATTTCAGGCACAAAAAAGCCGCGTATCAAACGCGGCTTTTTCTTGGGCGTAACGCTTACACGTTGAAGCGGAAGTGCATCACGTCGCCGTCCTTGACGATGTAATCCTTGCCTTCCAGACGCCATTTACCGGCTTCTTTGGTACCGGCTTCGCCCTTGTACTGGATGAAGTCGTTGTAGGCGATCACTTCGGCGCGGATGAAGCCTTTCTCGAAGTCGGTGTGGATCACGCCGGCAGCCTGAGGTGCGGTGGCACCGACTTTGACGGTCCAGGCGCGGACTTCTTCGACACCGGCGGTGAAGTAGGTCTGCAGGTGCAGCATTTCGTAGCCGGCGCGGATCACGCGGTTCAGGCCAGGCTCTTCCAGGCCCAGGGCCTCGAGGAACATGTCCTTCTCTTCGCCGTCATCGAGCTCGGCGATTTCCGCTTCGATCTTGTTGCAGACCGGAACCACCATCGCGCCTTCCTCTTCGGCAATGGCGCGAACCACGTCCAGGTGCGGGTTGTTCTCGAAACCGTCTTCAGCGACGTTGGCGATGTACATGACCGGTTTGGTGGTCAGCAGGTGGAAGCCCTTGATCACTGCTTTTTCGTCAGCGCTCATGTTCTTCATCAGGCTGCGTGCCGGCTTGGCTTCGGTGAAGTGCGCGATCAGTTGCTCAAGCAGAGCCTTCTGAACCACGGCGTCCTTGTCACCGCCCTTGGCGTTACGCGCAACTTTCTGCAGTTGCTTCTCGCAACTGTCGAGGTCGGCGAAAATCAGTTCCAGGTCGATGATTTCGATGTCGCGTTTCGGGTCGACGCTGTTGGAAACGTGGATCACGTTTTCGTCTTCGAAGCAGCGCACCACGTGAGCGATCGCATCGGTTTCGCGGATGTTGGCGAGGAACTTGTTGCCCAGGCCTTCACCTTTCGAGGCGCCGGCAACCAGGCCAGCGATGTCGACGAATTCCATGGTGGTCGGCAGGATGCGCTTCGGATTGACGATGGCCGCCAGAGCGTCCAGACGCGGATCCGGCATCGGCACGATGCCGCTGTTCGGCTCGATAGTGCAGAAGGGGAAGTTTTCGGCCGCGATACCGGATTTGGTCAGGGCGTTGAACAGGGTGGACTTGCCGACGTTAGGCAGGCCGACGATGCCGCAATTGAATCCCATGGTGTTTCCCCTCGGAGTAGAGTCAGGCCTTCTGGCTGTGCAGGTTTTTCATCGCGCGGTTCCATTCACCGGCGAGGATATCCGGCAGCACGCCGAGGGCAAAGTCGATGCTGGCATCGAGTTTTTCCTGTTCGGCGCGTGGCGCACGACCCAGGACGAAATTTGAAACCATACTGGCGACGCCCGGGTGGCCAATGCCAAGCCGCAGGCGGTAGAACGTATTCTGATTGCCCAGTTGCGCAATGATGTCGCGCAACCCGTTGTGACCGCCATGGCCGCCGCCTTGCTTGAGCTTGGCAACGCCCGGAGGCAAGTCGAGTTCGTCATGCGCCACGAGGATTTCTTCAGGCTTGATGCGGAAGAAACCGGCGAGTGCCGCCACGGCCTGGCCGCTGCGGTTCATGTAGGTGGTGGGAATCAGCAGACGAACATCCTGACCCTGATGCGAATAGCGCCCGGTCAGGCCGAAATATTTGCGATCGGCCACAAGATTCACATTCTGTGCGTGGGCGATGCGCTCAACAAAAAGGGCCCCTGCGTTATGCCGGGTCTGGTCGTATTCGGCGCCTGGATTTCCCAGGCCAACGATCAGTTTGATGGCAGTCACGATAGGGGCCCTTCCTTTGAGTGGTGAGTAACATCGCCGCGATCAGGGAAAGCGGCGAAAGTGGACGAAAAATGCTCATTTACCATGGATGTAAACTCCGCGTTCTCGCCCGCTTTCTCGCTACGTTCCAGTCCGCGATGTTACTTGTTCACTCAGGCATGACAGAGTGAATTACTCTGCTGCGCCTTCTTCGGTAGCTTCTGGAGCAACGCGTGGAGCGTGTACGTTTGCAACAGCTTTGTCGTCACCGTGAGCCAGTGCAACGAACTCAACGCCTTTAGGAGCTTTGAGGTCGGACAGGTGGACGATTGCGCCGATTTCCAGAGCCGACAGGTCGACTTCGATGAACTCAGGCAGATCTTTCGGCAGGCAAGTTACTTCGATTTCGTTCAGGACGTGCGAGATCTCGCCGCCTTTCTTGATCGGAGCTTCTTCACCAACAAAGTGCACAGGCACGATAGCGGTCAGTTTCTGACCGGCTACGACGCGTACGAAGTCAGCGTGCAGAACGTGACCCTTGGACGGGTGACGTTGCAGAGCTTTGATGATGACGTTCTGCTTTTTGCCGCCAACGTTCAGTTCGATAACGTGGCTGTAGGCAGCTTCGTTTTCGAGCAGTTTGGCAACTTCTTTGGCCAGCATGCTGATGGATTCAGGGGCTTTTTCGCCACCGTAAACAACAGCTGGAACCAGAGCGGCGAGACGACGCAGGCGGCGGCTCGCACCTTTCCCCAGGTCGGAACGCACTTCAGCATTCAGAGTAAAATCGTTCATTGTGTATCTCCAAAATAGCCATGACCGGAGTGGCGTTTGCGACCAGCGCCAAACACGGTATGGGCAAAAAAGCCCCGCCCCGGCAGGAATGCCGGGGCGGGGCGCTTTTCGTCAACGAGACATTTCGCGAAGGGCAGGGCCCTTAACGGAACATCGCGCTGATCGATTCTTCATTGCTGATGCGGCGAACCGCTTCGGCAACAACCGGTGCGATATCCAGTTGACGGATACGTGCACAGGCTTGTGCTGCAGCGGACAGCGGGATGGTGTTAGTCACCACCAGCTCGTCCAGCACGGAATTTTCGATATTCTCGATGGCCCGACCCGACAGCACAGGGTGTGTGCAGTAGGCAAAGACCTTGGCTGCGCCATGCTCTTTCAGGGCCTTGGCCGCGTGGCACAGAGTGCCGGCGGTATCGACCATGTCATCGACCAGAATGCAGGTACGCCCTTCGACATCACCGATGATATGCATCACTTCAGAGTGATTGGCTTTCTCACGGCGTTTGTCGATGATCCCGAGGTCCACGCCCAAGGACTTGGCAACAGCACGTGCACGCACGACGCCACCAATGTCCGGGGACACGATCATCAGGTTTTCGAAGCGCTGATCTTCAATGTCATCCACCAGAACCGGGGAGCCGTAGATGTTATCTACCGGAATATCGAAGAAACCCTGAATCTGGTCAGCATGCAGATCAACCGTGAGAACACGGTCGATGCCGACTACGGTAAGCATGTCAGCAACGACTTTCGCGCTGATAGCCACACGTGCGGAACGCGGACGGCGATCCTGACGGGCATAACCAAAATAAGGAATAACAGCAGTGATACGAGTAGCCGAGGAGCGGCGGAAGGCATCAGCCATCACTACCAGTTCCATCAGGTTATCGTTGGTCGGAGCGCAAGTCGGCTGAATAATGAAAACGTCTTTACCGCGAACGTTTTCATTGATCTCGGCAGTAATTTCGCCGTCGGAGAACTTACCGACAGAAATGTCACCGAGAGGGATATGCAGCTGACGTACAACACGCCGAGCCAGATCGGGGTTAGCATTCCCCGTAAAGACCATCATCTTGGACACGCGCAGTACCTAGAGGCTGAGGGTAACCTGGATGAGTATAGAAAATGGCAGGGGCGGCTGGATTCGAACCAACGCATGGCAGGATCAAAACCTGCTGCCTTACCGCTTGGCGACGCCCCTGTATCTGTTGCATCAAGTGCCGAGCACCTGGTTCCTTTAGAGCAGACTTTGCAGCTTGCGGTGCAACATCGAAACGTTGCTGCCTTTCGCTACAAACCCTGTAAGGGTCTCTGTCAGAAGGGCCGAGACTTTATCAGCTTCAGCTTTGCTTGGGAAGCCCCCAAACACACAACTTCCAGTTCCGGTGAGCTTTGCTTCGGTAAATTTACCTAACAAATCCAATGCGTTACGTACTTCTGGATAACGCCTTGCAACCACCGGCAAGCAGTCGTTTCGACTGTTTCCCTCGGGAACGGGGCGCACTTTAATGGGCGGCGTGTTACGTGTCAACAAAGGATCGGAAAAAATTTCTGCCGTACTTACAGAGACTTGCGGCACGAGCACTAGATACCACGGTTCTTCGGGATCCACCGGAGTGAGTTTCTCGCCCACGCCCTCGGCAAAAGCCGCATGGCCACGGACAAAAACCGGCACGTCGGCGCCGAGTGTCAGGCCCAGTGCGGCCAGGCGATCTTCATCCCAACCCAGTTGCCACAAATGATTCAGACCGAGCAAAGTCGTCGCCGCGTTCGAGCTGCCGCCCCCGATTCCGCCGCCCATGGGCAGGACTTTATCAATCCAGATATCGATGCCGAGCTTACAGTCGGATTGTTGCTGGAGCATTTTTGCCGCACGCACGATCAGGTTGCTGTCATGCGGCACGCCAGTGAACTCGGTGTGCAGTTGAATCACACCGTCATCACGCACGGCAAAAGTGATTTCATCGCCGTAATCGACAAACTGAAACAGCGTCTGCAGCTCGTGATAACCGTCTTCACGACGACCGAGAATGTGCAGCATCAAGTTGAGTTTGGCCGGCGAGGGCAGGGTCAGACGTGCAGCGGTCATGCGTTATTGCCCCAACTTGCGCGGTTGCCAGGTCTTGATCACCAGCGTGACGTCGAGGTCGGTGCCGTGCAGCTTGATGCGCTCGGGCAGCCAGTAACCGTTCTGTTCGGTGTAAGCGGTGTATTCGACTTTCCAGCCATCCTGTTCGAGGTTGGCCAAGCGGCTGTCGGCATCCAGATTCAGGCGACTTTTGCTGTCTGGAGCCGGCAGGCCTCGCACCCACCAGGCCAGATTCGACACTGGCAGTTTCCAGCCGAGCTGTTCTTCGAGCAGGGCTTCCGGGGACTGCGATTCATAGCGACCCTGGTTGGCGACTTCCAGCGACACCTTGCCCGGACGCCCGGTCAAACGTGCCGCGCCACGCCCCAGCGGGCCGGACAAACGAATGTCGTAGTAATCCTGACGTTGCAGCCAGAACAGCGTGCCGCTACCGGAATCTTTCGGTGCGCGGATACCGATCTTGCCGTCGATCTGCCAGCCGTCGATGCCGGTCAGCTGTTGTTTGTTTGCGGCCCATTGAGCCGGGCTGCCGTGGCCCTCGACCGATTCGCGAGTGCCAAAACCCGAGCAGCCAGCGAGCAGGGCGATGAAGCTGAAAACAATAACGTGGCGCAAAAACATGAGTTAAAGAGTCTCGGATCCGGTCAGGCGCTTGATGGTGCTGCGCAGAATGGTGCTGTCGGGCTGATCCTTGAGGAATTTGCCCCAGATTTGTTTGGCTTCACGCTGGTTGCCCTTGGTCCACAACACTTCACCGAGGTGCGCGGCGACTTCGTGATCAGGGAAACGCTCCAGCGCCTGACGCAGATATTTCTCGGCGTCGTCCAGATTGCCCAGGCGGTAGTTCACCCAGCCGAGGCTGTCGAGTACGGCCGGGTCTTCCGGATTGATCTGATGCGCCTGCTCGATCAGCGTTTTGGCTTCAGCGTAGCGCGTGGTGCGATCGGACAGGGTGTAGCCCAAAGCATTGAGTGCCATGGCGTTGTCCGGATCGCGCTTGATGATCAGGCGCAGGTCTTTTTCCATCTGCGCCAGGTCATTGCGTTTTTCCGCGAGCATCGCCCGGGTGTAGAGCAGATTCAGATCGTCCGGATACTGCTGCAAGGCTGTCTGCAAGACTTTCCAGGCCTTGTCGTCCTGTTTATTGGCCGACAGGGTTTCCGATTCGATCAGGTACAGCTGAATCGCGTAATCCGGTTGTTCGTCGCGCTGGGCGGCGAGTTTGCTCTGCGCTTCTGCGGTCTTGCCGTTGTTCATCAGAATATCGGCCTGACGCAATTGCGCCGGCAGATAATCGTTGCCCGGGCCGACCTGGGCGTACTCGATGAGGGCGCCTTGCGGGTCGTTGCGTTCCTCAGCGATACGACCGAGGTTCAGGTGCGCCGAATCGACGTGGCTTTCACGGGCGATCAGGTCTTCCAGATACCCCTTGGCCTCGTCCCACGCTTTGGCTTCCAGGCAGACCAAGGCCAGCGAGTAACGCAGTTCGTCGTCTTCCGGGTATTGCTGAACCAGGCTGGAGAACTCGGCCTTGGCGTCGTCCATCCGGTCCTGTTCAACCAGCATGCGCGCGTAAGTCAGGCGCAGACGCTTGTCGTCCGGGTACTTCTTGATGCTTTTTTGCAGCAATGGCAGCGCTTCGTCGCCACGGTTCAGCAGTTGCAGCAGGCGCGCGCGCAGCAGAATCGGGGCGATTTCGCCTTCTTCTGGCGGATGGTCTTCGAGCAATGCCAGTGCGCCTTTGTTGTCGCCGTCCTGTTGCAGGAGCAGGGCCTTGCCGAAAATCAGCTGGCTGTTGTTCGGATGGCGCTGCAACAAACGGTCAAAACTTTTCATCAGACCGTTGCGGGTTTCCTGATCGGTATCGGCGGCCGACAGCGCGAGAAAGTCGAAATGAGTGTCGCCCTTGCCCTGCAGGACTTTCTCCATATACACCATGGAGTCGTCATAACGCCCGGCGCGGGCGAGTTGCACGGCGGCGGCGCGTTGCGCTTCGAGATCGTCCGGGGCGTTTTTTGCCCAGATCAGTGCGGTATCGAGGGCCGGTTGATCGGCGCCCAGATACTCGGCGATACGGAATGCGCGTTCGGAGACGCCCGGATCCTGGGTGTTGATGGCCTGGGTCACGTAGTTGTCCAGGGCAATGTCGAAACGATTGCGCTGACCGGCGAGTTCGGCGCTCAACAGGCTGAAAACGGTTTCCTCGCTGAACGAGCTGTAAACCTTGGGCTTTTCAGGCGCGGGCGTGGTGTCTTCAACCGACGGCGTACCGTCCGGCGAAACGGGAGCCAAGGCCTGGCAGCCGCTGAGGAAGACAAAAGCGAGGAGCAACGCGGAAGATCTATTCATATAGGAAGAGGACGACTAACCTGCGGTCGGATCATCATGACACAAGCCTTCGGCCAAACATAACCGTAGGAGCTGCCGAAGGCTGCGATCTTTTGATCTTGCTGGTGATTCGAAAAACCACAATCAAAAGATCGCAGCCTGCGGCAGCTCCTGCAAGGAGCCAAATTGTGCCCATTATAGGGACTGACGATTGGGACAATAGTCAGCGGTAGTTGTTCTGAATCTTTCGAAGTAGGACAATTGCCGGCTTCACGTCACCATCAGCGACCTTGAATGGCCTTCCTTGCACTCGGTATCAACCACAAGACTGCTTCAGTAGACGTCCGCGAGCGCGTGGCTTTTACTCCTGAACAGCTGGTGGAGGCCTTGCAGCAGCTCTGCCGACTGACCGACAGCCGCGAAGCTGCGATCCTCTCCACCTGCAATCGCAGTGAGCTTTATATAGAACAGGATCAGCTTTCTGCCGATATCGTGCTGCGCTGGCTGGCCGACTATCACCATTTAAGCCTCGATGAGCTGCGCGCGAGTGCTTATGTGCATGAAGATGATGCGGCAGTTCGTCACATGATGCGCGTCGCCTCCGGGCTCGACTCGCTGGTGCTGGGCGAACCGCAGATTCTCGGTCAGATGAAATCGGCCTATGCCGTGGCCCGCGAGGCCGGCACCATCGGTCCGCTGCTGGGGCGACTGTTTCAGGCAACGTTCAATGCCGCCAAGCAGGTGCGCACCGACACTGCCATCGGTGAAAACCCGGTATCGGTGGCGTTTGCCGCCGTCAGCCTGGCGAAACAGATTTTCAGTGATTTGCAGCGCAGTCAGGCTCTGCTGATCGGCGCCGGCGAGACCATTACCCTGGTCGCCCGTCATTTGCACGAGCTGGGCGTCAAGCGCATCGTCGTTGCCAACCGCACGCTGGAGCGCGCCAGTCTGCTGGCCGAGCAGTTCGGCGCCCACGCGGTGTTGCTGTCGGACATCCCGGCAGAACTGGTGCGCAGCGATATCGTCATCAGCTCGACCGCCAGTCAGTTGCCGATTCTTGGCAAGGGCGCGGTGGAAAGCGCGCTGAAGCTGCGCAAGCACAAACCGATCTTCATGGTCGACATCGCCGTTCCCCGGGATATCGAGCCGGAAGTCGGCGAGTTGGACGACGTTTACCTGTATAGCGTCGACGATCTCCACGAAGTGGTCGCCGAAAACCTCAAGAGCCGTCAGGGCGCAGCGCAAGCCGCTGAAGAGATGGTTTCGGTCGGCGCCGACGATTTCATGGTGCGCCTGCGCGAACTGGCGGCGGTCGACGTGCTCAAGGCCTATCGTCAACAGAGCGAACGCCTGCGCGACGAGGAACTGCAAAAGGCCCTGCGTTTGCTGGCCAACGGCGGCAACGCCGAAGACGTGCTCGGGCAACTGGCCCGTGGCCTGACCAATAAACTGTTGCATGCCCCGAGCGTGCAACTGAAAAAGCTTTCTGCCGAAGGCCGCCTCGATGCGCTGGCCATGGCCCAGGAACTCTTTGCCCTTGAGGGCTCACCGGATAGTTTTTCGGATAAAAAACCGCAATGAAAGCGTCACTGCTCAACAAGCTGGATGTCCTCCAGGACCGTTTCGAGGAACTGACCGCGCTGCTCGGCGACGGCGAAGTCATTGCCGATCAGACCCGGTTCCGCGCCTATTCCAAGGAATACGCCGAACTCGAGCCGGTCGTGCAGGCCTATAAAAAGCTGCTCAGCGTACAAAGCGATCTTGAAGGCGCCCAGGCGCTGCTCAAGGACAGCGACCCGGACATGCGTGAAATGGCCGTGGAAGAAGTCCGCGAAGCCAAGGAATTGCTGATCACCCTGGAAGGCGATCTGCAACGCATGTTGCTGCCCAAGGATCCGAATGACGGGCGCAACGTCTTCCTCGAAATTCGCGCCGGTACCGGTGGCGACGAGGCGGCGATCTTCTCTGGCGACCTGTTCCGCATGTACTCGCGTTACGCCGAGCGACGTGGCTGGCGCGTGGAGATCCTTTCGGCAAACGAAGGCGAACACGGTGGCTATAAAGAAGTCATCGCCCGCATCGAAGGCGACAACGTTTACGGCAAGCTCAAATTCGAGTCCGGCGCGCACCGCGTTCAGCGTGTACCCGCCACCGAATCCCAGGGCCGTATCCACACCTCGGCCTGCACCGTGGCGGTGTTGCCCGAGCCCGACGAGCGCGAAGCCATCGAGATCAACCCGGCGGATTTGCGCGTCGACACTTACCGCTCCTCCGGGGCCGGTGGTCAGCACGTCAACACCACCGACTCGGCGATCCGCATCACGCACATACCGACCGGCACCGTCGTCGAGTGTCAGGAAGAGCGCTCCCAGCACAAGAACCGTGCCCGGGCGATGGCCTGGCTGTCGGCCAAGCTCAACGATCAGCAAAACGCAGCGGCGGCGAACGCCATCGCCAGCGAGCGTAAATTGCTGGTCGGTTCCGGCGACCGTTCCGAGCGCATCCGCACCTATAACTTTGCCCAGGGCCGGGTCACTGACCATCGCGTCAACCTGACGCTGTACTCGCTGGATGAAATCCTCGCCGGTGGCGTTGAAGCAGTGATCGAACCGTTGCTGGCTGAACACCAGGCTGACCAACTCGCAGCGATAGGTGAATAAATGACCATCATCGCCAGCCTGTTGCGTGCCGCCGAACTGCCGGACTCGCCCACCGCGCGTCTGGACGCCGAGTTGCTACTGGCGGCGGCGCTGGGCAAGTCACGCAGTTTTTTGCACACCTGGCCCGAGCGCATCGTGCCAAGTGAGGCCGCGCTGACTTTTGCCGAGTACCTGCAACGCCGCCGTAGCGGTGAGCCGGTGGCCTATATTCTCGGTCAGCAGGGTTTCTGGAAACTCGATCTGGAAGTCGCGCCGCACACGCTGATCCCGCGCCCGGACACCGAGCTGCTGGTGGAAGCGGCGCTGGAATTACTGCCCGCGACGCCGGCCAAAGTGCTCGATCTCGGCACGGGCAGCGGCGCGATTGCTTTGGCCTTGGCCAGCGAGCGTCCGGCGTGGAAAGTCACTGCGGTGGATCGCGTGCTCGAAGCCGTGGCCCTCGCTGAACGTAATCGCCAGCGCCTGCATTTGAACAACGCCACGGTGCTGAGTAGCCATTGGTTCAGCGCGCTGGAAGGTCAGCGTTTCCAGTTGATCATCAGTAACCCGCCGTACATTGCTGCCGCCGATCCGCATCTGGTCGAAGGCGATGTGCGCTTCGAACCGGCCAGTGCGCTGGTCGCCGGTGAAGACGGGCTCGATGATCTGCGCTTGATCGTTGCGCAGGCGCCGGATCACCTGGAGGCCGCTGGCTGGTTGATGCTCGAGCACGGCTATGATCAAGCCGAAGCCGTCCGCGACTTGCTGCTCACGCGCGGTTTCGAAGAAGTCCACAGCCGCACCGATCTGGGCGGTCATCAACGCATCAGTCTGGGGCGCCTGCCGTGCTGAATGATCAGGAGTTGCTGCGCTACAGCCGGCAGATTCTGCTGCAACACATCGACATCGACGGGCAATTGAAGCTCAAGGACAGTCGCGTGCTGATCGTCGGCCTTGGCGGTCTCGGCGCTCCGGTGGCGTTGTATCTCGCGGCGGCGGGTGTCGGTGAATTGCATCTGGCGGATTTCGACACGGTCGATCTGACCAATCTGCAACGCCAGATTATTCACGACACCGACAGCGTCGGTATGAGCAAGGTCGACTCGGCGCTCAAGCGTTTGACGGCGATCAATCCAGAAATCCAACTGGTCGCTCATCGTCAGGCACTGGACGAGGATTCTCTCGCTGCTGCCGTGGCGGCGGTGGATCTGGTGCTCGACTGTTCCGATAATTTTTCCACCCGCGAAGCGGTCAACGCCGCGTGTGTGGCGGCGTGCAAACCTTTGGTCAGTGGCGCGGCGATTCGGCTGGAAGGGCAGTTGTCGGTGTTCGACCCGCGTCGTGCCGAGAGTCCGTGTTACCACTGTTTATATGGGCACGGCAGCGAAGCCGAACTGACCTGCAGCGAGGCCGGGGTAGTCGGGCCGCTGGTCGGCCTGGTCGGCAGCTTGCAGGCGCTGGAAGCGTTGAAAGTATTGGTCGGTTTCGGTGAGCCGCTGGTGGGCCGTTTGCTGTTGATCGATGCTCTCGGTTCGCGCTTCCGCGAGTTGCGCGTCAAGCGTGATCCGGGTTGCAGCGTCTGTGGTTCGCGCCATGCGTGAAGCGCCGATCGGCGTATTCGACTCTGGTGTCGGCGGCTTGTCGGTGCTGGCGGAAATCCAGCGTTTGCTGCCCAATGAATCGCTGCTCTATGTCGCTGATTGCGGGCACATTCCCTACGGAGAGAAAACCCCGGAGTTCATCCGCCAGCGCTGCAGTGTGATGGCCGGGTTTTTCCGTGAGCAGGGTGCCAAGGCCTTGGTGCTGGCCTGCAATACGGCCACGGTTGCCGGCGTTGCCGATTTGCGCCGCGACTTTCCTGACTGGCCGATTGTCGGCATGGAGCCTGCGGTCAAACCTGCCGCCGCCGCGACCCGCAGCGGTGTGGTCGGCGTGCTCGCCACCACCGGCACGCTGCAGAGCGCCAAGTTCGCCGCGTTACTTGATCGTTTCGCCACTGACGTGCGTGTGATCACCCAGCCATGCCCTGGCCTGGTCGAGCTGATTGAAAGCGGCGATCTGCACAGCGCCGAGTTGCGTCAGTTGCTGCAAGGCTATGTCGACCCGCTGTTGGCCAGCGGTTGCGACACAATCATTTTGGGCTGCACCCACTATCCCTTTCTCAAGCCGATGCTCAAGTCGATGATCCCTGCGGACATCAGCCTGATCGATACCGGTGCTGCTGTAGCGCGGCAACTTCAGCGCCTTTTGGCTGAGCGCGATTTGCTCGCTGCCGGCCCGAACCGACCGGTCAGATTCTGGACCAGCGCTGATCCTGCCTACTTCGAAAACATCCTGCCGCGACTGGGCCAGAGCGGCGGCGAAGTACAAAACTTCGACTTGTAAAAAATTTGTGAAATAACTAAAAAATCAGCTGAACTTCTGAGCAGGCGCTAGCTTCTATAGCGAAGAGTTATCTAGAAAACCAAACGATCGTTCCGGAAAAGGAAGTTTCAACGTGAAGCGACTATTCTGCTTGGCCGCGATTGCGGCCGCACTGATGGGGCAAAGTTTTACTGCACAAGCGGCAGGTGTTGAGTTCGCAGTGGGGGCCACCAGCGACTCGACCATGACGTATCGCCTGGGCATGAATTTCGACTGGGACAAGAGTTGGCTGCAGAGCGACGTCGGTCGCCTGACCGGCTACTGGAGCGGTGCTTATACCTATTGGGAAGGTGACAAGACGTCGAGCAATAACAGCTTGTCGTTCTCTCCAGTCTTCGTTTACGAGTTTGCCGGCCAGTCGGTCAAACCGTATATCGAAGCGGGGATCGGTGTGGCGGCCTTCTCTAACACCAAGTACGAATCCAACAATCTCGGCGGCTCTTTCCAGTTTGAAGACCGCTTCGGTTTTGGTCTGCGTTTCAATGGCGGGCATGAAGTCGGAATTCGTGCGACGCACTATTCCAACGCCGGCTTGGCCAGCAGCAACGACGGGGTAGAAAGTTACTCGCTGCATTACACAATGCCGCTCTGACTGATACACACCTGACCCCAGTGGGAGCGAGCCTGCTCGCGAAAGCTATTCCACATTCAACGAAGATGTTGAATGAAAGAGCGCTTTCGCGAGCAGGCTCGCTCCCACATTTGTTTTGGGGGTGTTCTTGGGATCAGCGGTAGGCGGTAGTGATGCCTTTGCGTTCTTCAATGCACTCCGGCGCGCCCATCTCGAACTCGCGGCAAATCAACGGACGCTTTTCGTAAATCGTGCACATCATCGTGTCGCGATCCAGCGCCGCGCACCAGCCGTCGTCCAGGCGCAGCATCACTTCGCCGCCCCATTCATCGGTATCGATAAAGCGATCAGGCACGCCAGTGTCGGTGATCAACATCACTTCGAGCTGGCAACAGCACGCCGCGCAGGTCGAGCAGGTGACCGCCGGCTCGGTGATTTGCTGGTGGGGAATGGTTTTCATGGCGGCAGTGTAAGGCAGTCGCTGCTGTGCGTGTGAAAGGTCTGACAGACGCTCAGTGCGCCAACCGCCGCGCCATGGAATGCAGCAGCGGAAACAGCAGTGCCCAGAGCAGGCCGATGCCGATCAGTGTCGGCAACTCGCCATAGGGAAATTGCACCCCGGCCAAGCGTCCGCCGGCGTAATACGACAGTGCTCCGCCGACCGCGCCAAGCAGACTCGCCAGCCACCACGGCCGGGCGCTCCATGCCAGGCAATGGCGCAATGTGGTTGCCAGCAATGCCCAGAGCAGCATCAGCCACAACGGAATCAGTGGCGACTGATCCTGAAACTCGAACACCCCGACACCACGCAACACACTGTCCACCGCCGTGCCAACAATCACCACGCTCAAAATCAAACGGCCTTCAGCCGCCCAGCTGCTGATCCAGCGCAGATGAATCACCAGCACCGCCAACGCCAGCAACAACCACAAGCTGTTGCCGCCGAGTACGCAGGTCAGCCAGCCGAGCTGGAACAACACGGCATTGGCCACACGCTCAAGCATCGAAACGCCCGAGCAACGGCGCGGTCATCGCTGCCGGTTTGGCCAGCAACAGTTGTGCGGTGCCGATGGTGCGTTCAAGGAAACCGCCCTCGCAGTAACACAGGTAGAACTCCCACAGGCGCAGGAAATAATCGTCGTAGCCCAACTCGCTCAAGCGCCCGTGGGCGCGACGGAAGTTCTCGTGCCACAAGCGCAGGGTGCGGGCGTAGTGCAAGCCGAAATCTTCCATGTGCAGCAGGTTCATGTCGGTGTCGCGGCTGACCACTTCGAGCATTTTCTGCACGCAGGGCAGGGCGCCGCCGGGAAAGATGTAACGCTGGATAAAGTCGACGCCGCGCTTGGCTTGTTCGTAGCGTTGTTCGCGAATGGTGATCGCCTGGATCAGCATCAGGCCGTTGCTCTTGAGCAAGTGCGCGCATTGTTTGAAGTAGGTCGGCAGGAAGCGGTGACCGACCGCTTCGATCATTTCGATCGACACCAGTTTGTCGTATTCGCCGGTGAGGTCGCGGTAGTCCTTGAGCAGCAGCGTGACCCGATCCTGCAAGCCCAGCTGTTCGATGCGTTGCGCGGTAAACGCGTACTGTTCTTTCGACAGTGTGGTGGTCGTTACACGGCAACCGTAATTTTGAGCAGCATAGAGCGCCATGCTGCCCCAGCCGGTGCCGATCTCCAGCAAATGATCGTCGGGTTTGAGCGCGAGTTTCTGGCAGATTCGCTCCAGCTTGTTCAGCTGAGCCTGCTCCAGACTGTCTTCGGGCGTCAGGAACTGCGCCGCTGAATACATCATGGTCGGGTCGAGAAACTGTTCGAACAGGTCGTTGCCCAGATCGTAGTGCGCAGCGATGTTTTTCTGCGAGCCCTTGCGCGTATTGCGGTTGAGCCAGTGCAAGCCTTGCACCAACGGCCGGCCGAGGCGCGCCAGGCCGCCCTCCATGGCATCGAGCACGTCCAGATTGCTGACGAACACGCGCACCACCGCCGTCAGATCCGGCGAACTCCAGTAGCCGTGGATAAAGGCCTCGCCGGCACCGATCGAACCATTGCCGGCGACCATGCCCCAGACGGCCGGATCCGTCACATGGATTTCCCCGAGCAACGCACTGCCGGGCGTACCGAACATCAGCCGTTCGCCATCCTCGATCACCAACAGTTGTCCGTGTTTGAGCTGCGCCAATTGGCGCAACACGCCGCGGCGCAGCAGCGATCCGGTCAAACCGTTGGTGCTGAGCCGACTGACCGACAGACTAGAGGATTTCATGGTGGTGCTCCTTGGGAGGCACAGTGGCGGTTTGAAAGCTGCCGTCGGCAGTCTGATGAGCAAAGATCGGTGCGCGTTTGAGCAGCAGGCGCAGCGCCTGCCAGTAAATCGCCAAAGCAGTTTTCGCGGTCATCCACGGAAACCGCCGCAAGTAACGATGCAGGCTGCGACGGTCGAGGCTTTCGCGTTGCAGATTGAGTGTCGCGTCGAACAGTTTGTGTTCGCCCTGCCAGTCGGCCATGTGCACGCCAAGGGATTGCGCGGCGGGGCTGAAGCTCATGCGGTATTCGAGATCGCGCGGCAGAAACGGCGAAACGTGAAAGGCCTTGGCCACGGCGAAGTGCTGGTGAAAATCCTGCAGATTGGCGGGCGCACGCGCCGGCAGCACATAGTGATAACGCTCGCGCCACGGCGTGTTGGTGACTTCGCAGACAATCGCCGCCAGTTGCCCGTCGGCTTCATGGCAATAAAAGAAACTCACCGGGTTGAACGACAACCCCCAACTGCGCGCCTGGGTCAGCAGGCAGATCGCGCCTTGCGGTTCGTGGCCGATGGCGATGCCGACCTGCTGACGTACGGCATCGATCAGGCGCATGCCTCGGCCGGTGAATGCCTTGAGATAGTCCGTCTCACGAAAGGAAAACGGCGCAAAGCGACTGCGTCCGGCCAGCGGCGACAGTTCAAGAACTGCATCCTGTTCACTGAGGTCGAGGTAGAGCAGACCGATCCGGTAGCGGAATTCATGGCGGCGCGGCGAGAAGCGCCGATGGCCGATCCAGCCGCTGTAGAGTGCGCTGTTCATAAGGTTTCCCCGAACGCGGCGGCCACGCGCAAGGCGCTGACCACACCGTCCTCATGAAAACCGTTGGCCCAGTAGGCGCCGCAATAATGCGTGTGCTGCGCGCCATCCAGTTCACTCCAGCGATTTTGTGCTGCCACCGCCGCGAGGCTGAATTGCGGATGGGCATAGGTGTAACGGGCAAGCACTTTGTCGGGGCTGATGCCGGCGCTCTGATTGAGGCTGACGCAGAACGTGGTATCGCTCTGAATGCCCTGCAGAATGTTCATGTCGTAGGTGACGGCGGCGTGGGTGTGGCCGGCGCCGCTGAGCCGATAGTTCCAGCTCGCCCAGGCGAGTTTGCGTGTCGGCAGCAAACGCGTGTCGGTGTGCAGCACCACTTCATTGTCGGCGTAGGGCAGGGCGCCGAGGATCGCGCGTTCGGCATCGCTCGGGACCGCCAGCAGTTTCAACGCTTGATCGCTGTGACAGGCGAACACCACCTGGTCGAAGTGCTCGAGGCCCGCCGGGCTGTGGATAACTACGCCATGCACGTCACGATCAACCCGGGCTACCGGGCAATTGAGACGAATCCGCTCCTTGAACGCTGCCGTCAGCGGCGCGATATAAGCGCTCGAGCCACCTTCAATGACTTGCCACTGCGGACGATCACTGACCGACAACAGTCCATGATTCTTGAAAAAACGTACGAAGAACTGCAGCGGGAAATTGAGCATTTCCGCCATCGGCATCGACCAGATCGCCGAGCCCATCGGCACGATGTAATGCAGGATGAAACGCTCGCCGTAACCGCCAGCCTTGAGGTATTCGTCGAGGGTGGTGTCGGCGGCGATGCGCAGTTCAACGAGGTCGCGCTGGGCTTCTTTGTTGAAGCGCAGAATGTCGCGCAACATGCCCCAGAACCCCGGCGAAAACAGGTTGCTGCGCTGGGCGAACAGGCTGTTGAGGTTGTTGCCGTTGTACTCCAGACCGGTGTCCGGATCGGTCACCGAGAAGCTCATTTCGGTCGGCTTGAACGCCACGCCGAGCTGGCCGAGCAAGCGGATGAAGTTCGGGTAGGTCCAGTCGTTGAACACGATGAAACCGGTGTCCACCGCATATTGGCGGCCATCGACGGTCACCGGCACGGTGTGCGTGTGGCCACCGACCCAGTCGCCCGCCTCGAACACCGTCACGTCATGGCGGCGATTGAGCAGGTAGGCGCAGGTCAGCCCGGCGATGCCGCTACCGACGATGGCGATTTTCATGTCGGATCCGTCAGCGGAGGTGACTTGCGCACCATGCGCTTGCCGATTGCCAGTTGTACCCGCGACGGAAGTTTCGACAGCGGCCACAACGCGGCCATGAACAGCGCCGGAAAGGCGATTTCCAATGGTCGGTCCTTGAGTTTGGCGAAGATGTGCCGTGCGGCTTTATCCACAGGCCAGCTCAAGGGCATGGGGAAATCATTCCTGGCGGTCAGCGGAGTTTCGACAAAACCCGGGCTGACCACGGTGACTTCAATGCCTTCGTCGGCCAGATCGATGCGCAACGACTCGAACAGGTAACGCAAACCGGCCTTCGAGGCGCCGTAGGCTTCGGCCCGTGGCAGCGGCAGGTAGGTGACCGAACTGGCCACGCCGATCAGATGCGGCGCGGTGCCTTTGCGCAGCAGCGGCAGGGCAGCCTCGATGCAATAGCTGCTGGCGAGCAGGTTGGTACGTACCACGTGCTCGATGATCGACGAATCGAACTGTTTGGCATCGACGTATTCGCAGGTGCCGGCGTTGAGAATCACCGAGTCCAGCGAACCCCAGTCTGCGGCGATCTGCTCGCCGATTTCGCGAACCGTCTGGCTGTTGGTCAGATCCCCCGGCACCACCAGAACCTGCCCCGGATAGCGTTGCGACAAGACCTTGAGCGGGGCGATCTGACGGGAACTGACCGCCAGATGCGCACCGGTTTTCAGGATCTCTTCAGCCAGCGCCGCGCCGATGCCACTGCTGGCCCCGGTCAACCAATAACGCCGTGGAGGTGTACGACTCATCCCATTCTCCTTTTCAGCCAGGCAATCACCCGGCCCAATACTGGCAAGTGTTCATACAGCAGCGCCCCGGCATCGAAATAATCCCGATGGCGATAAACCTTGTCGTGCCACAGCAAATGCGAGCAGCCGCTGACGCGAATAACGCGACCGCCCGCGAGGCGCGGATGGCGATAACTCATGACCCAGCGCAAGTAACCTTCGCAGTCGCCGATCTGGTCGAAACCATGAAAATCAAAATGCAGCTCGCTGACGTTGGCATACAGTTCGCCGAAATAGTCGCGTAACTTCGCCAGACCCTGCACTTCGTGCAGCGGGTCGGTGAAGTGAATGTCATCGCTGTACAGCTCGCCCAGGCTTTGCAGGTTGTCTTTGTTCAACGCTGAAAATTGCCGGGCGAAGCGGCGCAGGAATTCACTCATCATCACCTCCTGAAGACGTACGCGAAGGCAGATTCTTGAAGGCTGCCAGCGCCCGTTGGCGCGAGGTGCTGAGGTTGACGATCGGCGACGGATAGTCCGCCGCGCCGAACAAACCACCGACGTCGGCCGGGTTATGCACTTGTTTCTTGTCGAGGGCCGCCAGTTCCGGCAGCCAGTGCTTGATGAACAGGCCTTCGCTGTCGAATTTTTCCGACTGGCTCAGCGGGTTGAAGATGCGGAAATAAGGCACCGAATCGGTGCCCGTCGACGAACTCCACTGCCAGCCACCGTTGTTCGCTGCCAGATCGCCATCGATCAGGTGGCGCATG
Organism: Pseudomonas sp. RU47; assembly: GCF_004011755.1. Taxonomy (GTDB): domain Bacteria; phylum Pseudomonadota; class Gammaproteobacteria; order Pseudomonadales; family Pseudomonadaceae; genus Aquipseudomonas. The sequence goes on along the minus strand of NZ_CP022411.1, from coordinate 5,589,092 downwards.
AAAAAGCGTTCGCCTTCGCGCCAGTCGATCAGCAGGTTTTTGGTCAGGAACATCGCCACGATCATGCGCAGGCGATTGTGCATCCAGCCGGTTTCGAGCAATTGGCGCATCGCGGCGTCGATGATCGGCAGACCGGTGCGCGCCTCTTGCCACGCGGCGAGATCCTCCGGCGCATCACGCCAGGCCAGCGCTTCGGTTTCCGGGCGGAAAGCGCGATGCCTTGAGACCCGTGGGTAGCCGACCAGAATGTGCTTGTAGAACTCTCGCCACAGCAGTTCGTTGATCCAGGTGACTGCACCGACCTTGCCGCTTTCGAATTCGCCCTGATTGCTTTGCAGGGCGGCGTGCAAGCATTGGCGCGGCGAGATCACGCCGGCAGCGAGATACGCCGAGAGCTGACTGGTGCCGGGTTTGGCCGGGAAGTCGCGTTCGCTTTGGTAGTAGTCGATTTGCGCGTCGGTGAAGGTGTCGAGACGGCGTCGGGCTTCCTGTTCACCGGCCGGCCACAGATCGCGCAGGGATTGGCTCGGTGTGGCGAAGCCTTTGACGGAGTCGGGAATCGGGTCGCTGTCTATCGCCAGTTTTGCCTGTTTGCCTGGTGCCTTGACCAACGCCGGCATCGAGCGATGCAGGCGTTCGTAACAGACTTTGCGGAACTGGCTGAACACCTTGAAGTAGCTGTCGGTCTTGGTCAGCACCGTGCCGGGTTTGAACAGCAACTGGTCGAGATGGCTGTGAAAGGTGATGCCCTCGGCCTTCAGTGTTTCGGCCACCGCTGCGTCGCGACGGCTTTCGTGGACGCCGTACTCTTCGTTGACGTGCACGGCTTCGATGTTCAATTGCCGACACAGTTCGAGCAGCTCCGCCGGGGCCTGATCCCAATGCGCTGCGGTACGGATCAGCAACGGAATGTTCAGTGCGGCGAGGCTGTTGCTCAGTTCTCTGAGATTGCGCAGCCAGAAATCGACCTTGCACGGCGCATCGTCATGTTCCAGCCACTGCTGCGGGCTCAACAGGTACACGGCGACCGTCGGGCCGCGCGCTGCGGCGGCCGCGAGGGCGGTGTTGTCATGTTGGCGCAAGTCGCTGCGCAGCCAGATCAATTGCATGTCGGAACTCACTGCGTCCATTAGATCAGCCCACGCTGAACGAGCACCTGGTGCGCTACAAGCGCGTCTTCAGCCAGGAACACATCAGCCATCTCTGAGGTTTTTACGGACAACTCGGCGTGGTGGATGCATACCGTTGGTCCGACCAGCATTTTTGTACAACTGACTCCGTTCAGTAGCTTGGGCAACTGCGCAAGGTTCATGGCTTTGCTGGAATACAGCAGTACGCCACGGGCTCGCAGATGTTCGACCGCCAGCGCCAGTTCGGCGGCCGGCAGCGGCCAGTCAAACACTTGCACCGGACAATCGGCGCTGCTGATCAGCCACGCGCATAGCCACAGATGAGGTTCCAGTGGCAGGTCGGAATGATTGATCAACAACAGCGGGGCGCCATGCAACTGACGATTGTTATGGTAGATGCGTGTGCCGAATTTGCTGCGTAACCACGAATAAAAGAACACCCGTTCCATCTGCGCGCCGAACTGGCCCTGCCAACGCTGCTCCAGTTCCGCCAGCAGCGGCATCAGCAATTGCTCGCACAACGTGCGTGGCGGGTACAGCGCCATGGCCTGATTGACGCTGTCGTCGAGGCTGCGTTCATTGAGCTGCGTGACGGCTGCCAGCAGGGTTTGGCGCAAGCGCTGCCAATCGTTTTCCACCGATTCGCTGAACGCCTGTGGTGCGTCGAGCAGCGGTTTGACCTGACTGACGGCAACACCACGGTTGAGCCAGGTGAGGATGGTCAGAATCTGTTGCACGTGTTCGGCCGAATACAGCCGGTGGCCCTTGGGCGTGCGTTGCGGCACAACCAACCCGTAGCGGCGTTCCCACGCGCGCAAAGTGATCGCGTTGACGCCGGTCTGCCGGGCGACTTCGCGAATCGGCAGCCAGCCTTCGTCGAGGGCTTTTTTAAAGTCCGCGCCAAGGTCTTCCTGGGCGCTGGTATCCATTTTGTCGTTCATTAGATTGCGTTTCGCAGGCTGAGGTTTTCCGGGTGCGGTTGCAGGTAAACCTGTTGCGCGATGTACGAATCCGGATGGAGGCGAAAGTGATGTTTGAGCAGCGTCAACGGCACCACCAGCGGCACAATGCCTTGGCGGTACTGGCCGATGACGTGTTGCATTTCCTGTTTGTCTTCGGCGCTGATTACCTGTTTCAGATAACCGCTGATGTGCAGCAGCACGTTGCAGTGGGTGCCTCGGGTGGCGCATTTTTTCAGCGCTGCCATCAGTTCGCTGAAGTAGCGTGGGCCGAGCTCGACGGGATCGCTGTGCGCCATGTTGCCGAGCAGTTTTCCCAGTGCTTTGTATTGCAGCGGGTTGTGCGCCATCAGCAAATATTTGTAGCGCGAGTGGAATTCGGTGAGGGCGCGGCGGCTCAGACCTTTCGCGAGGACTTGCTGCCATTCGCTGTAGGCGAATACGCGGGTGATGAAATTCTCGCGCAACACCGGATCATTGAGGCGCCCGGCTTCTTCCACGGGCAGATCCGGATGCCGTGCGCAGAACGCCTGGGCATAAATGCCGCGTCCGCCGCCATTCACCGGGGCACCGTTGGCGTGATAGACCTTGACCCGTTCCAGACCGCAGGACGGCGACTGCTGCATGAAGATGTAGCCGCAGATGTCATCCAGTTCGGCGGCCATTTTCTCGCCGTACTCAGCCAGTGGCTGGGTTACGTTGATCGCCCGGTTCACCGTGCCGACCGCTTGTGGATGTTCGGCCTCGCCGACGAGGCGGATCGGTTCGCGAGGAATGCCCAGGCCGATTGCGACCTCCGGACACACCGGGACGAAATCGAAATGCTCGGTGAGGGTGCGGCTGCACAGCCGTGATTCCTTGTGCCCACCGTTGTAGCGCACCTCGGCACCCAGCAGACAGGCGCTGATGGCGATTTTTGGTTTGGCTACGCAAGGATCTGACATGGGCACCTCGAATCTATACCTGTACAGAGGTAGATCTCTGTACAACTTTGCTCAGCATAGATTCATAGGTGTACAAGTCAAATTTTTTGTATAACTTTTTTGATTGAACGCAGTTCACTGTGGGAGTGAGCCTGCTCGCGAATGCGGTATGTCAGCAACATTGATGCTGACTGATACGACGCTATCGCGAGCAGGCTCACTCCTACAGGGGGGCTTTATTGCCAACCCAATAACCACTGATCGTTGTTCTTGAGGACTTGCCAATCGAGGCGTTCGGCACGCTTGGTCAGCACGGCCTGCAACTCGACTTCCAGCACTGTGCCTTCCTCGTCGCGAAACAACTCGGTGACCAGAAAGTGCTTTTCACGATTCTGCGGGTGAGCTGCTGTCCATTTCGACAGCAGCAATTTTTGCGGATTGATGCGGTTCATTGCAGGTGTTCATGCAAACGACGTGCAGCCTCCTGGCCACTGAGCCATGCGCCCTCGACGCGGCCCGACAGGCACCAGTCGCCACAGGCGTACAGGCCCAGATCGGCATCGGCCAGCGTGCCCCATTCGTGCCCCGTCGCGGGTCGCGCATAGAGCCAGCGGTGGGCGAGGCTGAAGGTCGGCGCAGGCATCGCGCTGTGCAGCAATTCGGCAAACGCACCGTGCAGTTGCTCGATCACCGCTTCCTTGGACAGGTCGATGTGTTGCCGGCTCCACGCGCTGGTGGCATGTAGCACCCAAGTGTCGAGGGTGGTATCGCGCCCTGGTTTGCTGCGGTTGCGCGCCAGCCAGTCGAGCGGGCTGTCCTGCACGAAACAACCTTCGATGGGGGTATCCAGCGGTGTGTCGAAGGCGAGGGCGACGGCCCAGGTCGGCTCCATTTTTACCCCGGCGGCGGCACCGGCCAGCTTCGGCGCAGCAGCCAGTAATGCAGTCGCTTGCGGGGCTGGCGTGGCGATCACCACGTGGCTGAACGGCCCGTGGGTGAAGCCTTCGGCGTCTTGCAGATGCCAGTGTTCCTCACCGCGATAGACCTCGGTAATCCGGCAGGCAAAATGCACTTCCAGGCCATCGAGCAGGCCACGGGTGATGGCGCTCATGCGCGGCGTACCGACCCAGCGGGTCTGCTCGTCCGGCGACAGATCCAGCTGCCCGCCCTGGTAGGTGTAGAGCTGTGGCGTCCACTCGGCGACCCAGCCCTGGCTTTGCCAACGCTGCACTTCGGTGACGAAGCGCCGGTCACGGGCGGTGAAATATTGCGCGCCCATGTCCAGCGAGCCAGCGTCGCTGCGCTTGCTCGACATGCGCCCGCCGCTGCCGCGACTCTTGTCGAATAATTGGATGGTATGCCCGCTCTCTGTCAGAGCCTGGGCGGCGGAGAGCCCGGCGATGCCGGTGCCGATGATTGCGATAGGTACAGTCATAGGGGCCTCGTTTACCTTTCTGTACAGACTACGCCGTGGATGAAACCTGTACAATTTTGTTTTTTGGTATAACTTCTAGCGTTCTCGTTCTGACAGCTTGGCCTATTGTTAAACAATAGAGCCTGCCCGATAGAAAAGATCCCTGCTTATAAAAATAGACTAGTGATCCGGGTTAAACGCCACGCGAGGAAGATGTCATGCACATATTGCTGACCGGCGGTACTGGTTTGATAGGACGTCAGCTCTGCCGACACTGGTTGGGGCAGGGCCATCGCCTGACGGTGTGGAGTCGCAAACCGGAGAAAGTCGCGAAAATCTGCGGCGCGCAGGTGCGTGGCATCGCGCGTCTCGAAGAGTTGGGTGACGAGCCGCTGGACGCGATCATCAACCTCGCTGGCGCGCCGATTGCCGATCGGCCGTGGACACATCGACGCAAAGCGTTGCTGTGGAGCAGTCGTATCAAGCTCACGGAAACCTTGCTGGCGTGGCTTGAAACGCGATCACAGAAACCGGCGCTGCTGATCTCCGGATCGGCCATTGGCTGGTACGGCGATGGCGGTGAGCGCGAACTGACGGAAGAGTCGCCGCCGGTGATCGACGATTTCGCCAGTCAGTTGTGTATTGCCTGGGAGGAAACCGCGCAACGGGCCGAGGCCCAAGGCATCCGTGTGGTGCTGGTGCGAACCGGGCTGGTGCTGTCGGCCGAGGGCGGCTTTTTGTCGCGCTTGTTATTGCCGTTCAAACTCGCGCTGGGCGGGCCTTTGGGCAATGGTCGGCAATGGATGCCGTGGATTCATATCAACGATCAAATCGCCCTGATTGATTTTCTTCTGCACCGCGATCAGGCCCGCGGTCCTTATAATGCCTGCGCGCCGAAACCTGTGCGCAATCGCGAATTTGCCAAGACGCTGGGCAGCGTTTTACACCGCCCGGCGTTCATGCCGATGCCGACGCTGGCACTGAAGGTCGGCCTCGGCGAGATGTCTTTGTTGTTGCTCGGCGGCCAGAAGGCTATGCCGGCACGCTTGCTGGAAGCGGGTTTCACTTTCCAGTTCACGGATTTACGTGCGGCCCTGGACGATCTCTCCAGCCGCCTCTGAAATAGGACGTTGCATGACCGATCACGCCTTGCTTCTGGTCAACCTGGGTTCCCCGGCCTCCACCTCGGTGGCCGATGTGCGCAGCTACCTCAATCAATTCCTGATGGACCCGTATGTGATCGACCTGCCGTGGCCGGTGCGGCGTCTGCTGGTGTCGCTGATCCTGATCAAACGCCCGGAGCAATCGGCCCACGCCTATGCCTCGATCTGGTGGGACGAAGGTTCGCCGCTGGTGGTGCTCAGCCGTCGCTTGCAGCAGCAAATGACCCGGCAATGGACGCATGGCCCGGTAGAACTGGCGATGCGTTACGGCGAGCCGTCGATTGAAACCTGCTTGCTGAAACTGGTGGCGGCAGGGCACAAGCGCATCACGCTGGCGCCGCTGTATCCACAGTTCGCCGACAGCACCACGACCACAGTGATCGAAGAAGCCAAGCGGGTCATCCGCGAAAAGAAACTCAACGTGCAACTGTCGGTGTTGCAGCCGTTCTACGATCAGCCGGAATACCTCGACGCGCTGGTTGCAAGCGCCAGGCCGCATCTGCAGCAGGATTACGATCACTTGCTGCTGAGCTTCCACGGTTTGCCCGAGCGGCATCTGACCAAACTCGATCCGACCGGCAATCATTGCTTCAAGAATGACGACTGCTGCAAGAACGCCTCGCCTGCGGTATTGGCGACGTGTTATCGCGCGCAATGCCTGCGTACTGCGGCGTTATTCGCTGAGCGCATGGGCCTGCCGGATGGCAAATGGTCGGTGTCGTTTCAGTCGCGTCTGGGCCGGGCCAAGTGGATCGAACCGTACACTGAGGCGCGCCTGGATGAGCTGGCGAAAAGTGGCGTGAAGAAGATTCTGGTGATGTGCCCGGCGTTTGTCGCCGATTGCATCGAGACGCTGGAAGAGATTGGTGATCGCGGCAAGGAACAGTTCCGCGAAGCGGGGGGCGAGGAGTTGGTGCTGGTGCCATGTCTGAACGATGACCCGCAATGGGCCAAGGCCTTGGCAACCCTCTGCGAACGAGCGCCGCTGGCCCTGTGATGATCGTTCCCACGCTCTGCGTGGGAATGCAGCCCGTGACGCTCCGCGTCACTGGACGCAGAGCGTCCCTAGAGGCATTCCCACGCAGAGCGTGGGAACGATCAGATCTAAAGGCTTAGATCAGCGGCTCATCCGCCTTCTTGTTCTTCCAGCCGTCATTGCCCGGCAGGATCAGGTTCAGCGCAATCGCCACCACCGCGCACAGCGCGATGCCTTTGAGGCCGAAGTCGTCCGGGCCGGTGCCGGTGCCGACCAGCACACCGCCAATCCCGAACACCAGCGTTACCGAGACAATCACCAGATTGCGCGCCTCGCCCAGATCGATCTTGTGACGGATCAGGGTGTTCATGCCCACCGCCGCGATCGAACCGAACAGCAAGCACAGAATCCCGCCCATCACCGGCACCGGAATGCTCTGCAGCAGTGCGCCGAACTTGCCGATGAACGCCAGGCTGATGGCGAAGATCGCCGCCCAGGTCATGATTTTCGGGTTGTAGTTCTTGGTCAGCATCACCGCGCCCGTCACTTCGGCGTAGGTGGTGTTGGGCGGACCGCCGAACAGACCGGCTGCGGTGGTGGCAATGCCGTCACCGAGCAGGGTGCGATGCAGGCCCGGCTTCTTCAGGTAATCGCGACCGGTCACGCTGCCGACGGCAATCACGCCACCGATGTGCTCAATCGCCGGGGCCAATGCCACCGGGACGATGAACAGAATCGCCTGCCAGTTGAATTCCGGCGCGGTGAAATGCGGAATCGCAAACCATGGCGCAGCGGCAATCTTCGCCGTGTCGACCACGCCGAAATAGAACGCCATAGCAAAACCGACCAGCACGCCGGAAATGATCGGCACCAGGCGGAAGATGCCTTTACCGAACACCGCCACGATCAACGTGGTCAGCAATGCCGGCATCGAGATCATCATCGCGGTCTGGTAGTGGATCAGTTCAGAGCCGTCGCCAGCCTTGCCCATCGCCATGTTCGCGGCAATCGGCGCCATGGCCAGACCGATGGAAATGATCACCGGACCAATCACCACCGGCGGCAGCAAACGGTCAATGAAGCCCGTGCCTTTGATCTTCACGGCAAGGCCGAGGAAGGTGTAGACGAAACCGGCCGCCATCACCCCGCCCATGGTCGCGGCGAGGCCGAACTGGCCCTTGGCGAGAATGATCGGGGTGATGAAAGCGAAGCTCGACGCCAGAAACACCGGCACCTGACGCCCGGTGACGATCTGGAACAGAATCGTTCCCAGACCTGCGGTAAACAGTGCCACGTTCGGGTCCAGGCCCGTGATCAGCGGCATCAGCACCAAAGCGCCGAAAGCCACGAACAGCATCTGGGCGCCGGACAGCACCGTGCGCCAGAGCGGATCGTTGAACTCTTGCTGCATGGTCACGCGTCCTTCTGCTTGGTGCCGAAGATCTTGTCACCGGCGTCGCCAAGTCCAGGGATGATGTAACCGTGCTCGTTCAAGCGCTCATCGATGGACGCGGTGTAGATGGTCACGTCCGGGTGAGCTTTTTCTACTGCAGCAATGCCTTCCGGCGCGGCAACCAGCACCATCGCGCGGATATCTTTGCAGCCGGCTTTCTTCAGCAGGTCAATGGTCGCAACCATCGAACTGCCGGTGGCGAGCATCGGGTCGATGATCATCGCCAACCGTTCGTCGATTTCCGGAACCAGTTTTTCCAGATAGGTGTGCGCTTGCAGGGTTTCTTCGTTGCGGGCGACACCCACAGCGGAAACCTTGGCACCCGGGATCAGGCTCAGCACGCCTTCAAGCATGCCGATGCCGGCGCGCAGAATCGGCACGACGGTAATCTTCTTGCCGGCGATTTTCTCGACCGAGACGGTGCCGCACCAGCCTGCAATATCGTAGGACTCCAGCGGCAGATCTTTTGTAGCTTCATAGGTCAACAGGGCGCCGACTTCCTGAGCGAGCTCTCGGAAGTTCTTGGTGCTGATATCGGCGCGGCGCATCAGGCCGAGTTTATGACGGATCAGCGGATGGCGGATCTCGAGGATGGGCATGGAAAAACTCCGGCGGCGGGCAAAAAAACCGGCCTAGATTAATCTATCCGAGGGTGATGTCCTATAGGACATTCTGTACGTTAGTCCATAAAGGCTTGATTCGGCCTCGATGGATGCGTACCTTTGCCCGCTTTTCCAATTCCGCCAACCCCTGGAGAGCGCCATGTCCGCTGATCTCGAGCATATCCGTCAAATCATGCGAGAGGCTGACTGCCTGTACACCGAATCTGAAGTCGAGGCCGCCATTGCCCGCGTCGGTGCACAAATCAACGAACAACTGGCCGACAGCAACCCGGTGGTGTTCTGCGTGATGAACGGCGGGCTGATTTTCTCCGGCAAACTGCTGACCCATCTGCAATTCCCGCTGGAAGCCTCCTACCTGCACGCGACCCGTTATCGCAACGAAACCAGCGGCGGCGACCTGTTCTGGAAAGCCAAGCCGGAAGTCTCGTTCATCGACCGCGACGTGCTGATCATCGACGATATCCTCGATGAAGGTCACACCCTCGGCGCGATCATCGACTTCTGCAAACACGCCGGCGCGCGCAAAGTGCACACCGCCGTGTTGATCGACAAGGATCACGACCGCAAGGCGCGTCCTGACCTGAAAGCCGATTTCGTCGGCCTGCCGTGCATTGACCGCTACATCTTCGGTTATGGCATGGACTACAAAGGCTACTGGCGCAACGCCAACGGGATTTTTGCCGTTAAAGGCATGTAATCCGCGCCTCGATCCAATGTGGGAGCGAGCCTGCTCGCGAAAGCGATCTTTCATTCGGGATAAGTGTTGAATGTGAAATCGCCTTCGCGAGCAGGCTCGCTCCCACAGTTGTTTTGTGTGTGCTGATCCATCCGTGATACCCATGCTAGAGTGCTCGGCCCCGCCCCCCCGGAGCTTGTCATGCGCCTCTTGATCCGCAGCCTCGCCGCGCTTTTACTGATCCTCAGTCTGCCGCTGTCCGCCGCGCCGATGCACAGCCAGTTCCTGCCGCCGGACGATCTGACCGTGCGCGATGCCGAACCCGAGCAGCAGCAACTCATGCAAGTCACCGACTATGCCGTAGTGGTGGGCGCGCAACGTCAGTCCAACCAGCAACCGATTCCTGTCACCTCGCCGCTGATGATCCGCCTCAAAGGCAAATCCCTGAACAAGGGCGCGACGATCACCCAAGTGCTGGTCAATTTCGACGGCGAAAGCAAAAGCCTGAAAAAGCCGGTCTACGACGACAAGAGCAAGACCCTGACGCTGTTTTATCCGCTGGCCCAATACCGCGTGATCATCGATCTGCTGCGCAACGACACTGTGTATGTGCAGTTCCTCAGTTACGCCAATGGCCACATCTGGGCCGATTTGCACACCGGCGCTGTGCGATCGCGTTGAGCCGGGCGGCCGGGCAGGGGTAAACTGCCCGCCCCGTGTAATGTCTGCGAGCTGGAGTCGGCAATGCGTAAAGATAAGAAACAAGTGATTGGTGACGAGATCGGCGATGAGCAGATCAAGCTGTTCCTCGATTTTGAGCCGGTCGACGCCACTTCGCCGTCGCTGCACAAACTGATCAAGGCTTACCGTGGCCTGCGTATCGACGACTTCGAACGCTTTCTGGGTTTCTTCGTTGCAGCTGGTTATGACGTGGATGGCAAGGACGAGCAGGGCAAGACCTTCGTTGAGGTGATAGCCGATCAGCGCAACGCCCCGGAATACATTGAGCTGATCGAAAAGTCCCGCACCTGAGGCTTTTCCCAGGCATAAAAAAACGCCCCGCGCTCACTGAGTACGGGGCGTTTTTTATGCGGCAAGATCAAGCGTAGCTTGGGGTCTCGCTGCTTTCTTCAACCAGTTCCAGCGCGATGTTGTTCTGCGTGTTGATCTTGCGATACAGCGCAGCATCGGTTTCCAGGACCTTTTCACGGGCCGGGAAGATCTCTGCCAGTTTGCCAGCCCACTCGCCCTTGGCCTTGGCCGGGAAGCACTTCTCGATCAGCTCGAGCATGATCGAAACGGTCACCGACGCACCCGGCGAAGCGCCGAGCAAGGCGGCGAGGGAGCCGTCCTTGGCCGAGACCAGTTCGGTACCGAACTGCAGGATGCCGCCCTTTTTCGGGTCTTTCTTGATGATCTGCACCCGTTGGCCGGCCACTTCCAGGCGCCAGTCTTCGGCTTTCGCCTCAGGGTAGAAGCGGCGCAGGGAATCCAGACGCTGCTCCATCGATTGCATCACTTCGCTGACCAGGTACTTGGTCAGGTCCATGTTGTTTTTCGCCACGGCCAGCATCGGCCCGATGTTGCCGGCGCGAACCGACAGCGGCAGATCCATGAAGGAGCCGTGCTTGAGGAACTTGGTGGTGAAACCGGCGTACGGCCCGAACAGCAGGGATTTCTTGCCGTCGACCACGCGGGTGTCCAGGTGCGGCACCGACATCGGTGGCGAACCCACTGCTGCCTGGCTGTAGACCTTGGCCTGGTGGTGCTTGACCACTTCCGGATTGTCGCAACGCAGCCACTGGCCGCTGATCGGGAAGCCGCCGAAGCCTTTGCTTTCTTCGATGCCCGAGGCTTGCAGCAACGGCAGGGCCGCGCCGCCAGCACCGAGGAAAACGAACTTGGCGTCGACTTCGCGGGTGTTACCGTTGTTGACGTCCTTGATGCTGACGGTCCAGCCGGCGCCGTTACGCTTGAGGCCAGTGACGCGCTTGCAGTATTTGACTTGAGTGTCCGGGGCGCTGGTCAGGTGCTTGAGCAACTGATTGGTCAGGGCGCCGAAGTTGACGTCGGTGCCGTTCATCACGCGAGTGGCAGCGAGGACTTCGTCCGGCGAGCGGCCCGGCATCATCAGCGGCATCCACTCGGCCATTTTGGCCTTGTCTTCGGTGTACTCCATGTCGGAGAAGGCGTGATGCTTGTGCAGGACGTCGAAACGTTCCTTGAGGAAGGAAACGCCTTTGTCACCCTGGACGAAACTCAGGTGCGGCACCGGGCTGATAAAGGATTTGCACGAGCCGAACGTGCCTTTCTTGGTCAGGTACGACCAGAACTGCTTCGACACCTCGAACTGGGTGTTGATGTGCACGGCTTTCTTGATGTCGACGGTGCCATCAGCGGCTTGCGGCGTGTAGTTCAGCTCGCACAGACCGGCGTGGCCGGTACCGGCGTTGTTCCAAGGGTTGGAACTCTCTGCGGCACCGGAATCCATCAGCTCGACGACTTCCAGCTTGATCGCGGGGTCGAGCTCTTTGAGCAGCACGGCCAGAGTGGCACTCATGATGCCCGCCCCAACCAGAACTACGTCGACTGCTTCGTTATGCGCCATTTAACGCGTCTCCAAAATCTGCAGCACCAAATTGTCGGCATGGCTGCCAGGCGTTCCGGGACAGGTCAGTGATGTCCGGGCTATCCGTGGTCAGGTTCGCCATGTCCGAATCTTCGCAATTTTTCGCAACTTCGACGGATGTATGCGGCCTGGCTTCAAGAGCTCCATGAACTCATTTCAGCACGCGGCTGGCAATTCGACTTATGGTCGAGACATCCGTTTTTGTGCAACCAAATCCGTAGCGGACAGGCTTCAGGCTCCGATATTCGAGGTATACCCGGTCCTGTGTCGTTGGGCTGTTTCAGACGCTAATGGTGCATGTTCAGACGCAAAACTTTTCATTTGCTCGCCACACTCTTGTGAAGTTGTGAAAACCCGTTTTTTTCACGCTCTTTTGAAGACGTGAACCTCAAAAAAGGGCTGTCCAGGCCTGGCACCTTGCCCGAGGGCAAAAACAACGCGGTGGCCGAGCGTCATGACAGCTCTGCAGATTCGCGAAAAGCGGGGTTTTTGCCGGAAGAACAGGCAAGCGCGCCAACTTCACTCGATCTGTGTGGGCGGCTCTCTGTGGGCGATTTTGGGTGTCGATGCATGCGCATTGACGCTGTTGCGGGGCCCGATCAGGAGACGTCCTTATAATCGGGGGGAGATTGTATCGAAGAAATGCGGGCAGTTGCTCGTGTTTAATGACTTTTATTAGGCATCCGGTCAGATGCTCAACATCGCTTGCACCCGTGCACGGGGCTGCGACGCTATGACGCGGGCGCTGGCGGGCAGTGGCTGGTGCAACCAGTTGAGGCGGATTTCTTCGATTTCCACCCAGCCATCGCCCATCGGTTGCAGGCTGCACTGCTTGAATGCCTGGCAATGGCCGTTGCGATCGAGCAGAGCGAAGCTGCGGTGCAGCGGGCGTGGCGAGAACAACGAGATCAGATAACGCATGATTGAGTACCTTGTGGGGGACTGATTGCAAGGTTGCCAAGGCGCCGTGACGTGAACGTGTATGCCGGGTGAATAATCTGTGACAGGAACCGCTTTCCCGCGGGTTTGTCAGACATTTCAGTATTCACTGTCGGGCGCTGGTTACCCGCAGTGGCCCACCGCTATACTGCCGGCCTGTTTGTGCCTGATTCTGGAGAGAAGAGCATGTTGCAACGCCTGTTGTTCGGTTTGATCACTGTGGCCGGTTTGACCTTGGCCGGCTGCGCCCACAGCCCGCAACAACTGAACCCGGAGCCGAAGCTGACCACCCAGCTGCCAGCGGTCGGTCGTGGCCAGCCTGTTGTCGTGCGTGTAGTAGACGGTCGTCCGTCGCCAACTTTGGGCACGCGTGGCGGTCTGTACCCGGAAACCAGCGCCATCACCGTGCAGCGCGAGCAGATCCTGCCCAAGCTGCAGGCTCAGGCTGAAGCCGCCGTGCGTCTGCTCGGTTTCACCCCGACCAATAACGCGCCGAATGCTCCGCAGTTGACCGTGACCCTGGCCGAGCTGAAGTATCAGTCGCCGAAAGAAGGCATGTACGTGACTGAGGCGACCATCGGCGCGACCTTCCGCTCCGACGTGCAGAACGCCAACCGCCGTTACAGCGGCCGTTACGGCGCTTCGCTGGACCAGCGTTTCGGCATGGCGCCGAACCAGGAAACCAACACCAAACTGGTCAGCGATGTGTTGAGTGATGCGCTGACGCGTCTGTTCAAGGATCCGACTGTGGGTCAGGTTCTGGCCGAGTAAGTTTTCGGCAGATGTGAAAAAGCCCGGGGCCAGTGATGGTTCCGGGCTTTTTTGTGGGTGTCAGGATTGAAATTTTGTGTTGGATGAACAATCGATCCCCCTCACCCCAGTCCTCTCCCCCAAGGGGGGCGAGGGGGAAAGGGAGCCGATCGGGGGCTTTTCAGAATCTGAGTTCGGCTCGATATTTCAGGTCGATGTACCTCGAATAAACACCTCGGTCAGTCCCCTCTCCCTTTGGGAGAGGGCTAGGGTGAGGGGCTTTTGCTTTCAGGCAGCCTGCGAGTAAAAGTCGAGAACGCTGACACCCGTCAGCAAATCCGTCTCCGGCAAATCCGCATGCTGATGCCCGCCCAGTGCGCAATACACCAGCCAATGGCGATCCTGAACATTGAAGGCGAGGCTGCCGACGAGGCTTTGCTGCTCGTCGTAAGGGGTAATGAGATAAAGACGATCCTGGTTTTCAGCGTGAAGCATGTCGCGTTCCATGTGTGTTTCGAGGCGCGCAGGGTGGCCTATCCACATGACGAAGCCGTGACACAGGACAGCCATCGGTCGATTGTCAGGTAATTTGTCGCAAAGGCTGGGGCAGGGGAGCAAGGTTTCGGTAGAATCCGCGCCGCGGTCGTCGGTCTGGCGTCTGCCATACCGGTTCAGATAGAGGTCTGTGATGTCGCTGCACTTGATGACGCTGTTTACCGCCCATCCCGCCAAGTTGATCAACTTGCTGGCACTGCTGTTGGCGTTTCCGGGCAGTTGGCTGCTGCACGCCACTCGTCGCCGTGAACAGCGCGCGATGGCCAGCATTGCCGCCCAGCGTCAGGCGCAACCGAACGCCGAGCCGATCCTCGATTGGGCGACCTTGCGCATGAACCGGTTTTTCTATCGATTTGGTTTTGCTTGTCTGGGACTGGCACTGATCGTCTCCTGGATCAGCACCCGCTTCTAACAGCATCAGGCATGAAAAACGGCGCCGAGGGCGCCGTTTTTTGTATCTGGGGTAAACCGCTTACAACGGCAACCCAGCCTTGACCCGATACTGATTACGTACCGGCGTCGCGTATTGCAGCACCAGATACGGACGGTGCTCTGCAGGGCATGCATCCAGCCGGCTCTGCCATTCTTCCTGCGCCTTGGCCAGCTCATCAGCCGGAAACACATCGGCAGCTTTCGGCACGTGCAGTTGCGGATCGGCGTCAGCCCACTGCGCGTACGCCAGGTAATGCACCGGAAACAGGCGATAGCCGCCGAGAATCTGCTTGTCCATTTCGACCGCCAATTGCTTGGTGTCTTCGAACAGCTCAGTGATCGGTGCAGCAAAGTTCACATGCACGCGGCCCTTGTAGCCGGTGATGCCCTTGGCAATGCTCACATCATCCTCGCCCGGCGCTTTCGCGTAGGTGCCGGTGGTCGCGCGGATGTACAGCTCGCGGGCTTTGGCCTGGTCGCACGGGTCGTATTCGTAGCTGATCGACACCGGGGTGACATTCAGCGAGCGGATCACTTCGCCGAACGGCTCGTCCTTGCGGCTCATGTGGAACATCTTGAGGATCGCCGACTCGGTGCGGTCGTCGCCGTCCTTCGCCCGACCTTCGGCCTGAGCGATCCAGATCGACGCGCAATCGTTGCGGATCGAGTGGTTGATGTACGCCGACAACAGTTGATACGCAGCCATTTTCTCGCGGCGGCCGGTGATCGAACGGTGGACGATGAAGCTCTTGTTCAAACGCATCAGGTCGCTGACAAACGGTTTTTGCAGCAGGTTGTCGCCAATCGCGATGCGCGGCGTCGGCAGGCCAGCGTGGTACACGGCGTAGTTGACGAAGGCCGGGTCCATCACGATATCGCGGTGGTTGGCGATGAACAGATAGGCGCTGCCGGACTTGAATTGCTCGACACCGGTGTAGGTCACGCCGTCGGTGGCGCGCTCGATGGTGTGGTCGACGTAGGACTCGACCTTGTCCTGCAACGTCGCCACCGACGTCACGTCGGCGAACTCACGACGCAGCCGATGGGCTATAAGTGGTTTGAGCATCCAGCCGAAGGCACCGGCAAAACGCGGGAAGCGGAAGTGGGTGAGGATATCTAGAAACGCCTTGTCGCCGAGCAGTCTTGCCAGTACCACAGGTACTTCGCTGTCGTCGTAAGGTCGGATGGCATCGAATTCGCCCATCATGCTCTCTTGTTGGAAACGGCTAGGGTAAGTAAAGGTTTTGATCGAAAACCCGCGGGGCACGGTCTGAAAAAGTAGCCAGACAAAAATAGCCCTGCAAATAGACCGGCGATTATACGCACAAGTCACTTGGGAGACCGCGATGCTGGAAACCGCTGAATACGAATGTCCTTATTGTGGGGAAGCAGTAGAGACGACGCTGGACCTGTCCGGTGGAGATCAGACTTACATCGAGGACTGTCAGGTGTGTTGTCAGCCAATAACGTTCGTGTTGCAGGTTCATGGAGAGGAATGGCATCTGGAAGTCTTCAGCGAAAACGAGTGAGGCGCGCCCATGCAGCGAATCTACGAGCCGGAAAACCTGATGGAAGGTGAAATGCTCAAGGGCATGCTCGCCAGCGAAGGCATCGAGGCGCACTTGATTGGCCGCGATTTGCTCGGTGGAACGGGCGAGCTGCCGATCTTCGGTCTGTTGGGCTTGTCCGTCGATAACGATCAGGCCGAATACGCTCGCGAGCTGATCACCGCGTACAATGCCGCGCTGCCGCTGCCCGGCGATGAACCGGAGAGCTTCCCCGGAACGCTGGTCTGTTAGGCTGAGCTTCGTTTTACTTCAGAGTCGTGTTGCCCCATGTGTGGACGTTATGCCCTGTTTCGCTGGAACCGCGATTTCGCGGCCCTGCCAGGTTTTCCCGCCGATCAGCAGGCGCAGTGGAACATTTCCCCCAATGATTCGGTGTTGATGCTGCGCGCCGCTGAAGACGGCCAGCGCACCTTGGCGCGCGCCCGTTGGGGGCTGACACCGCCGTGGCTGACCGATCTGTCGAGAACCCCGGCGCATGCCCGGGCGGAAACCGTGGCCGAGCAGCCGATGTTTCGTGAGGCGCTGCGCCAGCGTCGCTGCCTGCTGCCGGCGAATGGTTTCTATGAATGGCGCGGGACCCAGCGCAAGCGCCCGTTCTGGCTAACGCCGGGGGAGGGCTCTTCGCTGTTTTTTGCGGCGATCTGGGAGGCGTATCCGGTGCAGGAACAGGTGTGGTTGAGTACGGCGGTGATCACTCAGCCGGCGTCGAGTCAGCGGCGGCCGTTGATTCTCGATGAGGCGGGGCAGGCGGCGTGGCTCGATCCCGAAACGCCATTGCATGTGTTGCAAGGGTTGCTGGCCAGTGAACCGGCGGCGCTGCGTGAGCGGGTGTTGGCGAATCTGATCAATGATCCGAAGCTCAATGGGCCGGAGTGTTTGACCCCGGGTTAAAGACTGTAGATCAAAAGCCCCTCACCCTAGCCCTCTCCCGGAGGGAGAGGGGACTGATTGGGGGATATTGACGAAATGCACCGACTTGAACGCTCAGCTTGGAATCCATAATCGACTGGTTATTTCAGGTCGATGTATGACGGGAGACAACTCGGTCAGTCCCCTCTCCCTCTGGGAGAGGGTTAGGGTGAGGGTGCTTTTCGCTTTTCAGACCTTGAACTGATTGATCAACCGCCGCTGCTGCTCCGCCAGCTTGGTCAAATCGGCACTCGCCGAACTCGACTCATCCGCGCCACCCGCCACTTCATTCGCCACTTGCCCGATGTTGATCACATTGCGGTTGATGTCATCGGCCACCGCACTCTGCTCTTCCGCCGCACTGGCAATCTGCGTGTTCATGTCGTTGATCACCGAAACTGCCTGAGTAATCGTTTCCAGCGCTTGAGCCGCTTTCGCCGCGTGCTGCACGCTTTCATCAGTGCGGTTCTGGCTGTCTTCCATGACCCGCACCACGTCGCGTGTGCCCTGTTGCAGTTGCTGGATCATGCTCTGGATTTCTTCGGTGGCTTTCTGGGTTTTCTGCGCCAGATTGCGCACCTCGTCGGCGACCACGGCAAAACCGCGACCTTGCTCACCGGCACGCGCCGCTTCAATCGCCGCGTTCAGGGCCAGCAGATTGGTCTGCTCGGCAATCCCGCGAATCGCCGTGAGAATCGCGTTGATGTTTTCGCTGTCCTTGGCCAGCGTCTGCACCACGTCTACGGCTTTGCCAATTTCCACTGCCAGCACGCCAATCGAATTCGAGGTGTCGCGGACGATCTGCATGCCCTGACTGGCCGCTTGATCGGCGTGACTGGCGGCTTGCGCAGCCTGCGTTGCGTTGCGCGCCACGTCCTGGGCAGTGGCGGTCATTTCCTGCACTGCGGTGGCCACCTGATCGATCTCGGCCATTTGTTTCTGGATGCCGATGTTGGTGCGTATCGCGATGTCGGCGGTGTGTTCCGAAGAATCGCTGACGCTCTGCACCGACGTCACCACTTGGGTGATCATCGCCTGCAACTTGGCGAGGAAGGTGTTGAAGCCTTTGGCGATCGAGCCCAATTCATCGCTGCGATCGCTGCTCAAACGTCGTGTCAGATCACCTTCACCCTGAGCGATGTCATTGAGCATCGCGACCATTTGCTTCAGCGGTCGGGCGATGCCGTGGCCGACCAGCCAGATCACCAGCAAGCCGAGGCCGGCGATGAGCAGACCGACCATGGCCATGCCGAAGGTGTCGGATTTACGCTGGGCGTCCAGATCGCTCTGCAGTTTTTGCAGATCGGCCATCACCGCGTTGAGCGGCAATTGCAGCATCAATGTCCAGCGCGCATCGGTCTGGCCGATGCCGAACGGCAGGTACAACTCGATGCGGCCCTTGTCCTTGTTGACCGAGTAAGTCACTTCGCCGCGTTTGAGATTGGCCAGGTTGCCGATCTGCTCGGCGTCGAGGATATCGCTGACTTTTTCGCCGAATTTGCTGGCGTCTTTGGTATAGGCAACGATCCGGCCGTTGCCGCCAATCAGGGCCATTTGCCCGGCGCCGCTGTACAGCTTTTGGTTGGCTGCGAGAAGCATTTCCTGAATGAAGTTCACCGACAGGTCAGCACCGACGATGCCCTGGAAAGCGCCGTTGAGCATGATCGGTTCAATGAAAGAGGCGAGCATGACGATCTTGTCGCCGACCTTGTACGGCGCCGGATCGATCACGCAGGCTTTCTTCGTTTCCTTCGAGCACAAGTAGTATTCGCTGGCGCGCACGCCAGTGGACAGGGTCTTCTGATCGTCGACGTCGACCAGTTTGTCCAGGCCGAGGGTGCGGTCATCGTTGCGGAACCACCACGGCAGGAAGCGCCCGTTGGACGCGTCGATGCCCACGACGCTAGTGCCGATGTAGGCCGCGTCATTGTGGTCGAGGGCATTCTTTTCCCAGCCGATGTAGGTGCCGAGAATCTTCGGGTTCTTTTCGACGTTCTCTTTGATCAGGCTGATCAGTTGTTCGCGGCTGACAGTGAGGCGCGGCTGGCCATCGGCGTCCGGCGTGCCGAGCAGGGCGTTGACCCGCACCAGTCCGCCGGCAATCAGCAGCGGCGCTTCAAGTTCGCGCTGGATCTGGCTGACCTGGGTTTGCGCCAGCGAGGTCAGGCGCTGTTCGATGACTTGCTCGAACTGCGCCTGGGTGCGTTGTTGCACCATCTCTTGCGTGCGCGCACCGGAGAACAGCGCATACAGCACCAGCGCGGCGACCACACTGAGCACGATGGCGCCGGCCAGGGCGGCGACGGAAAACTGGATCGACTTGAACTTCATGGGAGCTCCGCACGCAAGAGGACGTCTGCGGTGATATATCGGCAGGCGGCATTGGGCCATGAGCGCGGGCAGTGGCAATTGAACGCCGATGTCGCAAATGGATCAGTGCGCGACGCAGTGGCAGAGGCTCTGCCGTTGCTGTGAATTTTTTACGACAGCCATGGTGGGAAACGTCTGAAAGTCGCTGCAGCACGTCCGTTGTATCTGGCGTCGATACAATTACCCGCCTAGGATACGCGACAGGTTTTCAGGGAGCTTTTGAATGAACAAGACAATGGTTGTAAGTGCACTGGGCGCAGCGCTGTTGCTGGCCGGTTGTCAGTCGGTCAACACCACCAGCGGCGGTGCCGTGGGTGTGGAGCGCAAGCAGTACATGTTCAGCATGCTGTCCTCGCAAGAGGTCGACCAGATGTATGCCCAGTCGTATCAGAAGACTGTCGGTGAAGCCTCCAGCAAAGGTGTGCTGGACAAGACCAGTCCTGAGGCCAAGCGGGTTCAGGCAATTGCCAATCGCTTGATCGCCCAGGCGCCGAACTTCCGTCCGGATTCGGCGCAGTGGCAGTGGGAAGTCAATCTGATCAAGAGCGACGAGCTCAACGCCAACTGCGGGCCTGGCGGCAAGATCATTTTCTACACCGGGCTGATTGACAGCCTGAAGCTCACCGACGATGAAATCGCCGCGGTCATGGGCCATGAAATCGCCCACGCCCTGCGCGAGCATGGTCGTGAAGCAATGTCCAAAGCCTACGGGATTGAAATGGCCAAGCAGGGCGCAGGTGCATTGCTTGGTCTGGGTCAGGACAGTCTGGCGCTGGCCGATACGGTGGCCAACTACGGCATGACGTTGCCGAACAGCCGTGCCAACGAAAACGAAGCCGACCTGATCGGTCTGGAACTGGCCGCACGCGCCGGTTACAACCCGAACGCCGCGATCACTTTGTGGAACAAGATGAGCAAAGCGTCGGAAGGTTCGCCGCCGGAGTTCATGAGCACTCACCCGGCCTCGACCAGCCGGATTGCCTCGTTGCAGGCGGCGATCCCGAAAGTCATGCCGCTGTACGAACAGGCCCCGAAATCCTGAGTCGGTGATCGTTCCCACGCTCTGCGTGGGAATGCCTCTAAGGACGCTCCGCGTTCCAAAAGGGACGCAGAGCGTCCCCGGCTGCATTCCCACGCAGAGCGTGGGAACGATCCTTCTCTCAGGGTTAAACCCAGCCACTGCTCTGCATCGCTTTGTACACCGCAACAATTGCCAGAATCATGAACGCCGAAGCTGCGAGGCGACGGATCAGGGTCAGTGGCAATTTGTCGGCGGCAAAGTTACCGGCCAATACCACCGGCACGTTTGCAATCAACATGCCCGCTGTCGTACCGATAATCACCAGCCACAGATCCGGGTATTGCGCCGCGAGCATCACCGTGGCGACCTGAGTCTTGTCGCCCATTTCCGCCAGGAAGAATGCAATCAGTGTGGTCAGGAAAGGCCCGAACTTGCGCGCGGTGCTGGTTTCATCGTCGTCCATTTTGTCCGGCACCAGCGTCCACAGCGCCGTGGCCGTGAAGCTCGCGGCGAGGATCCAGTGCAGCGTCGCATTTGAGAAGAAACTGCCGAACCAGGCGCCTACCGCACCGGCTGCTGCGTGGTTGGCCAGGGTCGCGGCGACAATACCGGCAATGATCGGCCAGGGTTTGCGGAAGCGAGCGGCGAGAATCAGCGCGAGCAGTTGCGTCTTGTCGCCGATTTCGGCCAAGGCAACGATTGCGGTGGGAACGAGTAACGAGTCCAGCATCAGGATTTCCTAAGGGGCGGGTCGACACGGCTATGACACGTACAGCCTTCCCGCCCCGGGTAAGGTGTGCGTGTCATAGGTCTTGTCAAACCCTGCGATCCGTCTGTTGCGGACGCTTGGGTCGCATACGCCATGATCTGAGGATCAAGTATGTTGACGTATGCCGGACGAGCTTGGCGCTCGTGGGAGACTACTCCCCTAGGACGGAGCGGATTCTGCCTAGGCAAATCCGATTGAGCAAGCCTCTTTTTTAAAACAAGTTTCAGCCGCGCTTGGCTCGGTAAATCCGGAAACCATTGCCTTCAGCCTTGATCGCGCACACGCCAAGATGCTCCTCGATCAGCGGTTGATACTTGAGGAAGCTGTTCGCGACCAAGCGCAGTTCGCCGCCGTTTTTTAGATGTTTGGCTGCTTTTCGCAGCAAGTTCTCCGTAGCGAAATAATCGGTGTGCACGCCGACATGAAACGGCGGGTTGCTCAGAATCGCATTCAAACCCATCGGCGCAGCATCGATACCATCCCCCGTCAGCACTTCAGCTTCCAGACCGTTGGCCGCCAGCGTCAGACGGCTGCTGGCAGCGGCAAACGCATCCACATCCAGCAACGTCACTTGATTGTGCGGATAGCGACGTTTTACCGCAGCCCCCAACACGCCAGCGCCGCAACCGAAGTCGAGCAAATGGCCGCTCGGCAATTTGTCCAGATGCTCCAGCAACAGGGCGCTGCCGCGATCCAGGCGACCGTGGCTGAACACGCCCGGCAGGCTGATGACTTTCAACGGGCCTTCAGCCAGTGGCAATTCATAGGTCTGCGCCAGGCTTTCCAATGATTTCGCTTCCGGGGCATTGGCCACAGTCACTTGCCACAACTGGCAGTGCCGCGCGCTGTCGAGCTTGCGCGGCTTGCCGAACGGGTTGAGCTGCTTGGACGCGCCTTCGATGCCGCTGCGTTTTTCCCCGACCAGAAACACTTCACGCCCGGCCAGACGTGAGGCCACGGCGTTGAGGATGTAATCGGTCAGGTCCTTGGACTTGGGCAGAAACACCACGGCGCTGTCGAACTCGCGCTCGGGAATGTTCACGCCGAAATGGCTGCGACCCTCGAAGCGTGCGTCCAGCGCAGCTTGATCGCCGGCATGCCAGCACCAGCCGAATGCATTGGGCAGGCGCCCGAGCAAATCGTCGGCGGGCAAACCGGCCAACAACAACGAACCTTGAAACAACTCGGGCTGACGAAGCAGTACTTCACTGCGCGGATCCATAACTGCTCCTCAAAAAAAAGTGCCGCAGTTTATCAACTGACGACCCGCAGCGCCTTACCGCTGAAGAACGCCTGAGCGTTTTCGGTCAATTGGCCGACGATGCGCTGGCGTGCCTCGCGACTGCCCCAAGCGTTGTGCGGCGTAACGATGAGGCGCGGAATATCTGCCGCGAGCAAGGGATTGCCCTGGGTCGGCGGCTCGATGCTCAACACATCTGTCGCGGCGCCACCGAGGTGGCCGTTGCGCAACGCATCGGCCAGCGCCTGCTCATCGATCAGACCGCCACGGGCGGTGTTGACCACGAACGCACCGGGTTTCATTGCGGCCAGTTCGCGGGCACCGATGAAGTGGCGGGTGTGTTCGTTGAGCGGACAGTGCAAGGTGAGCGCGTCGATTTGCGGCAGCAGTTCATCCAGCGGCAAACGATCCGGGCGAGCAGGGCGACCCGGAATCTGCCCGAGCAACACGCGCATGCCGAAAGCTTCGGCTAATCGAGCAACAGCGCCACCGAGTTCGCCATGCCCAAGCAGGCCAAGGGTTTTACCTTCCAGTTC
Source organism: Pseudomonas sp. RU47 (assembly GCF_004011755.1). Taxonomy (GTDB): domain Bacteria; phylum Pseudomonadota; class Gammaproteobacteria; order Pseudomonadales; family Pseudomonadaceae; genus Aquipseudomonas. Next base: position 5,566,057 of record NZ_CP022411.1, on the reverse strand, counting down.
GACAATCGGATAGTCGAGCAGGCAGAACTGTTTGGCCTGCTGCCAGCGACCTTCACCGACGGCTTTCTGATAATCGGCCAGACGCGTGGCGAGGTTGAGCAGCAGCATGATGGTGTGTTGCGCCACCGATGGCGTGCCGTAACCCTGACAGTTGCACACGGTAATGCCCTGCGCGCGGGCGGCGGCGAGGTCGACGTTGTTGGTGCCGGTGGCGGTGATCAGGATCAGTTTCAGATCGGGGTTGGCAGCCATCGCGGCGGCGTCGATCAGGATCTTGTTACTGATCGCCACGGTGGCGCCTTGCAAACGCTCGGCGACTTGCTCGGGCAAGGTCTGGGCGAACAGTTGCAGATCGCTGAAGCAGTCGCGCAACGGACTGAGGTCCAGATCGCCGAGATCCAGCGAAGGGTGATCAAGGAATACCGCGCGGCGCGTGTTCGTCATCAACTGTACCTTTTGTGCTGTGAGCGTTGGGCGTAATCTGCCGAGCCTACCAGATGAAACAAATTGATACGCTTGGCCGAAAGGAGCCCCCATGTACTGGACCGAGTTTTTGACCGTTGCACTGATCCACCTGCTGGCCGTCGCCAGTCCCGGCCCGGACTTTGCCGTGGTGGTGCGCGAGAGCGTGACCCACGGGCGTCGCGCCGGCACCTGGACCGCGCTGGGCGTGGGCACGGCGATTTTCCTCCACGTTGGTTATTCGCTGCTGGGGATCGGCCTGATCGTGTCGCAGTCGATCGTGCTGTTCAACGCGTTGAAGTGGGCGGCCGCCGCTTACTTGCTGTACATCGGCTTCAAGGCGCTGCGCGCGCAACCGGCGAAAGTCGTGGCCGATGATCTGCACAAAGAGGCTGGCGTACGCACGGCGCGCGGCGCGTTCACCTCGGGCTTCGTGACCAACGGTTTGAATCCGAAAGCCACGCTGTTCTTCTTGTCGCTGTTCACCGTGGTGATCAATCCGCACACGCCACTGTCGGTGCAGGCCGGTTACGGTATTTACCTGGCGGTTGCGACTGCGATTTGGTTCTGTCTGGTGGCGATGCTGTTCAGCCAGCAACGCGTACGTGCCGGTTTCGCCCGCATGGGCCACTGGTTTGATCGCACGATGGGTGCGGTGCTGATCGCTCTCGGCGTGAAAATCGCGTTTACCGAGATGCATTGAGAAAACACCGCGAACAACCTGTGGGAGCGAGCCTGCTCGCGAAGGCGTCGGATCAGTCGAAATTACAAGTGACTGGAAGATTGCTTTCGCGAGCAGGCTCGCTCCCACATTGGGGTTGAGTAATTCCTAAAGAAGTTCGCTGAGTTTGCTCAGGTTATTGAGGTATTCGCGGGGATTTTCCCCGAGCAAGCGGCGAAACATCGCGCTGAACGCCCGCGCACTGCCGTAACCCAGATCCCGCGCCACACGCTGCACGCTATCCCCGGCGAGCAGGCGGGGCAGGGCTTCCATCAGGCGCAGTTGCTGGCGCCAAGCGTTGAAACTCATCTGCAACTGTTGCTGAAACAACCGCGCCAACGTGCGTGAGCTGGCGCCGACCTGCTGCGCCCAGTCTTCCAGCGTGTTGGCGTGATCGGGGGTGTGCAGCAGTGCCAGACAAATGTTTTGCAGGCGCCGGTCGCTGGGCATCGGAATGTGCAGCGGCAGGTTTTCCAGACCAGCGAGTTCTTCCAGCATCAACTGCTGAATCAGCGGATTGTCGGCGTGCGGCGGCCCTTGCACCGCGCGCAGGATCAGCTCGCGCAGCAGCGGTGTCACGGCCAAAACGCAGCACTGTTGCAGGCTGGCGGGTGACAGTTCCGGCGCGATGAACAGCGAGCGCATCTGCACATCACCGCTCATGAAAATCTCGTGCGCCACCTCGGGTGGAATCCACACCGCGCGACTTGGCGGAATCACCCACGCGCCGGATGCCGTGACCACGCGCATGAGGCCGCTGACGGCATACAGCAATTGCGCCTCGCGATGCAGGTGCAGCGGCTGGTGGGCGCCGTCCAGATAGTCCCGGGGGTAGGCACTCACCGGGCCGTGTTCGAAATGGCTGATCAACATGTCTGATCCGATGACTTGCTTGGCAGAAATGCGCTTTATGGCCAACCTAGCATAAGTGGCACACAACAACGTAAAGCGTGCCGCCATGAATCAATCCCGAAATGTCATTCGCTACATCAACGCCGCTCATGTGATCGATCACATGTTCATGCTGATCTTTCCCGCCGCCGTGCTCGGCATGACTCAGGCCTTCGGTCTTGATTACGCCGCGCTGATCGGCCTGTCACTGGGCGGTTTCATTGCTTTCGGCGCCTGTTCGCTACCGGCAGGGTGGCTGGGCGATCACTGGAGCCGGCGGCAAATGATGCTGGTGTTTTTCTTCGGCATTGGCGTCTCGGCAATTTTTACCGGCCTGAGCAACAGCCCGAGCATGCTGGTGATCGGCTTGACCCTGATCGGTATTTTCGCGGCGATTTATCACCCGGTCGGCACGGCAATGCTGGTTGCTTACGCGCAGAACCGTGGCCGCGAAATCGGCATCAACGGCATGTGGGGCAATCTGGGCGTGGCATTTTCGGCGCTGATCACTGGCTTGCTGGTGGCGCAGTTCGGCTGGCGCTCGGCGTTTCTGATACCGGGCGCAGTGGCGATTGTGCTGGGTCTTGGCTTCGCCTTGCAGGTGCGCGAAGAGCCGATCCCGCAACGCCCGCACACGGCGCTTAAAGGCGCCGCCGGTCAGCGTATTTCGATGGTTAGGGTGTTTGGCGTGCTGGCGCTGGCCACAGCTTCCGGCGGGGTGGTGTTCAACGCCACCACCATGACTTATCCGAAACTGTTCCAGGAACGTTTGCATGAGCTGTTCGCTTCGCCGCAAACCCTCGGTGTGGTGGTCAGTCTGGCTTATGCCTTTGGCGCGGTGGCGCAGCTGAGCATTGGTCGGGTGTTGCACCGCTTCAGCCTGAAATGGCCGTTTGTCGTCCTGACGTTGTGCCAGGCACCGCTGCTGTTCGCGCTGGCCTATGCCGACGGCTGGGCAGTGATCGCGCTGGGTGCGGCATTCATGTTCGTGGTGTTTGGTCAGGTAACAGTGAACGATGCGATGGTTGCCAACTTCGTCGCCCCGCAATGGCAATCGCGGGTGTTCGCTCTGCGTTACTGTTTATCGTTTGGCGCCAGTGCGACGGCGATACCGCTGATTTCCTACGTCGAACCGCGCCATGGCTTTGTAGGCCTGTACTTGATTCTCGCGAGTTTCGGCGCGTTGACCTTCCTTGCGGCTGTCGTATTCCCACGGACACCTTCCGAGGAGGTTGTAGGGCAAACGGCCTGACCGAAGACGAAAACCGGCAAATGCTGGCGCAAAGCTAGCATTTGTACGGCTTTGCAAATCATTCCTTTGGCTGATTTGGCTGGCGTATAAGGGTTCTAGAGTACCTGTCTCTACGCCAACACCGTGCAGTCAGAAAAGGGATTCTTATGTTGCAGACTCGCGTCATTCCCCCGGCCGATGGGGCCTACCAGTATCCATTGCTGATCAAACGGCTGCTGATGTCCGGCGCCCGTTACGAGAAAACCCGCGAGATCATTTACCGCGACCAGATTCGCTATAGCTACCCGACCCTGATCGAGCGCGTGGCGCGGTTGGCCAACGTGCTGACGGCGGCCGGTGTGAAGGCCGGTGACACGGTGGCGGTGATGGACTGGGACAGCCATCGTTATCTGGAGTGCATGTTTGCCATTCCGATGATCGGCGCGGTGATCCACACCATCAACGTGCGCCTCTCGCCTGAGCAGATCCTCTACACCATGAACCACGCTGAAGACCGCTTTGTGCTGGTCAACAGCGAGTTTGTCGGGCTGTATCAAGCGATCGCGCCGCACCTGACCACGGTCGAGAAAACCCTGCTGTTGACCGATCTGCCGGAGAAAACCGCCGAGTTGCCGAATCTGGTCGGCGAGTACGAGCAACTGCTGGCCGCCGCGAGCCCGCAGTACGACTTTCAGGATTTTGACGAAAATTCGGTCGCCACCACGTTCTACACCACCGGCACCACCGGTAACCCGAAAGGCGTGTATTTCACCCATCGGCAACTGGTGCTGCACACCATGGGCGTGTCGACGATCATGGGTTCGATCGACAGCGTGCGCTTGCTTGGCACCAACGATGTGTACATGCCGATCACGCCGATGTTCCACGTTCACGCCTGGGGTCTGCCGTACGTGGCGACCATGTTGGGCCTGAAACAGGTTTATCCGGGGCGTTACGATCCGGAGTTTCTCGTCGAGTTGTGGCGCAAGGAGAAGGTCACCTTCTCTCACTGTGTACCGACCATCCTGCAAATGCTGCTTAACGCCAAAGGCGCACAAGGCACTGATTTCGGTGGCTGGAAAATCGTCATTGGCGGCAGCGCGCTCAATCGCACGCTGTACGAAACCGCGAAGGCGCGCGGCATTCAGCTCACCGCCGCGTATGGCATGTCGGAAACCGGGCCGTTGGTGTCCTGTGCGCACCTCAATGATGAATTGATGGCCGGCACTGAAGACGAACGCACCACTTACCGAATCAAGGCCGGCGTGCCGGGGCCGCTGGTGGAAGCGGCGATTGTCGACGCCGAGGGTAACTTTCTTCCGGCTGACGGCGAGACCCAGGGCGAATTGGTGCTGCGCGCGCCGTGGCTCACCGAGGGTTATTTCAACGAGCCGCAGAAGGGCGCCGAGCTCTGGGCCGGCGGCTGGTTGCACACCGGCGATGTCGCCACGCTCGACAGCATGGGCGTGATCGATATCCGCGACCGCATCAAGGATGTGATCAAGACCGGCGGCGAGTGGATCTCCTCGCTGGACCTCGAAGACCTGATCAGTCGTCACGTCGCGGTACGCGAAGTAGCAGTGGTGGGCATCGCCGATCCGCAGTGGGGCGAGCGTCCGTTTGCCTTGCTGGTAATCCGTGAAGGGCACGTGATCGGGGCGCGCGAGCTCAAGGAACACCTCAAGCCGTTCGTGGAATTGGGCCATCTGAGCAAGTGGGCGATTCCGAGTCAGATCGCTCTTGTTACCGAAATTCCCAAGACCAGTGTCGGCAAGCTCGACAAGAAGCGCATCCGCCTCGACATTACCGAATGGCAGGCCAACAACAGTACCTTCCTCTCGACACTTTGAGTGTCTGCTGGCGCGCCGAAACCGGCGCGCCAGACCCACCAAGCAAGCGCTTGGCTTGTGAAATCGAAAAAATCAGCCATCCTTGCCGTGCCGACATGCGTCGGACTGGCGAAAGGACTGTTCCAGAGTGGCCGGCAGCTGCAAATCACACTTTAGAGGGATCAAGCAGTACCACCTGCTGGCTATAGTCCGCTCAAGGATTTTTAAGAACGGAGCACACGCACTGATTGGGGCGAGCAACTTTGGAGTGAATTCGGGCAGCCCTGGCACCCGGTCTTCCACAGCGTTTTTAAAAGTACTCACTGCCATAACAATAATGCACATGGAGTAGCGTCGATGACCTCAGTAAACCAGTTCTGGCGCCGGGCGAAACTGCCTCTGGCAGTCAGTCTTGCCTCCTCGCTCGCCGGGCCCGCATTCGGCGTCAGTTTCAACGTCGGTGAAATCGAAGGCCAGTTCGACTCGTCCTTGTCGATCGGTGCCAGTTGGTCTACTCAGAGCCCGAACAAGAACCTCATCGGCGTCAACAACGGCGGCCACGGTCTGTCGCAAACGTCCGATGACGGTCACGCCAACTTCAAGAGCGGTGAAACCTTCTCGAAGATCTTCAAGGGTATTCATGACCTTGAGCTGAAGTACGGCGACACCGGCGTATTCGTCCGTGGCAAATACTGGTACGACTTCGAACTGAAGGACGAGAGCCGCCAGTTCAAAGACATCAGCGACAGCAACCGTAAAGAGGGCGCCAAGTCGTCCGGCGGGCAGATTCTCGACGCCTTCGTCTACCACAACTACGCGATCGCCGATCAGCCGGGTTCCGTGCGTCTGGGCAAGCAGGTGGTTAGCTGGGGTGAAAGTACCTTCATCGGCGGCGGCATCAACTCGATCAACCCGATCGACGTTTCCGCGTTCCGTCGTCCCGGCGCCGAGATCAAGGAAGGCCTGATTCCGGTCAACATGTTCTACGTGTCCCAGAGTCTGACCGAAAACCTTTCGGCCGAAGCGTTCTATCAACTGGAATGGGACCAGACCGTCGTCGACAACTGCGGCACGTTCTTCTCGCAGCCGGACATTGTTGCTGACGGTTGCAACGACAACCTGCGCGTGTTGAACAAGCGTTCGCAAATCCCGGCCGTGGCCCTTGGCCCATTGGCCGCCAACGGCGTCAACGTCAACGAGGAAGGTGTGCTGGTTCGTCGTGGCCCGGACCGCGATGCCCGCGACAGCGGTCAGTGGGGCGCGTCTCTGAAATACATGTTCGAGCCGCTGGATACCGAGTTCGGCGCGTATTTCATGAACTACCACAGCCGTGCGCCGATCTTCAGCGCCACCGGTGCGCCACAGTCGGTCTACAACACCGCAGCATCTTTGCCTGGACCGTTCGCGGCCCTCGCTCCACTGCTGGTGGCGGGCAACTCGAACTACTTCATTGAATACCCTGAAGACATTCGCCTCTACGGTCTGAGCTTCTCCACCACTCTGCCTACCGGTACGGCGTGGAGCGGTGAGATCAGCTATCGTCCGAACGCGCCGGTACAGCTGAACTCCACCGACATCCTGTTCGCCGGGGTACGTCCGCTCGGCGGCGCACTGACCAACGCTTCGCTGCTCAATGGTGTGCCGGGTCAGGACCTGCACGGTTACGAGCGCAAGGAAATCACCCAGATCCAGACAACGTTCACGCACTTCTTCGATCAGGTCATGGGCGCCAGCCGTCTGACTTTGGTCGGTGAAGTCGGCGCGACTTACGTCGGTGGCCTGGAAAGCCGTTCCGACATGCGTTATGGCCGCGATCCGGTCTACGGTCCGGGCGAGTTGCCAGCCACTGGTACGACCAACACCTGCGCCAATATCCTCAATGCCAGCACCATCAACGGTGCAGGGGCAGGATCGCCGCAGAACAACCGCAGCCGCAATTGCGACAACGACGGCTTCACCACCTCAGTGTCGTGGGGCTACCGCGGTCGCGCCATCTGGGAATACAACGACGTCTTCGCCGGTGTGAACCTGAAGCCGAACGTGGCCTGGTCCCACGACGTCAGCGGTTACTCCCCTGGCCCTGGCGGTAACTTCGAGGAAGGTCGCAAAGCGGTCAGCCTGGGCGTCGATGCCGAATATCAGAACACCTACACCGCGAGCCTGGCTTACACCAACTTCTTCGATGGCAAGTACACCACTGTGGATGATCGCGACTTCGTTGCGCTCAGCTTCGGCGTGAACTTCTAAGCACTGCATTTCAGGACGAACGAATTTATGAAAATAACAAAGAGTCTGTTCCACGCCGGTGTTCTGGGTCTGTCGCTGCTGGCGACCGGGGTCATGGCTGCGGTGCCTGCTGCAGAAGCCGACAAACTGGGCAAGAGCCTGACGCCGATGGGCGCTGAAATGGCCGGTAACGCCGACGGTTCGATCCCGGCGTGGAAGCCGCTGCCGAAGAATGCCGGCTCGGTCGACAGCAAGGGGTTCCTGTCCAATCCATACGCCAGCGAGCAACCGCTGTTCACCATCACTGCGAAAGACGTCGACAAGTACAAGGACAAACTGGCGCCGGGGCAGTACGCGATGTTCAAGCGTTACCCGGACACCTTCAAGATGCCGGTGTATCCGTCCCATCGCGGTGCCACCGTGCCGGATGACGTATTCGCCGCCATCAAGAAAAACGCCACCACCACCAACCTGGTGTCTGGCGGCAACGGCCTGGAAAACTTCGATACCGCCGTACCGTTCCCGATTCCGAAAACCGGTGTGGAAGTCATCTGGAACCACATCACCCGCTATCGCGGCGGCAGCGTGACTCGTCTGGTGACTCAGGCCACGCCGCAACCGAACGGCTCGTACAGCCTGGTGTACTTCCAGGATCAGTTCGTGTTCCGCGACAAGATGAAGGACTACGATCCGGCGAACCCGGGCAATATCCTGTTCTACTTCAAGCAGAAAGTGACCGCGCCGGCACGTCTGGCCGGTGGTGTGCTGCTGGTGCACGAGACCCTCGACCAAGTGAAGGAACCACGTTCGGCGTGGGTCTACAACGCCGGCCAGCGCCGTGTGCGCCGTGCACCACAAGTGTCCTATGACGGTCCGGGTACTGCCGCCGACGGTCTGCGTACCTCCGACAACCTCGACATGTTCAACGGTGCACCGGATCGCTACGACTGGAAGCTCGAAGGCAAGAAAGAGATGTACATCGCCTCCGACAGCTACAAGCTCGACGATCCGAAGCTGAAATACGCCGACATCATCAAGGCCGGCCACATCAACCAGGACCTGGCGCGTTACGAACTGCGCCGCGTCTGGCATGTGGTAGCAACCTTGAAGGAAGGTCAGCGCCACATCTACGCCAAACGTGACTTCTACATTGACGAGGACACCTGGCAGGCGGCAGTGATCGACCACTATGACGGTCGTGGCCAACTGTGGCGCGTTGCCGAAGCGCATGCCGAGAACTACTACGACAAGCAAGTGCCGTGGTATGCCCTGGAAACCCTCTACGACCTGCAGTCCGGCCGCTACCTGGCACTGGGCATGAAGAACGAAGAGAAGAGTGCGTATGATTTCGGTTTCACCGCCACCACCAGCGACTTCACCCCCGCCGCATTGCGTCAGGACGGTGTTCGCTAACCTGCTGTAACCCGAGGCCGCATCCTCGTGAAAACGCCCCGACCGGTTCGGGGCGTTTTTTTGTCTGCGGATTTTTCCGTAGCCTTTTTGTAGCCATTTGTAGCAGCAACCTTCATAACCGGTTCGTTTAAGGCTAGTCTGCGGACATCTGCAACGCCGCCAACAGCAATTCGAACAAGAGCCGGCCATGACTGATCTGTCCCCACTTCCGGGTCCCGCAAGCGTTGCCGTCGCGGCACTGGACGGGCGTTTTTTTCGCCCACCGCTGCCCGACGGCTACGTTTTGCGACCACGTCTTTGCGAGCGCCTGCAGGCCGGACTCGGTGGGCGCCTGTTGCTGGTCAGCGCCCCCGCCGGATTCGGCAAGAGCTCGCTGGCGGTGGAGTTCTGTCAGAGTCTGCCGGCGCACTGGCAAAGCCTCTGGCTGGGCCTGAGCCCGCGCGACAGCGACCCCGGACGCTTTCTTGAGCGTTTGCTCGAAGGCTTGCAGGACTACTTTCCGCAACTGGGCAGTCGTGCACTCGGCCTGCTGAAAATGCGCCAACGTCATCAGCCGTTTGCCTTCGAGGAATGGCTCGACGGCTTGCTCGATGAGTTGACCCTGCACCTCGATCCAGCCAAGCCGTTGCTGCTGGTGCTCGACGACTATCATCTTGCACAAGGTCCGGTACTCGACCGGTGCCTGCAGTTTTTTCTCAATCATTTGCCTGACGGCTTGCTGGTGATGGTCACCAGCCGGCAGCGTCCGGACTGGCATCTGGCGCGCTTGCGTCTGTCGCGGCAGTTACTGGAGCTGCATGAGTCTGATCTGCGTCTGACCCACGACGAAGCCCTGACCTTGCTCGATCGCCACAGCACGTCTCTGCGCGGTGAAGCCCTGGAAAATCTGATTCAGCGCAGTGAAGGCTGGGTTGCCGGTTTGCGTTTCTGGTTGCTGGCGATGTCTGAAGCCGGCAGCGATGCCGCATTGCCGCAAACGTTGAACGGCGGGGAAGGGCTGATTCGCGATTATCTGCTCGAAGAAGTCATCGATTGCCTGCCGGCCGACGTGCAATCCTTCCTTTACGACACAGCTCCCCAGGAACGCTTTTGCAGCGAGTTGTGCGATGCCGTTCGCGAGGCCCATGACAGTGCCGAGATCCTGCGCTTTCTGCTTGCGCATCAGGTCTTTCTCGTACCGTTGGACGAGCACGGGCACTGGTATCGCTACCACCATCTGTTCTCCGATTTGTTGCGCAGCCGGCCGATAGCGCAAGCGATGGTGCCGACCGCAACGCTGCATCTGCGTGCGTGTCGCTGGTTCAATGCCCAGGGCTTGCTCGACGAGGCGGTGGAGCAGGCATTGCGCGCTGGTCACCTCGATGTGGCGGCAAATCTGGTACAGAATCTTTCCGAGGAACAGCTGCTGGCCGAACAAAACGTCGGCATGCTGCTGCGCTGGAAAATGGATTTACCTGACAGCTTGCTGATCAGCACGCCGCGGCTGATCGTGCTGTACAGCTGGGCATTGGGGCTGGCGTGTCAGCTCGATGCGGCCGAAGAGTTGTCCGGCCACTTGAGCCGCTTTCTGCCGGCGCCGTCTGCCACCGCGCAAAAATCGATGCTGGCGCAATGGCTGGCATTGAGCGGGATCATTGCCCGTGGCCGCGGCCATCGTGAGTTGACCCTCAGGTATTGCAGCGAAGCATTGGAAAGCCTGCCAGCCAAGCGTTACGGTCAGCGATTGATGTGTTTATCGACCTTGTCCAATCTGGCCATTGCCGACGGCGATCTATGGCGCGCCCGCGGCCTTAATCGTGAATCCCTGGAGCTGGCGCAGCGCGTCGGCAATCCTTTGTTTGAAGCGTTGGCGCATTACGATCGTGCGCGTGTTTTGCAGGCGCGTGGCGAGATTCTGCGCGCACTCGATGAAGTCCATCAGGGGTTGGAACGTTTGCGCGGTCTGTCGCCACAACGCTTATACGCGGTGCGTGCGCGGCTGACGTTGTACGAAGGTTTTCTATTGGCGATGCGCTTGCAGCCTCAGGCCGCTCGTTTGCGCTTGTTGGCCGGGATTGGTGAGGCGCGTGCCTGTCGCGATATCAGTGTGTTGATCGGCCATTGTGTCATCGCTCGTCTGGACGGCAGCAGTGGCGAATTCGCCAAGGCCTTTGCCGAGCTCGCCGAAGCCGAACGCCTGATGCACATCTGGGACGTGCCGCCGATCTACTACCTGGCGATGATCACGCTGGTCAAATGCGAGCTGTGGCTGGCGCAGGGTCGCACTGATCTGGCCGAGGCGTGGCTGGCGCGTCTTGGGCAGACTTACACCGGCGAGCGTGCTGCCGCACCACCAGAGTTTCATCCACAGTTGCCGTTGCATGTTGAACTGCAGCAGGCGTTGCTGGACATGATTCAAGGGCAACCCATGCTCGCCGAAGGACGGCTGAACGTGTTGCATGAAAACGGTCAGCAGACCGGGCGGCAGTTGCTCAGCGTGATGGCGTTGACGCAGAAAGTGGCGCTGTTGCTGGCGTGTGGGCGTGAGCCGGAGGCCAGAAAAGCGCTGAGCCAGGCGTTGGAGGCGGCAGCGGGTGGCGTGGTGCAGCCATTTGACAGCTTGCTGAAAAAGTACGGTGACTGGCTACGCGGGCAATTGGTTTCGAACGTTTCGACAGCGGTCAGTCAGCAATTGCTGGGACACCTGCCTGTTCCCGCTGTCCGTCCCGTCGCAGAGGTCTCGGTGGCCGAACAGCTCAGCAGTCGAGAGCTGGCCGTTCTGCGCCTGATTGCTCAAGGCTGTTCGAATCAGGAAATCAGCGAGCAGTTGTTCATATCCCTGCACACCGTAAAAACTCACGCCAGTCATATCAACAGCAAGTTGGGGGTTGAGCGGCGCACACAGGCAGTGGCGCGGGCCAAAGAGCTGGGGTTAATGATCTAGCGACGGTAAAATTGCCGATCGGCCGTTTCGAGCCACTGCCCAGGATTTCCCATGACCGTTTCAAGCCCAGTGCTCATCCGCGAAACCTTCCCCGTCGGCCCGCTCCAGTGCAACTGCACCATCATCGGCGATCCGATTACAAAGAAAGCCATCGTCGTCGACCCGGGCGGCAATCCTGACCTGATCATGGCGCGTCTCGATGCGCATGGCCTGAAAGTCGTCAGCATCATCCACACCCACGCGCATCTCGACCACTTCCTCGCTTCCGGCCAGATGAAAGAGAAGACCGGAGCGACCCTGCATTTGCACAAGGAAGACCAATTCCTCTGGGACAACCTCGAAATGCAATGCCAGATGTTCGGCGTGCCGTATACACCGGTGCCGTCACCGGATCGCTGGTTGAGCGATGATGAAGAACTGGCCTGTGGTTGCGGCGTGGCCCTGCATACGCCGGGACATACACCCGGTTCCATGAGCTTTTGGTTTTCCGAGGCTAAGCTGTTGATTGCCGGCGACACGTTGTTTCGTCGCGGCGTAGGGCGCACGGATTTGTGGGGCGGCGATCAGGCGACCATCGTGCGTTCGATCAAGCAGCGGCTGTACACGCTGGACGAGGACGCGACAGTGGTGACCGGGCATGGGCCGGATACGCGTCTGGGTGACGAGATGCGCGAAAACCCGTTTGTACGTGCCTAAATATTTTGTCACGAGTGCCCGGCGGAATTTTTGTGCATTGTCATGATCCAACGCCCGCGCAGGTCCATTTAACCCAGTGGCCGCTGCACCACAGAATGCGAAAAACCAGGAGCTCTCCATGTTCACCAAGCGTCGTTTGATTATTGTCGCTACTGCCGTGGCCTTGCTGTCCGGCTGCGCCTCGCCTAACCCGTATGACAATCAAGGCCAGGCTGACAGCGGCTCGCAAGGCATGAGCAAAACCGCCAAATACGGCGGCCTCGGCGCTCTGGCCGGTGCGCTCGCCGGTGCTGCCATCGACCACAACAACCGCGGCAAGGGTGCCTTGATCGGCGCCGCAGTGGTGGGTGCTTCCGCTGCCGGTTACGGTTACTACGCCGACCAGCAAGAAAAGAAACTGCGCGCGAGCATGGCCAACACCGGCGTTGAAGTGCAGCGTCAGGGCGACCAGATCAAGCTGATCATGCCAGGCAATATCACGTTCGCCACCGATTCGGCGAACATCGCCTCCAGCTTCTACCAGCCGCTGAACAACCTCGCGGGCTCGTTGAAAGAGTTCAGCCAGAACCAGATCGAAATCGTCGGCTACACCGACAGCACCGGCAGCCGCCAGCACAACATGGACCTGTCGCAGCGTCGTGCGCAGAGCGTGGCGACCTACCTGACCTCGCAAGGTGTCAGCGGTGCCAACCTGTCGGCCCGTGGCGCCGGTCCGGATAACCCGATCGCCAGCAATGGCGATGTGAATGGCCGGGCGCAGAACCGCCGCGTTGAAGTCAACCTGAAAGCGATTCCGGGTCAGCAGTATGGTGGTCAGCAGCAACAGCAGCCGGGTACGGTTCAGCAATATCCGTAACTGAATGCCTGATTGAAGAAATGCCCGATCCTGTGATCGGGCATTTTTTTGTCTGGCCTGTGCCGGCCCCTTCGCGAGCCGGTTCGCTCCCACATTTGAAATGCATTCCCCTGTGGGAGCGAGCCTGCTCGCGAAGGGGCCGCTACCAGGCCCGCAGATTACAGACACAAAAAAGCCCCCGGACACATCACTGTCCGGGGGCTTTTTGTTTGTCAGCGAAGGCTGATTACTTCTTCAGACCATAATGCTCATCGAGCATGCCCGGCGAGTTCGGAGTCTTCGGTGCGTAGTCACGCGGCGGCTCCTGATCGCGCGGTGGCGTCAGGCGTTCACGTGGCGCGACTGCCGCGTCAGCGTGCAGGGCGGCGATCAGGCGCTGGCGTGTCTGCTCGTCCAGGGCCAGACGATTGGCGCCCTCGGCGAGATGATCCTGCACTTCCTGATAGCTCTGGGTCAGCTTCTTGACCAGCATCGCGGTGCTGTTGAAGTGGGTGACCACCTCGTTTTGATAACTGTCGAAACGCTCCTGGATATCATCCAGTTGACGCTGCGTACGGCTCGGCGCGGCGTTCGGCGCAACGCGCGCGATCAGGAATCCAATGGCGACACCCACAACCAGGGCAAGAGTCGGTAACAACCAAACTAAGAGCGAGTGTTCCACGAGTCCTTCCTCTATAAACGGCTTTGCTTTACGTTAACGGCTCGAACCTGCGCTGTATACCGCGATTCACTCGCAATAGATTGGCACAGACAATTTGCTAGACGAGTCGACCCGATCCGAGGTCACGGAGTTCCTTCCTTGCTGATGCGTGAAACCCCTGTAGTGATTGCCGGCCCAGTCGGCCAAATCGAAGCTTTGTACCTCGACAACGAGCAGCCGCGCGGCATCGCGCTGATCTGTCATCCGAACCCGGTGCAGGGCGGCACCATGCTCAACAAGGTCGTTTCGACCCAGCAGCGCACTGCGCGCGACGCCGGCCTGATCACATTGCGCTTCAACTATCGCGGCGTCGGCGCCAGCGAAGGTTCGCACGATATGGGCACTGGTGAAGTCGACGATGCCCAGGCAGCCGCCAAGTGGTTGCGCGAGAAACACCCGGATCTGCCGCTGACCCTGTTCGGTTTCTCCTTCGGCGGATTTGTTGCAGCAAGTCTCGGCGGGCGTCTCGAAGCCCAAGGCGTGCAGCTCAAGCACCTGTTCATGGTCGCCCCGGCAGTCATGCGTCTGGGCGAACAGGATCAACTGCCGCAGCAGGGTGAACTCACGGTGATCCAGCCGGAAACCGACGAAGTCATCGATCCGCAACTCGTTTACGACTGGTCGGAAAAACTCCAGCGCCCCCATGAGCTGCTGAAAGTGGCAGAATGCGGACACTTTTTTCATGGCAAGCTGACCGATCTCAAGGATCTGATCCTGCCGCGTCTCTCGAATTGATTGCAGTCTGACAAGCGATTACCCATGACGAACCGTACCCGTATCCTCACCGGCATCACCACCACCGGCACGCCGCACCTGGGCAACTACGCCGGCGCCATCCGCCCGGCGATCCTTGCCAGCCGCGACAGCAATGCCGATTCGTTCTACTTCCTGGCCGACTACCACGCCCTGATCAAATGCGATGACCCGCTGCGCATCCAGCGCTCGCGTCTGGAAATCGCCGCGACCTGGCTGGCCGGTGGCCTCGATGTTGACCGCGTGACCTTCTACCGCCAGTCCGACATCCCGGAAATCCCTGAGCTGACCTGGCTGCTGACCTGCGTCGCCGCCAAGGGCCTGCTCAACCGTGCGCACGCCTACAAGGCCTCGGTGGACAAGAACGTTGAAACCGGTGAAGACCCGGACGCGGGCATCACCATGGGCCTCTACAGCTACCCGGTGCTGATGGCCGCGGACATCCTGATGTTCAACGCGCACAAAGTGCCGGTCGGTCGTGACCAGATCCAGCACGTGGAAATGGCCCGCGATATCGGCCAGCGTTTCAACCACTTGTTCGGTCAGGGCAAAGAATTCTTCACCATGCCCGAAGCGTTGATCGAAGAAAGCGTGGCGACATTGCCGGGCCTCGACGGTCGCAAGATGTCGAAGAGCTACGACAACACCATTCCGTTGTTCTCCAGCGCCAAAGAGATGAAGGACGCGATCTCGCGGATCGTCACCGACTCCAAAGCGCCGGGCGAAGCCAAGGATCCGGACAACTCGCACCTGTTCACCCTGTTCCAGGCCTTTGCCACACCGGCGCAGGCTGACGAATTCCGTAGCGAATTGTTGGGTGGTCTGGGTTGGGGCGAGGCGAAGAGCCGTCTGTTCCAGTTGCTCGACAACGATCTCGGCGAGGCTCGCGACAAGTATCACCAGTTGATCGAGCGCCCGGCGGATCTGGAAGACATCCTGCAGATCGGCGCCAAGAAGGCCCGTGCGGTGGCAACGCCGTTCCTCAATGAACTGCGCGAAGCCGTTGGCCTGCGCTCTTTCGTCAATCAGGTTCAGGTTGCCGCGACGACCAAGAAGAAAGCCGCGAAAGCCGCGCGTTTCGTCAGCTTCCGTGAAGACGACGGCAGCTTCCGTTTCCGTCTGCTGGCGGCCGATGGCGAGCAACTGCTGTTGTCGCGCAACTTCGCTGACGGCAAAACCGCCGGGCAGGTGACCAAGCAACTGCAATCCGGTCAACCGCTGGACGTGCGCAGCGAAGACCTGAGTTTCAGCGTGTGGCTGGAAGGCGAATGCGTTGGCGACAGCCCGGCATTCGCCGACTCTGCAGCGCGGGACGCGGCCATCGAGGCTTTGCGCATCGCGCTGACCCCGGTTCAGGACTAATCGGCGGCACGGTCCGACCAAGGGCCGATTGCCATTCCCACGGGCCGTCGCTACAGTGACGGCCCGTTTTTGTTGCCTTGCTAACGAATTATGACGCCCCTAGAACGATACCAAGCTGATCTGAAACGCCCGGACTTCTTCCATGACGCCGCGCAGGAAACTGCTGTGCGTCATTTGCAGCGTCTGTACGAGGATCTGATCGCCGCCGATCAGAACAAGCCGGGTCTGCTGAGCAAACTGTTCGGCAAAAAAGATCAGACGCCGGTCAAGGGCCTGTATTTCTGGGGCGGCGTAGGTCGCGGCAAAACTTACCTGGTCGACACCTTCTTCGAAGCGCTGCCGTTCAAGGAAAAGACCCGCACCCACTTCCACCGCTTCATGAAGCGTGTACACGAAGAAATGAAAACCCTCGGCGGCGAGAAAAACCCGCTGACCATCATCGCCAAGCGTTTCGCGACCGAGTCGCGGGTGATTTGCTTCGATGAATTCTTTGTCTCCGACATCACTGACGCGATGATCCTCGGCACGCTGATGGAAGAACTGTTCAAGAACGGCGTGACCCTGGTCGCGACCTCGAACATCGTTCCGGACGGTCTGTACAAGGACGGTCTGCAACGCGCGCGCTTCATGCCGGCCATTGCCCTGATCAAGCAGAACACCGAGATCGTCAACGTCGACAGCGGCGTCGACTATCGTCTGCGTCACCTCGAACAAGCGGAGCTGTTCCACTATCCGCTCGACGAAGCCGCTCACGAAAGCCTGCGCAAGAGCTTCAAGGCACTGACGCCGGAATGCACTGCCGCAGTCGAAAACGATGTGCTGATCATCGAAAATCGCGAAATCCGTGCCCTGCGCACGTGCGACGACGTGGCCTGGTTCGACTTCCGCGAACTGTGCGACGGCCCGCGTAGCCAGAACGACTACATCGAACTGGGCAAGATCTTCCACGCTGTGTTGCTCAGCGGTGTCGAGCAGATGAGCGTCACCACCGACGACATCGCCCGCCGTTTCATCAACATGGTCGACGAGTTCTACGACCGCAACGTCAAGCTGATCATTTCCGCTGAAGTCGAGCTGAAGGATCTGTACACCGGCGGCCGTCTGAACTTCGAGTTCCAGCGCACGCTGAGCCGTTTGCTGGAGATGCAATCGCACGAATTCCTGTCGCGGGCTCACAAGCCTTAAACAGAATCGGCAAAGAAAAAGGGCCTGCAATTGCAGGCCCTTTTTTATGCGCACTGAATATCCCCTGTGGGAGCGAGCCTGCTCGCGAAGACGGTGTGTCAGCCAATGATCTTGTTGAATGTGAAACCGAATTCGCGAGCAGGCTCGCTCCCACATTGAATTGCGCTGTTGCAGGAAAATTATGCAGCCTGCTGAAACTGCTGCCGATACTGATTCGGCGACAGCTCCGTATGCTGGCGGAACAACCGCGCAAAGAAGCTCGCATCGTCGTAACCGACCTCATAACTGATGGTCTTGATGCTTTTGCGGCTGCCGGACAACAAGCCTTTCGCCGTCTCGATACGCAGGCGTTGCAAGTAATGCAGTGGCTTGTCACCGGTGGCCGTCTGGAAGCGCCGCATGAAGTTGCGGATGCTCATGCCATGCTCGCGAGCGACGTCTTCGAAGCGGAACTTGTCGGCGAAATGCTCTTCGAGCCAGTGCTGGATCTGCAGAATGATCACGTCCTGATGCAGTTTCTGCCCACCGAACCCGATGCGTCCCGGCGAATAGCTGCGCTGCACTTCGTAAAGGATGTCGCGGGCCACGGCTTGCGCGACGTTGGCTCCGCAGAAGCGTTCGATCAAGTAGATGTAAAGGTCGCAGGCTGACGTGGTGCCGCCGGCGCAATACAAGTTGTCGGCATCGGTCAGGTGCTTGTCCTGATTCAGATAGACCTTCGGAAAACGCTCGGCAAAGGCATTGAAGAAACGCCAATAGGTGGTCGCCTCCTTGCCGTTGAGCAGGCCGGCCTCGGCCAGCCAGAACACCCCGGTGGCTTCGCCGCACAACACGGCGCCGCGTGAGTGCTGTTCGCGCAGCCACGGCAGGACTTGTGGATAACGGCCGCACAGTGTGTCGAAATCGTCCCAGAACGCCGGGAGGATAATGACATCGGCGTTTTCCAGGCCGCCGTCGACCGGCATCACGACGTCACTGAAGCTGTTCACCGGTTTGCCGTCGGGGCTGACCAGGCGTGTTTCGAACGCCGGAGTCAGGCCGTGGCCCAGTTGTTTGCCATAACGCAGGCTGGCCAGATGGAAGAAATCCTTGGCTTGCATGAGAGTGGAAGCGAAAACCCGGTCGATTGCCAGGATGCTGACGCGCCGCAAGGGCGTGGAGACTTGCTTGGACATAATTCAACTTTTGTTTTGTTTTTATAAGGGAAAGTGGTCACCAGACGGCTGGATCGTCTTATTTTTTGTCGGATGTGTCCAGTGTCCTGTGTCGGAGGGGAGGCTTAGTCTCTGAAGGTCATCTCCCTCCAACAAGAAAGAAAGGTGCCGCATGATCCCCAGAACCTTGTTCAGCTCCGAGCACGAATTGTTTCGCGACAGCGTACGAACCTTCCTCGAAAAAGAGGCCGTGCCGTTTCATGCGCAATGGGAGAAACAAGGCTATATCGACCGCAAACTCTGGAACAAGGCAGGCGAGGCGGGAATGCTCTGCTCGCACCTGCCGGAAGAGTACGGCGGGCTGGGGGCAGATTTTCTCTACAGCGCCGTGGTGATCGAAGAGGTCGGTAGATTGGGTTTGACCGGGATCGGCTTTTCGCTGCACTCGGACATTGTCGCGCCGTACATCCTGCATTACGGCAGCGAAGCGCTGAAGCACAAATACCTGCCGAAACTGGTTTCGGGCGAGATGGTCACGGCCATCGCCATGACCGAGCCGGGTGCCGGTTCCGACCTGCAAGGCGTGAAGACCACCGCCGTGCTGGACGGTGACGAATATGTGATCAACGGCTCGAAAACCTTCATTACCAACGGTTTTCTCGCGGACTTGGTGATCGTGGTCGCCAAGACCGATCCAAAGGCCGGCGCCAAGGGCACCAGCCTGTTTCTGGTGGAAGCGAATACGCCGGGCTTCGACAAGGGCAAGCGCCTGGAGAAGGTCGGCATGAAGGCGCAGGACACCTCCGAGTTGTTCTTCCAGGATGTGCGCGTGCCCAAGGAAAACCTGCTCGGGCAGGCTGGGGCAGGGTTTGCTTATCTGATGCAGGAGTTGCCGCAGGAGCGTCTGACCGTGGCGATCGGTGGCCTCGCCTCAGCCGAAGCAGCGTTGCAGTGGACGCTCGATTACACCCGTGATCGCAAAGCGTTCGGCAAGGCGATTGCCGACTTCCAGAACACGCGCTTCAAGCTGGCCGAGATGGCCACGGAAATCCAGATCGGCCGAGTGTTCGTCGACAAGTGTCTGGAGTTGCACCTGCAAGGCAAGCTGGATGTGCCGACAGCGGCGATGGCCAAGTATTGGGGCACCGACCTGCAATGCAAGGTGCTCGACGAATGCGTGCAATTGCATGGCGGCTACGGCTTCATGTGGGAATACCCGGTGGCCCGGGCGTGGGCGGATGCGCGGGTGCAGCGGATTTACGCCGGTACCAATGAAATCATGAAGGAGATCATTGCGCGGTCGCTTTGATGATCGTTCCCACGCTCTGCGTGGGAATGCCGCCGGGGACGCTCCGCGTTCCGCTTTGGTGGTGATCTGATCGGCCTCTTCGCGAGCAGGCTCGCTCCCACAGGGGATCACCGTACCTGTGGGAGCGAGCCTGCTCGCGAAGCTTTTAGCGTTCAATCAAGGCGCTGGGTTCGGGTGATCCTTGTGAATCGCCTCGATCCCTTCCAGCACTTCATCCGAGAGCTTCAGATCGAAGCTGGCAATGTTGCTGTCCAGTTGTTCAAGCGTGGTCGCACCAATGATATTGCTGGTGACAAACGGCTGCTGCGTCACGAACGCCAACGCCATTTGCGCTGGATCCAGACCGTGTTCACGGGCCAGCGCCACATAGCGGCTGCATGCTGCTTCCGACTGCGCATTGAAATAGCGGCTGAAGCGACTGTAGAGACTCAGACGACCTTTCGGCGGACGAGCGCCACCTTCGTATTTACCCGACAGGAAACCAAACGCCAGCGGCGAATAGGCCAGCAGGCCGCATTGTTCGCGGATGGCGATTTCCGCCAGACCCACTTCAAAACTGCGGTTAAGCAGGTTGTACGGGTTCTGGATCGACACCGCGCGCGGCCAGCCACGGGCTTCGGCCAAGGCGAGAAAACGCATGGTGCCCCACGGCGTTTCGTTGGACAGACCGATGTGGCGGATCTTGCCGGCCTTCACCTGTTCGTCGAGCGCTTCGAGGGTATCTTCCAGTGGGGTCAGGTTCGCTTCGATCTTGTGCTTGTAGCCCAGCTGTCCGAAAAAGTTGGTGCTGCGTTCCGGCCAGTGCAATTGGTATAGATCGATGTAGTCGGTCCGCAGGCGCTCGAGGCTGGCATCCACCGCTGCGGTGATGTGCTGGCGGTTGTGGCGCAGGTTTTTGTCGCGGATGTAGTCGATGGTGTTGCCGGGGCCGGCGATCTTGCTGGCGAGGATCCAGTCGGCGCGGTCGCCGCGACTTTTGAAGTAATTGCCGATATAGCGCTCGGTGGTAGCGTAGGTTTCGGCTTTCGGCGGCACCGGGTACATCTCGGCGGTGTCGATGAAATTGATCCCGGCTTCCTTGGCCCGTTCGATCTGGGCGAAGGCTTCAGCTTCAGTGTTTTGCTCGCCCCAGGTCATGGTGCCGAGGCAGATTGCACTCACGTTCAGGTCGGTACGGCCTAGCTGGCGATAGTCCATCGGGTGCTCCTTGGGCAAAACAATCATAAAAGCAGGTTGAAATATTTTTCGCAATCTGCATAATTGCCGACCTCTTTCTGCAGTGGAAGTGATGCGCCGCCGCCGAAGAATCTTGCCGTTGAACGGACGCGCCGACCCGAGCCCCCGAAAGCGTCTGTATCCGGCTGCCTTTGACTTGTCAAAGTACGCACTATTCAGTAAGATCCGCCGTCTAATTTACAGGGCGGCCCCTGAGGCTATAAAGAATGAAAACTTTTACTGCTAAACCGGAAACAGTAAAGCGCGACTGGTTTGTCGTCGACGCTGCTGGTCAGACCCTGGGTCGTCTGGCCACCGAAATCGCGAGCCGTCTGCGTGGCAAGCACAAGCCTGAGTACACTCCTCACGTTGACACCGGCGACTACATCGTCGTAATCAACGCTGAGCAGATTCGTGTTACCGGTGCTAAAACCACTGACAAAATGTACTACTCCCACTCCGGTTTCCCGGGCGGCATCAAGTCGATCAACTTTGAAAAGCTGATCGCTAAAGCCCCTGAGCGCGTGATCGAGACCGCGGTTAAAGGCATGCTGCCTAAAAACCCACTGGGTCGCGACATGTACCGTAAGCTGAAAGTCTATGCGGGCGCTGCACACCCACATACTGCTCAGCAGCCCCAAGAACTGAAGTTTTAACGGAATAGTACATTATGTCGGCGACTCAAAATTACGGCACTGGCCGTCGCAAGACCGCAACCGCACGCGTTTTCCTGCGTCCGGGTACTGGTAACATCTCCATCAACAACCGTTCGCTGGAAAACTTCTTCGGCCGTGAAACTGCCCGCATGGTAGTTCGCCAGCCGCTGGAGCTGACTGAGACTGTCGAGAAGTTCGACATCTACGTCACCGTGATCGGTGGTGGTGTAAGTGGTCAAGCTGGCGCAATCCGCCACGGCATCACTCGCGCTCTGATGGACTACGACGAAACCCTGCGTGGCGCTCTGCGCAAAGCTGGCTTCGTTACTCGCGACGCCCGTGAAGTTGAACGTAAGAAAGTTGGTCTGCGTAAAGCGCGTAAGCGTCCGCAGTACTCGAAGCGTTAATTCCGCTTCCGCGTTCAAAAAGAACGCCCGCCTCCTCACGGAAGCGGGCGTTTTTTTATGCCTGTGATTTATCAAAGAATTGCGCTGCGACAACTTGCCACTTCCGTAGACCCCCTATACTGCAAGGCTTGAGGGTAAGAGCTCCGGGTAATTCCCTTGTCAGAATTGGGGCTTTTCATTACCATTCGGCAAAATTTTTATAAGTAACATTGATTTATTTAGTAGATGCCTGATTTAACAGGCCACAAAAGCTGATGGGAGAGGACTGAATGAGCAATGACGGCGTGAATGCAGGCCGGCGTCGCTTCTTGGTAGCAGCCACATCCGTGGTGGGTGCTGCAGGAGCGGTGGGGGCTGCGGTCCCGTTCGTGGGGTCATGGTTTCCCAGTGCCAAGGCGAAAGCCGCCGGTGCACCGGTGAAAGTGAATGTCAGCAAAATCGAGCCAGGACAGCAGATGATTGCTGAGTGGCGCGGCCAGCCGGTGTTCATTGTCCGCCGTACCGAGGAAATCCTGGGGAATCTCAAAAAGATCGAGGGCCAGCTCTCCGATCCAACCTCCAAAAACTCCACGCAACCTACCTATGTCGACCCTGAAGTGCGTTCGATCAAGCCGGAAATTCTGCTGCTGATCGGGATCTGCACACACCTGGGTTGCTCACCAACTTTCCGTCCCGAAGTGGCACCTGCGGATCTGGGCAAAGACTGGGTCGGTGGCTATTTCTGCCCTTGCCACGGCTCCCATTACGATCTGGCTGGCCGCGTCTACAAGTCGCAACCTGCGCCTTTGAACCTGCCAGTTCCGCCGCATTCCTATGAGACCGATGACCTGATCATCATTGGTACTGATCCGGAGAAAGCGTGATGAGCAAGTTCATGGATTGGGTTGATGCGCGCTTTCCTGCGACAAAAATGTGGGAAGACCATCTCAGCAAGTATTACGCTCCAAAAAACTTCAACTTCTTCTATTTCTTCGGCTCTTTGGCGCTGCTGGTTCTGGTCAATCAGATCGTCACCGGTGTCTGGCTGACGATGAGTTACACGCCGTCGGCGGAAGAAGCCTTCGCTTCCGTTGAGTACATCATGCGCGACGTCGAGTACGGCTCGATCCTGCGTCTGCTGCACTCGACTGGCGCTTCGGCGTTCTTCATCGTGGTTTATCTGCACATGTTCCGTGGCTTGCTCTACGGTTCGTACCAGAAACCGCGCGAGCTGGTCTGGGTCTTCGGCATGCTGATTTATCTGGCGCTGATGGCCGAAGCGTTCATGGGTTATCTGCTGCCGTGGGGTCAGATGTCTTACTGGGGGGCCCAGGTGATCATCTCGCTGTTCGGTGCGATTCCGGTCATCGGCAACGACCTGACCCAGTGGATTCGTGGTGACTACCTGATCTCCGGGATCACCCTGAACCGCTTCTTCGCCTTGCACGTTGTCGCGCTGCCGATCGTGATTCTCGGTCTGGTGGTGCTGCACATTCTGGCGCTGCACGAAGTCGGTTCGAACAACCCTGACGGCGTCGACATCAAGAAGCACAAAGACGAAAACGGCATCCCGCTGGACGGCATTGCCTTCCACCCGTACTACACCGTGAAAGACATTGTCGGCGTTGTAGTGTTCCTGTTTATCTTCTGCTTCATTGTGTTCTTCTTCCCGGAAATGGGCGGCTACTTCCTCGAAAAACCAAACTTCGAGCAAGCCAACCCGTTTAAGACGCCAGAGCATATTGCGCCGGTTTGGTACTTCACACCGTTCTACGCCATCTTGCGTGCGATCCCGGACAAGCTCATGGGCGTTATCGCCATGGGGGCGGCGATTGCGGTGTTGTTCGTGCTGCCGTGGCTTGATCGCAGTCCGGTGAAATCGATGCGCTATAAAGGCTGGATGAGCAAAATCTGGCTGGTGGTGTTCTGCATTTCGTTCGTGATTCTGGGTATTCTCGGTGTGCTTGCGCCGACCCCGGGGCGAACCCTGTTGTCGCAGGTCTGCACCTTCCTGTACTTCGCCTACTTCATTCTGATGCCGTTCTACACCCGGCTCGAGAAGACCAAACCGGTTCCGGAAAGGGTGACTGGCTGATGAAAAAGTTATTTTTTGCTCTGATTTTTGCTGCGTTGCCTGTCTTGTCGTTCGCTGCTGAACACGGTGGTCCGGAGCTGGAAAAAGTCGACATCGATGTCTCCGACAAAGCTGCCCTGCAGGACGGTGCGCGCACCTTTGCCAACTATTGCATGGGCTGCCACAGTGCCAAGTTCCAGCGTTATGAGCGCGTCGCCGATGACCTCGGTGTGCCGCACGAACTGATGCTGGAGAAGCTGGTGTTCACCGGTGCCAAGATCGGTGATCACATGACCATCGGCATGCAGCCGGCGGACGCCAAGACCTGGTTCGGCGCGGCACCACCGGATCTGACCCTGGTTGCTCGCGTGCGTGGCACCGACTGGCTCTACGGTTACCTCAAGTCGTTCTACGAAGATCCGGCACGCCCATGGGGTGTGAACAACAAGGTCTTCCCGAACGTCGGCATGCCTAACGTGCTGGTCGGCCTGCAAGGTCGTCAGGTCGTGGGTTGCAAACAGGTGCAGATCGTCGAAGACGGCAAGAAGCAATATGATCCGCTGACCGGTACGCCTCTGACTCATGAGGCGTGTGATCAACTGACCATCGTGCCGAAATCCGGTGCTCTGAACGAAGAGCAGTTCGATGAGAAGGTCAAGAATCTGGTAACCTTCCTGGCTTACTCGGCTAACCCGGTTAAGCTGCAACATCAGCGCATCGGTACTTACGTCTTGCTGTACCTGGCGTTCTTCTTTGTGTTCGCCTACCTGCTCAAGCGTGAATACTGGAAAGACGTGCACTGATACGCTTCAAGCATTGCTGTTAATCGCGCGCGCCCAAGGGCGCCTCCGGTAACGCAGGATCTGGCTCGCCAGGTGTTGTGGGAGGCGCCCTCTGGGCGCGCGCGTTTTTCCGGTTCCGATAATTTCAACAAGCGAGGAGGATCGCCATGGGCGTGACCAATCGGTTGGCCTGTTACTCCGACCCCGCCGACCACTATTCCCACCGAGTGCGCATTGTGCTTGCAGAGAAGGGTGTCAGCGCCGAGATCATTTATGTGGAAGCTGGTCGCCAGCCGCCTAAACTGATTGAGGTAAACCCTTACGGCAGTCTGCCGACGCTGGTCGATCGTGACCTGGCGTTGTGGGAGTCGACCGTGGTGATGGAATATCTGGATGAGCGTTACCCGCACCCGCCGTTGATGCCGGTTTACCCGGTGGCGCGTGCCAACAGCCGTTTGCTGATTCACCGCATTCAGCGCGACTGGTGTGGTCTGGTGGATCTGATTCTGGATCCCAAGTCCAAGGAGGCTGCGCGTGTCGTGGCGCGCAAGGAATTGCGTGAAAGCCTGACGGGCGTGTCGCCGCTGTTTGCCGACAAGCCGTTTTTCCTCAGTGAGGAACAAAGTCTGGTGGATTGCTGCCTATTGCCAATACTCTGGCGTTTGCCGATTCTGGGTATTGAACTGCCGCGGCCAGCCAAGCCGCTGCTTGATTATATGGAGCGCTCGTTTGCGCGTGAGGCTTTCCAGGCGAGTCTGTCTGGTGTCGAACGCGATATGCGCTAAGGCTTAAGGAGCCGCTATGAACTCCAGTCGACCTTATCTGGTCCGCGCGCTCTATGAGTGGATTGTTGATAACGATTGCACCCCGCACATGCTGGTCAATTCCGAGTACCCGGCAGTGCAAGTGCCGCAGGGTTTCGCCAGTGACGGGCAGATTGTCCTGAACATTTCTCCGAGTGCCGTGCGTCATCTGCACATGGACAACGACGTGGTGACCTTCGAAGGTCGCTTCGGTGGTGTCCCGCACAGCTTGTACGTACCGATCAGCGCGATCCTGGGGATCTACGCCCGGGAGAACGGTCAAGGCATGGTGTTCGATCTCGAGTCGCCGATGGATGACGAAGAACAGATCGAGTCGGATGACGACTTGCCGCCACCGGACAGCGAGCCGCCGCGCCCTAGCGGCCGGCCTAGTTTGAAAGTGGTGAAGTAATAAAAAAGGCGATCCGGATGGATCGCCTTTTTTGTGTGCGCGTTTCGGCTGTCAGTCGATGTATTCGAACAGCTTGACGATTTTCTGCACGCCGGAAACACCCTGCACCAGATTGGTTGCCTGGGTGGCTTCCTGTTTGGTCAGCAAGCCCAGCAGGTAGACGATACCGTTCTCGGTCACGACCTTGATGCGCGAGCCAGGGATGCTAGCGTCGGTGAGCATCTGCGTCTTGATCTTGGACGTCAGCCAGGTGTCGTTCTGGCGCGCCAGGAAGCCGGACGGCGGTATGACTTGCAGTTCGTTATGAACGGTTTTTACCCGTTGGACCGCCGCTGCTGCCTGTTCGGCTTTGGCTTTCAGGTCTGCGCGAGGTGTCTGGCCGGCCAGCAGTACGACACCGTTGAAGCTGGTGACGACGATGTGCGAATCGTTGTCCAGGGCCGGGTCGGCTTTGGCTACGTTCACGCCCACTTTGGTTTCAATCAACGAGTCGTCGATCTTGCTGCCGAAGGTGCGGGTGCCACGATCGTCGTCGATCGGTGCTTCACGGCTGGCGTTTACCACCGAGGTGCAGCCGCTGATGCCGAGGCACAGGGTCAAGGCCAGAAGGCCAAGGCGATTAGGGGTCATTCTTCACTCCCGAACAGTTGGCTGTCGATCAGATCGCAAAGGCAATGGATCGCCAGCAAGTGGACTTCTTGAATACGTGCGGTGACGTTGGCCGGTACGCGAATCTCGACGTCCTCGGGCAGCAGTAGCGACGCCATGCCGCCGCCATCGCGACCGGTCATAGCTACGACAATCATTTCGCGATCATGTGCGGCCTGGATCGCTTGAATAATGTTCGCCGAGTTGCCGCTGGTCGAAATCGCCAGCAAGACATCGCCTGGCTGACCGAGTGCGCGGATCTGTTTGGAGAACACTTCGTTGTAGCTGTAGTCGTTGGCGATCGAAGTGATCGTCGAGGTGTCGGTGGTCAGGGCGATCGCCGGCAGGCTCGGGCGCTCGCGCTCGAAGCGGTTGAGCAGCTCGGAAGAGAAGTGCTGGGCATCACCGGCCGAGCCGCCATTGCCGCACGAAAGCATTTTGCCTTCGTTGAGCAGGGCGTTGACCATGATCTGGCTGGCTTGCTCGATGTGCGGTGCAAGTACGTCCATCGCCTGTTGCTTGGTGTCGATACTGGCCTGGAAAAGCTGGCGAATTCGGGATTGCATGTCCATCTGTGTGACCTTAAGTAGCGCGGCTGTCCGGCACATGAATGTGCAGCCCGCAAAGCAAAGAGCAAAATTTGTCGGTGGAATTGTCCGGGTCGCAACGCCGACGATCAACTGTCGAAAGCATTCTGCAACCAGTTCAGCTGATCCGGATGGCTGTCGATGGCCACCACGTCGAAGCGGCAGGGGGAATTGGCCCAACGCGACTCGCGCTGAAGAAAATACTGCGCAGCGAAAATCAGTTTCTGCTGCTTGCGCTCATCGATGCTAGCGAGCGCGCCACCCCATTGAGTGTTTTTTCTGTAGCGAACTTCAACGAATACTACTGTATCGCCATCAAGCATGACCAGATCAAGCTCGCCGCGTTTACAAAACCAGTTCTGCGCCAGCAGGCGCAGACCTTGTTGTTGCAGATGCTCGAGCGCCTGGCGCTCGGCATCCTTGCCGCTTTGCGAGCGTGACCTGTCGGGCATCAGCGCGGGGTGTCCGGCAGGCGCTGCACCTGACCGCTGACGAACTGCGCCCAAGGCAACTGACGCACAACGCGTTGGGTCTGGGTCATGCCGAGGCTGCCCGACTCACCGTCGATACGGCTGTCCGGCAGTGCTTTGAGCTGGCCCAGGCGCGGTGCCAGACGATAGGCGTCCACGCCCATGGCGTACAGACGGCCGAGGCTGCCGGCGGCTTGCGGCCACTGCGCAACCACTTGCTGGCGCAGTGGGTCGCTGCTGTCTAGCAGCCACGGGGTTTCGCAGAAGCGAATGCCGTTCATGTCGTTGTACTGGTTGATGTCGCCGCTGGCGCTGTAAACGTGCGAGGTCGCGTAAACCGGAACGTCACCGGCATACTGGAAGTTCAGGGTCGGCTTGATCTGCTGTGCCTGTTGCGGCGTGGCAGCAAGGAAGATGAATTCGATGTCCTGACGGCGCGAAGGCTGCGCGGCTACGTTGGTGCCGGCGGCGTTCTGCAGGCTCTTGGCGCGGGCTTCGCTCTGACGCAGCTGGAACATGTCGGCAATCTGCTGAGCCAGTTGCACCGGCTGATCAACGCGTTCGGTCGCTACGATGCTGCCGCCGTTAGCCTGCCAGTCCTGGCTGAACGCGCGCAGTACGCGGTCGCCCCATTCGCCTTTCGGCACCATGATGGCGGCGCGGTGCAGGCCATCGGCACGGGCACGACGCGAGACTTCGCGAGCTTCGTCTTCAGCAGCCAGACCGAACTGGAACAGTTGCGCCGGGCCTTGATCGCCTTCGCTGTAATTCAGCGCGAGGGTGGTGATCGGCAGTTGCGGACGGGTGCTCAGCTGTTTGACCAGTGGTTTTTCCAGCGGCCCGACGACCAGTTGCACGCCGTCAGCCTGAGCCTTGCGGTAGAACTCGTCCATCGAAGTCAGTTTCGAGCTGTCGTAGAACTCGATCGCTGGCGGCTTTTGCCCGGCCTGTTGAGCCTGGTAGTGCGCAGCCATGAAGCCTTCACGCAGTGCCTTGCCGACAGCGGCCAATTGGCCGTCCTGCGGCAGCAACAGGGCGATTTTGCTCAGTGGCTGGCTGGCCAGTTCCTTGAGTTTGGTCAGCGGCAGCGGCAGGTTGATTGCGGCCGGGTGCTTTGGATTCTGCGCGCGCCAGGTGTCGATCGCGGCTTGTTGCTGTTCCAGAGTGCCAGCGGATTTTACCGCCATGGCCAGGCCCATCCAGCCGCCGAGATCGTCGGTGCTGTTCGGTTGCAGTTGGTCGGTTGGCAGCGAGCCGATCAGGGTCCAGATCGCTTCGTGGTTCTTGCTCGCGGCTTCGCCTTGCAGCATCGGCGCGATAAACACGCGCTCGCGGGCGGCAGCCAAAGTCTGGCCATCGGCTTCAAGGGCGCGGGCGTGTACGGTGCCGGTGCGCACTTGCTGCTCTTCAGGCATCTCGCCCAAATGTTGCAGGCTTGGATGGCTCAGGGCAGTCAGCGCGGCTTTCGGCTGATTGCGGGTCATGGCCAGCTCGGCATTCAAGGTGCTGGCGAAAATCTGCTGGCCGGGCTTGAGTTGCTCCATCGGCACTTGTTGCAGGATTTGCGCGGACTGTCCGGCGTTGCCCTGACGATAAGCCAGGTCCGCAGCGCTGAGGCGCAGCAGGGCGGCTTTTTCCGGGGTTTTCGCCTGGCTAGCCTGTTCGAGCAATTGCTCGATGCTGGCATCCGGGGTCCGTGGAAGTTCGCCAAGGCTGGAGGAAGGGGAGCTGGCGCAAGCCGCCAACAGGGCAGCGAGGCAGAGGGCAGTGAACAGCCGCAGGCAAGCGATCATGTAAGTGTTCCTGATACTCGATCAAATTAGCGTCGAATTGTACCCAAGCACTGGCCGGGGCGCGATGTTACTGGCGTGAATCGGACAATTTAGCTGGAGTAAATGTTGCGGCGGCGCACAACTGCGTGCAAAACCGGGCTCGGCTTGAGCGCATCGCAAGCCTCGTGACGCGCTACAATGGCCGCTTTTACCGATCACGAGGTGTGCGCTTTGACTGCTCCAGGTTCCCTGAATTCCGCTGCTGGCTCGCTTTATGTGGTGGCGACGCCCATCGGCAACCTGGACGATATCAGCGCCCGGGCATTGAAGATTCTTCGTGAAGTGGCATTGATCGCTGCCGAAGACACCCGCCACTCGGCGCGGCTGATGCAGCACTTCGGGATTGGCACGCCGCTGGCTGCCTGTCACGAACACAATGAACGAGATGAAGGTAGCCGCTTTATTACCCGTCTGCTGGCGGGCGATAACGTCGCGCTGATTTCCGATGCCGGTACGCCACTGATTTCCGATCCGGGTTATCACCTCGTGCGTCAGGCCCGTGCGGCCGGAATCAATGTAGTCCCGGTGCCCGGCGCCTGTGCGCTTATCGCGGCGTTGTCGGCGGCCGGTCTGCCGTCTGATCGTTTTATTTTCGAAGGTTTCTTGCCGGCCAAATCGGTCGGACGCAAGGCGCGACTGGAAGCGGTTAAAGAAGAGCCGCGCACGCTGATTTTCTATGAAGCACCGCACCGCATTCTTGAATGCCTGCAGGATATGGAAGAAGTGTTTGGTGGTGAGCGTCAGGCATTGCTGGCCCGTGAAATCACCAAGACTTTCGAGACGCTTAAGGGTTTGCCGCTGTCCGAACTACGCGCGTTCGTCGAATCCGACAGTAATCAGCAGCGCGGCGAATGTGTCGTGTTGGTGGCAGGCTGGACGGCGCCGGAGTCCGAAGACGCCGTCAGCAGCGAGGCGATGCGCATCCTTGATCTGTTGCTCGAAGAGATGCCGCTCAAGCGTGCCGCCGCGTTGGCAGCCCAGATCACCGGTGAGCGTAAAAACGTCCTGTATCAGGTTGCGCTGGATAAACAGAAAGGCGTGTAAGCCGTCGCCCATAACGGTCTTGAGGCTTTTAGCGCTTGTTCTTCAGGCGCTCTGCCGTTAACCTTCGCGGCGGAGAGTCGATCGGACAGTCGCTGCCCTCTATGAAAATTAGGGGGGGGAGGAAAGTCCGGGCTCCATAGGGCGAAGTGCCAGGTAATGCCTGGGAGGCGTGAGCCTACGGAAAGTGCCACAGAAAATAACCGCCTAAGCGCTTCGGCGCCGGTAAGGGTGAAAAGGTGCGGTAAGAGCGCACCGCACGTCTGGCAACAGTTCGTGGCTAGGTAAACCCCACTTGGAGCAAGACCAAATAGGGTCCCAAGGCGTGGCCCGCGCTGGGACCGGGTAGGTTGCTAAAGATGTCCAGTGATGGCCATCGTAGACGAATGACTGTTCAAGACAGAACCCGGCTTACAGATCGACTCTCCACCTTTTTCTTTCCCTGCTTGAATCATTGGCAACAGGGCTGTGTAATATCAGCAGGCCTGCTCTGAAAGTTCGGCAGCGGCAAATACCAGTAATAGCCATTTCCCACCTCGCTTCAATCAACAGCAGAAGCGCTTTTGTAATACCGAAAAAATCTTACTCTTAACAAATTACTTTAACTTTCGAGCGCAGCTGTCAGTGCTGCATCAAGTTATGGGTCGAAACTCTCCGCCAGATTGTCGTTACACCTCCTTTTAAGCTCCTAAATCTCCGTTCTGTAAGGGTTTTCCTTTAATCCGCGCCTTGACGGTGTGGTGGGCGCATTCCTATAGTGTGCGCAAGTGGCGGAAAGTGGCATGAAGTGGGTTTTTTGAGCTCAAAACGATAAAAATTGGAGAAACGCAGACGTGTTTCGCGGAGCTAACGCTATCAGTCTCGACGCAAAGGGCCGTCTCGCCATGCCGAGCCGGTACCGTGACGAGCTCGATTCGCGCAGTTCTGGCCAATTGATCGTGACCATTGATGCCGTTGATCCGTGTCTGTGTGTCTATCCGCTCGATGAGTGGGAAATTATTGAAACCAAGTTGCGCGCGCTTCCTTCGCTTCGCGAAGAGAACCGTCGCTTGCAACGTTTGCTGATTGGTAATGCCGTCGACCTCGAGCTCGATGGCAGTGGTCGTTTTCTGGTTCCACCGCGTCTGCGCGAATACGCCAAGCTCGATAAGCGCGCAATGCTGGTGGGCCAACTGAACAAGTTCCAATTGTGGGACGAGGATGCATGGAACGCGGTATCTGCCGCTGACCTTGCTGCTATTCAACAACCGGGCGCGATGCCTGATGAACTGCGTGATTTGATCCTGTGACTATTGATAGCGGCTTTAACCACATCACCGTACTGCTTGACGAAGCCGTCGAGGCTCTCGCCGTACGTCCTGATGGCTGCTATCTGGACGGTACGTTCGGGCGCGGCGGACACAGCCGGCTGATCCTCAGCCAGCTCGGCACGGACGGTCGGCTCATCGGATTCGACAAAGATCCACAAGCGATTGCCACCGGGCAAACGCTAGCGGCCGAAGACGGCCGCTTTGTCGTTGTGCAGCGCAGCTTTGCCGAGCTCGGTTCGGTGGTTGCCGAGCAAGGTCTGAGCGGCAAGGTCAGCGGCATTCTGCTCGACCTCGGCGTGTCTTCGCCGCAGCTCGACGACGCTGAACGCGGCTTCAGTTTCCTCAACGATGGCCCGCTGGACATGCGCATGGATCCGTCCCGTGGCATCAGCGCTGCCGAATTCGTCAACACCGCGCCGGCTGAGGAAATCGCCCGGGTGTTCAAGGAATACGGCGAAGAACGTTTCTCCGGTCGTATGGCTCGCGCCGTGGCCGAGCGTCGCGATATCAAACCGTTCGAGCGCACCGCCGATCTGGCCGAAGTATTGAAAGTCGCCAACCCGGCATGGGAAAAGGGCAAGAACCCGGCCACCCGTGCATTCCAGGGTTTGCGCATTCACGTCAACAACGAACTGGGCGATCTGGAAGCCGGCCTCGAAGCCGCGCTGGACGCACTGGAAATCGGCGGCCGTCTGGTCGTGATCAGCTTCCACTCGCTGGAAGACCGTATCGTCAAGCTGTTCATGCGCAAGCTGGTGAAAGGCGAAGCCGACAACCTGCCGCGCAACCTGCCCGTGCGCCACGTGGCGTTCGAACCGAAAATCAAAATCCATGGCAAAGCGCAGACGGCCTCCGACGCCGAACTCAAAGCCAACCCACGTTCCCGTAGCGCCGTCATGCGCGTCGCGGAGAAGTTGCGGTGAGCAAGCTTTTCGCCAAGCCACTGCCCGGCGGCAGCTTTCTGATGCTGCTGCTGTTTGTCGGCGTGCTCGTCTCGGCCATCGCCGTGTCGTACAGCGCGCACTGGAACCGGCAGTTGCTCAACACCCTTTATAACGAACTCAGCGTGCGCGACAAGGCGCAGGCCGAGTGGGGTCGTCTGATTCTCGAACAGAGCACCTGGACCGCGCACAGCCGTATCGAAGTGCTGGCCACCGAACAACTGAAAATGCATATCCCTGGCGCGGCTGACGTGAAGATGGTGGCGCCATGATGAAACTCGAAGGTGCACTGTTCCCATGGCGCTTCCGCCTGATGGTGGCGCTGCTCGGCATCATGGTCGCGGCGATCTGCTGGCGCATCATCGACTTGCAAGTGGTTGACCGTGACTTCCTCAAAGGTCAGGGCGACGCGCGCAGCCTGCGTCACATTCCGATTCCCGCTCACCGTGGTCTGATCACCGACCGTAACGGCGAGCCGTTGGCCGTGAGTACCCCGGTGACCACGCTGTGGGCCAACGCCAAGGAAATGCAAACGGCTAAAGAGAAGTGGCCGGCACTCGCCGCCGCGCTGGGTCAGGATCCGAAAGCCCTGACCGAACGCCTCGAAGCCCAGGCCAACAAAGAATTCATTTATCTGGTGCGCGGGCTGACCCCCGAGCAAGGCCAGGCTGTGCTCGACCTGAAAGTGCCGGGCGTTTATGGCATCGAAGAATTCCGCCGGTTCTATCCGGCCGGTGAAGTCACCGCACACATGGTCGGGTTTACCGACATCGACGACCACGGTCGCGAAGGTGTCGAACTGGCTTATGACGAATGGCTCGCCGGGGTGCCGGGCAAACGACAGGTCATCAAGGATCGGCGCGGACGGCTGATCAAGGATGTCCAGGTCACCAAAAACGCCAAGGCCGGCAAGCCCTTGGCGTTGTCCATTGACCTGCGCCTGCAATATCTGGCCAACCGCGAGCTGCGTAACGCGATCATCGAGAACGGCGCCAAGGCCGGCAGCCTGGTGATCATGGACGTCAAGACCGGCGAGATTCTGGCCATGGTCAACCAGCCGACCTACAACCCGAACAACCGCCGCAACCTGCAACCGGCGATGATGCGTAACCGCGCGATGATCGACGTGTTCGAACCGGGTTCGACCATGAAAGCCATCTCGATGGCTGCCGCAATCGAAACCGGCCGCTGGAAACCGAGCGACACCGTCGAGGTGTATCCGGGCTCCCTGCAGATCGGCAAGTACACGATCAAGGACGTCTCCAAGAGCGAAGGTCCGGTGCTCGACCTGACCGGCATCCTGATCAATTCCAGTAACGTCGGCATGAGTAAGGTCGCGTTCGATATCGGCGGCGAAACGATTTTCCGCCTCGCGCAGAAAGTCGGCCTCGGCCAGGACACCGGCCTCGGCTTCCCGGGCGAACGTGTCGGCAACCTGCCGAACTACCGCGATTGGCGCAAGGCTGAAACCGCAACGCTTTCTTACGGCTACGGTATTTCCGTGACCGCGATTCAACTCGTCCACGCGTTCTCGGCGCTGGCCAACAACGGTCGTCTCGCACCGCTGACCCTGATCAAAACCGACAAGCCGCCGCAGACCACGCAAGTGCTGCCGGAAGCTGTGGCGAAAACCCTGCAAGGCATGCTCACCCAGGTGATCGAAGCGCCGCGCGGCGTGTTCCGTGCGCAGGTGCCGGCGTATCACGTGGCGGGCAAGTCGGGTACCGCGCGTAAGACTTCGGTGGGCACCAAGGGCTACGCGGAAAACTCTTACCGCTCGCTGTTCGCCGGTTTTGGCCCGATGAGCGATCCGCGATACGCGATTGTTGTGGTGATCGATGAGCCGTCCAAGGCCGGTTACTTCGGTGGTCTGGTTTCCGCGCCGGTGTTCAGCCGTGTGATGTCCGGCACCCTGCGTCTGATGAACGTAACGCCGGACAACCTGCCGACGACGCAACAAGCCAACGCTACCCCGGTCGTTCCGCTGAAAGCCAATGGAGGGCGCGGCTGATGTCATTAAGTCTGAACAAGATATTCCCCCACGCCGGCCACGATCTGTTGATCCGTGAATTGGCGCTGGACAGCCGCAACGTACGCGCGGGCGACCTGTTCCTCGCCGTGCCTGGCGGAAAATTCGATGGCCGTGCGCACATTGCCGATGCCCTGCAACGTGGCGCGGCTGCGGTTGCTTATGAAGTCGAAGGCGCCACCGTGCTGCCGATCACTGACGTGCCGCTGATTCCGGTCAAAGGCCTGGCAGCGCAGTTGTCGGACATCGCCGGGCGTTTTTACGGCGAGCCAAGTCATCACCTGAATCTGATCGGCGTGACCGGCACCAACGGCAAGACCAGCGTGACCCAATTGGTTGCGCAGGCGCTCGATCTGCTCGGCCAGCATTGCGGCATCGTCGGTACTCTCGGTTCCGGCTTCTATGGCGCATTGGAAAGTGGTCTGCACACCACGCCGAACCCGATCGCCGTGCAAGCGACGTTGGGCGACCTGAAAAAGGCCGGGGCCAAAGCCGTAGCCATGGAAGTCTCGTCCCACGGTCTGGATCAGGGCCGCGTCACTGCCTTGGCATTCGATGTCGCGGTGATGACCAACCTGTCCCGCGATCATCTGGATTATCACGGCAGCATGGAGGCGTACGCCGAGGCCAAGGCCAAGCTGTTCGCCTGGAATGATCTGAAGTGCCGCGTGGTCAACCTCGACGACGATTTCGGCCGGCAACTGGCCGCTGAAAAACGTGAATCGCGCCTGATCACCTACAGCCTGCTCGACAGCAGTGCGTACCTGTTCTGCCGCGAAGCGCAGTTTGACGACCACGGTGTGCGCGCCACATTGGTGACGCCGCAGGGCGAGCATCATCTGCGCAGCACACTGCTCGGTCGCTTCAACCTGAGCAACGTTCTGGCGGCAGTCGGCGCGCTGCTCGGTCTGGATTACGCGCTCGACGAAATTCTCAAAGTACTGCCGAAACTCGAAGGCCCGGCCGGTCGCATGCAGCGTCTGGGTGGTGGTACGCAGCCGTTGGTGGTGGTCGATTACGCCCACACCCCGGACGCGCTGGAAAAAGTACTGACCGCGTTGCGCCCGCACGTCAAAGGTCAGCTGCTGTGCCTGTTCGGCTGCGGCGGTGATCGTGATCGTGGCAAACGTCCATTGATGGCCGAAGTGGTCGAGCGTCTGGCCGATCAAGTGCTGGTCACCGACGACAACCCGCGTACTGAAGACCCCGCAGTGATTTTCGATGACATCCGCGCCGGTTTCACGGCTGTGGATAAAGTCACCTTCGTCGCCGGCCGTGGTCAGGCGATTGCGCAACTGGTCGCTGGCGCGTCCGCCGAAGACGTGATTGTCCTGGCCGGTAAAGGTCACGAGGACTATCAGGAAATCAACGGCGTGCGTCATGCCTTCTCTGATCTGGTCGAGGCCGATCACGCCCTGACCGCTTGGGAGGTGGCCCATGCTTAAGGCCCTCAAACTCAGCGAACTGACCAACGCGCTCGACGCCCGTTTGATCGCTGGTGATGCCAGCTTCGACGGCGTCAGCATCGACAGTCGCGCGATCCAGCCAGGCCAACTGTTTATTGCGTTGACCGGGCCGCGCTTCGACGGTCATGACTATTTGAACGATGTCGCTGGCAAAGGCGCCGTTGCCGCGCTGGTCGAGCGTGAAGTCGCCGACAGCACGCTGCCGCAACTGCTGGTCAAAGACACCCGTCAGGCCCTCGGCCAGTTGGGCGCGTTGAACCGTGCCGCGTTCACTCAGCCAGTCGCTGCCATCACTGGCTCCAGCGGCAAGACCACGGTCAAGGAAATGCTCGCGAGCATTCTGCGCACGCGCGGTCCGGTGCTGGCGACCCGTGGCAATCTGAACAACGACCTCGGCGCACCGCTGACCCTGCTCGAACTGGCCCCGGAACACACTTCGGCGGTGATCGAACTGGGCGCCTCGCGTCTGGGTGAAATCGCTTATACCGTCGGCCTGACCAAGCCGCACGTGGCGATCCTGAATAACGCCGGCACCGCGCATGTCGGTGAGTTTGGCGGGCCGGAAAAAATCGTCGAAGCCAAAGGCGAAATCATCGACGGGCTGGCGGCCGACGGCGTCGCCGTGCTCAACCTCGATGACAAGGCCTTCGGTATCTGGAAGACCCGTGCGGGCGCTCGCAAGGTATTTAGCTTCTCTCAGCTAAATGCCGCTGCAGATTTCTATGCAAGCTTTATCGTCCCTGACGCACGTGGGTGCCCTGCGTTCGAACTGCACACCCCGCAAGGTGTTGAGCGGGTTCAGTTGAACTTGCTTGGCGGTCACAACGTTACTAACGCCGTTGCCGCCGCCGCTGCCGCTCACGCCTTGGGCGTGTCGCTGTTCGGCATCGCCACCGGGCTTGGCGCCGTGCAACCGGTCAAGGGTCGCACCGTCGCGCAACTGGCGAAAAACGGTATGCGCGTGATCGATGACACTTACAACGCAAACCCCACCTCGATGTGCGCGGCCGTTGATATACTCGCCGGCTTTTCCGGCCGCACCGTCCTGGTGCTCGGAGATATCGGCGAGTTGGGCGATTGGGCGGAGCAGGGGCACCGCGACGTGGGCGAGTACGCCCGGGGCAAGGTTTCCGCGCTTTATGCCGTTGGGCCAAACATGGTTCACGCCGTAAACGCTTTCGGTGAACAGGCGCATCACTTCGGCAGCCAAGCCGAACTGATTCAGGCCCTCGACGCCGAGCAGGACACAAACACCACCATTTTGATCAAGGGTTCGCGCAGTGCAGCGATGGAAAACATCGTTGCGGCTCTGTGCGGGTCCAGTCTGGAGAAACATTAATGCTGCTGCTGCTAGCGGAGTATCTGCAACAGTTCTACAAAGGCTTCGCGGTCTTTCAGTACCTGACCCTGCGCGGGATTCTCGGTGTGCTGACCGCGCTGGTTTTGTCGCTGTGCTATGGCCCGTGGATGATCCGCACTTTGCAGAACCGTCAGATCGGCCAGTCCGTTCGTAACGATGGCCCGCAATCGCACCTGTCCAAGTCGGGCACCCCGACCATGGGCGGCGCACTGATTCTGTCTTCGATCGGCGTCAGCACTTTGCTTTGGGCTGACCTGAGCAACCGCTACGTCTGGACTGTTTTGCTGGTGACCCTGCTGTTCGGCGCCATCGGTTGGGTTGACGATTACCGCAAAGTCATCGAGAAGAACTCGCGTGGCCTGCCGAGCCGCTGGAAGTATTTCTGGCAGTCGGTGTTCGGCCTCGGCGCGGCGATCTTCCTTTATATGACGGCTTCCACGCCGGTGGAAACCACGCTGATCCTGCCGATGCTCAAGGACTACAGCATTCCGCTGGGCCTGGGCTTCATCGTGCTGACTTACTTTGTGATCGTCGGTTCGAGCAATGCGGTCAACCTGACTGACGGCCTCGACGGTCTGGCGATCATGCCGACCGTGATGGTTGGCGGCGGCCTCGGCATTTTCTGCTACCTGTCGGGTAACGTGAAATTCGCTGAGTACCTGCTGATTCCCTACGTGCCGGGCGCGGGTGAGCTGATCGTGTTCTGCGGCGCGCTGATCGGTGCCGGCCTCGGTTTCCTGTGGTTCAACACCTATCCGGCGCAAGTGTTCATGGGTGACGTCGGTGCGCTGGCACTCGGTGCGGCACTGGGCACCATCGCCGTGATCGTCCGTCAGGAAATCGTCCTGTTCATCATGGGCGGCGTGTTCGTGATGGAAACCCTGTCAGTCGTCATTCAGGTTGCGTCCTTTAAGCTGACCGGTCGCCGTGTGTTCCGCATGGCACCGATCCACCACCATTTTGAACTCAAGGGCTGGCCCGAGCCGCGCGTGATTGTCCGCTTCTGGATCATCACCGTGATTCTCGTGCTGATCGGCCTTGCCACCCTGAAGCTGAGGTAGAACGAGTGTCTCTGATCGCTTCTGACCACTTCCGCATCGTTGTCGGCCTCGGCAAGAGCGGCATGTCCCTGGTTCGCTTCCTGGCGAACCGGGGCACGTCGTTTGCCGTGGCAGACACGCGGGAAAATCCACCGGAACTGGCCACGCTCAAGCGTGACTATCCGCACGTGGAAGTGCGTTGTGGCGAGCTGGACGTCGAATTCCTGTGCCGCGCCGACGAGCTCTACGTGAGCCCCGGCCTGGCGCTGGCGACCCCGGCCCTGCAAGCCGCCGCGGCCCGTGGCGTGAAACTGTCCGGCGACATCGAGCTGTTCGCGCGTAACGCGCGGGCGCCGATCGTGGCCATCAGCGGTTCCAACGCGAAGAGCACCGTCACCACCCTGGTTGGCGAGATGGCGGCTGCGGCCGGCAAGCGCGTCGCCGTCGGCGGCAATCTCGGTACTCCGGCGCTGGATCTGCTCAGCGACGACGTTGAGCTGTACGTGATGGAGCTGTCGAGTTTCCAGCTGGAAACCACCGACCAGCTCAACGCTGAAGTGGCCACTGTGCTGAACATCAGCGAAGACCACATGGATCGCTACAGCGGCCTGCCGGCGTACCACCTGGCCAAGCACCGGATTTTCCGTGGCGCGAAGCAGTTCGTGGTCAACCGTCAGGATGCGCTGACCCGTCCGTTGATGGGCGAGGGCCAGCCGTGCTGGACCTTCGGTCTGACCAAACCGGATTTCAAAGCCTTCGGTATCCGCGAAGAAGACGGCGAGAAATACCTGGCCTTCGAATTCCAGAACCTGATGCCAGTGCGTGAATTGAAGATTCGCGGTGCACACAACCAGTCCAACGCCCTCGCGGCGCTGGCGCTCGGTCATGCCGTGGGTCTGCCGTTCGACGCCATGCTCTCGGCCCTGCGCACGTTTGCCGGCCTCGAACATCGCTGCCAGTGGGTACGTGATCTCGACGGCGTGGCGTATTACAACGATTCGAAAGCCACCAACGTCGGCGCCGCTCTGGCCGCCATCGAAGGCTTGGGCGCGGACATCGACGGCAAGGTCATCCTGATCGCCGGTGGCGATGGCAAGGGCGCCGAATTCAACGACTTGCGCGATCCAGTAGCGGCCAAC
This sequence comes from Pseudomonas sp. RU47, assembly GCF_004011755.1. GTDB lineage: Bacteria > Pseudomonadota > Gammaproteobacteria > Pseudomonadales > Pseudomonadaceae > Aquipseudomonas. The sequence continues at coordinate 5,526,155 of NZ_CP022411.1, read as the reverse complement.
TGCCGCGCCGTGATCCTGATGGGCCGTGACTCCGACAAGATCGGGGAGGCCATCGGTGATGCCGTGCCGCTGATTCGCGCGACCTCGCTGGTCGACGCCGTTGCGCAATGCCGCGCCGCCGCCCAGCCGGGTGATGTGGTGCTGCTGTCGCCGGCCTGCGCCAGTTTCGACATGTTCAAGAACTATGAAGACCGTGGTCACCAGTTCGTCCGCGCTGTGGAGGATCTGGCATGAGCCTGTTCAATATCATCAAGCCGTACCCGTCGCCGATCATTACCGGGCGCGGCATCGATCTCGACTTCCCGATGCTCGCCGGTTGCCTGGCGCTGCTTGGTCTCGGCCTGATCATGATTGCCTCGGCATCCACTGAGGTGGCAGCCGCGCAGTCGGGCAGTCCGCTGTATTACATGATCCGCCACCTTATTTATGTGGTGCTCGGATTGGGCGCGTGCATCGTCACCATGATGATTCCGATCGCTACCTGGCAACGCCTTGGCTGGCTGATGCTGATCGGTGCGTTCGGCTTGCTGGTGATGGTGATCATCCCGGGCATCGGTCGCGAAGTGAACGGCTCGATGCGCTGGATCGGTTTCAGCTTCTTCAACGTGCAGCCGTCCGAGATCGCCAAAGTATTCGTAGTGATCTACCTCGCCGGTTATCTGGTGCGGCGTCAGAAGGAAGTGCGCGAGAGCTGGATGGGCTTCTTCAAGCCGTTCATCGTGCTGCTGCCAATGGCAGGCCTGTTGCTGATGGAGCCGGACTTCGGTGCCACCGTCGTGATGATGGGCGCTGCGGCGGCCATGCTGTTCCTCGGCGGGGTCGGGCTGTTCCGCTTCTCGCTGATGGTGGTATTGGCGGTCGGGGCCGTGGTCTTGCTGATTCAAATGCAGCCGTATCGTATGGCGCGTCTGACCAACTTCGCCGACCCGTGGGCTGACCAGTTCGGCGCCGGCTATCAGTTGTCGCAAGCGTTGATCGCCTTCGGTCGCGGTGAATGGCTGGGCGTCGGTCTGGGCAACAGCGTGCAGAAGCAGTTCTACCTGCCGGAAGCGCACACCGACTTCGTGTTCTCGGTATTGGCTGAAGAACTCGGCGCGGTGGGTTCGCTGTGCACCGTCGCGCTGTTCGTGTTCGTGTGTATTCGCGGCATGTACATCGGCTTGTGGGCGGAGAAAGCCAAGCAGTTCTTCGCCGCGTATGTGGCTTACGGTCTGTCGTTCCTGTGGATTGGTCAGTTCCTGATCAACATCGGGGTGAACGTCGGCCTGCTGCCCACCAAGGGTCTGACCTTGCCGTTCCTCAGTTATGGCGGCAGCTCGTTGGTAATCTGCTGTGCCTGTCTCGGCTTGTTGCTGAGGATCGAGTGGGAGAGTCGAACCCACCTGGGCAGTGAAGAAATGGAATTCCATGAGAGCGACTTCGCTGAGGAGCCGAATCATGGGCGCTAACGTATTGATCATGGCCGGCGGCACCGGCGGCCACGTGTTCCCGGCGCTGGCCTGTGCCCGCGAGTTTCAGGCGCGCGGCTACACCGTGCACTGGCTCGGCACGCCACGCGGGATCGAGAACGAACTGGTGCCGGCCGCAGGGCTGGAACTGCACCGCATCAACGCCACCGGCCTGCGCGGCAAGGGCAAGCTGTCGCTGCTCAAGGCGCCGTTCATGCTGCTGAAATCGGTGTGGCAGGCGCGGGCAATCATCCGTCGCTTGAAACCGGTGTGTGTGGTCGGCTTCGGTGGTTATGTGACTGGTCCCGGTGGCCTTGCCGCGAAACTGGCTGGCGTGCCGGTGATCGTTCACGAGCAGAACGCCGTGGCCGGCACCGCCAATCGGTTGCTGGTGCCGTTCGCCGCCCGGGTGTGTGAAGCGTTCCCCGACACCTTTACTCTGTCGGACACCCGCCGTACCACCGGAAACCCGGTGCGCAGCGAGCTGTTCCTCGACACATCGCGACCTGCTCTGGCCGGTCGCAAAGCGCGTTTGCTGATCCTCGGCGGAAGCCTTGGCGCAGAACCGTTGAACAAGTTGCTGCCTGAAGCCCTGGCCCAAGTCGCTACCGATTTGCGCCCGGAAGTGTTCCATCAGGCCGGCAAAAACCACGATGAAGTGACTGCAGAGCGCTACCGCGCCGCCGGCGTCGATGCGCAGGTGCAGCCGTTCATCAAAGACATGGCCCAGGCCTATGGCTGGGCTGACCTGGTGGTGTGCCGCGCAGGCGCGTTGACCATCAGTGAGCTGGCTGCCGCCGGTCTGCCCTCGATGCTGGTGCCTTTGCCCCACGCGATCGACGATCACCAGACCCGCAACGCCGATTATTTGGCCCGTGAAGGCGCTGCCTTCCTGATGCCGCAAAGAACGACTGGTGCCGTGGACCTTGCCGCGCGCCTGACAGAGGTCTTGATGCAACCGCAACGACTCGAAGATATGGCCCAAGCGGCCCGCCGTCTGGCGAAACCCGATGCCACCCGTAGCGTGGTCGATACCTGTCTGGAGGTGGCCCATGGTTGAGAATCAGAAAGCCATGCCGCAACCGGAAATGCGCCGCATCCGTCGCATCCACTTCGTCGGCATCGGCGGCGTGGGCATGTGCGGCATTGCCGAAGTGTTGTTGAACCTGGGTTATGAAGTATCCGGTTCCGACCTGAAAGCTTCGCCGGTCACCGAGCGTCTGGAATCGTTCGGCGCACAGATCTATATCGGCCACCGTGCCGAGAACGCCGCGACCGCCGATGTGCTGGTGGTGTCGAGCGCTGTGAACACCTCCAACCCGGAAGTCGCGACTGCCCTTGAGCGTCGTATTCCAGTGGTGCCGCGTGCGGAAATGCTTGCTGAGCTGATGCGCTATCGCCACGGCATTGCCGTCGCCGGTACACACGGCAAAACCACCACCACCAGCCTGATCGCTTCGGTGTTCGCGGCGGGTGGTCTGGACCCGACCTTCGTGATTGGTGGTCGTCTGAATGCCGCGGGCACCAATGCCCAGCTCGGCACCAGTCGTTACCTGATCGCCGAAGCCGATGAGAGCGATGCGAGCTTCCTGCACCTGCAACCGCTGGTGGCCGTGGTCACCAACATCGACGCCGACCACATGGCGACCTATGACGGTGACTTCAACAAGCTGAAGAAAACCTTCGTCGAGTTTCTGCACAACCTGCCGTTCTACGGTTTGGCGGTGATGTGCCTGGACGATCCGGTCGTGCGTGAAATCCTCCCGCTGGTGAAGCGTCCGACCGTGACCTACGGCTTCAGCGAAGACGCTGACGTGCGCGCGATCAATGTTCGTCAGCAAGGCATGCAGACCTTCTTCACCGTGCTGCGTCCTGACCGCGAGCCGCTGGACGTGTCCGTGAACATGCCGGGCAACCACAACGTACTCAACTCGCTAGCGACCATCTGCATCGCCACCGACGAAGGTGTCAGCGATGAAGCCATCGTCCAGGGCCTGTCGGGCTTCCAGGGTGTTGGTCGACGCTTTCAGGTCTACGGCGAACTGCCGGTGGACGGCGGCAACGTGATGCTGGTCGATGACTACGGTCACCACCCGACTGAAGTCGCGGCTGTGATCAAAGCCGTACGCGGTGGCTGGCCGGAGCGCCGTCTGGTGATGGTGTATCAGCCGCACCGTTACAGCCGCACCCGCGACCTGTACGACGATTTCGTCAATGTCCTGGCCGACGCCAACGTGCTGCTGTTGATGGAAGTCTATCCGGCCGGCGAAGAGCCGATTCCGGGCGCCGACAGCCGCAAGCTGTGCAACAGCATCCGCCAGCGCGGTCAGCTCGACCCGATCTACATCGAGCGTGGCGTCGATCTGGCGCCGCTGGTCAAGCCGCTGCTGCGTGCTGGCGACATCCTGTTGTGTCAGGGCGCTGGTGATATCGGCGGTCTCGCGCCGAAGCTGTTGAAAAGTGAATTGTTCGCTGGCGCCGTGGCGGCGCCGGTCGAGGGGAAGTTGAAATGACTGCTGCCTACGCCAAGCTGTTTTCCACGATCGCGCCGAAAGACTTCGGCCGCGTCGCCGTGCTCTTCGGCGGCCTGAGTGCCGAGCGTGAGGTTTCGCTGAAATCCGGTAACGCCGTGCTCGAGGCGCTGCAAAGCGCTGGCGTGGACGCGTTCGGCATCGACGTTGGCGAGGACATTCTGCAACGTCTGCTCAGCGAAAAGATCGACCGCGCGTTCATCATTCTCCACGGCCGTGGCGGTGAAGACGGCTCCATGCAGGGCCTGCTCGAAGTGGCGGGCATTCCGTACACCGGCAGTGGCATTCTGGCTTCGGCACTGGCGATGGACAAACTGCGCACCAAGCAGGTCTGGCACAGCCTCGGGATTCCGACGCCGCGTCACGCCGTGCTGTGCAGCGAAGCCGATTGTATTTCGGCGGCGACGGAACTGGGCTTCCCTTTGATCGTCAAACCGGCGCATGAAGGTTCAAGTATCGGGATGGCCAAAGTGAGTTCTGCGTCCGAGTTGATCGACGCATGGAAAGCGGCCAGTACCTACGATTCGCAAGTCTTGGTTGAGCAATGGATTCAAGGTCCGGAGTTCACCATCGCCACCCTGCGTGACCAGGTGTTGCCTCCTATCGCCCTGGGTACACCGCACACGTTCTACGACTACGACGCCAAGTACATCGCCAACGATACCCAGTACCGCATTCCGTGCGGGCTGGATGCCGCCAAGGAACAGCAACTCATGGATCTCACGGCCAAGGCCTGTGAGGCGCTGGGTATTGCCGGTTGGGGCAGGGCGGACGTGATGCAGGACGCTGACGGGCAGTTCTGGTTTCTGGAAGTGAATACCGCTCCGGGCATGACCGATCACAGTCTGGTGCCGATGGCCGCGCGTGCGGCCGGTCTGGATTTCCAGCAACTGGTTCTGGCCATTCTGGCCGCCAGTGTTGAAGACGCTCGAGGTTAAGACGATGCAAGGCGCTCAGCTCCGACATCAGCCTCCCGCACCCGGCCGCAAGCCGGTGCCGCGGGGTGCCAGCCGCATGGTGGCGAAAGAGCCGATGTCCGCGCGCCTGCCGAAAGCCAATTTTGGTTTTCTGAAAAGTCTGTTCTGGCCGGTGCTGCTGGTCGCGCTGGGCTTTGGTACTTACGAAGGTGCAACGCGTCTGCTGCCGTACGCCGACCGGCCGATCACCAAGATCGCCGTGCAGGGCGACCTGAGCTACATCAGCCAGCAAGCGGTGCAGCAGCGGATCGCCCCGTTTGTGGCGTCGAGCTTCTTCACCATCGACCTGGCCGGCATGCGCACCGAGCTTGAGCAGATGCCATGGATCGCCCATGCCGAAGTACGTCGGGTATGGCCGGACCAAGTGGTGATCCGCCTCGAAGAGCAACTGCCGGTGGCGCGTTGGGGCGACGAGTCGTTACTGAACAACCAAGGCCAGGCATTTACGCCCAAGGAACTGGCGAACTACGAACACCTGCCACAGCTGTTCGGCCCACAGCGGGCCCAGCAGCAAGTGATGCAGCAGTATCAGGTGCTGAGCCAGATGCTGCGGCCGTTGGGCTTCTCGATCGCACGCCTGGAACTGCGTGAACGCGGAAGCTGGTTCCTGACCACCGGTGCCGGCAGTTCTGGCCCCGGCATCGAGTTGCTGCTGGGACGCGGCAACCTGGTGGAAAAGATGCGCCGCTTTATCGCCATCTATGACAAGACGCTTAAAGACCAGATTACGAACATTGCGCGCATCGATCTGCGCTACGCCAACGGCCTCGCTGTTGGCTGGCGGGAACCTGTAGCGCCGACGACAGCCCAACCCGCTGTCGCAAAGAATTAAGAAGAGGCAGGACCCATGGCAAACGTGCAAAGCGGCAAAATGATCGTCGGTCTCGATATCGGCACCTCCAAGGTGGTGGCGCTGGTCGGCGAGGTTTCCGACGACGGCTCGCTGGAAATCGTCGGGATCGGTACCCATCCGTCCCGTGGCCTGAAGAAGGGCGTGGTGGTGAACATCGAGTCCACCGTGCAATCGATCCAGCGCGCGATCGAAGAAGCCCAACTGATGGCGGGCTGCCGCATTCACTCGGCGTTCGTCGGCGTGGCGGGCAATCACATCCGCAGCCTGAACTCCCATGGCATCGTCGCGATCCGTGATCGTGAAGTCAGCTCGGCCGACCTTGAGCGCGTGCTCGATGCCGCCCAGGCCGTGGCGATCCCGGCTGACCAGCGCGTGCTGCACACCCTGCCGCAGGATTACGTGATCGATAACCAGGAAGGCGTTCGCGAGCCTCTGGGCATGTCCGGCGTGCGTCTGGAGGCCAAGGTTCACGTAGTCACCTGCGCGGTCAACGCTGCACAGAACATTGAAAAATGCGTGCGTCGCTGCGGTCTGGAAATCGACGACATCATTCTCGAGCAGCTGGCGTCCGCGTACTCGGTACTGACCGACGACGAGAAAGAACTGGGCGTGTGCCTGGTCGACATCGGCGGCGGCACCACCGACATCGCGATCTTCACTGAAGGCGCGATCCGCCACACCGCGGTGATCCCGATTGCCGGTGATCAGGTGACCAATGACATCGCCATGGCGTTGCGCACCCCGACCCAGTACGCGGAAGAAATCAAGATCCGTTACGCCTGCGCCCTGGCGAAACTGGCCGGTGCCGGTGAAACCATCAAGGTGCCAAGCGTTGGCGACCGTCCACCGCGCGAACTGTCGCGTCAGGCCCTGGCCGAAGTGGTCGAGCCGCGTTACGACGAACTGTTCACCCTGATCCAGGCCGAGCTGCGTCGCAGCGGCTATGAAGACCTGATCCCGGCCGGCATCGTCCTGACCGGCGGTACGTCGAAGATGGAAGGCGCCACTGAACTGGCCGAAGAAATCTTCCACATGCCGGTACGCCTCGGTGTGCCGCACGGTGTGAAAGGCCTGGATGACGTGGTGCGCAACCCGATTTATTCCACTGGCGTTGGCTTGTTGATGTACGGCCTGCAAAAGCAGTCCGACGGGGTTTCGTTCTCCGGCATCGGCAGCCGCGACAGCTACAGCAACGAAGAGCCACAGGCGCCGTTGCTGGACCGATTGAAGAAGTGGGTTCAAGGCAACTTTTAAGAGCAGTTCGAAGCGTCAAGCTTCGAGCGGCAAGCAGTAGCAGTAGATGCACCGCGACAAAAATGCAGTAGGCGAAAAAACTAGAGAATGTAAGGAGAGGGAAAATGTTCGAACTCGTAGACAACATCCCCGCAAGCCCGGTAATCAAAGTTATCGGTGTTGGCGGTGGCGGCGGCAACGCTGTCAATCACATGGTCAAGAGCAACATCGAAGGCGTTGAGTTCATCTGCGCCAACACTGATGCTCAAGCGCTGAAAAACATCGGCGCGCGTACCATTCTGCAACTGGGCACTGGCGTGACCAAAGGTCTGGGCGCCGGCGCCAACCCTGAAGTAGGTCGTCAGGCCGCTCTCGAAGACCGTGAGCGCATTGCCGAAGTCCTGCAGGGCACCAACATGGTGTTCATCACCACTGGCATGGGCGGCGGTACCGGTACCGGTGCTGCACCGATCATCGCCGAAGTGGCCAAGGAAATGGGCATTCTGACCGTTGCTGTCGTAACGCGTCCGTTCCCGTTCGAAGGCCGCAAGCGTATGCAGATCGCCGATGAAGGCATCCGCATGCTCTCGGAAAGCGTCGACTCGTTGATCACCATTCCCAACGAGAAGCTGCTGACCATCCTCGGTAAAGACGCAAGCCTCTTGTCGGCTTTCGCCAAGGCTGACGATGTACTGGCCGGTGCCGTTCGCGGTATCTCCGACATCATCAAGCGTCCGGGCATGATCAACGTCGACTTCGCTGACGTGCGCACCGTGATGAGCGAAATGGGCATGGCGATGATGGGCACTGGCTGCGCCAGCGGTCCGAACCGTGCACGTGAAGCCACTGAAGCGGCGATCCGCAACCCGTTGCTGGAAGACGTGAACCTGCAAGGCGCACGCGGCATCCTGGTGAACATCACCGCCGGTCCTGACCTGTCTCTGGGTGAGTACTCCGACGTGGGTAGCATCATCGAAGCCTTCGCTTCCGAGCACGCCATGGTCAAGGTCGGTACCGTTATCGATCCGGACATGCGCGACGAGCTGCACGTGACTGTGGTTGCCACCGGTCTGGGCGCGAAAATCGAGAAGCCTGTAAAGGTCATCGACAACACCGTTCACACCTCCATGGCTTCCGCCCAGGTGCAACAACCGGCTGCGGCCCGTCAGGAAGCGCCAGCGGTCAACTACCGTGATCTGGACCGTCCGACCGTCATGCGCAACCAGGCTCAGGCCGGTGCTGCGGCTGCCGCGAAGATGAATCCGCAAGATGATCTGGACTACCTGGACATCCCGGCTTTCCTGCGTCGTCAGGCCGATTGATGGAATGTATCAGGGCTATGAAGGTGATTGGTGTTCAGCAAAGGCATGGTCTGCTATCATCGCCAGCCTTTGTTGATACCAGTTCGCAATTTGCGCTGAAGCGGCCCAAGCCATGATTAAACAACGCACACTGAAAAATATTATCCGTGCCACAGGTGTAGGCCTGCACTCCGGTGAGAAGGTCTATCTGACCCTCAAGCCTGCGCCTGTCGACACTGGCATTGTGTTTTGTCGCGCTGACCTCGACCCTGTGGTGCAGATTCCTGCCCGCGCGGAAAACGTCGGTGAAACCACTATGTCGACGACGCTGATTAACGGCGACGTGAAAGTGGACACGGTAGAGCACTTGCTCTCGGCCATGGCTGGCCTGGGCATCGATAACGCCTACGTCGAGCTCTCCGCGTCCGAAGTCCCGATCATGGATGGCAGCGCTGGACCCTTCGTATTCCTGATTCAATCGGCAGGCCTGGAAGAACAGGACGCCGCCAAGAAATTCATCCGCATCCTGCGTGAAGTGACAGTGGAAGACGGCGACAAGCGCGCCACTTTCGTCCCTTTCGAAGGGTTCAAGGTGAGCTTCGAGATCGATTTCGATCACCCGGTATTCCGGGACCGCACCCAAAGTGCAAGCGTGGATTTTTCCAGCACTTCGTTCGTAAAAGAAGTCAGCCGCGCCCGTACCTTTGGTTTCATGAGTGATATCGAGTACCTGCGCAAGCACAACCTCGCACTCGGCGGCAGCGTTGAAAACGCAATCGTGGTCGATGCCGATGGCGTGTTGAACGAAGACGGCCTTCGCTATGAAGACGAATTCGTGAAGCACAAGATCCTCGATGCCATTGGCGACCTGTATCTGCTGGGTAACAGCCTGATTGGTGAGTTCAAGGGCTTCAAGTCCGGCCACGCACTGAACAACCAGCTGCTGCGCAAGTTGATTGAGCAGACAGATGCCTGGGAAGTGGTGACGTTCGAAGACGCCAGCACCGCACCAATCTCTTACATGCGCCCGGTTGCGGCAGTGTAAGTAAAAAACCTCTCTAGTTTTTTGAAGGCCATCCCCGGATGGCCTTTTTTTATGCCTGCAATTTCTCTAGTGGCTGATCCGGCCTCTTCGCGAGCAGGCTCGCTCCCACAGGGGAATGCATTTCAAATGTGGGAGCGAGCCTGCTCGCGAAGGCGTCGGTGCGATCGCCCCAGAACATTCAGGCAGCCACCACCACCCGATTACGCCCACCTTCCTTGGCCTGATACAACGCCTTGTCCGCCGCAAACAGCAACTGCTCCAGCGTCATCTCACTCGCCGCCGTCCATGTGGCGATGCCAATGCTCACCGTCATCGGCCGCTCGGCCCCGTCTACCAACGGCAACTGCTCCACCGATTGGCGAATATGCTCGGCAATCTGCTGCGCGCCATGACCGTCAGTCTCGGCGAGAATCACCGAAAACTCCTCTCCGCCATAACGCGCAACCAGATCCGCCGGTCGCCGCACATTTTCAGTGATGACACGGGCCAGCGTCTTCAGCGCCTGATCTCCAGCCTGATGTCCATGCCGGTCATTGAAGGCCTTGAAGTGATCGGCATCGATCATCATCACCGACATCGCTTTGCCCGAGCGCTGGGCGCGGAACCATTCGTGACGCAGTGCTTGATCGAGCATTCGCCGGTTGGCCACCCCCGTCAGTGCATCGGTGGCGGCCAGTTGCGCCAGCTCCCGCTCGGCCCGTTGACGCAAGCGCAACTCGCGGGCCAGCAGCCAGGTCAGCCACAGCAACCCCACGCACAACACCCCCGTGGCGCCGCTGATCAACAGGGCGGTACGACGCCACGTGCCGAACACCTCGTCGCTGGACAGCGCGACCATCACGATCAACGGCAGATTGCCAACCCGCGAATAGGTATAGAGACGTTGTTGATGGTCGATGCTCGAAACGCTGTTGAAACTGCCATTGCCACTCCTGTCGCGCAGTATCCGTATGACGTTGGGCCGGTTGCCGAAGCTTTTGCCGATGGAGTCGCTTTGCAAATAGGGCTTTTGCGCCAGCAGGACGCCGTCGTTGTCGATGATGTTCAACGTGCTGTCTTTACCGATGTCGAGGCTGTTGAACAACTGATCGAAGTAGTCGAGTTTCATCGACGCCACGGCCACACCGGCGAACTCACCGGTGTCCGAGGAAATCCGTCGGCTGAAGCTGATGCGCCATTGATTGGCTTCATCGCAGTCGCAACGGGTCTTGAACGGGCGGCTGATAAACATGCCGACATCGCGATTGAACGCGTGGGCGAGGAAATAATCGCGGTCGGCAAAGTTGCCCGGTTTCGGCTCGACCCGCGAAGAGTCGGCGACCACATCGCCGTGTTTGTCGAGCAACAGAATGTCGCCCTTGAAGCGCGCCGTGGTGGAGCGGTCGAACAGCGCCAGATGACGGATCTGCGGCGAGACATCCTGCAGGTCGTCGCGTTGCGCGGCGGCGATCAGGCCTTGCAGGGTCAAGTCGTACAACTCGACGGTGCGCAGCACATCGGCGTCGATCAGTTGCGCGATGGTGGTGGCGCTGCGGGTCGCCGATTCCTGAGCGTTGGCGTGCTCGCGGATCAGCAGGAACGTGACGATGCACAGAATCGCGATCACGGTCAGCGAACTGCCGCAGATCAGCAGCAGCTCGGGGCGTCCGGTCTTGCCCGCAACGGGTGGGGTACGGCTCGCGATCATGATTGGGCTGTCGGTTGGGGGGAAGTCTTATAAGAGTAGTTGCACAAACACTGCTGCCAAAACCAGAAACCATTCCCAATGTGGGAGCGAGCCTGCTCGCGAAAGCGCTGTGTCATTCAACCTGGATGTCGAATGGTAGACCGCTTTCGCGAGCAGGCTCGCTCCCACAGGGCGGGCATCACTGAATTCAAGACGGTGTTATGGCGCCGATCTTAGAAGACGTTGATCGGGTAGTCGATGATGACGCGGTATTCATCTGTATCCGAATCAATCACGCCGTAGCCGTTGCCGCCACGGTTGGTCGCCCATTGCAGGTGCACCGCCAGATCCTTGGCCTGACCGCTCTGCACCACGTACTGCAAGTCGAGATCGCGTTCCCAGTGTTTGGCGTTGCGGCCATCGGCGCTGTACCAATTGGAATAGCCTTTGCTGTCAGGGTCGACCTTGGTCAGATCCACAGTGCCGCGCGAGTAGGACACAGACGAGGTCAGCCCCGGTACGCCGACACCGGCGAAGTCGTAGGCGTATTTAAGCTTCCACGAGCGTTCGTTCGGGCCGTTGAAGTCGGAATACTGCTGTGAGTTATCCAGATAAACGCTGTCGCCCTGACTGATGTAGTCGAACGGCGTGTTGCCGTTGACCCGCTGATACGCGGCAGTAACGCTGTGATTACCGACGCCAACGGTGAAATGCACGCTGTAGGTGTTGTTGTCGATATTGCCCAGCAGCGCATCGCCGGTGTCTTGCGTGTGATAGAAATGCAGGCCCGGGTTGAGGCTGACCAGATCGTTCAACTGCCACGTGTAGTCGAGGTCGTAGTAGTACTGGTTCCAGATGTCCTTCAGCTCGGAAGCGTAGAGGCTGCTGGTCAGACCTTCGACGCCGCTCCAGGCCACACCGGCCCAGTTCAGGTGCTGGCTCTCGTCGCCATCGGCCAATGTCCCGTAGGAAGTGCCGATGCGCGTGTGGCCACTCTGGTTGTAAGGCTTGGTGAAACTGGCCTGGCCGCCTTCAATCAACCAGCCATCGAAGCTGTGGTTGGTCAGGCTCACACCCCGAAAGGTCTGCGGCAGCATGCGAGTTTCACCGCCGGCAATTACCGGGTTGGTGAGGAACAGATCACCGGCCTTCAATTCGGTATCGAACGCGCGCATTTTCAGCGTGCCACCTGCGGTGGAAAAAGCCCCCGGCGCTTTGCCGCCGCTCTCCCTGACCGGCAGGATGCTCGAACCGTCCGTGCCGCCACCGCCATCCAGCTTCAACCCGAGCATGGCGTGGGCATCAACGCCGAAACCGACCGTGCCTTCGGTGTAACCCGACTTGAAAATCCCGAGAAACCCCTGGCCCCACTCGATGTTGTCGTCCGCTTTCTGCAAGCGGTTGCGATTCATGTAGTAGTTGCGGGCGTTGAGGTTGAGGCTCGAACCCTCGACAAAGCCTTGTTTGGCAGGCTCGTCAGCGTGAGCGGCAGGGGCAATCGTTGCGGCAATTGCAATGAACAGCGGGGTGAAGCGGACTGGGTAACGCACGTGCAATGGAGCTCCTTGGGTCAACTGGCGCCTCTATATTTTGAGGCGCTCGATGTTTCTTGTTGTTACAGACGAACCAAACGGCTTTCAGACCACAACGAAAAAAGGCCGCTGAAAGGCAGCGGCCTGGAATGACGACGGTTGAACGGGAAGAGCCAAACAACCGCGTCGAGGGAAACGTTGGCGCGGTGCGCGGCTCAGCTGTCTGTCTCGCTTGCTTGAGTCTGGGAAGTGGAAGCCTGCGGGGCTTGCGAGGCGTCTTGCGCCTTGGCCATCACTTCGGCCTGATGCTGATCGAATGCCTGAGCGCGAGCGACATTATGCGCCACGAACGACTGCGATTCTTCAGCCATCGCCATCGGCGACAGGATCAATGAGGACAAAACGAACGCGCTGGCAATACCCATACTGTTGGACATCTTGAAAACCTTCTCGCTTGGCGAGTGCTGTTTGGTGCGGGCAAAGATAAGGTTGCCGGGCGTTGGGAAACAGCGTGATTTTCATAAATGACTGTTACAGCAGAAGCAAAAGTCACCCCCTCACCCCAGCCCTCTCCCCCAGGGGGGCGAGGGGGAAAGGGAGCAGATTGGGGGCTTTTCAGAATCTGAGTTCGGCTGGATATTTCAAGTCGGTGCAACTTGAGAGAACAACTCGGTCAGTCCCCTCTCCCTCCGGGAGAGGGTTAGGGTGAGGGGCTTTTCAGACCGGCAAATAAATTCCGAAGGTATTCATCCCCCGATCACTGCGCACAAACACATCCCCGCCATGCATCAGCGCAATCGCCTTGACGATCGCCAGCCCCAACCCATGGTTATTGCCACTGTTGCTACGCGACGCATCCACCCGATAAAAGCGCTCGAACAACCGTGGCAAATGCTCACTGGCAATCGGCGAGCCGGGGTTGGCCACACCAATACTCACCTGATGCTCTTCAACCTCAATCCGAACCTCAATCACCTGACCCGGCCCGGTGTGCTGCACCGCGTTGCTCAACAGATTGATCAACGCCCGACGCAGATGCGCGACCTCGATCTGCACCAGTGCATCCCCGCTGACCCGTACCTGAACCTGCGCATCTTCAAGAATGAAATCCAGATATTCCAGCGTCGTCGCCACCTCATCCGCCAGCGAAGTGGACGTGAGTTTGGTCGCCTTGTTGCCCTGATCGGCACTGGCCAGAAACAACATGTCATTGATGATTGAACGCAGCCGTTCCAGCTCTTCAAGATTGGATTGCAGCACCTCGAAATAGTGTTCGGCTGAGCGCCCGCGAGTCAGCGCCACCTGCGTCTGCCCGATCAGATTGGTCAGCGGCGAGCGCAACTCGTGGGCGACATCGGCGTTGAACGATTCCAGCCGCGAGTAGGCCTGCTCGACCCGTTCCAGCGTCGAGTTGAATGAGTCGACAAACTGCTCAAGCTCCGGTGGCAGCGGTGACAAACGCAAGCGCCCGGCGCGTAGTGGTGGCGCCAATCGCTGAGCCTCGTGGGACAGTTTGATCAACGGCTTCAAACCAATTCGGGCAACCCAATAACCCAGTGCAGAAGCCATCAGTACACCGACAATCGCCAGCCCGATCAGCGCGATCAGCAAATTGTGCTGAGTCTCATGAAACGTCTCGGTATCAATGCCGATCATGAAGCGCAGCGGCGGGCGCTGATCCTTGGCCGGCAGCTCGGTCAGCAACACTTTCAGCGGATAAGGATGGTCAGCCAACTGCAGGTCATGCATGCCCAACGGGCCTTGGGCGAAGGCGCGAATCGCGGCGTCCGGCTGACCATATTCGTAACCCGGGTCACCACTCACCACCCAGAAACGAATGCGTTTGTCCTCTTCGCCAAGCAGCTTCAACTTGGCGTTGATCTTCAGCCAATGCTCCGGCGTGCCGAAGCGATTGAGCGCGGATTCGAGCACGCTGTAACGCGCATCCAGCTCGGCTTCCGGCAGTAATCCCAGGCCTTTGTCGACCTGCTGATACAGCGCGCCGCCGATCAACAGAAACACCAGCAGCGCCACCAAGGTGAACATGCCGCTCAGGCGCAGGGCAATGGAATTACTGGACACCACGGCTCTCCAGCACATAACCCATGCCGCGAATGGTGTGCAGCAGTTTCTCGTCGAACGGCCCGTCGAGCTTGGCGCGCAGGCGTTTGATCGCGACTTCGACGACGTTGGCATCGCTGTCGAAATTGATGTCCCAGACCATCTCGGCAATCGCGGTTTTCGAAAGGATTTCACCTTGCCGGCGGGCCAACACGCTCAACAGCGAGAACTCCTTAGCGGTCAGATCCAAGCGCGTGCCGGCGCGAGTGGCCTTGCGGCTGATCAGATCTATCCACAGGTCGGCGATGCTCACTTGCACCGGTTCATGGCCGCCGCTGCGACGGGTCAACGCTTGCAAACGTGCGACCAGTTCAAGGAAGGAAAACGGTTTGCCGAGGTAATCGTCGGCACCGTCGCGCAGGCCTTTGATGCGATCTTCGACGCGCTCGCGGGCGGTGAGCATGATCACCGGGGTTTGCTTGCGCGCCCGTAACGCGCGCAGTACGCCGAAGCCATCGAGGCCCGGCAGCATGACGTCGAGGACGATCACCGCGTAGTCGCTTTCCAGCGCCAGATGCAGGCCTTCGACGCCGTCGCGGGCCAGATCCACGGTGTAACCCTGTTCCGTCAGACCGCGGTGCAGATAGTCCGCGGTTTTTTCCTCGTCTTCGATAATCAGAACGCGCATGACCCTGCCTCAGTCTGTGGTCGCCAATGCCGGCGAGGGCATCGGTTTGGGCCGGTGGAACAGCCGCTCAAGCCACAAGTATATGACTGGAGTGGTAAACAACGTCAGCATCTGGCTGACCAGCAAACCGCCGACCACCGCGATGCCCAGCGGTTGGCGCAGTTCGGCGCCGGTGCCGTAACCGAGCATCAGCGGCAGCGCGCCAAGCAGGGCGGCGAGGGTGGTCATGATGATCGGCCGGAACCGCGTGATGCATGCTTCGAAAATCGCATCCTGCGGCGACAGGCCTCGGTGGCGCTGCGCTTCGAGCGCGAAGTCGATCATCAGGATGCCGTTCTTCTTGACGATACCGATCAGCAACACCAGGCCGATCAAGGCCATGATCGAAAAGTCCTGACCGCAGATCCACAGCATGATCACCGCACCCAAACCCGCCGCCGGCAACGTCGAAATGATCGTCAGCGGATGTACGAAGCTTTCATAAAGCACGCCAAGAATGATGTACACCGCCACCAGTGCCGCGAGAATCAGCCACGGCTGACTGGCCAGCGAACTCTGGAACGCCTGCGCTGCACCCTGGAAATTGCCGCTGATCGCTGTCGGCATGCCGATCTCGGCCTTGGCCTGATTGAGCAGAATCACCGCATCACCCAACGCCACGCCGGGCGCCAGGTTGAACGACAGGTTGGCCGCCGGGAACATCCCGTCGTGGGCAATCGACAACGGGCCAATGGTCGGCGCGTCGAATTTGGCCAGCGCCGACAGCGGCACCATCTCGCCACTCAGTGGCGAACGCAGGTAGAAATAGTTGAGGCTTTCGGCCTTGCCGCGTTGTTTGGTGTCCAGCTCCAGAATCACGTTGTACTGATTGACCTGAGTCTGGAATTCGTTGATCTGCCGCTGGCCGAAGGCGTCGTACAACGCCTCGTCAACATCGCTGGCGGTCAGGCCGAAACGGGCGGCGGCGCTGCGGTCGATGCTGATATGGGTGATGCTGCCGCCCAGTTGCAGGTCGTTGGAAATGTCGCGGAACGCCGGGTTGCTGCGCAGTTTTTCGGTGAGGCGTTGCGTCCATGTGGCGAGGGTCGCGCCGTCGTTACTCTTCAGCACGTATTGGTACTGCGCACGGCTCGGGCCAGAGCTGAGGTTGATGTCTTGCCCTGCGCGCAGATAGAGAACGATGCCGGGGACTTTCATCAGCTGTGGGCGGATGCGGTCGATAAACTGGCTGGCGCTGACGTCGCGGTCGCCGCGTTTTTTCAGGGCGATCCAGAAGCGGCCGTTGGCGATGGTCTGGTTACTGCCGGAGACACCCACCGAGTGGGAAAACGCCTGCACCGCCGGGTCGGCGGCGACGATTTCGGCCATGGCCAAGTGTTTTTTCACCATGTCGCCGTAGGAAATATCCGCAGCTGCTTCAGTGGTGCCGAGGACGAAACCGGTGTCCTGCACCGGGAAGAAACCTTTGGGGATAAAGATGTAACCGCCGATGGCCAGCGCCAGCGACAGACCGAACACGCCAATCATCAATTTCTGATGGGCGAGGGCGCGACGCAGACCTTTCTCGTACCAGCCGAGCAAACGTTCGCTGAAGCCCGGTTTTGTGTGGGCGTGGTGCACCGGTTTGCGCATGAACAGCGCCGCCAGCGTCGGCGCGAGGGTCAGCGACACCACCACGGAAATCATGATGGTCGAGGTCGCGGTCAGGGCGAATTCCTTGAACAGTCGCCCGACCACCCCGCCCATGAACAGCAGCGGAATAAACGCCGCCACCAGCGAGAAACTGATCGAGACCACGGTGAAGCCAATCTCGCCGGCGCCCTTGATCGCCGCTTCGCGCATGTCGTCGCCGGCCTCCAGATGCCGGTGGATGTTCTCCACCACCACAATCGCATCGTCGACGACGAAGCCGACCGCGACGACGATTGCTACCAATGTCAGGTTGTTCAGGCTGAAACCGAGGAGGTACATCAGGGCGAAACTGGCGATCAGCGACACGCCGAGAACGGCCGAAACAATCAGGGTTGCCGACAATTGGCGCAAGAACAGCGCCATCACCGCGACCACCAGCAGGATCGCGATCAACAGGGTGATCTCGACTTCATGCAGCGAGGCACGAATGGTCTGCGTACGGTCGATCAAGGTTTTCACTTGCACCGAGGCTGGCAGCATCGCTTCGAGACCGGGCAGGGCGGCTTGAATGCGGTCGACGGTTTCGACAATGTTGGCGCCGGGCTGGCGCGAGATCACCAGGTTCACACCGGGTTGGTCACCGGCCCACGCTTGCACGTAGGCATCTTCCGAACCGTTGACGACTTTGGCGACATCGCGCAGGTGAACCGGGGCGCCATCCTTGTAGGAAACGATGAGCTGGCTGTAGTCCTCGGGATGGAACAACTGGTCGTTGGTCGACAGTGTGGAAATGCTCGATTCGCCGTACAACGCACCCTTGGCGAGGTTGAGGCTGGTCTGCTGGATCGCCAGTCGGATGTCGGCGAGGGTCAGGCCGATCGCCGCGAGTTTGTCGGCCGAGGCTTGTACGCGGATCGCCGGACGTTGCTGACCGGTGATGTTGATTTGGCCTACGCCGTCGATCTGGCTGATCTGACGCGAGAGCAGGGTTTCCACCAGGTCGCTGAGTTCGGTGCCGGGCATCTGCGTCGAGCTGACGCTGAGGATCAGCACCGGGCTGTCGGCCGGGTTGACCTTCTTCCACGTTGGCAGCGTCGGCATGTCCTTGGGCAGTTTGCCGGCGGCGGTGTTGATCGCCGCTTGGACTTCCTGGGCGGCGGTGTCGATGCTTTTATCGAGGGTGAACTGCAGGGTCAAAAGGCTGGAGCCCAAGGCACTGCTGGAGGTCATCTGGGTCATGCCGGGGATGGCGCTGAATTGCACCTCCAGCGGCGTGGCCACGGACGAGGCCATGGTGTCGGGGCTGGCGCCGGGCAACTGCGCGGAAACCTGAATCGTCGGAAATTCCGCTTCCGGCAGTGGGGCGATTGGCAGGCGCGGGAAGGCAATCGCGCCGACCAGCACCAGCGCGATGGTCAGCAGGATTGTCGCGACCGGGTGATCGATGCACCACGTGGAGACGCCTTTGTGCGCCTTCATGGTTTCGGCTCCGCTTGCACCACCTGCGCCGGTTCGGTCATGACTTGCACCGTGGAGCCCGGTTTAAGCCGCGACTGGCCATCGGTGACCAGCACGTCACCGGCCTTCACGCCTTTGATGATGTCCTGGCCGCTGCCTTGATAAACCATCTGCACTTGTACAGCTTCAACTTTGTCGCCATTCACCCGGTAAACGAAGTGTTGGTCGAGACCACGTTGTACGACGGTGGGCGGGACGACCAGCGCATCTTTGTCGAGGGCTGTCTGAATTTTTACCGTGACCAGCAGGCCGGGCCAGAGCTTCTGGCTGGCGTTGGCGAATTCGGCTTTGGCGCGGATGGTGCCGGTGTTGGCGTTGATCTGGTTGTCGATCAGGGTCAGGTGACCTTCGCCGAGCAGGTTGCCGGTTTCGCCATCGGTGTCGGCGCCGATGTAGGCCTTGACCTGCGCGCGTTGCGGATCGTTGATCAGGCCTTGCAGGGTCGGCAGCATTTGCTGCGGCAGGGAGAATTCGACGGCGATCGGGTCGATCTGGGTGACGGTGAACAGGCCGGCGGTGTCGGTCATGCGCAGGAAGTTGCCTTCGTCGACTGTGCGAATACCGACGCGGCCGGTGACCGGGGAGCGGATCTGCGTGTAGGAAAGCTGTACCTGCGCGGCGTCGATCGAAGCCTGGTTGCCTTGGGCGGTGGCTTTGAGTTGGTTGACCAAGGCTTGTTGCTGGTCGTAGGTCTGTTTCGAGATGCCGTCGTCGACGGTGAGCAGTTTGTAGCGTTTGAGGTTGACCAGGGCGACTTGCAGTTGCGCCTGGCTTTCGCCCAGTTGGGCGCGGGCCTGGTCGAGGCTGGCGCGGATGGAGCGGTCGTCGATGGTGGCCAGCAGGTCGCCTGTTTTGACGAGTTGGCCTTCTTTGACGAGGATTTTGGTGAGGATGCCGTCTATTTGTGGGCGCACTACGACGCTGTGTAATGAGAGTACGGAGCCGATGCCGCTGGTGTAGCGGGGGACGTCTTTTTCGCTGACCGCTATGACTCGCACCGGGATGGCGGTGGGGATGGCGAGTTTGGTCGGGGCGGGTTTCAGGGCGTACCACAGACCTGCGCCTGCGAGGACGATCAATAGGGTGGCGAGCAGGGCTTTGTTCTTTTGGATTCGCATGCGGGGTGGGCGCCGGAGGTTTGGAGTTTGGGCAGGTTGGGTAGTTATAAACTTGTTTGGGGGTCAGGAGGGTGACGGCTAGCTGTCGGCGCTGTCAGTTTCGTTGGGTACATATCCGTTGTTGCGGGTGTTGCTGATTACGGTTCCGCCCTTACGGCGGGTCACTTTTGACAAACGCCTCAAAAGTAACCAAAAACGCTTGCTCCTACGTACGGCCCGCTCGCTGGGGCTCGGGGTTCCTTCGCTCCGGGCTCGATCCGGGCGCAGCGTCTCCGGTTTGCTTCGCTGCACCTCCTCTCGCTGTGTTTGGCTTCGCCAAACGGTCGCTGCGCTCCCACGCCCGGATCAATCCCTCCACTCAGCCTTCCGACGTCGCCTTACAGATCAAGAGCTGCAGCCGAGCTAACGCTCATCCTGTTGAGTGGTGAAGAGCATGCGGTCGGCTTTTGTTCGGTGTTGGATTCGCCCCTCACCCCAGCCCTCTCCCGAGGGAGAGGGAGCCGATTTGTGAGCTTTTCAGAATCTGAGTTCAACGCGGTATCGCACGTCGGCGTAGCTCTCCCAAACACCACGATCAGTCCCCTCTCCCTCCGGGAGAGGGCTAGGGTGAGGGGCTTTTGATCTGTTTCAAAACCTGAGTTCAACGCGGTATCGCACGTCGGCGTAGCTCTGCCAAACACCCCGATCAGTCCCCTCTCCCTCTGGGAGAGGGCTAGGGTGAGGGTTGGCTTTTGGCTGTTTAAATTTGTGTCAAATAACCAGAACCTTCCCACAAGGTTTTCAGGTTGTCCGTCGGACGTGCGCTCTCTAGTCTCTGGTTGTCGCCGAAAACTCGGTGATCGGGTGTGAGAACCCGGGCTAAGTATTATTCCAATACCAGTACCGTCATAATCGGCGCCAGCTGATTGCTGCCTGCATTTTTATGGCGGCTATGTACGGGCGGACTTCGGTCCGGCCGGAGGTTGTACTGGTCCTTGCCCGGTTTCTCACCCCGTACGTAGCTGCCACCCAATTCGCCGCGTGAGAAACGGTAATTGTTGGCTCCAATCAGTGAGGACTGAGTAAATGACTAAGCCCGTACCCGATCCACCCATCGATCCCACAACCCCACTCGAAGACGCCATCCGCGCCGACGACCAGATCAAAACCCGCGAAGCCATCAAGCGCGCCCTCGATTTCTACCTCTGTCCCGAACCGGTCAAACCGCGTCAGCCCAGTACGATGTTCCTCATCCACCCGGACATCGACACCGAAAGCTTGCTGGCCCACGCCTGCGAATCACTGGCTTCAGCCAATGTCATGGCCGCTGATCTGGCTGATCAGCTCAGTCGCCCGCAGCGCAGTACGGCGCTGGCGATCCAGCAGATCGTCATGCTCGCCGAGCTGGCGGTAAACCGGGCGCTGGATCGGGTTGATCCACAAACGTAATCCGTCTGGACACCGCGTCATCGTTCTTCGCGAGCAGGCTCGCTTCTACAAGGGGATCGCACTCCAAATGTAGGTGTGAGCCTGTTCGCGATGGCGATTGGTCTGTGGCCGCTGTCTCTGGAAATATTCTCAAGGTTGATAAGTCCCAAAAAGGGACCTATCGTTCCCTTTTTGGGACTCTTTGGCCTTCACAGTGGAAACTATCTCTCTAAGCGAAGCGCTGTTTACCACCACTCAACAAAAAGTGTTGGGTCTGCTGTTCGGTAAGCCTGACCAGACTTTCTATGCCAATGAGATCGCGCGCTGGGCGTGTGTTGGCAAAGGCAGTCTCATGCGTGAACTCGACCGTCTGCAGCGAGCCGGTGTGTTGCGCATGACAAGGGTGGGCAATCAGAACCATTACCAGGCCAATCCCACCTGTCCCATCTATGCCGAACTACTGGGTATCGCCCGCAAGACGTTTGGTATCGCCGAGCCTCTGCGTCTGGCATTGCAGCCCTTTACCGAGCAGATCACTTGGGCGTTTGTCTATGGCTCCATCGCCAAGGACACAGCAAACACACTCAGTGACATTGATCTCATGCTGATCGGCGAAGGCCTGCACTACAGTGACGTCATGGAACGGCTCATGCCCATGGAGGAGCAATTGGGTCGTCCCATCAACCCGACGCTTTACACCCCGCAAGACTGGGCGGCGAAACTGGCTGCGCACAACAGCTTTGTCGTGCGGGTGGTGCAGCAGGAAAAAATCGATCTGTTAGGGGCAAACCCTTTGGAGTCCAAGGATGGGCAACAACGAGAGTCTGGAGAATCTTCTACGTAGCAGTGGGCTGAAAGCGGAGCCGCCGGATCGCAAGGAGTGCGAGGGCTTGATGCGCTCGGCCGTGGATCGGCTCAAGGATGCGCAAACTTCTACGTTGTCTTTTTCCAGCCGTTTCGACTTGGCTTATAACGCAGCGCACGCGTTGGCGCTGACGGCGCTTCGATTGAGTGGCTATCGATCGGATAAACGCTATCTGGTCTTTCAGTGTCTGGTGTATACGGCGCATATCAGCAAGGTTCAGGTGCGATTGTTCGCGTTGTGTCATGAGCGGCGCAATCTCGCGGAATACGAAGGGTATATGGATGAGGATGACGCGCTTCTGGCGCAGTTGTTGGAAAGCGCCTCGCAATTGTTGAGTAACGTCCAGCAACGAATGAACTGACATCCGGTACGGCTTGCGATCCTGACTAATCTCTTAAAGATCCGCCTCTATGAGCGGATACAGCTTGTATGGCTCAGGCTGCGCGCGGCCCAAATCTCTCTGGGCCGTCCACTTCGGGAGTGTCTTGAAATGAAGCTGAAAACCGCTCTGCCATCTGTACTCCTCTTGCTTCCACTCACTACGTTTGCAGCGCCGGCCAGTCAATCCGGCGAGATCCGCTTTACCGGGCAAATCGTTGATTCGGGCTGTCAGGTCGGACCGGTCGGGGCGTTGGCGTCTCGTGAGTCTCGCCAGATCGAAATCAAGCCCGGCGTGAAAGTCGATGTCGACACCGATCGCAACGCTTGCAGTCATCAGTCGCTGCCGATTTCCATGCGCTACGAAGCGCTGAAGACCTCGACCGACAAAGGCATCGTTACCATCACTTACCTGTAAACCGTTCGGCGTGCGCTGCAAAATCTTCAGGTGCCGAGTCAAGGCGCACAGGTATACTGCGCGCCTTCGCGGCTCACTGATCGGGCCCGACTTTTTGCTTTCCGGAGCTTTTATGACTTCCCCGACCCTGCCGCCGGTTGACGACGCCGTGAGCGATGTCCCGGCTGAACTGGCCGAAACCAGCGATACCAAAGCCGAAATCCCGGCATTCAAATTTCCGTTCAAGCCGGGCGAGCTGGCCTCTGCCAAAGGCTCGAACCAGCCGTGGTACAAGAACGGCGCCAAGAACGGCCACACCAAGACCCCGGGCATGGCGCCGCCGGGCACCCGTCGTTCGATGGGCAAGCGCTGAGTTTTAATCCCGCCTGCGCTCAACGCGGCGATTGATACTGCCTGTGCCGGACCTTTCGCTGGCTTGCCAGCGATGAGGCCCGGGCGGACGCTAAAGAATCTGGATCAAGCCGCCCGCAGTGAAATAAACGCATACGTCTGCGCCGGCTCCGTCACCACCTGTGCCCCGGCCGCCAACACTTGCCCGGCCACATCATCCCCGGACACATGAAACACCCACTCACTCGGTGCCGTCGTCAGCGGTTGCGCAGTGACCTGATCAATCACTGCTGCAAACGCGCTCATATTCGGCAAATACGCAGTAAACCCGTCACCCTTCAGCGCCGTGGTGCGAATCCCGAGCATCGCGCAAATCGCGTCCTTGATGCCGATGTCATCCCGATCGGCCTGGCGCGAGCGTTGAATCAATTCCACCAGTTCCTGATCCACCAACTCACCGCCGGCAATCAACACCGGCCCCTGTTCCCAGGACTCCGGCGGGCAGTCCTTGGCCGCAGGATTGAGCGGGATATGCGGGTTGATTTCCGCCGGATAAATGCGACATACCAGCGGCCGCCGCTCGTAGATCCGGCACAGCTTGTCTTCGTCAAGATTCCGGCAGGGGCCGACGTTGTACGCGGCAAAGGTGATCGCCACATGGGCGTCTGTCGCGCCGCTGCGAACGACCACCGAACGTCGTTCGGCATGTTCCCGCTGCTGCGCCGGCAAACCCAGGCCATTACCAAGAAAGGCCTCGACCAGCACGATCACCTGACCGCCATCCGCCGCCCACATGCGGGCTTCGGCCAGGGTCAGCGGGACATGGTGATCGGTGCAGCATTTGCCGCAGCCTACGCAGGAAAACGTCGTATTCATTGAGCGATCTGTCTTCAATCAGGGTGTGAAACGGTGGCGGAAAACCACCGCACAGACGCGGATCGAAGCAAGTTATGCGCCACTCACTGGGATTTGGCGCTCGGACGGATCGAGTCCCACTCGGTGACGAAGGCGGTTTTCGACTGTTTGTTGTACAGACACAGTTCGCTGCCTTGCTGGCCTTTCATGTGTTTTTGCGGGTATTGGCCTTGCAGCAGAACGGCGGTGTAGCCGACGCGGTCATCGAATTGTGCGGGGGTGCCGACGGGTTTGGCGTTTTTCAGGCCACTGGCTTTGGTGCAACTGGCGAGTACGGTTTTGTCGTAAGCGGCCCAGGCGTCGGGGCTGGAGGCGTGGGCCTGGGAGGTGAGGGCGGTGAGGCAGAGCAGGCTTAAGGTGATGGCTTTCATGGGGGGCATCCTTGGTCGTGGGTGGCCAAGGTTGGAGTCTGCCTGAGTGTTAGAAGTTGCCTGTGCCGGCCCTTTCGCGAGCAGGCTCGCTCCCACAGTTTGAAATGCATTCCAGGGTGGGAGCGAGCCTGCTCGCGAAGACGGTCGATCAGTCCGGCACCAGCTCTCGGCGGACCACATACATCCCGACACTTTCATACAAGCGCTGCGCCCGCCGGTTGTCTTCCAGCACCTTCAGATCAACAAACCCTTCGCGCCGCTGCTGAAACACCTTGAATGCATTGAACAGCAACGCCCGACCCAGTCCGCGACCCTGCATGCGCGGATGCACCACCAGATTCTTGATATAGGCGCTGGTCCAGCATTGCGCCACGCCGACGACAGCTTCGCCATCGCGGGCAATGAAACACAGCGTCGGATCATATTCGGGATCGGTTTCGAACTGCTGCTGCCAGGCGTCCAGCGCTGGCACCCGGCCGCCCTCGCGATAACCGAGTTGCATCAAATGATGCACGTCCGCCGCCAGTTCGACGGCGTACGTGCACAATTCAATGCCTTGCGGCCAAAGCGCATCCGGCGCGTCCTTGGCAAGATCGCGCCGCATCAAAAAACAATATGTCTCGGCCAAGACTCAGTGCCCGTGGGCGGCGACGTGTTTGGCCGCTTCGATCAGGCAGTGGGTCAGTTCCGGCGAGGAGAACTTGGTCAGCACGCCGTTCGCCCCGGCCAGCCGCGCTTTTTCGCTGTTCATCGCGCTGTCGAGCGAGGTGTGCAGCAGCACGTACAGATGGGCGAAGTCCGGCGTTTCACGCAGGGTGCGGGTGAAGGCGTACCCGTCCATCTCGGACATCTCGATGTCGGAGACGATCAGGTTGATCTGCTGCGCCGTGCCTTGCAGGTCGAGCAGGCAGTCGATGGCTTCCTTGGCGCTGCGTGCGGTGTGGCATTGCAGGCCGAGGTTGCGCAGGGTGTGCACCGATTGCTGCAGCGCCACCTGACTGTCGTCGACCACCAGAATCCGCGCGTTGCCGAGCACATCAGCGTCTTCCATGCTCAGGTCGGTCGGGGCCATTTCGATCTGTGCCGGAGCGATGCTGTGGATAACCTTTTCGATGTCCAGCACCTGCACCAGTGTGCCGTCCACTGAGGTCACGCCGGTGATGTAAGCGCGCGAGCCGCCGGAGCCGAACGGCGGCGGTTTGATGTCGGTGGTCAGGCAGTGAACGATTTTGCTCACCGCCTGGACGTGCAGGCCCTGCTTCGAGCGGCTGACGTCGGTGACGATCAGGCAGCCGCCGTTCGGGTCTTCCAGCGGGCGCTCGCCGATGGCGCGGCTGAGGTCGATGACCGACAGCGAGGCGCCGCGCAACGTGGCGATGCCTTTCACGTGCGGGTGCGATTCCGGCAGCTTGGTCAGCGGCGGGCAAGGGATGATTTCACTGACTTTCAGCAGGTTGATCGCCATCAACTTGCCGCTGCGCAAGGTAAACAGCAGAAGCGAAAGTGAGTCTGCGCGGGCTTTGGTGGAGGACATATGAACCTTCTGTGGAAAGGTGGTGGGCGAGGGTGGGAATCGCCAGAAACTATTGATGCCGGGTTATCGGCGTTAAAGGGGTGGGCTTTAGGTTAGTTGTCGGGTGGCGTGCAGATCAAAAGCCAAAGCCAAAGCCAAAGCCAAAGCCAAAGCCAAAGCCCCTCACCCCAGCCCTCTCCCCGAGGGAGAGGGGGCCGACGGAGGTGTCAAACGTTGTACATCGACCTGAATGACCGAGTCGATTATGGATTCGGTAAAGATCTTTCACGTCGGCGGAATTCTTGAATATCTCCCAATCAGTCCCCTCTCCCTCTGGGAGAGGGCTAGGGTGAGGGTGTGCTTTTAGCTCTTCATGCCTAGTCGTTTGGCCATGCGCCCAAGATTCGCCCGATCCAGCCCCAACTCCCGCGCCGCACTCGCCCAGTTATCCTGATTACGCTCCAGCGCCGCACTGATCAAACGCCGCTGATACTGCTCGGTCGCACTGCGCAAATCCCCACTGATCAATGGCATCTCAGCCACGACACCGGCAACAGCCTCAACCGAGTTATCCACAACCTCGCGCGGTAAATCCAGATCCGCCGCGCTCAAACTGAGAATCTTCGGCCGCACCTTGCAATTGCCTAACGCCTTCAACGCACTGCGGCCGATCAAGTGCTCAAGCTCGCGCACGTTGCCCGGCCAAGTGTAGGCGAGCAGTGCTTCCTGGGCGTCGCTGTTCAGGCGCAGGCTGTTGAGGCCCATGCGCGAGCGGTTCTGTTCGAGGAAGAAGCCGCTGAGCAGCAACACATCGCGGCCGCGATCACGCAGCGCCGGCACGCGCAGCGGGTAGACGCTGAGACGATGATAGAAGTCGGCACGATAGCGACCGCTGCGCACCTCTTCGGCCAGGTCGCGGTTGGTCGCGGCAATCAGGCGCACATCGACTTGATGCTCCTTGTCCGAGCCCAAACGTTGTAACTGACCGCTCTGCAAAACACGCAGCAATTTCGCCTGCACGGTCAGCGACAACTCGCCGACCTCATCGAGAAACAGCGTGCCGCCATTGGCCAGTTCGAACTTGCCGCGACGGTCGCTGGTGGCGCCGGTGAAGGCGCCGCGCACGTGGCCGAACAGTTCGCTTTCGACCAGCGTATCCGGCAGTGCGGCGCAGTTGAGGCTGATGATCGGTTTGTCGGCGCGCGGTGACGCGGCGTGGATCGCTTGGGCGACCAGTTCTTTGCCGACCCCGGTTTCGCCGGTGATCAACACGGTCAGATCGCTGCCGCCGACCAGATTGATTTCTTCTACTAACTTCTTCAGCGCCTTGCTCTGGCCGATCATTTCGCGGTTCTGCTGGCCGCTGGCCTGACGATAGACCTCGGCGCGCTGATGTTCATCTTCTGCGCGATTGGCCAGGCGTTGAATGCGTTCGGCGGCGTTGACCGTGGCCGAGGCGAGGCTGGCGAAGGCTTGCAAGGCGTCGAGCTCGATCGGCTCGAAACGCTCGGGGTCGAGGGCGTCGAGGGTGATCAGGCCCCAGAGTTTTTCATCGACGAATAAAGGACAGCCGAGGCAATCATGGACTTCGAGGTGATCGTCGAGGCCGTCGACCAAACCGTCATAAGGATCGGGCAAGTTGCTGTCGGCGGCGAACCGCGTGGGTCCGGCGCCGCTGAGGAGTATTTCGAAGCGCGGGTGCTCGCTGACCTTGAAGCGCCGGCCGAGGGTGTCGGTGCTTAAACCGTCCACCGCCAGCGGCACCAGCGCTTCGCCGTCGAGGCGCAATAACGCCGCCGCATCGCAGGGCAGCAGGGCGCGCATGGCTTCGAGCAAACGTCGATAACGCTCGCCCTCGGGCAATTCGCGGGACAGGTCGGAGACGAGAGGTAGCAGGGCGGTGAGCAGGGATTTGGCGGTCATGGTCTTGTAGTCAAAGAGACAAGATGTAGTCGGGATGACTATAAAGTTCTTTGAGTCGTTATGACTACTGTATTCTCAACTAATTGATTTATATAAATAAATAAGTTGGCACGGAACCTGATAATCCTAAGGTAACTTTTCAAGAAAGCTCAGGAGTCATTCTTATGCTTAGCGTCCAGGATCGTGCCATCGTCAAATCCACCGTGCCTCTGCTGGAAAGCGGCGGTGAAGCGCTGATCACTCACTTCTACCGCATGATGCTCTCTGAATACCCGGAAGTTCGCCCGCTGTTCAACCAGGCGCACCAGGCCAGCGGTGACCAGCCACGGGCCTTGGCTAACGGCGTATTGATGTATGCGCGGCACATCGATCAGCTCGACCAGTTGGGCGATCTGGTGGCGAAGATCATCAACAAGCACGTGGCCCTGCAGATCCTCCCGGAACATTACCCGATTGTCGGTGCCTGCCTGTTGCGCGCCATCTCCGAAGTGCTCGGCGAAGAGATCGCCACACCAGAAGTGATGAGCGCCTGGGGCGCGGCGTACGGCCAATTGGCTGACATTCTGATCGGCGCCGAAACCGCGATCTACGACCAGAAAGAACAAGCCGTCGGCGGCTGGCGCGGTGCGCGGGAGTTCATCGTCGCGGCCAAGGTCGAGGAGAGCGCGGAAATCATTTCGTTCTACTTCGAACCCGCAGATAAAGGCCCGATCCTCGCGGCCGAGCCGGGCCAGTACATCGGCATGAAGCTGATCCTCGACGGTGAAGAGATTCGCCGCAACTACTCGTTGTCGGCATTGGCGAACAACGGTCAGTACCGCATCAGCGTCAAACGCGAACCGGGTGGCCGGGCGTCCAACCACTTGCACGATCAACTGCAGGTCGGCGCGAGCATTCAACTGTTCCCGCCATCGGGTGAGTTCACCTTGGCCGCGAGCGACAAACCGTTGGTCTTGATCAGCGGTGGGGTGGGGATCACGCCGACTCTGGCGATGCTTGAAGCGGCGCTGGAAAGCGAGCGTCCGGTGCACTTTATTCACTGCGCGCGTAATGGCAGCGTGCATGCGTTCCGTGACTGGATTGATGATCTGGCTGAGCGTCATCCGCAACTCAAGCGGTTTTACTGCTACGCCGAAGATGACGGTGTCAGTCCGGCGGCGGACAAGGTCGGGATGCTCGATCAGGCACTGCTTGGCGAATGGTTGCCGCAGCAGCGTGATGTCGATGCTTACTTCCTTGGGCCGAAGGGTTTCATGGGCGCGATCAAACGGCATTTGAAAGCGTTGGGTGTGCCGGAAAAGCAGAGCCGTTATGAGTTCTTCGGGCCGGCTTCGGCTTTGGAATAATCCTTAAGACTGAGTCGCCTTCATCGCGAGCAGGCTCACTCCTACAGGGGCTGTGGCGTACATGAGAATGGTGTACGACGCAGATCCCTTGTAGGAGTGAGCCTGCTCGCGATGGCCGTTACACGATCCAGACTCTTGAAAAGTGTTTAAAGGTTAATCGTTTCTTAACCGCTTTATCGTTTATTCCCCCGGTGTAAACTTGCGACAACTTTCAGCCGCGAGCCGGTTGAACCATGGACATATAAGGGAAACGCGATGAGCGAGGAAACGATTCGACTGGGACGTGAGCGGCGCTTTCTGGTGCTGCTGGGCATCATCTGCCTGGCACTGATCGGCGGTGCGCTGTACATGCAGATCGTGCTCGGCGAAGCACCATGCCCACTGTGCATTTTGCAGCGCTATGCGTTGCTGCTGATCGCGCTGTTCGCGTTTATCGGCGCGGCCATGCGGACCAAGCGCAGCATCACCGTGTTCGAAGTGCTGGTGGTGATTTGTGCGATTGCCGGGGCCGGTGTGGCCGGGCATCACGTGTACACCCAGTTCTATCCGGCGGTGAGCTGCGGCATCGATGTGCTGCAGCCGATTGTCGATGATCTGCCATTGGCGAAAATCTTCCCGCTGGGCTTTCAGGTCGACGGTTTCTGCTCCACGCCTTACCCGCCGATCCTCGGTCTGTCGCTGGCACAGTGGGCGCTGGTGGCGTTCGTGCTGGTGGTGATCCTGGTGCCGCTGCTGACCTCGCGTAACCGAAAAGCACTGCGCTGAGTCAACTATTCGGCAGTCTGGCCGATACAGAAAACGCCTCGATTTGCGGATCAGCCAATCGGGGCGTTTTGCATTTCAGAGTGTTTGTGAAAACACCGTGACGGACGGCAAGGCAGGGTGCGGCAGGTGTGCGACATGTTGTCACACGCGCCGTGTCGCAGGGCTCCTCAGCGACGCGGAATCGGCCGTTGTTACAAAAAAGGATTGGTCTGATTCGGGGTTTTTCGGCTTTAGCACGCGAGTGCCAGAGCAGGCAGTTTTAACAAGCGCTGGCAGATGGCCAAAAGCCTTGGGTTATCGGGCTTTGCGCTGTTCCAGCGTTCGGAAAAAGCCTTCAGAGCTGTCTGAACTGACGCGGGTACACCTACATTTTTTGGTGTTTTAGTTGAGAATTGATTTCGATAAGATGCGGAACTTTTGCAAAAATGGCGATGGATTGTTGCTCGAACGGATAAAAATTATTTCGGGATAAGACATGGTGTATAGGGCGCTACCTATCTACAATCGCCCGCACTGAATTCCCGGCACTGTTCAGCCTTTATTAAGGAGGCGAGCAGGAAGTCGGGTGTCGAGTGAGTCGAAAGGCTTTCAAGACACCCAGGTGTCGGTGCCTTCCAACTTTCCGCACCAAATGGAATTGGTCTGTAACAAGGCCTTTGACCACGAATTCGAATAAGAACTGACCGCTGTCCCAGGTTTTGTCGAGCGTCTGACGCGCGACGGGCGGCCCTTATTCAATCCAAAGAAAATGCCAACCCTTGGCAGGGTGAAGTGTTGGCGATCAAAACCCAACTGCATTGCGCAAGCTGCTTTAGAGGTCGTGAGATGAGTAAAAACAGGTACCCCAGATTACTAGGCCTAGTGCCGCTGCTCGGCACGTTGTTGCTGGGAGGCTGCAACATGACCTTGCTCAATCCAACGGGCCAGGTTGGCCTGGAACAGCGAAACCTGATCATCACCGCGACCCTGCTGATGCTGTTGGTCGTCGTGCCGGTTATCGTCATGACCTTCCTGTTCGCCTGGAAGTACCGCGCGTCGAACAAGAACGCCGTCTACACCCCGAAATGGTCGCACTCGACCAAAATCGAAGTGGCAGTCTGGACCATCCCGGTCCTGATCATCATTGCCCTGGGTTACATCACCTACATTTCGACCCACGAACTGGACCCGTATCGTCCGATCCAGTCCGACGTCAAGCCTGTGACCATCGAAGTGGTCGCGCTGGACTGGAAGTGGCTGTTCATCTACCCGGAACAAGGCATTGCCACGGTCAACAAGATCGTGTTCCCGGCGCACACGCCAATCAACTTCAAGATCACCTCTGACGCTGTGATGAACTCGTTCTTCATCCCGGGTCTGGGCGGCCAGATCTACGCGATGGCGGGCATGCAGACCAAGCTGCACCTGATCGCTGACCGTAACGCTGAAATGGACGGTATTTCCGCCAACTACAGCGGCGCGGGTTTCACCGGTATGAAATTCAAGGCTATCTCCACCACTCAGGAAGATTTCGACGCCTGGGTAAGTGAAGTCAAGAAGTCACCTAAACAGCTTGATCAAGCTGAATACGCGGCCCTTGCCAAACCGAGCCAGAACAACCCAGTCGAGCTCTACTCCTCGGTCACGCCGAACCAGTTCCAGATCATCGTCGACAAGTACGAAGGTATGAAGCCGGGCAAGCCGCTGAAGCACGAGAAGAAAGAGAAAGAAGTGGCGGCCACGGAAATTGACTCGAGTTCGCATTCAGCTGCCGGGGCAGAGGAGTAAACGATGTTTGGTAAATTAAGTTGGGAAGCAGTCCCATTCCACGAGCCGATCGTGATGGTGACCATCGCCATGATCGCCCTCGGTGGTCTGGCGCTGTTCGCTGCAATCACCTACTTCAAGAAGTGGACCTACTTGTGGACCGAGTGGTTGACCTCGGTTGACCACAAGAAAATCGGCGTGATGTACATCATCGTCGCCATGGTCATGCTGCTGCGCGGTTTTGCCGACGCCATCATGATGCGTACCCAGTTGGCCATGGCCACCGAGGGTTCG
This sequence comes from Pseudomonas sp. RU47, assembly GCF_004011755.1. GTDB lineage: Bacteria > Pseudomonadota > Gammaproteobacteria > Pseudomonadales > Pseudomonadaceae > Aquipseudomonas. The sequence continues at coordinate 5,494,281 of NZ_CP022411.1, read as the reverse complement.
CCTGGCTACCTGCCACCTGAACACTATGACCAGATCTTCACCGCTCACGGTGTGATCATGATCATCTTCATGGCGATGCCATTCTTCACCGGCCTGATGAACCTTGCAGTGCCGCTGCAGATCGGCGCGCGTGACGTTGCGTTCCCGTTCCTGAACTCCCTGAGCTTCTGGCTGCTGGTATCCGGCGTAGTACTGATCAACCTGTCCCTGGGCGTCGGCGAATTCGCCAAGACCGGTTGGGTTGCCTATCCACCATTGTCGGGTCTGCAATACAGCCCTGGCGTGGGTATGGACTACTACATCTGGGCGCTACAGCTATCCGGGTTAGGTACGACGCTGACGGGGGTTAACTTCCTCGCGACCGTACTGAAAATGCGTACCCCAGGCATGAAACTGATGGACATGCCGATCTTCACCTGGACCTGCACCTGGGCAAACGTTCTGATCGTGGCTTCGTTCCCGATCCTGACCGCTACCCTGGCACTGCTGACCCTTGACCGTTACATGGATTTCCACATTTTCACCAATGAACTTGGTGGCAATCCAATGATGTACGTCAACCTGTTCTGGGCGTGGGGCCACCCTGAGGTTTACATCCTGATCCTGCCGGCATTCGGCATCTTCTCGGAAGTGATCTCGGCCTTCACCGGCAAGAAACTGTTCGGCCACCACTCGATGATCTACGCTTCGGGCGCGATCTCGGTACTGGGCTTCATGGTTTGGCTGCACCACTTCTTCACCATGGGTTCGGGTGCCAGCGTCAACGCCTTCTTCGGTCTGGCGACGATGCTGATTTCCATCCCGACGGGTGTGAAGCTATTCAACTGGCTGTTCACCATCTACCAGGGCCGTCTGCGTTTCACCAGCCAGGTTCTGTGGACTCTGGGCTTCATGGTGACCTTCGCCATCGGCGGCATGACCGGCGTACTGCTGGCCATCCCGGGTGCTGACTTCGTTCTGCACAACAGCCTGTTCGTGATTGCGCACTTCCACAACGTGATCATCGGCGGCGCGGTATTCGGTTACATCGCTGGTTTCGCGTTCTACTTCCCGAAAGCGTTCGGCTTCAAGCTGCACGAAGGCTGGGGTAAAGCAGCGTTCTGGTTCTGGATCTCGGGCTTCTTCGTCGCGTTCATGCCGCTCTATGCACTGGGCTTCATGGGCATGACCCGTCGTCTGAACGCCACCACCAACCCTGAGTGGGTACCGTACCTGTACGTTGCCATGTTCGGTGCGGTGATGATCGCTGTGGGTATTGCCTGCCAGCTGATCCAGCTCTATGTGAGCGTGCGTGACCGTAACAAGCCAGAGAACGTTTGCGATCACGGTGACCCGTGGAATGCACACACTCTGGAATGGTCGACCTCGTCGCCACCGCCGTTCTACAACTTTGCCGTGCTGCCAAAGGCTGACTGCATCGACCCGTTCACCGAAGCCAAGGAAAACGGTACTGCGTACCAGCGTCCGGCCAAGTACGAGCCGATCCACATGCCGAACAACACCGCCACTGGCGTGGTGATGGGCGCACTGTTGACCGTCTTCGGTTTCGCGATGATCTGGCACATCTGGTGGTTGGCGATCGCCAGCCTGGCCGGCACCGTCATCTACTTCGTGATCCACGCTGCACGTGACGACCAGGGCTATATGGTTCCGGTTGAAACGATCGAGCGTATCGAAGCCGAGCAGCACAAGCGTCTGGTCGCGGCAGGGAAAATCCCGGCCGGTGCCACCCGTGTTGAAACCTCGTTGGAACAGGCTTAAACCATGTCGAATTTAGTGACCAATGTTGGACACGCCCATGGTGACCATGGGCACGATGACCATCACCACGACTCGGGCGAGATGACCGTATACGGTTTCTGGCTCTACCTGATGACCGACTGCATTCTGTTTGCGTCGATCTTCGCGGTGTACGCAGTACTGGTAAACAACGTCGCCGGTGGCCCGTCGGGCCACGACATCTTCGAACTGCCATACGTGCTGGGCGAAACCGCTCTGCTGTTGTTCAGTTCGATCACCTACGGCTTCGCCATGCTGGCGTTGTACAAAGGTAAAAAGCAGCAGGTTCTGGGCTGGTTGTTCATGACCTTCCTGCTGGGCGCAGGCTTTATCGCCATGGAGATCAACGAGTTCCACCTGCTGATCTCCGAGGGCTTCGGTCCTAGCCGTTCGGGCTTCCTGTCCGCGTTCTTCACCCTGGTCGGTACCCACGGTCTGCACGTGTCGGCGGGTCTGATCTGGATGGGCATCATGATGTACCAGGTCAACAAGCACGGCCTGACGGCGACCAACAAGACCCGTCTGAGCTGCCTGAGCCTGTTCTGGCACTTCCTGGACGTGGTGTGGATCTGCGTATTCACCGTTGTTTACCTGATGGGGACTCTGTAATGGCTAATGCACACTCCCATGACAGCCATGATGCTGGCCACGGCAGCGCAAAGTCGTACGCCATTGGCTTCATCCTGTCGGTGATCCTGACCGTGATTCCTTTCGGTCTGGTGATGTACCCGAGCCTGCCGAAGGCCACCACGCTGGCAATTGTTCTGCTGTTCGCAGTGATCCAGGTGATCGTTCACCTGTATTACTTCCTGCACCTGGACCGTTCCATTGCTCAGCGTAACAACGTGATTGCATTCGTCTTCACGGCGATCGTGATCGTGCTGCTGGTTGGCCTGTCGTTGTGGATCATGTTCAGCATCCACACGTACATGATGGCGAAGTGAGGTAGACCCGATGTCGCTCAAGCACTTTATCCAAATCACCAAACCGGGGATCATTTTCGGTAACGTGCTTTCTGTGGCAGGCGGGTTCTTCCTGGCCTCGAAAGGGCATGTGGATCTGGCGGTGTTTCTGGCTGCCATGATCGGTACATCCCTGGTTGTTGCCTCCGGTTGCGTGTTCAACAACTGCATCGACCGCGACATCGACCTGAAGATGGAACGCACCAAGAACCGGGTGCTGGTGCAGGGCTTGATCTCCCTGAAACTGGCCCTGGTCTACGCGACCATCCTTGGTGTTCTCGGCGTTGCGTTGTTGTACAAGGTGGCCAATCCGTTGGCCGCTTTGTTCGCGGTCATCGGCTTCGTTATCTACGTCGGCTTCTACAGCCTGTACCTCAAGCGCAAGTCGGTTCACGGCACGCTGGTGGGCAGTCTGTCGGGCGCCATGCCGCCAGTGATCGGTTACGTTGCCGTAACCAACAGCTTCGACATGGCCGCGCTGACGTTGCTGGTGATGTTCAGCCTGTGGCAGATGCCGCATTCCTACGCCATCGCGATCTTCCGCTTCAACGATTACCTGGCCGCATCGATTCCGGTGCTGCCAGTGAAGCGCGGGATTCAAGTGGCCAAGAAGCACATCCTGCTCTACATCCTGGCCTTCCTCGTGGCGACCTTGATGCTGACCTTCAGCGGTTACGCCGGCATGAGCTACCTCGCCGTCGCCGCGGCCATGGGCATGTACTGGTTGTACATGGCCTGGACCGGCTACAAAGCGGTGGATGACACGGTCTGGGCACGCAAGCTGTTCGTGTTCTCGATCTTCACCATCACTGCGTTGAGCGTCATGATGTCCCTGGACTTCAAGGTGCCCGCAGAGCTGCTGCTGACGTACGCGCCGTAAGGCTCAAAGGCTTGAAGAAAAACCCCGCACATTGAGAGATGTGCGGGGTTTTTTGTTTATCTGGAGCCGGATTTGTTGATAGTCTGTCTGTAGGCGATTTGCCTATAGTTTGCACATGCGAACCGTATTCTTTGAAACAACGATATTTACCACAAGCGTTGGTCAGTACCTGACAGACGATGAGTACCGAGAACTGCAGGCTTATATGCAGGGCAATCCGTTGGCAGGCGATGTGATGCCCCGAACGGGTGGATTCAGAAAACTACGTTGGGCTGATGCTCGACGTGGCAAGGGCCGACGAGGCGGCTTGCGGGTCATCTATTATTGGCTTATGAATGATGGTCAGTTCTGGATGTTTGCAATTTACGACAAGGATGAGCTTGAGAATCTGACTGCCGAGCAAGAAAAGGCGCTCAAAAAAGCCATAGATAAAGAGTTGAAAACACGAGGTACCCCATGAAAAAACGCGACCTGTTTGCAGAGTTGATGCAGGGCGTTGATGAGATGGCGGCTCAACGCGAAGGAAAAATTACCCTGCGCAATACAGTGCTTGAGGACAAACCAGTCCCGGAAGTCGGAGCCCAAGAAATCGTGGCTTTGAGAGAAAAGTTACATATGTCTCAAGCCGTCTTTGCCAAGCGAATCAGGGCGAGTCCCAGCACTCTGAGAAACTGGGAGCAGGAAAAGTCAAAGCCAAATGCTCAAGCTGCTTTGTTGATCCGTTTGGTTGAAAAATTCCCTGACATGGTTGACCGCCTGAGCGCCGTTTAACGACAAAGTCATTTAAATTTAAAGCCCCATTACTTCGAAAGAGGTGTGGGGCTTTTGTTTTCCGTGACTGCGGGTTGCGGCGCAGTAACAAACCCCCTAGATTTGGATCCAACCATGACAGTGATAGCTCCTTGCCATTTGCGGTTGCCCATCTGTCTTAACCTGCGGTTCTGCATGTACTGATCATAAGGCTGGGCGAAATGACTGAGAGGATGACCTGCGACGAGCGTTTTATTGCCCTGGCCCAAGAGCTGAACTACGACATTTATGGTGAGAACACCGCCGGCGGCAATTACGCGCCGCTGATCCGTCATCATGATGAGCTGTACATCAGCGGCATGGTGCCACGCACTAACGGCAAGATTCAGTATCCGGGTCGCGTCGGACTGGAGCTGACCCTCAAGGATGCGCAAGCCGCCGCGAGCATCAGTGCGATACGTTGCCTGGCGCTGATCGTCGATGCGGTGGGTTCGCTGGACAAGATCAAGGCATTGCTGCGGGTGACGGTGTATGTGAAGTCGACGCCGGACTTCGTTGACCTGAGCGAAGTGGCCAACGGTGCCTCGGACGTGTTCAGTCATGTGCTCGGCGATGCCGGCCGGCACACGCGCACCACAGTTGGCGTGTATCAGTTGCCGAAGAACGCGGCGATTGAAGTCGACATGATCGTGGCGTTGCATCCTTCGGCTTGAGGTTGGTTTAGCGGCTTGCCCTCACCCTAGCCCTCTCCCAGAGGGAGAGGGGACCGACCGAGGTGTCTTGCGCTATACATCGACCTGAGAGACCGAGGCGATTGTGGATTCGGCGCAGTACTTTCATTTCGGTGCATCTCTTGAATATCTCCCGATCGGCTCCCTCTCCCTCGGGAGAGGGCTGGGGTGAGGGGCGAGGATTTTCGCCTTCTTACAATCCCAAGCCGGACAACAAAAAGCCCCGCACTGAATCTCAGCGCGGGGCTTTTTCGTACAGCGGCCGCGCTATTACTGCGCGGCGATGCTGTACCCATCAAACGCAGTCTGCTGTTGCAGCGCGGTGATGATGTTCTTGCGGTTTACCGCCTGTTCGGTACCCGCGTTGTCGACGAAGACTTCGCTTTCCAGTTCCGCTTCCTCGCCTTCACCGACGAAGGTGAAACCGAGGAACTCCAGCGCTGCACGGTCAACGTTCAGGCGCGAGCGTGGCGTGCGCAGTGGCAAGGTCACGCTGATGCCGTCCTTGCTGATGGTGAAGATTTCGACTTCTTTCTTCTTCGCAGCCTTGCTCTTGCCGCCGCTCGGGTTGCTGATTGCCTGATGGGTCTGGTTCAGCACTTTCAGCGCGAGGCCGTAAACGATTTCCTGGAACGCCGGATCGTCCTTGAAGCTGGACAGGATGCGGCCGATCGAGAACTTGCTGCTGAGGTCGTCAAGGGCGGCGAGGTCGGCGGCTTCGGCGTCTTTCAGTGCCTTGAGTTCACCCATCAGCTCGTAGGCCTTGTCATCATCGAAGCTGTCGTGAGCCTGACGGATCGCCGCGCGCAGCTCGCGGATCTGGTCGCTTTCGCGGGTCGACTGGAACGCATCCAGGACCATCTCGCTGATGATTTTGGCTTGTGGCAGGTGTTGTGAAAGATTGATGGAGTTTTCGTATTCCGCTTTGGACGATTCGGTGACTACGGATTCAGCGGTGTTGAAATCGGACATTGAAATTTCACTACTTTTTAACTTGAGTGGAGATGAGAAAGCCGCGGGCTTTTTCAGGCCGACTAATTTAGGGGAGCGCGGCGGCGTTGTCACGGAGCAACGGTCTGCCGGTCGAGTTTTTTCCCACAGTGCGTTATTTCAGGCGCGGCCGTTCCATGGCAATCACCGAGGTCTGAAAACCCAGGCTGGCAAAAAAAGCCTCTGCGCCCTCGCGTCCGGCGCGCAGCACCCAGGTGATTTCGGGGTTGTCGCCCATGATGTGCTCGACCAGCGCGCGGCCAATCCCCTCACGTCGATGCTGGTCATCGACCACCACCATCGACAGGTAACCGTTGGACAAACCATCGGTGATCCCGCGAGCGAAGCCGATGATCTGCTCACCCTGGACGGCGACGGCGGTGCGCTGAGAGTTGTCGATCAACTGGGCGAAGTGTTCAGCTGAGCCGGTGCGATGGGCCCAGCCATGCTGCCCGAGAAACTGCCTCACCGATTGCGTTTCGGCGGGCAATAAATCGCGTACGTTGAATGTGTTGTTCATCTGCTGTTCGGGTCCTTGTCAGCGATTCTTCATGGGTGGCCGGTGCAGGCGACGTCAGGATTTCCCCCACCGCTGCATGACAAACTCGACGAAACGACGCAGTTTCGGCAAGCGATAGCGATCCGGCGCATACAGCAGATGCATCGGTCGGCTGGGGGGCTGGAAATCGGCGATCACTTTCACCAGTCGGCCTTCACGCAGGTCCTGTTCCACCAGCGCATCCGGCAGCATCACGATGCCCATGCCGGTGCGGGCAGCCTGATGCAACCCGGCGGAGCTGTTGATCAGCATAGGCCCGCTGACGTCGACCATGATTTCCCCGTCGGGGCCGCTGAGGCGCCAGCGCTTTTCCACCGATTGCCAGTCGTCACCGGCGGGATAGGCAAACGACAGGCAATCGTGATGCTGCAAGTCTTCCGGCGTTTTCGGCATGCCGCGCCGCGCGACGTATTGCGGCGAGGCGCACGCGGTCAGGGTGTAGTCGATCAAGGGCCGGGCGATCAGGTTGGACTGATCGAAATTGCCCAGCCGAAACGCCACATCCAGGCCGCTTTCCAGTAGATCGGGACGGCTGTTGGTCAGCACCACATCGAGTTTGACCTGCGGGTACAGCAGGGAAAACTCACTGAGCGCCGGGGCCAGCCGTTCGACGCCGAACGTCAGCGGCGCGGTGAGGCGCAGCATGCCCCTGGGTTGATCGAGGGTCTGCTCGGCGAGGCGTTCGGAATCGGCGACCAATCCCAACACTTCCAGACAACGCTGGTAGTAAACGCTGCCGAATTCGGTGAGCCGTTGACGTCGAGTGGTGCGTTGCAGCAGTTGCACGCCCAGCCGTTTTTCCAGCGCGCGCAGGTGATTGCCAACCATGGTCGTCGACATATCACACTGCAGCGCGGCCGCCGTCATGCTCCCGGTTTCGACGACTTTGACGTACACGCTCATCGACTGGAACAGGTCCATTATCAAGCTCGGCTTTTAAATGAATGAAGTTTTGCCGAGTTTATCCAGTTTCGGTGGCTAACCATACTGCCAGCACACCGACCTGCACTGGAGTTTGAAGTCATGACCGCCGCCCTGATGAACACCTACCAACCACTGGCCCTGAGTTTCACCAAGGGCCTGGGCACTCGCCTGTGGGATCAGGCCGGTCGCGAGTATCTGGATGCGGTGGCCGGTGTCGCGGTGACCAATGTCGGCCACTCGCACCCGCGGATCGTTTCGGCGATCAGCGAGCAGGCGGGATTGCTGCTGCACACGTCGAATCTGTACAGCATCGACTGGCAGCAGCAACTGGCGAAACGGCTGACCGAGCTGTCGGGTATGGATCGGGCGTTCTTCAATAATTCGGGGGCCGAAGCCAATGAAACGGCGCTGAAACTGGCGCGTTTGTACGGCTGGCGCAAAGGCATCGAACAACCGCTGGTGGTGGTCATGGCCAACGCGTTCCACGGACGCACACTCGGCACCTTGTCGGCCAGCGATGGCCCGGCAGTGCGCCTGGGTTTCAATGAGTTGCCGGGGGATTTCATCAAAGTGCCATTTGGTGATCTCGCAGCGCTGGAGCAGCTGCAGCAAAAGCACGGCGAGCGCATCGTGGCGATTCTGGTCGAGCCAATCCAAGGCGAAAGCGGTGTGCAGCTGGCGCCGCCCGGTTACCTGAAAGCCCTGCGGGAACTGTGTAATCGCCATGCATGGCTACTGATGCTTGATGAAATCCAGACCGGCATCGGCCGCACCGGGCGCTGGTTCGCGTTTCAACATGAAGGCATTGTCCCGGATGTCATGACACTGGCAAAAGGACTGGGCAACGGCGTTCCGATCGGCGCGTGCCTGGCGCGGGGCCGGGCGGCGGATCTGTTCACCCCCGGCAGCCATGGCAGCACCTTTGGCGGCAATCCACTGGCGTGTCGGGTCGGTTGTACGGTGCTGGATATCATCGAAGAGCAGGGCCTGCTGGAAAACGCCCGGATTCAGGGTGAACGGCTCTTAACTCGTTTGAGCGCAGAGCTGGCGGACAATCCCAATGTGCTGGCGATTCGCGGGCAGGGCTTGATGATCGGGATCGAGCTGAAACAACCGGTGCGTGATCTGACCCTGATCGCGGCGCGGGATCATGGACTGTTGATCAACGTCACGCGTGGCAAGACGATACGGCTGCTGCCACCGTTGACGATTGATGAGCGGGAGGTGGAGATGATTGTCAGAGGTGTGGGGCGAGCACTGATAGCGCATTGACGGCTTGTAAGTAGCACTGTGGGAGCGAGCCTGCTCGCGAAGGCGGACTATCGTTCGACATCTCTGCTGGATGATCGACCGCTTTCGCGAGCAGGCTCGCTCCCACATGTTCGGTGTAGACCTTAGTCCGGATAATCCGCCAGATCCGGCGCCAGCATCCGCGTCTTCGCCTTGCCATTCGAATTGTGCTGAATGATCTCGCGCGGCTGCCCCTGCTCATTGAAAAACACCTGACCGATCCCCGCTGAGTTCCATAGGCGTTCACCTGCCTCAGCATGTTCCGGCGTATACGGCACGATGCGCATGCGGCGGCGTTTGGTAAACCAGTTCAGCGGGGAGCGTGGCGAGTAGAGCCAGCGGTTGAGGCGGTCGAACCATTCCAGCAGGTTTTTTGGAAACTCATTCTTGATCCCGCTGCTAGTGATCTGCCAGATCCGCGGACCGGCCTTGCGGTGGCGGATAAGCACTTCGTAGACGAAGGAATAATGCACATCGCCGGACAGCACCACGTAGTTACCGGGTGTGCGCGAGTGGCGGAAAATATTCAGGATTACCTGCGCCGCGCCGCGATGGGCCATCCAGTTTTCCGCGTCGACCAGCAGCGGATAACCGCACCAGCTGAAGACCTTTTGCACCGTTTCAATCAGCTTCACGCCGAAGATCGGCGCCGGGGAAACGATGATCGCTGACGGATGATCAAGCAGCTCCTGTTGCAGTTCGCTCAGCGCCTCCCAGTCGAGCAGGCCCGACGGTTGCTTGAGCGCCATCTCACTGCGCCAGCGCCGGGTACGGGTGTCGATGACCACCAGCGCCGGGCTGGAGGGCAGGACGAAATGCCAATGCTGAAAGCGCAGCAGGTCATCGATCAGATCATCCTGCACTGGGCTGTCGAGATACTGATCATCACCGCTGGCGCTAAGGCTCAGGGTTTTCCCCAGCACCTCCTTGAACGCATCGGGATTATTGCCCCAGCCCTGACACAACATATAGGCGATCAGCGCATTGCCGATGATGCGTTTGGAGAACGGATGGCCGTAGGCCGTTTCCTCCCATTGCGCAGACAGGTTCCAGTCGTCGGTGATGTCGTGATCGTCGAAAATCATCAGGCTCGGCAGATGCGCCAGCGCGCGGGCGACGTTGCCCAATCCAGCCTTGAAGGCATCGATGCGAGTCTGTTCGAGGGTGTAGCGCTTGAGGCGTTCGGGCGTTAACTCGGGTGCTTGCGGATTGATCAGCGACCAGGCCGTCGGTGACCACACCAGCAGATACATCGCCATGACTTCGGCGAGCGTCACCAGATGATTGTCAGCACTGCTGCTGGTGAAAATCGGCTTACGCGCACCGCCGAAAAATCGCTCACGCAATGTCTCGTTGCTCTCCAGTGCCGGTAACAAATCTGCACGGTGGTAGTAACTGGCCGGGTGTTCGTAAAGTTTGGCGCTGTCGCTGACCACGGCGCCTTCGAGGTGTTCGTCGAACAACCCGAGGCGTTCGATCAAGGCATGAATCGCCCGCAACATCGGGCCGGCCACGTCGTCGGCGTAGACCTGATCGCCGCTCATCATTAACAGGGCGGGGCGTTGTTGCGGATCGGTTTCCGTCGCCAGCAATTGGTCGACGCAAAGCAAACCATCCGTCGCCGGGTGATGCGGCTTGCGGCAAGAGCCGTGCAGCAGTTGATCGATCCGTGAGCGCAGGACGAAGTTCGGACTGGTTGCATCGCCGTACAGCAGATGCGCCGCCCAGTCGGCGATTCCGGATGTGCTATCGATCAGCAGGTCATAGTTGATACGTGTATCGCACGGCAGGGCGCTGTCGAGAGCAACATCGATGAGATGAACAAACGCCTCGCGGCCTACGGGAATGACCGTACATTTCCCGGCGTCGAGAGGAATGTCTCCTACACCTTGCAGGCGCAAGGTCAGCGACAGCTGGCGCGTACCAATCAACCACAGCACCAACCGCTTCGGCTCCAGCCTGCGCAGCAATGGGCCGGCCAACACGGCAGGCAACGAAGAGGGATCAGCGAGGTGTTGGTACATCGGAGGGCAAAGCTCAAGGCGCACAGGCTGGCGATGATAGCGCAGCCGGCGCCTTGAACCCTTAAATAAGCCTTAAGAGTCGGCTTTTTGCACTTTCAGCGCCAACAAACGCCATTGCGCAGGCAGCGCGTCCACTCGCGGCTGCTCTTGCACGGAGCAATCGAAACGGTAGGTGACATCGTCGCCGTTCATGTTGCGCGCGGTGACGGTGTTGTTGAAGGTGTAGACCTGATCCTTGAAGCGGTGGCTGACCAGCGCTTTGCTGTCAGCAAAACGCGCCGAAGCGGGAAAGCGCAACGTGCTGGTCACAAACGGGCTGCACATGACATACGCAATCATCGACTTGTCGGCCTGTGCGTCGCCACGCAATTTCTTGTTCAGCGCTGCCAGGGCCATGCGACCGTCATAGTCGCTTTGATCCAGCACGGTCTGTAGGCCGATTGATTTCGGCGCCCGGCCGGCGTAGTTCGGCAACAGTGCGGAGTCGGCGGGAGAGGGCTTGTCGTCCGGCTCGATGGCAGCAAAAACCGGCGCATCCTTCAGATCGGCGGCGGGTGTGACTGCCTCGGCTTCAGGCAATAGAGAGGTCGGCTCGGTGCCTTGCGTGTTTTCAGCCAGCGCCGGCTCGTAGTCATGCGACGAAGGAAACAACGACAACGTAATCGACAGCACCACCATCGCGACAATGAAGCCGCCCGCTGCGCCAACGATGTTGCCGTAGAAAATATTCCAGCTGCCACGGTTCTTGACCACCCAGCGCCACATGAACCCCCACACCGCGACAAATACCAGAAAACGCAGAAACTCCATTTGATCCTTTCCTTAAACCTTCCAAACCCGAAATCAACGCGCGCCCAAGGTGAACGCTGACGATGGGCGGCAAGATAACAAAACAGACGTGTAATGCCAGTGACGATAGCGGCGCTCAGTGAAAATTAAGCGCGAAAAACGCCAGCGTCGTCACGCCAGCAGCCAGCCCACAGATACCGGCGAAAAGTTGCCGGGCCAATGGATGCTCTGGCTGAGGACGCCTGACCAGCCACATCCAGACACCCGCCAGCACACCGAACGTGGTGATTATTTGCAACACGCTACTGGCCAGGTTCTCCGGCGAAGGAGAAACGTGCGCCGGGAACAGGCCTGAACAGACCACCGAAAAAATCATCGCTACGATAAAGCCGCTGGCGGCACCCGCCAGGTTGGCAAGGATCAGGTTCCAGGCACCACGGGTCTGCACGACCCAAGCCCAAACGGCTGCCCAGACGAAAAAGTACAACACGGCCATCAAGGTGTTTCTCCCTCTGAAAATTGACTCCATCGAGGCGCTGGCGACCTCGTTACTGGCAGTGGACGGCAAGATAGCAAAATAGTAGCGTCGCGCCACTGCCCAGCTCCGTAACGGACTACCCATGTCAGTCAGTACCCACGCTTTGCGCCTGCTCTGCGCAATCATTCTCGCCGGTGTAATCCCCCCAGCATTCGCCGCCGTGCAAGAACACCCGGAAAACAGCTGGAAGTATTACGCCGGCAACTGCCAGCGCGTGCAGGAAAAAATGGCCGACGTACAGAGCGGTCGCATCACCGCCTACGACGTGATGTTTGCCCTGGAAAGCAACCTGCAGACCATGAATGAACAGCGCTCGAACCTGACGCCCAATCACCTCGGCTCCCGGGAATTTGCGCAATGCGAAAACGTAGCGGGCCAGGCTGAAGCGATGATCGCCCAAGGCAAAGCCGAGTTCGCCGCAAAAATGCAAGGTGCTGCCGAGGAAGGCCGCATCGCCCACCAGAACTCCCCCGCCTACCAACGCGCCCGCGCCCTCGGCTACAGCGATGTCGGCGACATCTCCTTCCTGAAACTGCACGAAGACACCGACGGCGAAGCACGCCTGAAAACCATGCTGATCACCGTCGACGAAATCTGCGGCCAATACTTCCGCGCCACGCAATACGTGAAGCCGTATGTGATCTATACGGTTCGGCCTTCTGACGGCGGCTGTGGCGAAGTGAAGCGCGTCGCGGTGGTTGGCGGTCGATCCGTGGAGAAGGGCGATTACATTGATGAGAAGGGCGAGTTTCAGTATCTGGGCTGGAAGAAGCTTGTTGGCGCTGATGGATTTCCGACCGATATCCGCGTGTTGAAAGCCCGTCGTTGAACCAAAGAAATACCGGGATGTTTTCTTGAATATGAGGATGGACAGATGATCGACTTCAACAACAAAGGCTTCTTCAAACTCAAGCAGAACGATGAGTACGCCGAACGCGTAAGCGCGCTGTTGCTCGACGGCGAGGAAGTGATCGACTCTTACAAGGCCATGCGTGACGGCGTGGTGTTTACCAACAAACGCATCATCGCGGTCAACGTTCAGGGCATTACCGGCAGCAAGAAAGATTTCACATCCCTACCGTACAAGAACATCGTCGCGTACTCCGTGGAAACCTCGGGCACCTTCGATCTGGATTCGGAGCTGGAGATTTACTTCTCTTCACTGGGGAAAGTGAAGTTCGAATTCACCGGGAAGACCTCGATGGTGGAGATTTCCAAGTACATCTCGAAGCATCTGCTGTAACGGCTCAGCCCATTACAAGATGTCTTTCAAATAACCCTTGAGCGCGAGGAGCGGCTGATCCAGCTGCTCCAGCGAGCGCGCCTCGCTGAAGTCAGCGGACAACTTGTGCAACTCGCGCCCCAGCGGTTTCTCGACACCGCCCAACGCGTCCATCGCCAAGCTTAGGCATTCATTCATCTTGAACTGAATGGTCTCGACATCCCCACGCCGCACCAGCAGTTCGAAAATGTCTTTCTGGTAATCACCCATGACCATGTCGTCCCGCAGGATCGGGCTCAGGCCTTCTTCCTCGTAAGCGAGCTTGAGGGAGAACAGGGCGACTGTTTCCAGTGACGTTTCCATGGGGTGCCTTTAGCGACGTCCGTCAGTGTGAGAGTTGATGACTGGAGGCAGCCACCGTTAGGTGCAAGATGCGCTGGGCTGCCTTCAGAGTGGCGGAATTATACGGAGCGGGATCAACAAGTGCAGCCCAAAGGCGAGGCCGGGCACACTGAAGCCGATCAATAACCTTCACGGGATTGAGCGGCATTTCCATCGGAGGCCGGCGAGTATTATGGTGAGCCTTCACACACTCGACGTTAACTGTTGAACACGAATGGAGTGACGACCATGGAATACGACGACAAACTGATGGAAGACGCCGTGCTTGCCCTGTTGGCAGCGCTCAGTTCCGACGACGGCAATGCCTGGAAAGGATTCGACTTCGAGATCATGAACCGATTGCATGAGCAGGGTTTCATCAGTAACCCGGTGAACAGGAACAAGTCGGTCTGGTTGACGGAGGAGGGGCTGGAGCGGGGGCGGGCGATAGCGGCGCGGTTGTTTGGGGGAAGTGCTCAGGCTGAGCCTGCAAACGACTCCGACACCTGAGTCCGTGCTATGTCACGTGCGAACCGCGCGGTGGTGAGCGTTCAGCATTGCGCGAGCACTTTTCTCCAGACGAAAAAAAGGCCTTGCTAAGCAAGACCTTTCTTGATTTTGGTGCCCGAGGGAGACTGTAGTCTTCCATATAATCCGTGGCTTGTAGCAGGATTACACAGTTAGGGATACACACGGGGATACAGGTTGCTTAGGCCTATGATCGCACAATCGTAGGTTTAGGCATAAACGACCCGCAACCAGCCATGCACTCCCGGCAACCTAGCTGGTGTGGCAAGGGTTGCAGCAGTAGTAGCAACCGTTGATTCGCAGATTTGGGTTTACAGCTCGGGCGGCGTTTACAGCACCGATGCAGGTGAGATGACTTCCGAGTGGTACCTGGTTCTGTAGCTGCGGCATGAAGCTGCATCCAGTCGTCGTGTTGTGCACTTCGTAGTCGCCGTTGGGTTGAACGTTTCTGTTCACGATAAATGATTGCATTTGCTAGTCCTCGCTTCCGTGTGTCGGATCGGTAATGACTCAACATTTTTAACCATGTCTGTTGTGCTGGCTGGGATACCCCATGACCAGCAGGGATGGAGGTTAGCTGGGGGATGGCAGAAAGCAATCAGTCCCCGAAATGCCGCCGGGGACCCTAGGACTATCTGAAGGACACGGGGTCGGAAACCCGCGGGGCTTCGTTAGTGGGAGGACTCAAGAGTTACTGAAATTTCAGTCATTGAAATTGAAAGAAACACATCGAAAAACAGCCACCATTACCGTATCGGTAATGGTGACCTCAGGTAGGCCATTCCATAGGGTAAATGCACAGGTGAACCGGCAGTTCACCGGGTTCACCTGTTCACTAAGCTGGGAGTTCTCCCGCTAACAAGGTCCTGCGGGTTTCCGACCCCGTGTCTGAAAGAGAACCGCAGGGTCCCCAGCAGATGTTGGAAACTCCAGCTGCCGTTCGCTGGAGGGATCGATGCGTCGGGGAGCGGGGATGCGCACACCCCTAAGACTAGTGTTACGCATGTTACTGGTGTAACGATGTGTCCTAACACATTGTAATTGCTCATTATTCCTGAGGTAACACGGCTTTCTGACGTAGGACTTGAGGCGTGTTACTGGCACAGCAGGTGTAACGCTCGGTCGAACGAGGACGGCTAAAAAGGTGGGGACGCCAGTTAGGCAGGAAAGGAGGTCCATCGCATTCTTACTCATCCCGTTCATTTGCTATCAGCCATCGGCCAGAAGCGGTGGTCCGATCTGATGCTTAGGCGCAAAGCTCATCACACCGCCGACCGGAGAGCATTTACCTGATATCTCCGAATGACATGTGGCCGCGATTTGTGAATGGCACGAGGTGACTTGCTACCGAAGCGCAGCATACGATTACGGATAGTGCGCAATGGCCATTACCAAATCGCTCAACATCGAATAATATCTACCTACCGTTTGATAAACCATGGAAAGGGTGTTCTGTAAATGTCGATATTGGAACAGAAAGACCGTTTTGAGGTAAAAGAAGAATCATTGACGCGTGCAGAATTAGTCCGTAACGCGTCCCCGTCGCTGGCGGAAATTATCAAAGGGAAAAATTTGATTATTTTGCCGTCCCACGAAACAGTAGATGAGTTTTACGCGGGTAGTCTAGATACGCTTGATTATCTAAACGAAAGAAATGTCGATGCTGAGATATATTCTACTGACGAAGATTACAAAGAGCTAAGTCTACATGGGGCGGATTTTTGGCTTGGAACATTTTTTGTCTCTAGTATTGTTCTTCCATTGCTAACCAATCTTATGTCATCTTATATATATGATAAGCTCAAAGCCCAGAAGGATGATGGGATATCTTTAAAGCTTATCATCGAAAGGAAAAGTGGCTCTACAGTTTCGATTAGTTTTGATGGCAAGATTGAAAAACTAGAAAAAGTTTTCACTGCTATCAAGGAACTTGAAAATGAAGTTTGAGTTGACTAAGCTTGAGCACACAAAAAATCCACATATTAAATGGGTTTTGAGTGAGCTTGAGAAACTCAAGAAACAAGCTGTTGGCGCTGCGAACGAAGAGCTTGCAAACAATTGCTGGAGAGAGTCAGAAGCGCTCCAGCTTACGCTGATCTATATAGAGGCATTTCACAAAATAAAACGGAGGGAGTACAGAGAGGCATGGTACGACCTAGAGCGATGCGAGATAAAGTGTCAGTTTGTTATGCGGAACTCGAGTGAGGAATTCTGTATAAGTAAAAATATTTATTTCATAGCTCACCAAGTTTCGAATCTGCAATCACTTTATCCTTATTGTGTATTTTCAAGCCCGGGTATGGTTGTTGGATATTACGAGTGCGGTATATGTAACCATAAAATTCGTCCTCGATCTAGGTGTGCACATGTGAAGGGTAAAATATACAACGGAAAATTATGCGTTCATGTTGCACGTGATTTGGTACTTAAAGAGATATCTATTGTTTCCAAGCCAGTTCAAAAATATTCTGTTGTTCATAATGATGAGACTCTGGATTTTTCCGTGTTGGAGCATCTTATGGTTGTTTTGGAAGAGGCTTTTGAAGAGTGGGACGTTATTAGAACGACAAAAAAGTTTCCAATTGATATGTTTTGTCGTGTGGAACTGGAATCTGAATGCCCTTGCAAAAATGGAAATAAGTTTGGGCAGTGCTGTTCGAACAAGGCAGAAGTTGAAATACCTCATTTAGATTTTGTATTCCGTAGAGATGTTCGAAGTCTGCCGTTGGATAAATTTCCTTATTAGTTGTGGTGCTGGAGTTTAAAGTTCGCGAAGCCGAGTCCTTTAAGTGGCTTGCCGGCTTCTGTAAACGACATGATTGATTCGCCACTTTGAGTCGTAGACACTTGCTCTGTTGTTGCGCATGAATTAACCGCCTTATCATAGAGGCTATAAAAGCGAAGGCCCAATGTCTGAATTATGCTATATGTGCGACAAGCCAGGTACCACTGTCGAGCACGTACCTCCAAAATGTCTATTTCCTGAGTTAAAG
This sequence comes from Pseudomonas sp. RU47, assembly GCF_004011755.1. Classification (GTDB taxonomy): domain Bacteria; phylum Pseudomonadota; class Gammaproteobacteria; order Pseudomonadales; family Pseudomonadaceae; genus Aquipseudomonas. The sequence goes on along the minus strand of NZ_CP022411.1, from coordinate 5,476,941 downwards.
GATGCCGGTGTTAACTTTAGGTTGAACCTCATCACAGTACCTTCTTGCGAGGAGCATAATTGTAAAAAATCTGTTGATGATGAGTTTTTGATGGTAAGTATTGCCGGGATTCTTGGAAACAACTCCATCGGTTTCGAACATTATAATGGGAAAATCCAAAGGTCTCTAAAACGAACGTCTTACAAGTTATTAGAAAAAGTTTTCCTTAAAAAACGACTCGTTCGACTGGGTAGCGAAAACAAATTTATCGACATTCTTTGGGGAACTCCTGATTACAAACGTCTGATTGACTGCTTTACACATATTGCCTATGGCATACACAGACATCATTTTAAGGCCAACTTTATAGGCAGCACCAAGGCGTACTTAGGGTTTCTTCACACAAACGTGCCTAATCCAAAAGCATTCAAAGCCTTCATTAAAGAAAAAGCAAGCCTGGAACTTGCCGATAAGACTAAGTATGGTGATAATCCAGGCGTATTTTATTATCAATATACCGAGCCAGATATGTTCGGAATTTTTCTAGTAAGACTCTGCTTTTATCAGAATGTTGATGTATACGTCGCTTATATGCCGTCCACCGCAGAAAAACCATTCCATTTAGGCTTCGAGTTAATGAATTTGGGATATAGAACGATCATCACTTTAGGTGATAAGGAGTTCGAGTTCAACTCGGGTTCCGATCCAAAGCGTCTATCTGCACCGCCAATCTCTGATAGCGAAATAAAGTGACTGATATATGTCTATGATTCAGTCAAATAGTCGTTAATGTAATTCTTCAATTTCAATTGCGATCTTGTTTATGAGGACGGTTATTTTCTGCGAATGGAGTTTATATTCGTCCGTCACCTGCTCTTGGCTTTTATTTGCCAAGAAAAATAAGGCCAAGCCGGCAGCGCCAATCAGTTCTGCCAATGGCGAATTAGTATCAATTTGGTTTGCTAATATCCAGCGATTGATTGCTTTGTTTGATAGTCCAGAAAGCTCCTCTGCTGGCCAATTATGCGCATTGACTAATCGAAGAATATTGCGTTGAGCATCAATTCTATTGTTGAAGTCATTCATGTCTTGCCTACCGAAATTAATAAAGTCCGCATCCATTGTTCTATTGCCGCTAACGTACCCGTGACGAAGTGGGTTTCTTCTTTGGATATCAAATTTCCTAATCCACGCGTACAGATGAGTCGAGCACGCTCTAAAATTGAGAAAGCATCGTTCGGGAAATCTAGGCTGTTGGAGCCAAGTCGAAGGGCGGAGTGGCGCGAAAAATCAGGGATCCCAGTGCCGAGTGAGTAGCATGTCGCAAAATTTCGTACAGCTAAGAAAATTGTAGATAATTCGAAGATCGGGCTGTTAGTTCCTCCACGGAGCGCTTTGGCTGAACTTGCAAATAACGCGAAAAATTTTTCACAATCTAGAGTCGCCGATTGATATATGGCGGGAGTTCCCAATTCCTGTAAATAGTCTGTGTTGTCGGGTGAATACAGTAGCCTCGATTCAAGTGATAAATGCCACGCGAATGCGTTTCCCTCATTCCATATCTCCGCTATTCGGGCATATGAGTAAATTGAGTACACATCTGAACTGAATCTCTGATCTGATCCCTGTGTAATTGCGAGAAGATCAACGTCGGATTCTGGCGTAACCTCACCCCTGCAAATAGAGCCGAAAGCGTATATATGCCCCGTCATCGCCGATTAAACCTTTTTACAATAATTGCCATGAAAAAACCAAATAGAACAAGTCTTAAAAAGGTCACAAAAGTTATATAGCTGGCAGGAAAATGTTGCGGATGGATCGTTCCAAGAAACACTTGCGGGGCTTGCAAGAAAGCGCACCAATAGCTTTTGATAATAAAGTGGTCGCGGTAATTTAGGACGTCGAAGAGAGTCATAAACGCTAAGACCGCAAAAACGGCGCAGACGAGCTTCCAGGCGCTTTCGCCATTCCCCCACAAAAGATCTAGCAGTTTGAACTTTGTCCATAATAAAAATTGGTGGGCTCGCTGCCAGGACTTATATTTGTTACGGTAATATGATTCGTTAGAGTGCCACGCTTTGTATAGATGCTCCTTGGTTGCATTTAATTCAACTTCAATGGCTCTGTTTACAGATATCGCATCACCCAGTTGTTGATAATTCATGCGGAGAGATCGAGCGAACCGAATCTTAAGGTTTTCGCTGCCGGGGCAACCACTGGAAAGCACTTCATTATTGATGTCGGTTCTCTCGAAGGACGCGTATTCAAATTTACACCCGCTAAAAATGGATCCGTGTAAATTGGTGCTTACAAAGCGGCAGCCCGTGAAATCGCAAGAGTCGAATTTGCAGTTGCGTAAATAGCAAGCGTCGAATGTGGAGTACCTGAAGTCTATTTTAGTAAATTTTCGTTCTTTTGCCACCAAGCGTACAAAGTTAACATTTGAATACTTTTCGCCTGAAATATCTGCAATAAATTTTTGGTCTTTAAGTTCGTTCTTGCCGCTATTTGTTAGCATCCGCCTCTTCCTCTTAATCGGCGATGCCGACAATGTCCTTTATTGGCGAGTTCCAGACGAATCTGGACTGTAGAACGCTTACCATCCTAGCTTCGCTTCGATTACAAAAGAAGTAGTGAAGAAGATTTGCTCAATTTACGAGCTTTTAGGAGAGTAGCACTCCTTGCACCAATGACCGTTTTTGTCAGAAAGCGGACCTCCGCGGGCGTCTAATTGAGTCGAAAACAGCCAATGTCCACATAATTGTTGCTTGGGTCGGATTATGCCTAGGTCTGGCTATGGGCCACCACTCGACTAACAAATCGCGTCGGTTATCCTCTCTGGCCGAGACCGTGTAAATAAGCACGTTCTGCAGTCCGCATTGCTGCTCACCGCAGTGTTTTCGCCAGCGGCATGCTGTCTTTCAGGATGAAAAAGGATTCAGGAATCAAGGAATGAGCGGATACGTCCCCAACCTACCGAAGGGTTACCGCAATAGTGGCACCGAGCCCGTCGATGTACATGCCCAGCGTTGGGCGGAATACAAAGAGTTCCCACTTAAGAACGACACAACTCCCACTAGCAAAGGGTGTGTATTCGCGAAAAGCTGCGATCTCGCAGATGGTGTGATCGATCACAAGCACCCTGCCGGATTTATCCCGGTCGAGAGCCTGGCCAAGTACGGAGAGTTCTCACTTCTTGGCGGTCGTGAGGCCGATGCCGTGGGTAATATTCCGCTGAAAAAAATCAGCGGGAATGCCTTACCCGCCGCCTTGGGAACTCTCCTATTGGGTGGCACTGGAGCCGCGGCTGCCTCTTGTGGTGGGTTGTGTACGGCTGGAGCCGCTGGGGGTGCAAGTATTGCAACCGGCTCTGCTGCAACGGGGGCTGCTGGTGGGACCGGCGTTCTCACCGCCGGTGTGGCCGCTGGCACATTGGCGGGGATAGTCGCTCTGCTGTGGCCGTCGAGCCTTGGTGACAGTTCTCTTTACACAGAAGTCGAGCTTCAGTCATTGGAGAAGGCTCGGACTCGCGTCCGCCTCCATGTTGAGGAGCAGGGTGACGGAACACTGAAGGGGTACGGGTACAACACCCAGAAGCGCAGTGACTGGGAAATGATTCCCGTCGTGCAATTCGTCCAGCAGGGGTCTCAGCAGGTCGCCGACTTCGGCGACGGCGTAACCCTCATCTGGACGCCGGCGGTCGATCCCTCGAGCACCGCCGGTATCCCGCCTTTAGAGGGAGCCCCTCAAGCTCCACAGATTTGGATTTATCCGCCGACCGAACAGGCCGATAGCATCATTGTCAGCCCGATCTACCCCGACCAATACAAAGATTTCATCCTCGTATTCCCGGCTGATTCGGGCGTGCAGCCGCTGTACATTGTAATGAATGTACGCCTCAACTCAGGCATTGTTACCGGGCAGGGAACAGATGTGACAGGCATCTGGCTCGCCGGCGCCAGCGTTGGTTTGGGGGCGCCTGTGCCGACGCGAATCGCAGATCAGCTCAGGGGAAAGAGCTTTAGCAGCTTCGACGCTTTCAGAAAGGCATTCTGGATTGCGGTCGGGAACGATACGGAGCTCGCTAGCCAATTCAACGACAGCAATAAAACCCGAATGCTTGAAGGTATGGCGCCTCGCGCTAGGGCGATTGATACCGTGGGTAAACGCCGATCCTTTGAGCTACACCACGGGATTCCAGTTTCTGAAGGTGGCGAGGTTTACGACGTCGACAACCTCAGCGCCATGACACCCAAGCACCATATTGATACACACCGGAGCTCGAAATGATCGCAGTCAAAAGCAGCCTTTCCGAATACTCGGAGAACGAGTTTCTCGAACTGATCAAAGAAATCTGCAGCGCCGCTGGCAACGAAAACTATCAGGACGAGTTACTGGAAAATTTCATTGAAGTAACTGGCAATCCAGCCGCCTCTGATTGGATTTATTACCCAGAAGATGGCCAAGACGATTCGCCTAAAGGCATTCTCGAAACCGTCAAAGCCTGGCGCGCATCACAGGGTTTGCGAGGCTTTAAAGAGTAAGTTAAGTAAGGGGGCTATTGGAGGTAAGAATAACTAAAAAGGGCCCGGGTGGGCCCTTTTTCAGGTGACGCTACTTTACTTTTTCAGCCAGCTTTCAACTTCATCGGCGCCGTGCTTGGTTTTCCACTCTTTCAGCGTCTTGTGATTGCCGCCTTTGGTTTCAACCACTTCACCGGAGTGTGGGTTCTTGTAAGTCTTCAGCTCGCGAGGCTTGCGCGTGCCGGTCGTTTGAGCTGGCGCTTGGCGGCGCGAGCTGCTCTGAGGGTCAAGCAGATTGATGATGTGCTTAAGGCTGAAGCCGTATTTATCGAGCAGTTCGCGCAGCTTGGTTTCAAACTCGATTTCTTTTTTCAGCGCATCGTCGCCCTTCATCGTCTCCAGTGCTTGGAGCTGCTCGGCGAGGTGTTTTTCTAGCTGACGGTATTCGGCAAGTTTGGACATGCTTGTTTCCTATATGTGTTTGATAAACGTTTGAATGTTCGGGTGACATACAAGTTCAGCGCTATTCAGGCAATTTCAAATATTCTCGAATGCTGATGATCTCGGCTCTGATCAGTTCTACAGTGAGAATCTGGACTTTCGTTCTTTTGCTAGACTTTGCGTCCACGAAGTCTAGCATTTCCTTCAAGGACTCTATCCGAGCTTTCAGTAGGTCTTTCCAGTTGGGAGTATTTCTAAGGTCAAATTGAATGATCATTTTGTGCTCTGGCGAGGTTTTAAACAGCCCACGCTCGTAGGCTGTTTCGATGAGTCAGCGGGTTACATCGAGAGGATGTCTTGCACGCTGTACTGGCCGGATCGATCCGCCAGCTCGTGCCAATTCCAGCTGTGGAAATCTTCACCTTCTTTTGGAAGCACCAGCTTCATCAGGCTGAGGTGTTCGCCCCCCAGCAAACGTTGAGTAGCCCATAGCTTGGCGCCCATATCCATCAGTGCCTGAGCTTTTTCGTTCCACTGCTCTTCCAGTACCTTTTCGGCCAGCAACAAGGCCGTTCTTTGGATGGCAGTGTGTTCCCTTTGCGCCTCGGCAATGTGCTGGTCGACGATGACCAGCTCCTGCTCCAGCGCGTTAATGATTAGGTGCTGGCGACGATTGTGCTCGATGGCAGTCGCAAGGTTTTTCGCAGCCTTTTGCGCATCTGTATTGGCGTTCTTTTCGCCCTCGGTGTCGCCCCAGGCCACTGCCTGCGCATAAGCGGTAGCGGCATCGGTTTCGGCTTGCCGGGCCTTGGCCATGTCCTCTTCTGCTTGCTGCTGGATATGTACCAAGCGTTTGCTAAGGCTGTCGCGTTTTTCGTTGAGCTCCAGTTCGTCGGCTTTCCAGTTCGCTATCGAATCGGTGTAACCGACCATCAAGGTTTCATGATTGAGCAGTTGCTCGCGTCGAGTGATCTGAGCATCTAAGATCCAGGCATGGTGTTTATTTGAGTCGTAAGGAAGTTTTAGCGTGTTGTACTCACTGCGGACTTCACGCAGACGATTCGCGTCTAATTCTTCGTCGCCCTCCAGTAATTCTTCCAACGGTGCCATCTCGGCGTATTGCTCTTCAGCCGCCCTCAAGTATTTATCACGGCGGATGGTCAGTTGGTCGATCTCATCGATCAACCGTTGCTTCTTCTCGCAGTTAGCGGCTGCGAGAGTGCTATCCGAATTCGGCAGTGAAAGTAAGATGGCCTCGCTGCAGCCCAGTTCGCAGGCCAGCAGTTCATGTTGTTCGGTAGAAGCTTGGAATTCGTTCATCTGTCTTGTTCCTTCAAATTGGGTTTGGGTTGAATGACCGGCTGGCGAGGCCGGGAATAAGCCGGCGCTACCTCGATCAACGGGGATGCCCTCAGGCAGCCCGAGCCTCGCTCTCATCCGTTCCGGGAATCGTCTTCACGATGTAGCAGCGTTGCGGCCCCAGACCGGGCAACCGGACCAAACTCGATGCCTTGCCGTCGCTAGCCGGTTCCAGCACTCCGCGCTGCAGCAGTTCCTTGTTCACGGCGTTGATGTTCATGCCCCGGAAGATCTCGGAGCGCCATGCTTCAGGCAGCACGTAGTAGGTGTTGGTGGTGTGCATGGTGTCGCCCATGCCGTGCTCCAGCGTCTTGCGAAAGCCGAGGCGGTCGATGGTGCGCGGGCCGTGTTCGTCGATCTTGGCCGCCGCCGATTCCCAGCGGGTGAAGCGGCTTTCGCCGAAGCGTTCGATGACCTGGCGCAGGCGCGCCAAAATCGCATCACCCTCGAAGTTACCGGCGCCGCCTCGTTCGTTTAGCCAAGCATTCAGGCATACGCGAGCAGCAGTGGTAGCGGTTCCGTCCGGCCAGCCGGTGATGCCCATTGCTGTGGCCAGCTCGCCTGCTGCGGCGGCGAGGCCGAAGCGAGCAGCGGCACGGTGTGCCTGTCCACTCGCGGATGCTGGGAGCGACTTGGCAATGAAGCCTTCCAGCGTGCGGCGCAGGATCGCTGCCCAGCCGTGACGCTTGCCCGGCTCGCACAGGGCGGTGAGGAACGCGGTGATCGGTGTGCCGTAGTAGTTCGCCACGCGGGCTTTGAGCGCGTCGGACAGTGCTGCCGCGTCTTCGAAACCGTTGAGCTTGTCGAACATGCCGAGGCCTTTGCTGGCATCGGCCGGGACGGCGAGCATGCGCACCTCCATGCCCGCTTTTAGCTCCTTGTTGGCTTCGGCCATGTGCTGCGCCAAGGTTTTCTCGCCCGTGGACAAAAACAGCAAACGCCACTCCTGCACCTGTCGGCCTGCTTGACCCCGATCATTGGCGCGAGCTTTACCGGTGCCATTGCCGAGCATGTAAACCGTCTCGCCGATAATGCGCGGATCGCACATGCCGATTTCATCGAGTATCAAGAGGCCGTCCGAATGCGCTGCTGCGATAGATTCCAGCGCGTTATCGGTCGAGCGCCACGAACGCACCAAGCGTGGTCCGCCGTAGACGGAGGCAGCGACTTGCAGGTGAGTGGTCTTGCCGCCAGAGCTATCGCCGTAGAGGTGAAAGCCACCCGACTCATGGCCGAGCATGTGTAGAAGCGGACCCGCGAAGGCCACGCCGACGACGAACGCCAAGCGGTGGTTGCCGACGCACAGCGCGCCGATCTGCTGTTGCCATTGTTCCAATGTGCCTGCTTCGCTGATCGGCGGAAGCTGCGCACCCGCTTCGTAGAAGTGCAGGTGTTCACTGTGCGTGCCTACCTGCTGCTCGGGCAGGAGAAAGGCGCTGTCATGCCAGCCTAAACGAGTGACCAGACGCGCACGTTGTGCACTGTCGAAGCCGCCCAGGTAACTCTGCAAATCGTTGCGTGCGTTGCGCCCCGAACGACTGCCGGCCAGACGCAACCCCATGTCCACCAACGGGCCGAGCACGTCCTTGCCGAAGTCGCCGGTCATTGTGCGTGCCGGGATGTTCCAGCGTTTCTTGGTGCCGTCGGGGTCGTCGAACTCGACCAGCAGGCCCCAGTTCTGGCCTTTGTCGTCGCGGGTGCGCGCCAATATTTCCAGAGGCGAACACACTGGGCGTGCTTCGCCATCGTCACCGGCATAGAACACACCTTCGGTTGTCAGGCGAAAGCCTCCCGGCATGAGGTCGTTTTTCGACTTTGCCGATCGCTTGGCTGCTGCTTTTGGTTTCGGTTCCGGCTCAGGTTTCACCGAGGCAATAACTGCCTTTTTTTCGATCACACTGAACAGCTCGCCGCTGCTCTCCAGCTTGGCGAAGTGGGCGGCGGTCCAGCATTTGGCTAGCGCATCGGCGGCATCGTCGCCGTCATCCCATTGACCACCTTCGGCAAACGCGGCGCGGTCGTTCTTCAGCGTGGGATTGCGTTTGAACACGTCCAGCGCGACGACCCGGACCGAGCCGGCGCCGATTTCGCGCAGCTTCTCGGCAACGGTGGCCATGCAGATTTTGCCGCTGTCGTCGTTGTCCGGCCACAACACAACATCGCGGCCTTGGAGCGGCGTCAGGTCGGCTTTGTGCCAGGAGTTGGAGCCATTCGGCCAGCAGGTGGCCACGTAGTTCGGCAGCAGCTCGCCGGCCGCATCGGCAGCTTTCTCGCCTTCGCAGAGAACAACCGGTGCATCAGCGCGCTGGGCCAGTTCATCAAGGCGCAGCAGGGGGCGCGGATCCGGCAGACCCTGCCAGCGCCATTGCTTGGTTTGGCCATCGGAGCGTTGACACCACGTCAGGGGCGCAAAGACTTTCTTTGGCTTGCCTTCTTCATCTAGGCCGAGGTCGAAGCGATACAGCGCCATGAGGGGTTGACCCTGCACGTCACGATAGATCCACACCTTGGACGGTGCACCGTGATCGCGATGCTTGGCCGGGCACTTGTTCATGGCTTCGGTCGGGATCGGCAGAATGGCGTTCCATGTCGGCGCCTTGGGCTTGCTCGGTGCGGCCTTCGTCTTGGCGGAGCCGGGCGCAACGTTTAGCCAATCAGCCAGCTTTTTGCACGCCTCGACGTCGGAGCCGCCGTCCAGATAACGCACCAGATCTATCAGGTCGCCGCCCTTGTCGTTGGTGGCGAAGTCGGCCCAGGTGCCCTTGCTCAAATTTACCTTGAGCGAGCCGGCGCGTTTGTCGCTGCGGGTCGGGTTCGGTGCGGTGTATTCCTTACCGCCGTCGACGCGCTTGCCGTTGGGCAGCCAGTGGGACAAAACACGGTCAATGTCTTTCAGCGCGGCGGCCTTCACGTCGGCGAAGCTCGGACGTTTATCTGTGCTGTTCGGTCGCTGGCTCATGCGTCAGCCCTCGGCAAAAACAGCGCGTCGTTGATGTCGTCGATTAGCGCTTTTGCCATTTCTCCCAGGTACAGGGCGGGCCAACTGAAACGCTCGCCGTGGTCACTCATAGCGGCGTCGAGATTAAGCTGGTTCGCGTGGTGCTGAAGCAACGAAACCATCTCTAGGGCGTCTTCGACTGGCACGCCGGCATTTACTCGGAACAGCTTCAGGTCGGTGGCGTTGACGCGAGAAAAAGTGGCGTGGCCCGGTGTGGTGGAAGTGCTCATAGCGCACCGCCTTTTTGCACAGCAGGCGTTGAGGTGTTATCGCCGTGCATAGCGAGCGTCTTGATCAGCCCAAGGGTGCCGCGCACATCCCAGAGGACGGCGGCAATGACGTGATTGGCAAGGCGCGAGGATTCGTTTTCGAAGTGATCTTCAAGCAGGGTTAGTACTGAGTCGGCACGATCAATAGCGCAGGTGATGGCGTCGATCGGTACGCCGGCTTCTGCTTTTGGATTCACGCAAAGCAGGTCTTCAGGCAGCGAGAAACTCAGGGCGTTGTTCATTGGGCGCCACCTGCGATTTCGAGTGCGCGGGCTTTGGCCATGTGAGCGTTGTAACGGGAGAGACGTGTAGCGAGGCTGGAGTTGGCGTGTAAAGCGGCGAGAGCCATTGCACGGTGTGCAGCGGCGCGAATTTTGGACGGATTGAGGGCGTGTTGCATTTGTGAAGGCTCCTTGTACTGAGGAACCGCCACCGTCTGCCGCCAAGCAGATTAGGGTGACGGATTGCGCAGGATTGGCGGACCGGCGTACAAGGAGACCGGCGCACCCGAGGGTGCTCCTACGCAACCCGCCATAACACGGGAATGCGGGCACAAAAAAAGCGCCTGCAATCGTAATGGGGGCGCTGTTGCGCCTTGTACTGTATGGGCCGCCAAGCCCAATCGCTGAATTTGCAGCGACGCAAAGAGAGTAACGTCCGTTTTTCCAAAGTGCAACTGCGCTGATGGCTTGCGGTTTTTTCAGGTGCGGCATAAATTGTTCGTGCATGTAGATTTACCTCAACGCCTCCGGATCGCCCCCGGAGGCGTTTTCGTTTCAGGCATGGGCTTCCCAGCGCAGGGAGAGAAGGGGCAGAAATCCGCTGCTGAGCATGGAGCGGGCGTCTTCGTAGGCGTCGACCTGCTGGCCTTCGTCGACGACCACGGCCCCGGTTTTTTCGCAGTGGAGGGAGAGGGCGCACCAGGTGCCGTCGGCCCAGCTGAGCACGCTGACAACGCGACCTTGCCTGTCCTGCTGGCTGCGGTAGCGTTCAAGACGCTGCATGACGCGAGACGAGAAACCGATCCGACGCAACACGGAAAAGGGGTGCATCAAAGCGTTGTTTGCAGTCTTGTGGCTCATGCAGCCACCTGATCACGTGCCTCGATGCGGCTGCGCGCCCACGCTTGAACTTCGGAAAGGACCCAGGCGACAGGGGCGCCGCGTGCGTTGCTGTTGCTCAGTTTGACGGGCTGGGGAAAGCCGCAGTCTGTGCGTTGCATCAGTTTGTAGATGGTCGAACGCTTCATCCCCACGATGCCTTCCACTTCGCGCATGCGGATTAGAGTTGAAGCGGCATCAAAAAGTGAGGCGGCGTTGGCGGGAGTCTTGCCAGGAAAGTCGGTGACAGAGGTGTTCATAGGTATTGCTCTCGATTGATTTGGACAACGAGAGCAATGGTCTAGAAATTGGTCGGCGGTGAGCAGTTCACTTCCATTTGAAATGACATTGAAATATCGGTCACACCACAAAATTGCGCTTGAGGATTCCCTCCACGCTTTTGCGGGTTAGCGCTTTTTCTGTTTCCATTGTCACCCACTCAGCGCGCTGTTTGAGTGGTTTGGACACCTCCCGTTCCAGCCAGGCGTGAACCGCCGTGGTCACGTTTCGCCGTGACATTCCGCTAGACACGTAGTGTCGACCTTGCCTAATGATTGCTGTATCCCGTGCGCTTATTTCTTCGTTACGCTCCATTCCGCTGATGATGCCCCCCTTAGTGCGGATAGCGTTCTCGATTGCCCTGTAAGCAATTGGGACCAGCTCGTCACTGATCAAGCAGGGTAGGGATGTTATGGGCTCCAAAAACAGCACGTACTGGTCCAATGCCTCAATACGTTCGTTAGGATCGACCTGTCTTTCCACAACCTGACAATAAAGGTCCCACGGCCAATCCGTCGGAGGCTCGGCAACATGCGACCAAGCCTCTTGTTCGGTGGAGCGCATCCAGTCAGCTAAGGCGCTCAGCGCTTTTACTGCGCAGGCCATGACGTAGGCTGCATATGCCTCGCGTTCCGATGCTGAATGACACTTGCTGTATTGGCGAACCCAATGAGCGAGACGGTTTTTTTTGTCGGTTGAGGCGTACTGAAAAATAGCCTCCTCATGCATCGTTGTTTGGATGCACATGCTGCTCATGTCGCTGATAATGTCGCCGGTCTGGATGCGAGTGCAGCACTGATTGATCAGCTCGCACACGTCAGTGATCTGTTCATTGCAGAACTCGTAGAGTGGCTGCTCTGAGAGATATTGGATCAGTCCAGCGGTTAGCGCCGAGTGCAAGATCGGGTGGGTATCAATCATGCGATTGGCTCTCGACGTGCAACGCGCAGTCCCGCGCCCTGCGGGTTGGAAGCGTAGCCAGCGAGCTTTGCGCCATGGGCAAGTGTGAGGGAGTGTCTGCCCGCAGCAGGCAAGGGGCCTGATGTAGCGTTACACAATCGGCGTGCGTTACATCGAGTGTACGGAATGGCGTGCTGGAGTGTAACGGGATTGAAGGCCAATGAATCCGGGTGTTTGGCCGGCATCGTTACACGAGTAACACTTGTTACACGGATTTTGAAGGTGGTATGGATAAGTGCATTCATACCGCTCTTCCAAATTGTCCCTTGATCACCTTTTCGCTTGCCAACGCATCAAGGTGATCTGCATACCACTGAATCATCTTCACCCGGTGCTCAAGGTATTGAGCCTTGTTGTATACCCCGGATATTCCCTCTTCTTTGTGAGCAAGCTGCGCTTCGACATGCTCTTTCGGCCAGCCGTGTTCCCTGAGCAGAGTGCTGGCGGTGTGACGAGTACCATGACCAACCAAGCGACCTTTGTAACCAACCGTCGCGAAGACTTTGTTGATGGTGTTTTCGCTAATCGTTGGATTCTTAGCGCCCACACCAGGGAACAGCCAGCGACTACGACCTGTGAGGCAATGAAGTTCTTTGAGAGCGGAAAGCGCTTGCTTAGGGAGTGGGCACACAAAGTCTCTTCGCATCTTCATCTTGGCGGCAGGTGTCGTCCATAGCGCTTTATCAAGGTCGAACTCTTTCCATTCAGCTAACCGAACCATGCCCGGTCTAGATGCGGTCCAGATACAGAGCCATGCTGCAGTCCGGGCCGTCAGCCTGCTGGGAGTGTTTTTGAGTGCTTGAAGGAATTCTGCCAACTCAGGCTCAAGCAAATGAGGATGCTGCTGAGTCTTCGGGGCTTGGGCTGCAATATCTCGTAGGCGACTGCCCGGATCGTTTTCCGTGAGGCCCAAACCGATGGCTCGCCCGAATATCTGATTGATCCAAGTGCGACACTTTTCCGCCACGTTGTGTGCGTCCCGGGTTTCGATGGATGCTTGGAGTTCCGCGCAATCGGTACGGGTGATTTCGTCTAGAGGCTTATCGCCCAGTGCCGGGAGTATGTCTTTGTCGAGGTAGGTGCGGATTTTGTTGAGAGTGGAGGGTGCGAGACCCTTTTCCTCTTTTGCCTTCAGCCAGGCATCAGCGGCAGCTCGAAAGGTTCTGGTCTTGGCCGCATCGATAGCAGCTTTCGCGGATCGCTTTTGTTCAAGGGGATCGGCACCGCTACTCACTACTTTGCGTAGATCGGCAGCTTTGTCCCTTGCCAACGCGCCACTAACTTCCGGGTAACCCCCGAGCCCCATCCAAGCCCAATTGCCCGCCGGACGTTTGTAGCGGAGCTGCCAGGATTTACCACCATCAGGTTTAACCCTGAAGTAGAGGCCGTTTCCGTCCAGCTCCCTGTATTCCTTTGATTCCGGCTCCAATCCCGCAAGTGTCGTGTCAGCGAGAGGGCGGCGCTTGATGTCTGCGCGCTTCATCCTTGTATCCCAAAGTTCGGTATTTTTCTCAGGATACAAGCAGGGATACAGGGATACAACGGATAAGGGGAGACAGGGGTAGACAGACAGGCACAAAAAAACCGGCCAAGTGGCCGGTTTCTCTGGTTCTGAGAGGCTGGTAGAGACTCTCAGATACTGCTATGTGGTGCCCCGAGGGAGACTCGAACTCCCACTCCTTTCGAAAACGGATTTTGAATCCGCCGCGTCTACCAATTCCGCCATCAGGGCTCAATGGCGGCGAAGTATAGAGATGAGATTACCGTCGGTCAATCAGGTACATAGAGAATTTTCGATATTTCCGCTAGACTTTCCGGCCCTGCTAGACGAACCCCATCATGCGCGTTGCTGACTTTACTTTCGAGCTCCCTGATTCGCTGATCGCCCGCCACCCTTTGGCCGAGCGTCGCGGTAGTCGCCTGCTGACCCTTGACGGGCCGAGCGGCGCCCTCGCACACCGTCAATTCACTGATTTGCTTGAGCATTTGCGCCCGGGCGATTTGATGGTGTTCAACAATACCCGGGTGATTCCGGCGCGGCTGTTCGGGCAGAAAGCGTCCGGCGGCAAGCTGGAAATCCTCGTTGAGCGGGTGCTCGATACGCATCGCGTGCTGGCCCATGTGCGTTCCAGCAAGTCGCCGAAGCCGGGTTCGAAGATTCTTATCGATGGCGGTGGCGAAGCCGAAATGCTCGCGCGTCACGATGCGTTGTTCGAACTCGGCTTCGCTGAAGAAGTGTTGCCGTTGCTCGATCGCGTCGGGCACATGCCGTTGCCTCCTTATATAGACCGCCCGGACGAAGGCTCGGATCGCGAGCGTTATCAGACCGTGTACGCCGAGAAACTCGGTGCGGTGGCGGCGCCGACCGCTGGGCTGCATTTCGATCAGTCGCTGATGGAAGCGATTGCGGCCAAGGGCGTCGAGACCACGTTCGTCACGCTGCATGTGGGCGCGGGGACGTTCCAGCCGGTGCGCGTCGAGAAGCTTGAAGATCACCACATGCACACCGAGTGGCTGGAAGTCGGCCAGGACGTGGTCGATGCGGTCGCAGCGTGCCGTGCGCGCGGTGGTCGGGTGATTGCGGTCGGTACCACCAGCGTGCGTTCGCTGGAAAGTGCCGCGCGCGATGGCGTGCTCAAGCCGTTCAGTGGCGACACCGATATCTTTATCTTCCCGGGCCGGCCGTTCCATGTGGTCGACGCCCTGGTGACCAATTTCCATTTGCCGGAATCGACGCTGTTGATGCTGGTTTCGGCATTTGCCGGTTATCCCGAGACCATGGCGGCCTACAAGGCTGCCGTCGACAACGGTTACCGCTTTTTCAGCTACGGTGATGCGATGTTCATCACCCGTAATCCCGCACCTACTGCCCCTAAAGAAACCGGCCCAGAGGAAACAGAATGAGTCGCGAATGTCGCATGTCCTTTGAACTTCTGGCCACCGATGGCAAGGCCCGGCGTGGTCGCCTGACCTTCCCGCGTGGCACCGTCGAGACCCCGGCGTTCATGCCGGTGGGCACTTACGGCACGGTCAAGGGCATGTTGCCGCGTGACATCGTTGCCACCGGCGCAGAAATCATTCTCGGCAACACCTTCCACCTGTGGCTGCGTCCTGGTACTCAAGTGATCAAGGAACACGGCGACCTGCACGATTTCATGCAGTGGAAAGGCCCGATCCTCACCGACTCCGGTGGCTTCCAGGTGTTCAGCCTCGGCGCGATGCGCAAAATCAAGGAGGAGGGCGTGACCTTCGCCTCCCCGGTCGACGGCGCCAAAGTGTTCATGGGCCCGGAAGAATCGATGCAGGTGCAGCGCGATCTCGGTTCCGACATCGTGATGATCTTCGACGAATGCACGCCGTACCCGGCTGACGAAGACGTTGCGCGCGTTTCGATGGAATTGTCGCTGCGCTGGGCTCAGCGTTCAAAAAATGCCCACGGTGACAACACCGCAGCGTTGTTCGGCATCGTTCAGGGCGGCATGCACCAGGATCTGCGCATGCGCTCGCTCGAAGGCCTCGACAAGATCGGCTTTGATGGCCTCGCTATCGGCGGTCTGTCGGTGGGCGAGCCGAAGCACGAGATGATCAAAGTTTTGGATTATCTGCCGGGCATGATGCCGGCTGACAAACCTCGTTACCTTATGGGCGTTGGCAAACCGGAAGATCTGGTTGAGGGTGTGCGCCGCGGTGTGGACATGTTCGATTGCGTGATGCCAACCCGTAATGCCCGCAATGGGCATCTGTTCATTGATACCGGCGTGCTGAAGATCCGTAACGCGTTCCATCGCCATGATGAATCGCCGCTGGATCCGACCTGCGATTGCTATACCTGCCAGAACTTCTCCCGCGCTTATCTGCATCACCTGGACAAGTGCGGCGAAATGCTGGGAAGCATGCTCAATACCATCCATAACTTGCGCCATTATCAGGTGCTGATGGCTGGTTTGCGCGAGGCTATTCAACAGGGTACATTGGCCGCCTTTGTCGATGCCTTCTACGCCAAACGCGGGCTCCCCGTTCCGCCTTTGGACTGAGTTTTCTGACCCCAAGATTCAACATTTGCAACTGGAGTGCTAAATGAGCTTTTTTATCTCTAACGCCATGGCTGACGCGGCTGCACCGGCTGCTGCCGGCCCAATGGGCGGCGGTTTCGAGTGGATTTTCCTGGTCGGCTTCCTGGTCATCTTCTACCTGATGATCTGGCGTCCACAGGCCAAGCGCGCCAAAGAGCAGAAGAACCTGCTGAGCAGCCTGCAGAAGGGCGACGAAGTGGTTACCACCGGCGGTATCGCTGGCAAGATCACCAAAGTGGCCGATGACTTCGTGGTTCTGGAAGTTTCCGACACCGTGGAAATGAAGTTCCAGAAGGGCGCCATCGCCGCCACGCTGCCAAAAGGCACGCTGAAAGCGATCTAAGGTTCCAACTTCTACTCAATCGACGGGGCGCGCAAGGCGCCCCGCGTTCATAACGGGCGGCGTGATGCTGAACAAATATCCTCTGTGGAAATACATTCTGATCCTGGCGGTGCTGGCGATCGGTCTGATTTATTCCGCTCCGAATCTATACCCCGATGACCCGGCCATTCAGGTCAGCGGTGCAAGCACTGCGCTGCAAGTCAATCAGGCTGATCTGGATCGTGTGAGCACTGCGCTCAAGGAGTCCGGGATCAACGTCAAGGCAGCCACGCTGGCCGCCAACGGCAAGGGCGGTCTGATCCGTCTGAGCAAGGCTGAAGACCAGCTGCCGGCCAAAGACGTTGTGCGCAAGGCGTTGGGTGATGACTACGTCGTCGCGCTGAACCTGGCACAGACCACCCCGCAATGGCTGCGCAATCTGGGCGCGCATCCTATGAAGCTGGGTCTGGACTTGTCCGGTGGTGTGCACTTCCTGCTGGAAGTGGACATGGACAAAGCCCTCGATGCACGCCTGAAAGTCTACGAAGGCGACGTCAAGAGCCTGCTGCGTAAAGAGAAGCTGCGCTATCGCAGTCTGCCGCAACTGGGCGGTGCCATTCAGTTGGGCTTCAGTGATGAAGATTCCCGCGAACAGGCCCGTGCACTGATCCGCAAGAACTTCAACGATTTCGACATTGTTCCGGCCGACCTCAATGGTCAACCGGTGCTGCGTCTGGCGATGACCCCGGCCAAGCTGGCGGAAATCCGTGAATACTCCATCAAGCAGAACTTGACCACGGTACGTAACCGCGTCAACGAGCTGGGTGTTGCCGAACCGATCGTTCAGCGTCAGGGCGCCAACCGCATCGTGGTTGAGCTGCCGGGCGTGCAGGACACTGCCGAAGCCAAGCGTATTCTCGGCAAGACGGCCAACCTTGAGTTCCGTCTGGCTGCTGAGCCGGGCGCTTCGAAAGCCACCTCCGAAACCTTCGAGTTCCGTGAAGGCAATCGTCCGCCAGCACAGATCGAGCGTGGCCTGATCATCACCGGTGACCAGGTTACCGATGCCAAGGCCGGTTTCGGCGAGCACGGCACGCCTGAAGTGAACATCCGTCTGGATGGTCACGGTGGCGAGTTGATGAGCCGCGCAACCCGTTCGAACGTTGGTCGCAGCATGGCGGTGATCTTCATCGAACAGCGTCCGGTTACCACTTACACCAAGCAAGTGGTTGATGGCGTCGAGAAAGACGTTGCGGTGCAAACGTTCAAAGAAGAGAAGAAGATCATCAGCCTGGCGACCATTCAGTCGCCGCTGGGTGCTCAGTTCCGCATCACTGGCCTGAACGGTCAGGGCGAGTCGTCCGAACTGGCGCTGCTGCTGCGTGCCGGTGGTCTGGCTGCACCGATGTACTTCGCTGAAGAGCGCACCATCGGCCCGAGCCTGGGTGCTGACAACATCACCAAAGGTATCGATGCGTCGCTGTGGGGCATGCTGTTCGTGTCGCTGTTCATCATCGCCATCTACCGCTTCTTCGGCATCATCGCCACCGTTGCTTTGGCGGTGAACATGGTGCTGCTGCTGGCCCTGATGTCGCTGCTGGGTGCAACGCTGACTTTGCCGGGTATCGCCGGTATCGTATTGACCATGGGTATGGCGGTCGACGCCAACGTGCTGATCTTCTCGCGGATTCGTGAAGAGATCGCCGCCGGTATGACCGTGCAGCGTGCAATCAACGAAGGCTTCGGCCGGGCATTCACCGCGATTCTCGATGCCAACCTGACTACGTTGTTGGTCGGCGGGATTCTCTTTGCCATGGGCACCGGCCCGGTCAAAGGTTTCGCAGTGACCATGTCCCTCGGGATCTTTACCTCGATGTTCACGGCCATCATGGTGACCCGCGCAATGGTCAACCTGATCTTCGGCGGACGTGACTTCAAGAAGTTGTGGATTTAAGGGGCTGCCATGTTACGTACAATCAACTTCATGGGCGTTCGCAACTTCGCGTTCGGCGTCACAGTGTTTCTCACGTTGCTGGCTATGTTCAGTGTCGTGACCAAGGGTATGAACTGGGGCCTGGACTTCACCGGCGGTACGCTCAT
Organism: Pseudomonas sp. RU47; assembly: GCF_004011755.1. Lineage (GTDB taxonomy): Bacteria > Pseudomonadota > Gammaproteobacteria > Pseudomonadales > Pseudomonadaceae > Aquipseudomonas. The sequence goes on along the minus strand of NZ_CP022411.1, from coordinate 5,458,538 downwards.
CGAGCTGACCTACGAGCGTCCGGCCGACGTTACCAAGGTGCGTGAGCAACTGGCGACGTCGGGTTACCACGAAGCAATCGTGCAGAGCTTCGGTGCGACTACCGATCTGCTGGTGCGCATGCCGGGTGAAGACCCGCAACTGGGCCATCAGGTGGCGGAAGCGCTGCTGAAGGTCGGCGGCGACAACCCGGCGACGGTCAAGCGTGTCGAGTTCGTCGGCCCGCAGGTCGGTGAAGAACTGCGCGACCAGGGCGGCCTCGGCATGCTGCTGGCGCTCGGCGGTATCCTGATCTACCTGGCTTTCCGCTTTCAGTGGAAGTTCGCGGTCGGTGCCATCGTTTCGCTGATTCACGACGTGATCGTGACCATCGGCATCCTGTCGTACTTCCAGATCACTTTCGATCTGACCGTGCTGGCGGCGGTGCTGGCAATCATCGGTTACTCGCTGAACGACACCATCGTGGTATTCGACCGGGTTCGTGAGAACTTCCGTGTCCTGCGCAAGGCAACACTGATCGAGAACATCAACATCTCGACCACGCAGACCCTGCTGCGCACCATGGCGACGTCGATCTCGACTTTGCTGGCGATCGCTGCGCTGCTGTTCTTCGGCGGTGACAACCTGTTCGGCTTCTCGATCGCGCTGTTTATCGGTGTTCTGGCGGGTACTTACTCGTCGATCTACATCGCTAACGTGGTGCTGATCTGGCTGAACCTGACTACCGAGGATCTGATTCCTCCGGCCAACACCGAGAAGGAAGTCGACGACCGTCCATAACGGCCATCGTTTTCCCGGCTGTCAGCCCAAGAAAGGCGCGAGTTGAACTCGCGCCTTTTTTTATGCTCCAAGGCTGGGAGAAGCGCGGGCGCGTCCCGCATGTGATGGTCAGGAGGTTCATGTGAACAAGTCGTTGCTGGTTGGTGCGGTATTGGGTGCTGTCGGTGTGACTGCCGGGGGTGCTGTTGCCACCTACAGCCTGGTTAAAAGCGGCCCTGAGTATGCGCAAGTATTGGCCGTTGAACCGGTTAAAACACAGATCAAGACTCCACGTGAAGTGTGCAAGGACGTGACAGTGACTCGTCAGGCACCGGTAAAAGATCAACACCAGATTGCCGGTACCGTCGTCGGTGCATTGGCAGGTGGTTTGCTGGGTAATCAGATTGGCGGCGGCACCGGCAAGAAGATTGCCACGGTAGCCGGTGCGGTCGGTGGTGGTTATGCGGGTAACAAGGTGCAGGAAGGCATGCAAGAGCGTGACACCTACACCACCACGCAAACCCGCTGCAACACGGTCAATGACATCAGCGACAAGGTCGTCGGTTACGACGTGCGTTACTCGCTCGATGGCAAGGAAGGCAAGGTGCGGATGGATCGCGATCCGGGCAACCAGATTCCGGTCGACAAGGAAGGCAAGCTGATTCTGTCGCAGAATGAGCCGGCTCAGTAATTACCGGCTGTTTTACAAAGAAGCACCCTGCGGGGTGCTTTTTTGTGTCCGCCATTTAAGCCACGCAACAAATCCCCTGTAGGAGTGAGCCTGCTCGCGATAGCTATTTATCATTCGATGCAGGTGGTGGCTGATACACCGCTATCGCGAGCAGGCTCACTCCTACATTGGTCTCGTGGTGTGGCGGGTGACAAATTCCAGACATAAAAAAAAGCACCCCGAAGGGTGCTTTTCTCGTTTCGCCGGAAGCTTAGCGCTTCAGCGAAGCCGGCAGGTGCGGCTGGATCGCCGTCAGAACTGCTTTGAAGCATTTGGTGTTGCCGGCAACGATGTGGCCTTTTTCAAGGAAATCGTGGCCGCCGGTGAAGTCGCTCACCAGGCCGCCAGCTTCTTGAATCAGCAGGGCGCCCGCAGCCATGTCCCACTCGGACAGGCCCGATTCCCAGAACGCATCGAAACGACCGGCAGCCACATAAGCCAGGTCCAGGCTGGCGGAACCGGCGCGGCGGATACCGGCAGTCTGGCCAACCAGGGCGCGGAACATGCCCAGGTAGTTGTCGAGATTGTCCATCTGGTCATCACGGAACGGGAAGCCGGTACCCAGCAGGGCGCCGTCAAGGCTGGTGCGACCGCTGACGCGCAGACGACGACCGTTCAGTTGAGCGCCGCGACCACGGCTGGCGGTGAATTCTTCCTGGCGAACCGGGTCCAGAACCACTGCGTGTTCCAGGCGGCCACGGTACTTACAGGCAATGCTGACAGCGAAGTGAGGAATGCCGCGCAGGAAGTTGGTGGTGCCGTCCAGTGGATCGATGATCCACAGGTACTCTTCGCCTTCGATGCCGGTGCCAGCGTGCAGGCCGGTTTCTTCACCCTGGATCGAGTGATTCGGGTAGGCCTTGCGCAGAGCATCGATGATTTTCTGTTCGGCGGCGCGATCGACCTCGGATACATAATCCTTGGCGTCTTTTTCGTCGACCTTGATGGTATCCAGGCGCTCGATGGAGCGGAAGATCAGTTCACTGGCGCTGCGGGCGGCGCGCAGCGCGATATTCAGCATGGGCTGCATGGATGTGTCACCTAAGGTTGTTAAAGAAAGCCGCGCATTCTATCAGAACTTTTCTTCAGGTGAAGGACGCTGTTCGCTTTCATAGCTTAACGGTAGGCTGTTCTGTAAGATTTGCACCCCTTTCCTGTGTCCGAGAGCGCCTCCCTTGCTGCAGAACATTCGTGTCGTCCTGGTCAATACCAGCCACCCCGGCAACATCGGCGGGGCCGCGCGCGCCATGAAAAACATGGGTCTGTCGCGATTGGTGCTGGTCGAACCGCGAGTCTTCCCGCACCACGAAGCCGATGCTCGTGCTTCCGGTGCCGGTGACATCCTTGAAAATGCGCAAGTCGTCGCCACGTTGGAAGACGCCTTGGTCGGCTGCAATCTGGTGCTTGGCACCAGCGCCCGTGACCGTCGAATCCCCTGGCCGCTGCTGGATCCGCGCGAGTGCGGCACCAAAGTGGTTGAAGAAGCCGGGCAGGGCGCCGAAATCGCTCTGGTATTCGGTCGTGAGGATTCCGGTCTGACCAACGAAGAGCTGCAGCGATGTCACTTTCACGTGCACATCCCCTCCGACCCTGAGTTCAGTTCGCTGAACCTGGGCGCGGCGGTGCAGGTGTTGAGCTACGAAGTGCGCATGGCCTGGCTGGCTGCACAAGGTCAGCCGAGCAAGATCGAGAAAGAGGAAGTGGCCTCGGTGAAAAGCGCCGAGCTGGCGACCATGGATGAGCTGGAGCGCTTTTATGAGCATCTGGAGCAGACGCTGGTCGCCATCGAATTCCTCGATCCGGAAAAACCACGGCACTTGATGGCGCGCCTGCGCCGGTTGTACGGACGCAGCTCGGTCAGCCGGGCGGAAATGAATATTTTGCGTGGCATCCTCACGGAAACCCAGAAAGCGGCCCGTGGTGAGCTTCTTAAGCGGAAGGACTAAATGATGTTTGAGCGTTTGCGTGAAGATATCCAGAGCGTGTTCCATCGAGACCCGGCGGCGCGTAACGCTTTTGAAGTCCTGACTTGCTACCCCGGTATGCATGCGATCTGGATTCATCGATTGGCCGGCATGCTCTGGCGCAACGAGCTGAAATGGCTGGCGCGGCTGGTGTCGAACTTCGGCCGCTGGTTGACCGGGATCGAGATTCATCCGGGCGCCAAGGTCGGTCGACGTTTCTTTATCGACCACGGCATGGGCATTGTCATCGGTGAGACTGCCGAGATTGGCGATGACGTGACCATCTATCAGGGCGTGACTCTGGGTGGTACCAGCTGGAACAAAGGCAAACGTCACCCGACGTTGGGCGATGGTGTGGTCGTGGGCGCGGGCGCCAAGGTGCTCGGTCCGTTCACGGTCGGCGCGGGTGCCAAAGTCGGCTCCAATGCTGTGGTGACCAAAGAAGTGCCGCCTGGCGCCACTGTTGTCGGTATTCCTGGACGAATCATCGTCAAGTCTGACGAAGAGCAGGACGCCAAGCGCAAGGCCATGGCCGAGAAAATCGGTTTTGATGCCTATGGCGTCAGCGAAGACATGCCCGACCCGGTGGCGCGCGCCATTGGTCAGTTGCTCGATCACCTGCAAGCGGTGGATGGGCGTCTGGAGGGGATGTGCGGTGCGCTGAAGGATCTGGGCAGCAATTACTGTGCGAAAGATCTGCCTGAGCTGCGTGAAGAAGACTTCGCCTGCGTCAAAGGCAAAGACGAATCCAAAGCCAGCTAAACCGCAGCGCTGCCTTCGCGAGCAGGCTCGCTCTCACATTGGAATGCATATCCCTTGTGGGAGCGAGCCTGCTCGCGAAGAACGATAACGCGGTACCGCTGGCTGCATGCCGCCAGCCTTTGCTATGATGCGCGCGCTCTTTTGCGGGTAAACCTGACTAAAGTACTAGGTCTTAAAGTTGACTTAAATACTCGGGAATTGCATACTCGCCCCATTCTGAACTCCGTGGTAACTGTCCATGCGACTGACTACAAAAGGCCGATACGCCGTGACCGCCATGCTTGACCTGGCGTTGCACGCGCAGCACGGGCCCGTGTCCCTGGCCGATATCTCCGAGCGCCAAGGCATCTCCCTGTCCTACCTCGAACAGCTGTTCGCCAAGCTGCGCCGCAGCAACCTGGTTTCCAGTGTTCGCGGCCCGGGTGGTGGCTACCAGTTGTCCCGCGACATGCAGGGCATCCAGGTCGCTCAGGTGATCGATGCGGTAAACGAATCGGTTGATGCCACCAAATGCCAGGGCCAGGGCGATTGCCATTCCGGCGACACGTGCCTGACCCACCATCTGTGGTGCGACTTGAGCCTGCAGATTCACGAATTTCTAAGTGGTATCAGCTTGGCTGATCTTGTGACTCGCCGTGAGGTGCAAGAAGTAGCCCAGCGTCAGGACAAGCGCCGTTGCAACAGCAAGGCGCCACGCCTGGACAAGATTGAAGCGTCCGCCGTCGAATGACAGCCAGAGAGCTAGCGGCACGCCAGCCCTGATTTAGGAGATAGTCCATGAAATTGCCGATTTACCTTGATTACTCTGCGACCACCCCGGTTGATCCGCGTGTTGCGCAAAAGATGAGTGAATGCCTGCTGGTCGACGGAAACTTCGGTAACCCGGCGTCCCGTTCCCACGTGTTCGGCTGGAAAGCTGAAGAGTCCGTCGAAAACGCCCGTCGTCAGGTGGCCGATCTGGTCAACGCCGATCCGCGCGAAATCGTCTGGACCTCCGGTGCCACCGAGTCCGACAACCTGGCAATCAAGGGTGCGGCGCATTTCTACGGCTCCAAGGGCAAGCACCTGATCACCTCCAAGATCGAGCACAAGGCTGTCCTCGACACCATGCGCCAACTGGAGCGTGAAGGTTTCGAGGTCACCTACCTCGAGCCGACCGAAGACGGTCTCATCACTCCGGCCATGATTGAAGCTGCACTGCGCGAAGACACCATCCTGGTCTCCGTGATGCACGTGAACAACGAAATCGGCACCGTCAACGACATCGCCGCTATTGGCGAAATGCTCCGCGCCAAGGGCATTCTGTTCCACGTCGACGCCGCTCAGTCCACTGGCAAGGTCGACATCGATCTGCAGAAGCTGAAAGTCGACATGATGTCGTTCTCCGCTCACAAAACCTATGGCCCTAAAGGCATCGGCGCGCTGTACGTCAGCCGCAAGCCGCGTGTGCGCATCGAAGCGACCATGCACGGCGGCGGTCACGAGCGTGGCATGCGTTCCGGCACCTTGGCGACCCACCAGATCGTCGGTATGGGTGAAGCGTTCCGTGTGGCCAAAGAAGACATGGCTGCTGAAAACGTCCGTATCAAAGCCTTGAGCGACCGTTTCTACAAGCAGGTCGAGCACCTGGAAGAGCTGTACGTCAACGGCAGCCTGACCGCCCGCGTTCCGCACAACCTGAACCTGAGCTTCAACTACGTTGAAGGCGAGTCGCTGATCATGGCGCTCAAGGATCTGGCGGTATCGTCCGGTTCGGCGTGCACCTCGGCGTCGCTGGAGCCTTCGTACGTACTGCGCGCCCTGGGCCGCAACGACGAACTGGCACACAGCTCGATCCGCTTCACCTTCGGCCGTTTCACCACCGAAGAAGAAATCGACTACGCCGCGCAGAAAGTCTGCGAGGCCGTTACCAAGCTGCGCGCTCTGTCGCCGCTGTGGGACATGTACAAAGACGGCGTCGATATCTCGAAAATCGAGTGGGCGGCACACTAAATATAGAAGCCGCCAGATACAGATCCTGTAGCGACGCGGCGGTTTACGCAGCGCAGTTGCAGGGTCTCAAGAGCGGCCCTGATGAGTGAGGATTGAGAATCATGGCTTACAGCGAAAAGGTCATCGACCACTACGAAAACCCGCGCAACGTCGGCAAGATGAACGCGGAAGATCCTGATGTCGGCACCGGCATGGTCGGCGCTCCGGCGTGCGGCGACGTGATGCGTCTGCAAATCAAGGTCAACGACGCTGGCATCATCGAAGATGCCAAGTTCAAGACCTACGGCTGCGGTTCGGCTATCGCTTCCAGCTCCCTCGCCACCGAGTGGATGAAGGGCAAGACCCTGGACGAAGCAGAAACCATCAAGAACACTCAGCTGGCCGAAGAACTGGCCCTGCCGCCAGTGAAGATTCACTGCTCGGTACTGGCTGAAGACGCTATCAAAGCGGCTGTTCGCGATTACAAGCAGAAGAAAGGCTTGATCTGACTTTCTGGATTTGGCGACGAGTAAGGAGTCACCGATGGCTATCAGCATGACAGAAGCGGCTGCTCGACACGTGCGGCGCTCCCTCGACGGGCGCGGCAAAGGTGAAGGGATTCGTCTGGGTGTTCGCACCACAGGCTGTTCCGGCCTTGCCTACGTGCTGGAGTTTGTCGACGAGGTGGTTGCAGAGGATCAGGTGTTCGAGAGTCACGGCGAAAAAGTGATCATCGACCCGAAAAGCCTCGCCTATCTGGACGGCACCGAGCTCGATTTCGTCAAGGAAGGGTTGAACGAAGGCTTCAAGTTCAACAACCCCAACGTACGCGGTGAATGTGGCTGCGGCGAAAGCTTCAACATCTGAGGCTTGTCGTGGGTATTCCTTGTCATTTCGCTTTATTCGAGCTGCAACCGGGTTTCCGTCTGGATCTCGAGCAGTTGGCCACGCGCTATCGTGAGTTGGCGCGCGGCGTTCATCCTGACCGCTTTGCCGACGCTTCCGAGCGGGAGCAGCGGTCGGCACTCGAGCAGTCTGCGCGGCTCAACGACGCCTATCAGACGCTCAAGAGTCCGGCCCAGCGCGCACGCTACCTGCTGACCATCAGCGGGCATGAAGTGCCGATGGAAGTCACGGTCCATGATCCCGAGTTTCTTCTGCAGCAGATGCAATGGCGCGAAGAGCTCGAAGACCTCCAGGACAGTGCCGACCTCGACGGTGTTGCGGTGTTCAAGCGGCGCTTGAAAGTAGCTCAGGAAGAACTCAATGAAAGCTTCGCAGCCTGTTGGGATGATGCAGCGCAACGCGAGCAGGCCGAACGCCTGATGCGGCGCATGCAGTTCCTCGACAAGCTCACCTACGAAGTGCGCCAGTTAGAAGAGCGCCTCGACGATTAACCCAGTGCCGCTCCGGTCGCACGCCTGATATACAGATAAGTCCTGATCACGATGGCCCTACTGCAGATCGCCGAACCCGGCCAAAGTCCTCAACCGCACCAGCGTCGTCTGGCTGTGGGGATTGACTTGGGCACTACCAATTCGCTGGTCGCTGCGTTGCGCAGTGGTCTTTCCGAGCCGTTGGCCGACGCAAACGGGCAGGTCATCCTGCCGTCCGCTGTGCGTTACCACGCCGATCGCGTCGAAGTCGGCGAGTCGGCCAAGCTGGCTGCCGCTTCCGATCCGTTGAACACCGTGCTGTCGGTCAAGCGCTTGATGGGTCGTGGTTTGTCCGACGTCAAGCAATTGGGCGAGCAACTGCCGTACCGCTTTGTCGGTGGCGAGTCGCACATGCCGTTCATCGACACCGTGCAAGGCCCGAAAAGCCCGGTCGAAGTCTCCGCCGATATCCTCAAGGTTTTGCGTCAGCGCGCTGAAGCGACCTTGGGTGGCGAACTGGTGGGCGCGGTGATCACCGTTCCTGCTTACTTCGATGATGCTCAGCGCCAAGCCACCAAGGACGCGGCGAAACTCGCCGGTCTGAACGTGCTGCGTCTGCTCAATGAGCCGACTGCGGCCGCTGTGGCGTACGGTCTGGATCAACACGCTGAAGGCCTGGTCGCTATTTATGACCTGGGCGGCGGCACCTTCGATATTTCGATTCTGCGTCTGACTGGCGGTGTTTTTGAAGTGCTGGCCACTGGCGGCGACAGTGCGCTGGGCGGCGATGACTTCGATCATGCCATTGCCGGCTGGATCATCGAGAGCGCGGGCCTGTCCGCCGATCTCGATCCGGGCGCACAACGCAATCTGCTGCAAACCGCTTGCGCGGCCAAGGAAGCCCTGACCGATGCGGCCAGCGTTGAAGTGGTCTATGGCGACTGGAAAGCGCCGCTGACGCGCGAAGCCTTCGATGCGTTGATCGAGCCAATGGTCGCGCGCAGCCTGAAAGCCTGCCGTCGCGCCGTTCGCGATTCCGGTATTGAGCTGGAAGACGTGCACGCCGTGGTCATGGTTGGCGGTTCGACTCGCGTGCCGCGTGTTCGCGAAGCTGTTGCTGAAGCCTTCGGTCGTCAGCCTCTGACTGAAATCGACCCGGATCAAGTGGTGGCCATCGGTGCTGCGATCCAGGCGGATACGCTGGCTGGCAACAAGCGCGATGGCGGCGAACTGCTGCTGCTCGACGTGATTCCGCTGTCCCTGGGGCTGGAAACCATGGGCGGTCTGATGGAGAAGGTGATTCCACGCAACACCACCATCCCCGTCGCGCGCGCACAGGATTTCACTACGTATAAAGACGGCCAGTCGGCCATGGCGATCCACGTCCTGCAGGGTGAGCGCGAGCTGATCAGCGACTGCCGCTCGCTGGCGCGCTTCGAATTGCGTGGTATTCCGGCAATGGTGGCCGGTGCGGCGAAGATTCGCGTGACCTTCCAGGTCGATGCCGACGGTCTGCTCAGCGTTTCTGCCCGTGAACTGGGTTCAGGCGTTGAGGCAAGCATTCAGGTCAAACCGTCCTACGGTCTGACCGACGGCGAAATCGCCAAGATGCTGAAAGATTCGTTCCAGCACGCCAATGACGACAAGGTCGCCCGTGTTCTGCGTGAGCAGCAAGTCGATGCCCAGCGCCTGATTGAAGCGGTGCAGGGCGCTCTTGAGGTTGATGGCGAGCGTTTGCTCGACGCCGAAGAGCGCATGGTCATCGATCTGCAGCTGCAGGAACTGGCCGAACTGATGAAAGGCACTGATGGCTACGCCATCGAGCAACAGACCAAGCGTCTGTCGCAAGTGACCGATGCTTTTGCTGCCCGCCGCATGGATCTGACGGTGAAAGCCGCTCTGTCGGGGCGCAATCTGAATGAAATCGAGGATATCTGATGCCGCAGGTCATTTTTCTGCCCCACGAGAAGTTCTGCCCTGAAGGCATGGTTGTAGAGGCTGCGCCCGGCACATCGATTCTCGAACTGGCCCACGAACACCACATCGAGATGGAAAGCGCCTGCGGCGGCGTCTGCGCTTGCACTACCTGCCACTGCATCATCCGTGAGGGTTTCGACTCGATGGAAGAGGCCGACGAGCTGGAAGAAGATTTCCTCGATCGTGCCTGGGGTCTGGAAGCGCAATCGCGTCTGGCCTGTCAGGCTATCGTTGGTGAAGAAGACATCACCGTCGAGATTCCGAAATATTCGCTTAACCATGCGGCCGAAGCGCCGCACTGACTGGTAAGACTGTCATGAGCTACGGTTGGAATGATGTTCAACGTATTGCAGAGGAACTGGCCGAGGCCCATGCCGGCGTCGATCCGTATTCTGTAGGTTTTGTCCGTCTGCAGCAGATGATCCAGGTTCTGCCCGATTTCGATAGCACTTCTGGCCGTGTCGGCGAGAAGGTGCTGGAGGCGGTTCAGGAGCTCTGGGCCAAAGAATTGGACTGATCGTCTCGCAGGTTAGGCAATACCCAAGAACCCGCGTATAATTCGCGGGTTTAATTTTTCGCAAATTACCGTTTCTGGAGTTACACCATGGCTGTTCAACGCACTTTCTCCATCATCAAGCCTGACGCTGTTGCAAAAAACGTCATCGGCGAAATCACCACTCGTTTCGAAAAAGCCGGCCTGCGCGTTGTAGCTTCGAAACTGAAGCAACTGTCCAAAGCTGAAGCTGAAGGCTTCTACGCTGAGCACAGCGCTCGTGGTTTCTTCGGCGACCTGGTTGCTTTCATGATCTCCGGTCCTGTTGTTGTTCAGGTTCTGGAAGGCGAAAACGCTATCGCTCTGAACCGTGAGCTGATGGGCGCTACCAACCCTAAAGAAGCTGCTGCCGGCACCATCCGCGCTGACTTCGCTGATTCCATCGACGCCAACGCTGTTCACGGTTCGGACTCCGAAGCCGCAGCTGCTCGTGAAATCTCGTACTTCTTCGCAGCTACTGAAGTAACCACTCGCTAAGCATTGGCTTAAGAGTGAAGGTGAATCCATGACTACATCGACTGTAAAAACCAACCTGCTGGGTCTGACTCAACAGGAAATGGAAAAATTCTTCGACTCAATCGGGGAGAAGCGTTTCCGTGCCGGTCAGGTAATGAAATGGATTCACCACTTTGGTGTCGATGATTTCGACGCCATGACGAACGTCAGCAAGGCCTTGCGCGACAAGCTCAAGGCTATTGCTGAGGTCCGTGGTCCGGAAGTGGTCAGCGAGGACATCTCCAGCGACGGCACCCGTAAGTGGGTGGTGCGCGTGGCGTCCGGCAGCTGCGTCGAGACCGTATACATTCCCCAGGGCAAACGCGGCACTCTGTGCGTTTCGTCCCAGGCAGGCTGTGCCCTGGATTGCAGTTTCTGCTCCACCGGCAAGCAAGGCTTCAATAGCAACCTCACCGCCGCCGAAGTCATCGGCCAGGTGTGGATTGCCAACAAATCTTTCGGCAGTGTCCCGGCAACCGTCGACCGTGCCATCACCAACGTGGTGATGATGGGCATGGGTGAGCCGCTGCTGAACTTCGACAATGTCGTCGCCGCCATGCATCTGATGATGGATGACCTCGGCTACGGGATCTCCAAGCGCCGCGTGACCCTGTCCACGTCGGGTGTGGTGCCGATGATCGATGAGCTGGCCAAGCACATCGACGTGTCCCTGGCGCTGTCGCTGCACGCACCGAATGACGCATTGCGTAACCAATTGGTGCCGATCAACAAGAAATATCCGCTTAAGATGCTGCTCGAGTCGTGCCAGCGCTACATGTCCGCCCTTGGCGAGAAACGTGTGCTGACCATCGAGTACACCTTGCTCAAGGACATCAACGACAAGGTCGAGCACGCCGTTGAGATGATCGAGCTGCTGAAGAACATTCCGTGCAAGATCAACCTGATTCCGTTCAACCCGTTCCCGCACTCCGGGTACGAGCGTCCGAGCAACAACGCGATCCGTCGGTTCCAGGATCAGTTGCATCAGGCCGGTTTCAACGTCACTGTCCGCACCACCCGTGGTGAAGACATCGACGCCGCATGTGGTCAATTGGTAGGGCAGGTGCTGGATCGCACCCGTCGCAGCGAACGTTACATCGCCGTGCGCGAGTTGAGCGCCGACAGCGATCTGGCACAGAACGCCGCGAACACTAACTAAGAGAGGATCTCTATGTCCCTGCGCTTTGCGCTGCTGTTGCTGTTGACCAGCCTGTGTGCTGGTTGTGTCCTGTCGGGTGACTACAACCCGATGAAGACCAGCAAGGGCCGCGATGAAGCGCGGGCTGCCTACGTGCAGTTGGGGCTGGGGTACTTGCAGCAAGGCATGACCGAACGGGCCAAGGTGCCGCTGAAGAAGGCGCTGGAAATCGACGGTTCCGATCCTGACGCCAACGCTGCTCTCGGCTTGGTGTTCCAGTCCGAAATGGAGCCTGAGCTGGCCGACGAACACTTCCGCAAGGCTTTGTCCTCCCGTCCCGCCGATGCGCGCATCCTCAACAACTACGGCAGTTTTCTCTACGAGCAACAGCGTTATAAAGAAGCCTACGAGCGTTTTGAACAGGCCGCCGCCGATACCCTGTATCCTGAGCGTTCGCGTGTGTTCGAAAACCTCGGCATGACGGCAGCAAAGCTTGGTCAGCGTGATCTGGCGCAGCAGCAGCTGGAAAAGGCACTGCGCTTGAATCGCCAACAACCGCGCGCATTGCTGGAAATGGCTGAGTTGTCCTTCGAAGACAGGCATTATGTGCCCGCGCGTGACTATTACGACCGTTTCAGCCTGCTGACCGAACAAAATGCACGTAGTCTATTGCTCGGCGTTCGGCTGGCAAAAGTGTTTGAAGATCGCGACAAGGCCGCCAGTTATGGCCTGCAATTAAAACGACTCTATCCCGGTACGCCGGAATATCAGCAATACCTGTCGGAGCAATGATGAAAGCGGCGCATCCCGAAGTTGTAGCAGCGAATCGCGTTAACCCCGGTGAGACCCTGCGCCAGGCCCGCGAAAGCAATGGCTGGTCGCTGGCCGAAGTGGCCCTCAAGCTCAACCTCACCGTGACCTCCCTGAGCAATCTTGAAGCCGGCGCTTTCGACAAGCTGCCGGGGCATACTTTCGCTCGCGGTTACATTCGCGCCTATGCCAAGTTGCTCGGCATGGACCAGACCGTTCTGGTTCAGCAATTCGACCAGTCCACCGGCACCGATTCCCAGGGCAGCAACGTTCATGCCCTCGGTCGTATCGAAGAGCCGGTGCGGGTTTCCCATACCATTCTGCGTATTGTCAGCCTGCTGTTGCTGATCGCGGTCATCGGCGGCGGTTTCGTCTGGTGGCAGGATCAGACCTCGCTGCGTACCAAGGATCTGGCTTCTCTGGCGCCTGAGCACGTTGAAGTCGAAGGTGCTGACGGCACCACCCAGATTCATCCGATCGATGAGCCGGAAGATCAGGCTGTCGAGGAAAATCAGGCCGACAGTTCGACTGCACTGGCATTGCCTCAGTCTGAAACTACCGCTGAATCGACTGGCGCCGAAGTGGCCTCCCCGGCAACCGCTCCAACTGCACCGGTTGCTCCGGCTGTAACGCCGTCCGCCCCGGTTCATACGCCAGCCCCGGTTGTCGCCAATCCGGCCACTCCTGCGCCAACCGTTCCTGCTACCCCAGCGCCAACCGTTACCGCTCCAGTGGTTCCTGCTACACCAGCACCAACCGCAGAAGTGGCCGCTCCGGTCGCTGGCGACGGTCAGGTCCAACTGCAGTTCAGCGCCGATTGCTGGGCACAAGTGACCGATGGCCGTGGCAAAGTGATTTTCAGTGGTCTGAAGCATAAAGGCGATAGCGTCACCGTTTCCGGCAAGCCGCCGCTTAACGTACGTCTGGGCGTAGCTCGCGCCGCACAGGTCAGCTACAACGGCCAACCGGTCGATATCGCTCCGTTCACCAGTGGCGAGACTGCTCGCCTGAAGTTGGGTCAATAAGTCATGCACGGCGAATCTCCAATCAAACGTCGCGTTTCGCGCAAGATCTGGGTCGGCAACGTACCGGTGGGCGGCGATGCGCCGATCGCGGTGCAGAGCATGACCAACAGCGACACCAATGACGTTGCCGCCACTGTTGCGCAAATCAATCGTCTGGAAGCCGCCGGCGTCGACATCGTTCGCGTTTCGGTACCGGACATGGACGCCGCCGAGGCGTTTGGCAAGATCAAGCAACTGGTCAAAGTGCCGTTGGTTGCCGACATCCACTTCGACTACAAGATCGCCCTGCGCGTAGCCGAATTGGGTGTGGACTGCCTGCGCATCAACCCGGGCAACATCGGTCGCGAAGATCGTGTTCGTGCGGTGGTCGATGCGGCACGTGATCGCGGGATTCCGATCCGCATCGGCGTCAACGCCGGTTCCCTGGAAAAAGACCTGCAGAAGAAATATGGCGAGCCGACGCCAGCCGCGCTGGTTGAGTCCGCTCTGCGTCACGTTGAGCATCTCGAACGCCTGAACTTCCAGGACTTCAAGGTCAGCGTGAAAGCCTCCGACGTGTTCATGGCCGTCGAAGCCTACCGCTTGCTGGCGAAAGAAATCGTTCAGCCGCTGCACCTGGGCATCACCGAAGCTGGTGGATTGCGTTCGGGCACAGTGAAATCCGCCGTGGGCCTAGGTATGCTGCTCGCCGAAGGGATTGGCGATACTATCCGCATCTCGTTGGCGGCCGACCCGGTCGAGGAAGTGAAGGTCGGTTACGACATTCTCAAGTCTTTGCATCTGCGTTCCCGTGGCATCAACTTCATCGCCTGCCCGAGCTGCTCGCGGCAGAACTTCGATGTGGTGAAAACCATGAACGAGCTGGAAGGGCGCCTTGAGGACCTGCTGGTGCCGCTGGATGTCGCGGTGATCGGTTGCGTGGTCAACGGCCCCGGCGAAGCCAAGGAAGCCCATATCGGCTTGACCGGCGGTACGCCAAACCTGATTTATATCGACGGCAAGCCGTCGCAGAAACTGACGAATGACAATCTGGTGGACGAGCTGGAAAAGCTGATCCGCCAGAAAGCGGCCGAAAAGGTCGAAGCTGACGCTGCGGTTATTGCGCGCGGCTGAGCCTGACTGAAGCGCCGAACGAATTTAAGGATTTAAAGTGAGCAAGTCTCTGCAAGCCATTCGTGGCATGAACGACATCCTGCCCGAACAGACCCCGCTGTGGCGTTATTTCGAGGGCACCGTTGCGCGTCTGCTGGATAACTACGGTTACAAGCAGATCCGTATGCCGATCGTCGAGTTCACCGAGCTGTTCAAACGCTCGATCGGTGAAGTGACCGACATCGTCGAAAAAGAGATGTACACCTTTGAAGACCGCAACGGCGACTCCCTGACCTTGCGTCCGGAAGGCACCGCGGCGTGCGTGCGTGCTGTGCTTGAGCACGGCATCACCGGCGGTGGCCAGGTACAGAAACTCTGGTACATCGGCCCGATGTTCCGCCACGAGCGTCCGCAGAAAGGCCGTTATCGCCAGTTCCACCAGATCGGTCTGGAAGTGTTCAACCTCGACGGTCCGGACATCGACGCCGAGCTGATAACCATGACCTGGCGCCTGTGGGGCGAGTTGGGTATCCGTGATGCGGTCAAGCTCGAGCTCAACAGTCTGGGTACCAGCGAGTCCCGTGGTCGCTATCGTGAAGCGCTGGTCGAGTACCTCTCGGCGCACCACGACAAGCTCGACGAAGACAGCCAGCGTCGTCTGAAAACCAACCCGCTGCGCGTGCTCGACACGAAAAATGCCGACACTCAAGCGGTGCTGGTTGATGCGCCGAAGATGGCCGACTACCTCGATGACGAGTCTCGTGCACACTTCGAAGGTTTGAAAGCGCGCCTGGATGCCGTTGGCATTCCGTACGTGCTCAACCCGAAACTGGTTCGCGGCCTCGATTACTACAGCAAAACCGTTTTCGAATGGGTCACCGACAAGCTCGGCGCCCAAGGCACTGTCTGCGCCGGTGGCCGTTACGACGGTCTGGTCGAGCAGATGGGCGGCAAGCCGACCACTGGCGTTGGTTTCGCCATGGGCATCGAGCGTCTGGTTTTGATGCTGGAAACCCTTGAGCAGATTCCGGAAGAAATCTCCCGTCAGGTCGATGTCTACCTCTGCGCCTTCGGTGAAGAAGCCGAGCTGGCCGGTCTGGCTCTGGCTGAACGGGTTCGCGATCAACTTCCAAACCTGCGTCTGCAAGTCAATGCCGGCGCCGGCAGCTTCAAAAGCCAGTTCAAGAAGGCCGACAAGAGCGGTGCGCTGTACGCACTGATCCTCGGTGACGACGAAATGGCCCAGCAAGTGGTAGGTTTCAAACCCCTGCGTGGCCAGGGCGAACAACAAAGCATTGCCTGGGATGCGCTCGCCGCTCACCTGGCCACCTGCGTCGTGCAGGGTTGAAGCTGTCCAAACAGCCGATTTAGCGATTAAGGAGTATTGGGGTGTCGAGTACCGAAGACGAACAGTTGGCGGATTTGAAGGACTGGTGGACACGCAACGGCAAACCTCTGGTCACCGGCGGCCTGTTGGCGCTGGTCATCGTGTTCGGCTGGCAGGCTTATCACAAGTATCAGAGCAACCAGTCGCAAGGCGCCTCGGTGCTCTATCAGCAATTGCTGGAAACCACGCTGACGCCTGACGGCAAGCCTGATGCGGCCCGCGTTGCGGACCTGGCCGGCAAGCTCAACAGCGAATTCGGCGGTTCTGCCTACGCGCAGTACGGCAGCCTGTTCGTGGCCAAAGTGGCGGTCGACAGCGGCAAGCTGGATGACGCCGCGACCGAGCTGAAAGCCATCGTCGACAAACCGGCCAACCCGGCGCTGGGCGAAATCGCCCGTCAGCGTCTGGCGCAGGTGCTTGGCGCGCAGAACAAGGCTGAAGACGGCCTGAAACTGCTCGACGGCGATGCCGACAAAGCGTTCCTTGCCACTCGCGAAGAACTCAAGGGCGACCTGCTGGTGCAGCTGGGCCGTACCGATGACGCGAACAAGGCGTATCAAAAAGCCAAGGCGGCACTGTCGGATGAAGCGGCGGTCGGTGGCCTTCAAATCAAGCTCGACGACCTGGCCAAAGGGGATGCGTGACGTGATCCGTTGGAAGCATGCAGCATTGCTGGCTCTGGCCCTTCTGGCCGCGGGTTGCAGCAGCAACAGCAAAAAAGAATTGCCACCGGCCGAACTGACCGACTTCAAAGAAGAAGTGGTTCTGCACAAGCAGTGGAGTCGTTCGATCGGTGACGGTCAGGGCGAAACCTACAACATGCTGGTGCCGGCGATCGACGGTGACACCATCTACGCCGCTGATGTGACCGGCGTGGTGATGGCCATGGATCGCGGCAATGGCGACGTGAAATGGAAGCAGGATCTTGAGCTGCCCGTCTCCGGCGCTGTCGGCGTTGGTTATGGTCTGGTGCTGATCGGCACCCTGCGTGGCGAAGTCGTCGCTCTGGACACCAGCAACGGTGAAGAGAAGTGGCGTGCTCGCGTAAACAGCGAAGTCCTCGCGCCGCCGGCTAACAACGGTGACGTCGTAGTGGTGCAGACTCAGGACGATCGTCTGATCGGCCTGGATGCCTCCACCGGTACCCAGCGCTGGGTGTATGACAGCACCCCGGCCGTACTGACCCTGCGTGGCACCAGTGCCCCGTTGGTGACCAACCGCCTCGCGGTGGCTGGTCTGTCGACCGGTAAAGTGGTTGCTCTGGACATTTCCAACGGCGTGCCGGTGTGGGAACAACGCATTGCGATTCCACAAGGTCGTTCGGAACTGGAGCGCGTGGTCGACATCGACGGCGGTCTGCTGCTGTCCGGCGGCACCCTGTACGTTGCCAGCTACCAGGGTCGCGTTGCGGCACTGGACCTGGAAAGCGGTCGTCAACTCTGGCAGCGCGATGCGTCGAGCTATGCCGGTATCGCTCAGGGTTTCGGCAGCGTTTACGTGAGCCTGTCTTCGGGCACCGTTGAAGGCGTCGACGAGCGTTCCACCACTGCATTGTGGAGCAACGATTCGCTGGCTCGCCGTCAACTGTCGGCTCCGGAAGTGTTCTCCAGCTATGTTGCAGTGGGTGACCTGGAAGGTTATCTGCACCTGCTGAGTCAGGTTGACGGTCGTTTCGTCGGCCGTGAGCGCATCGACAGCGACGGCCTGCGTGCCCGTCCGCTGGTGGTGGGTGACACGATTTATGTATATGGCAACAGCGGCAAACTGGAAGCCCTGACCATCAAGTAACAACTATGCTTGGGGTTAACACCCCCAGGCAGCTTCACTTGTGAGTATGAATGTGGGAGCGAGCCTGCTCGCGATGGGCGTCAACGATTACGCAGACGGCCTGAATAAACGCGGTGCCTTGGCGTTTTTCGCGAGCAGACTCGCTCCCACAGAGAACACCCACAGTGTTGCCCCGAGCACCAGCCGCTGCCTCGCAGCGGCTTTTGTATTTTCTGAAATAACGAAGTGGAGAGCCGCATGGTTCCCGTAATCGCCCTGGTGGGCCGACCGAACGTCGGCAAGTCCACCTTGTTCAACCGCCTGACCAGGACTCGTGACGCCATCGTCGGCGACTTGTCCGGTCTGACCCGTGATCGCCAGTACGGTGAGGCCAAGTGGCAAGGGCGTTCCTACATTCTGGTCGACACCGGTGGTATCTCCGGTGACGAGCACGGTATGGACGAAAAAATGGCCGAGCAGTCGCTGCTGGCCATTGAAGAAGCGGATGTTGTGCTGTTCCTGGTAGATGCCAAGGCTGGTTTCACCGCCGCCGACCAGATGATCGCCGAACACCTGCGCAAACGTAACAAGCGTTCCTACGTGGTCGCCAACAAGGTCGACAACATCGACCCGGAAATGGCCCGCGCTGAGTTCGCTCCGTTGGGCATGGGCCACGCGATCCCGATCGCCGGTGCTCACGGCCGTGGCATCACGCAGATGCTGGAAATCGCCTTGGGTGATTTCCCCAAAGACGCAGAAGAGCCGGAAGAAGGCGAAGAAGAGATCGTTGCCGAAGGCGAGGAAGCCAAGCGCATTCCTGGCCCAAGCGAAAAAGACGGGATCAAGATCGCCATCATCGGCCGTCCGAACGTCGGCAAATCGACGCTGGTCAACCGCATGCTTGGTGAAGACCGGGTTATCGTCTATGACCAACCCGGCACCACGCGCGACAGTATCTACATTCCGTTCGAACGCAATGAAGAGAAGTACACGCTGATCGACACCGCTGGTGTGCGCAAGCGCGGCAAGATCCACGAAGAAGTTGAAAAATTCTCCGTGGTCAAAACCCTGCAGGCGATCAAAGACGCCAACGTAGTGATCTTCGTGATGGATGCGCGCGAAGGCGTGGTCGATCACGACCTCAACCTGCTCGGTTTTGCCATCGAGTCGGGTCGTGCGCTGGTCATCGCGATCAACAAGTGGGACGGCATGACGCCGAGCGAGCGCGACTATGTGAAGGTCGAACTGCAGCGTCGTCTGTTCTTCGTTGATTACGCCGACATCCACTTCATCTCGGCACTGCACGGCACTGGCGTGGGCAACCTCTACGCTTCCGTGCAGAACTCGTTCAAGTCGGCGGTCACCCGCTGGCCGACCAACCGTCTGACCCAGATTCTCGAAGACGCCGTTGGCGAGCACGCGCCACCGATGGTCAACAACCGCCGGATCAAGCTGCGTTATGCCCACTTGGGTGGTGCCAACCCGCCGATCATCGTGATCCACGGTAACCAGATCGAGAAAGTGCCGAAGTCGTATGTGCGCTATCTGGAGAACACTTACCGTCGTGTGCTGAAGCTGGTCGGTACGCCGATCCGCATCGAGTTCAAGGGCGGCGAGAACCCGTACGAAGGCAACAAGACCACGCTGACCGACCGCCAGGTCAACAAGAAGCGTCGCTTGATGTCGCACCACAAGAAAGCCGACAAGAAGCGCCGCGACAAGAAATAAGGTCGCGGCTCGCTGATCGTTCCCATGCTCCGCGTGGGAATGTATCCCGTGACGCTCTGCGTCATATAAGCGGTGGACGCAGAGCGTCCAAGGCTGCATGCCCACGCAGAGCGTGGGAACGATCAACATGAGAGAAGGGTGCCATCCGGCGCCCTTTTTTTATGGGCGGCGGATGGGCTATCCTCGGGCTCTCCCGCGCCGTCGTCAGAGCCGGGTGTTGAGCAGGGAACCCCCGATGATCACCAGTAAGCTGCCGAATGTCGGCATCACTATTTTCACGCAGATGTCTCAGCTCGCCGCGCAAACCGGCGCGATCAACCTGTCCCAGGGTTTTCCTGATTTTGACGGCCCGCAGTCGTTGCGCGATGCGGTCGGTCGGCACATTGCCAGTGGCCACAACCAGTATTCGCCGATGACCGGGCTGCCGGCGCTGCGCGAGCAGATTGCGGCGAAAATCGCTCGCAGCTATGGCGTGCAGGTCAATGCCGACAACGAAGTGACCGTGACGCCGGGCGCGACCCAGGCGATCTTCTGTGCGATTCAAGCGGTTATCCACAGCGGCGACGAAGTCATCGTGTTCGATCCGTGCTACGACAGCTACGAGCCGGCCACGGAGTTGGCGGGCGGTCGTTGCGTGCATGTGCAGTTGAACCCGGACGACTTCTCCATCGATTTCGACCAGCTCGCTGCGGCCCTGAGCCCGCGCACGAAAATGATCGTCATCAATACCCCGCATAACCCGAGCGGTGCACTGATCAGCCGTGCGGAGCTGGATCAACTGGCGGCGCTGATCCGTGATCGCGACATCTACCTGATCAGCGACGAAGTCTATGAACACCTGGTGTTTGACGGCGTGCCGCACGTCAGCGTGCTCGCCCATGAAGAACTGTATCAGCGCGCGTTCGTGGTCAGCTCGTTCGGCAAGACCTATCACGTCACTGGTTGGAAAACCGGCTACGTCGTCGCGCCGCCAGCGCTGACGGCCGAGTTGCGCAAGGTGCACCAGTACGTCAGTTTCTGCGGCGTCACACCGCTGCAATACGCGCTGGCCGATTACATGGCCGAGCATCCCGAACACGTCGAAGAGCTGCCTGCTTTCTATCAGGCCAAACGCGATCTGTTCTGCGATCTGCTGGCGCCGTCGCGCTTCACTTTCAGCCGTGTCGCCGGCACTTATTTTCAGTTGGTGGATTACTCGCAGATCCGCCCCGACCTGAATGACGTCGAGATGGCCATGTGGATGACCCGCGAACACGGCGTGGCGAGTATTCCAGTGTCGGTCTTCTATCAAAGCCCACCCGAAGGCCAGCGCCTGGTGCGCCTGTGCTTTGCCAAACGCGAGGAGACGCTGCGCGAAGCGGCGGCAAAACTATGCGTGATCTGAGTGCGTTACCCGATCTGAACCTGGCGCTGATCCAGACCAGCCTGGCCTGGCATGACCGTCAGGCCAATTTCGAGCATTTCGAGCAGTTGCTGGAGCAGGCGCAGGGCGCTGATCTGATCATCCTGCCGGAGATGTTCACCACCGGTTTTTCCATGGAGTCGGAAACCCTCGCCGAAGCCGAGAACGGTCCGACGCACAAATGGCTACGGGTTCAGGCGGCGAAGCTCGATGCAGTGATCACCGGCAGTGTGATCATTCAGGCGGCTGACGGCAGTCATCGCAATCGCTTGCTATGGGCACGGCCGGACGGCGAAGTGCTGCACTACGACAAGCGCCACCTGTTCCGCATGGCCGGTGAGCACAACCACTACACTCCCGGCGAACGCCAGGTGCAGTTCGAACTCAAGGGCTGGCGGATCCGCCCGCTGATTTGTTACGACCTGCGTTTTCCGGTGTGGAGCCGCGATGCGCAAGATACGGATCTGCTGCTGTACACGGCGAATTGGCCGGGTGCGCGACGGTTGCACTGGAACCGACTGTTGCCTGCTCGGGCGATCGAGAACCTTTGCTATGTGGCGGCGGTGAATCGTGTTGGTACCGACGGCAAGGGTTTCGCGTATACCGGAGACAGTCAGGTGCTGGATTTCCAGGGTGAAACCTTGCTGGCGGCGGGGGAGGCCGACGGGGTGTTCAAGGTCGTGCTTGAGGCGGCGCCACTGGCGGCGTATCGCGAGCGTTTCCCGGCGAATCTGGATGCCGACACCTTCGAGTTCACCTGAGGTAACTGATCGTTCCCACGCTCTGCGTGGGAATGCAGCCCGTGACGCTCCGCGTCACTGGACGCAGAGCGTCCCTTGAGGCATTCCCACGCAGAGCGTGGGAACGATCGCAGGCAAAAAAGGCCCCGGAGTTCAAACGCCGGGGCCTTTTGCATTTCAGCGATGACTTACGCCGCTTTCGCCTCAGGCTGGCTCAGCGAGCGGTTCAGCGCGCTGAACAGGGCCTTGAAGCTGGCCGTGGTGATGTTTTCATCAATGCCCACGCCGTGCACCGCACGCTCGCCATTCACACGCAGCTCGATGTACGCCGCTGCTTTGGCGTTGGTGCCCGCGCCGATCGCGTGTTCGTTGTAGTCCATGATCTCCACCGGAACCGGCAGGCCGGCGACCAGTGCTTCCAGCGCACCGTTGCCCTTGCCGCGCCAGTGCAGGTTGGTTTCGCCCTGACCTTTGCTCGCCACTTCCACTTCGACGTTGCTGTTGCCGTTTTCTTCCTGCAGGCGATGGCTGACCAGCGCGTACGGGGTGTTGGCTTGCAGGTATTCGCTGATCAACAGCGAGTGGATTTGCTTGGCAGTCATTTCCAGGCCGAGACGGTCGGTTTCACGCTGCACCACCTGGCTGAATTCGATCTGCATGCGACGTGGCAGGCTGATGCCGTATTCCTGCTCCAGCAAGTAAGCGATGCCGCCCTTGCCCGACTGGCTGTTGACGCGAATCACCGCCTCGTAGCTGCGGCCAATGTCGGCCGGGTCGATCGGCAAGTACGGCACTTCCCACAGTGCATCGGGTTTCTGCTGGGAGAAGCCTTTGCGGATTGCGTCCTGGTGCGAGCCGGAGAACGCGGTGTGCACCAGGTCGCCAACGTACGGGTGACGTGGGTGAACCTGAATCTGATTGCACTCTTCGACGACTTTGCGCACGCCGTCGATGTCGGAGAAGTCCAGCTGCGGGTCGAGACCCTGGGTGTACATGTTCAGTGCGACGGTGACGAGGTCGACGTTACCGGTACGCTCGCCGTTGCCGAACAGGCAGCCTTCGACGCGATCGGCACCCGCCATCAGGCCCAGTTCGGTAGCCGCAACGCCAGTGCCACGGTCGTTGTGGGTGTGCAGGCTGATGATCACGCTGTCACGACGGTTGATGTTGCGGCCGAACCACTCGATCTGGTCGGCGTAGATATTCGGCGTCGCGCACTCAACGGTGGCGGGCAGGTTGAGGATCATCTTGTGCTCAGGCGTCGGGTTCCAGACCTCAATCACCGCATCACAGACTTCCTTGGCGAACTCCAGCTCGGTGGCGCTGAAGGTTTCCGGCGAGTATTCGAAAGTCCACTCGGTGCCCGGCTGCATTGCGGCGTATTTGACGAACAGCTTGGCCGCGTTCACAGCGATGGCCTTGATGCCGTCCTTGTCCTGGTTGAAGACGATGCGACGGAAAGAAGGCGAGGTAGCGTTGTACAAGTGAACGATGGCTTTCTTCGCACCGCGCAAGGATTCGAAAGTGCGCTCGATCAGGTCTTCACGGCCCTGGGTCAGCACCTGAATGGTGGTGTCGTCCGGGATGTGGCCTTCTTCGATCAGGGTGCGCACGAAGTCGAAGTCGGTTTGCGAAGCCGCCGGGAACGACGCTTCGATTTCTTTCACACCGACCTGCACGAGGGTTTTCCAGAAGCGCAGCTTCTTTACCGCGTCCATCGGTTCGATCAGCGACTGGTTGCCGTCACGCAGGTCGGAGCTGCACCAGATCGGCGCGGTGTCGATGGTTTTCGACGGCCAGGTGCGATCCGGCAGGTTGATGACGGGAAACGCGCGGTATTTCGAAGACGGATCTTTGAGCATGCTCATCGGGAAATTCCTTATTGTCTGGGCCGAAAAGAGGCGGCCTGCCGGTGGAACGAATGTTCTTGGAAAAGCGTGGGACGAGGTGCCGCGATTCAGCCTGGCAGTCGTGCACTGACGAGGCACAGGCTGCGGTGCTGGCGAAGCTGAATGAGGGTGTGAGAGGTTTTCATGCCTTCAACCCTAACCGCGAGGGGAGAGGATGGCAAGCAGTCGGAAAAAATTGAGAGGAATACTCGGAAAGCGGGTTTTTGCGGGATTTTATTGCGAGTAAGTCAGCGGATCTTTCTGAAGTTTGCGTGAGGTTAGATTGGGGCGCAATTGATGTTGGTTAAGTGTCAGTGGTATTTGTGGGTTGGACAGGCCGCCTTCGCGAGCAGGCTCGCTCCCACAGGGGATCTGTGTTGTGAATAAGATCCAGTGTGGGAGCGAGCCTGCTCGCGAAGAGGCCGATCGCCTCAATACATATTCAAGGCTGAAATGCGCCAATGAAAATCGCCGGATCCACCCGCGCATCATTCAGGCTGACATTCCAGTGCATATGCGGTCCGGTCGCGCGGCCGGTCATGCCAACCTTGCCGACCACCGCGCCCCGCGCCAGTTGATCGCCGACTTTCACATCAATCTTCGACATATGGCAGAACATGCTGATAAAGCCCTGTCCATGGTCGACAAACACCGTGTTGCCGTTGAAGAAGTAGTTGCCGGTGAGGATCACCTTGCCCGCCGCCGGGGTCTTGATCGGCGTACCCGCCGGCACTGCAAAGTCGAGGCCCGCGTGGGGATTGCGTTCCTCACCATTAAAGAATCGACGCACGCCAAACTTGCTCGACAGCGGCCCGTTTACCGGTTTGTCCAGCAGCAGATTGCTCGGCGTGTTCGGGCTGAAGCTGCGGTAGGCCTTGATCTGCTCGGCCAGTTCGCCTTCGATGCGCTTGAGGTTCGACTGATCCGGGTTTACTTGCTGCTTGTTCTTCAGAGTAATGCGCTGTTCGGGGTATTTTTTGTTGCCCACGGTGAACGGCAGATTGCGCCCGCCACTGCTGATCTGCTGCGCGCCCGGCTTCACCGTCAACGGCACGCCGACAATTGCCAGCCAGTTGTTCTGCTCTTTTACCACCAGCACCGGTTTGCCCTGATACGTGGCTTTCGGCGCCTGTGCAGCCGCGCCCAGATCAACCACCGCGACGCCGCCCGGCACCGGTTTGTTCAGCAGCCGGGTGATGTAACTGTCGGCGTGGGCATTGAAGGTCAGACAGAGCAAAAACAGTGGAGCCAGAAAACGCGGCATGGATCAGTCCAGTAATGAGAGGGTGACGGGCGTCAGGTGATTGTCCTCGACGCGCACTTGCAGTTCGCCTTCGCCGAGTTTGGCTTTCAGGCGCTGGCCTGTGTGGGTCTGGGCGGCGTTGCGGATTGCGTGGCCACGCTCATCGAGCAGAATGCTGTAGCCACGACCGAGCGTTGCCAACGGGCTGACCACGTGCAGCGTCTGCATCTGGCTGTGCAGTTGCAGACGACGGTTTTTCAGGCCTTCACGCATGGCGCGGGGCAGGCGTTCGGCAAGGCTGTCGAGACGCTGGCGCAACATCGCCAATTGCCGTCCCGGATGCTGGCCGGCGAGGCGCGTCTCCAGGCGGATCAAGCGTTCGCGGCGGGTATTGAGATGGCGCTCGAACGCCCGGCGCATGCGCATGTCCAGATCGTCCAGACGCTGAGCCTGCTGGCGCAGCCGTTCGCCGGGATGGCGCAGGCGACGGGCCATGCCTTCCAGGCGCAGGCGATCACGCATCAAGCGGTCACGCATGCGCATCACCAAACGGCGATGCAGGCTTTCGACCTGGCGGATCAGATGGCTGGAATCGGGTGCGAGTAATTCGGCGGCAGCGGACGGCGTTGGCGCACGGACGTCGGCAACAAAATCGCTGATCGACACATCGGTTTCATGGCCGACAGCGCTGACAATCGGCGTCACGCAGGCCTCAACGGCACGGGCCACGGCTTCTTCGTTGAAACACCAGAGGTCTTCCAGCGAGCCGCCGCCACGGGCGAGGATCAGCGCATCGAAGCCACGGGCATCGGCCATTTTCAACGCGCGGACGATTTGCGCGGTGGCTTCACGGCCCTGCACAGCCGTCGGGATCAACGTCAGTTGCACTTGCGGCGCACGGCGGCGGAACACGCTGATGATGTCGCGAATCACCGCGCCGGTCGGCGAGCTGATGATGCCGATGCGTTGCGGATGCGCCGGCAGCGGCACTTTGCGTTCGGCGCTGAACAGACCTTCGGCGCTGAGCTTTTCTTTCAGCGCATCGAAGGCCAGGCGCAGCGCGCCGTCACCGGCAGGTTCGACGGTGTCGAGAATCAACTGATAATCGCCACGACCCTCGAACAACGAAACCTTGCCGCGCACTTTGACGGCCAGGCCATCCTTCAATGCCTGACGAACCCGCGCGGCGTTCTGCCGAAACAGCGCGCAACGCACCTGCGCGCCGCTGTCCTTGAGAGTGAAATAAATGTGGCCGGACGCCGGGCGGGCGAGGTTGGAGATTTCGCCTTCGACCCAGATGTTGCTGAACACGTCTTCAAGCAACACCCGCGCGCGGCCGTTGAGCTGGCTGACGGTCAGGACTTCACGGTCCAGGCCAAGTCTTGCAAAGGGATCTTTAATCATGGGGCGCAGTTTAAAGGCATTTGCCGTTGAATCACCACAAGTCCCCTGTAGGAGTGAGCCTGCTCGCGATAGCGGTGTGTCAGTCGCAGGATAGGTTGAATTTTCAACCGCTATCGCGAGCAGGCTCACTCCTACAAGGGGGGGGGAAGGTTTCGATGAAGTGGTGAATCAGGGGTGTGGGATTCTGGCGATAGGCGAGGGCGACGGTGCTTTGGCAATCGGGATCGGTCAGCGGCAGAAAGCGCACGCCGCTCGGCGCAATGTCCTGCATCGATTCCGGCAGCAGGGCGATGCCGAACCCGGCCTGAATCAACTGTAACTGCGTGGTTTTGCGCGACATCACCCGCGCAGCTTTGGGGAAGAAACCCTGACGCATGCACAGATCGGCACACAGATAACTCAGGCCGCCACGTTGTGGGTGCGGGATCGAGATGAACGCTTCGTCCTTCAACTGTGCCAGGTCGACACGCTCAGCGGCGGCCAACCGATGATCCATCGGAACCGCCAGCAGCAATCGCTCAGTGAACAGCGGCACAATCTGAATCCCTTCACGCTGACGCAACACTGGCAGGCGCAGCAGGCCGATATCGAGTCGGCCCTCGGCCAATTCTTCCAGTTGCGCCTCGGAAGACAACTTGCCGATGTCCAGCGATACACCGGGTTGTTGCTGCAGATAAGCGCCGATGTCACTGAGCAAACGACCGCTGATCGACACGGTGCTGGAATGGCTGAGGCGCAAGGTGCCGAGCTGACCATTGCCGACCTCAGTGGTCATGGCGCTGGCTTTGCTAAGTTCATTGAGCAGATTGCGTGCCCGCGGCAGAAACGCTTCGCCCGCCGCGGTCAGTCTGGGCTGGCGCGCCGTGCGTTCGAATAACGGCGTTTGCAGACGCGTTTCCATGTCCTTGATTTGCCGGCTCAGCGCCGATTGCGCGATAAACAGACGCTCGGCCGCCGCACTGAAG
Source organism: Pseudomonas sp. RU47 (assembly GCF_004011755.1). Lineage (GTDB taxonomy): Bacteria > Pseudomonadota > Gammaproteobacteria > Pseudomonadales > Pseudomonadaceae > Aquipseudomonas. The sequence goes on along the minus strand of NZ_CP022411.1, from coordinate 5,431,363 downwards.
CTGCCGCATTCAGCGATTTCCACGAAATAGCGCAATTGACGAGTCGAAAGCACAAGTAATGCCTTTTTGAGATGAGTCGGTGGCTTTGAAGATATTAGTCGCAAGACACCGGGCTGGCTAAAGTCATCTCAGGCTTATTAAGGAAGCGCATCGATGAGCGTGGTGGGGTTATTGAGTGAGTGGTCGTGGGGGGCCGGTGGTTGGGCGGTGATCGGGCTGGGCATCGCCTTGGCTTACATCGTGTTCGGCATTGCCGGATTCGGCACGGCACTGGTGGCGGGGCCGATTTTGATTCTGTTCATGCCGTTGTCGAAAATTGTGCCGTTGCTGGTGTTGCTGGACTTTGTCGCAGCGTTCGGCAATCTGCTGCCGTCACGGCGCGATGTGGCGAAACCGGAGTTGTTGCGGCTGCTGCCATGCATGGCGGTGGGTTGCACGTTAGGGGTGATTTTTCTGCTCAACCTCAAATCCGATGTGTTGCTGTTGCTGATGGGGCTGTTTATCAGCGTTTACGCGATTTACAGCCTGTGGGTGAAAGCGCGGCCAGCGCAGTTGGCGGCGGCGTGGGCAGTGCCGATGGGGACTGTGGGTGGATTGTTCGGGGCGTTGTTTGGCAGTGGCGGCTTTTTATATGCGATTTATCTCAACAGCCGTCTGCCGAAAGAGGCCGCCAGGGCCACGCAAAGTGCGCTGATCAGTTGCAGCACGGTGGTGCGCTTGAGCCTGTTCGCCATCGCTGGTGTGTATGCCGAGCTACCCTTGTTGATGCTGGCGCTGTGTCTGTTGCCGGCCATGGCGTTGGGGTTGTGGATCGGGCGGCGGTTGACCATGCGTTTGTCACGCGAGGCGTTCGTGCGGCTGGTGACGTGGCTGGTACTGGCGAGCGGGCTTGCGCTGATCGGGCGTTACCTCAGCACTTGACCGGATTTCGTCAGGGATTAAGCTGCCGGCTTTAAGGGCCTCTTCGCGAGCAAGCTCGCTCCCACAGGTAGCGCATACCAATGTGGGAGCGAGCCTGCTCGCGAAGGCGTCAGAAGCCACACCGCAGGACTTTCCATGAATTCGCAAAGCATCATCGTCCCGAAAATCTCCACCCTGCCGGTCCACGAACCCCGGGCCCGGGCGATTCTGCGCTGGCTGGTGCGCAAGAACATCATCAAAGAAGAGCTGAGCACCTGTGGCCGCACCGGCAATCGCATGGCTTACGCGATCGCCGACGGCGCGAGGGCCGTGGTCCTGCACCCGCAAGCGTTGCCATTCGGTGAGCCGATCAACGGCCTGGAGATCGTCACCAAGCGTTGCATCTACACCCCGGCGAAGGGCTTTCTCGAAGAGGCCGGTTGCGCCGAGTGCCGTCGTGAAGTCGGCGAAGCCCTGTTCGAAAGCCTCGAAGACTGGTTCCCGGGCCGCACCGATAACTTCACTTGCCCGGAATGCGGGCATGAAGATGACATCAACGGTTTTCTGTTTTTGCAGGAATGTGCGTTTTCCAACCTCGGTTTCATCTTCAACAACTGGCTGGAGGCGGGCTTCAAGCAAAGCTTTATCGATGAGTTTGCTGATTGGCTCGATCAACCTGTCTCTTGGGTCAAGGTGGAGCTGTAGGGCCGGGGATCTCCGTATATCAGCAACATTGATATTAAGCTGAGTTTTACATTGAACAGCAGGGGGTGTCTGACTATAATGGCGCGCTTCCATTTTCCCGCTCGGGAGCCCCCGCGATGCTGCGTATCAGCCAAGAAGCTCTGACATTCGACGACATTCTCCTAGTGCCTGGTTATTCCGAGGTGCTTCCTAACGAAGTCAGTCTCAAGACCCGCCTTACCCGTGGCATCGAACTGAACATTCCTCTGGTTTCTGCTGCAATGGACACCGTCACTGAAGCCCGTTTGGCAATCGCCATGGCTCAGGAAGGTGGCATCGGCATTATCCACAAGAACATGACCATCGAGCAGCAAGCTGCCGAAGTGCGTAAGGTCAAGAAGTTCGAAGCCGGCGTCGTCAAGGATCCGATCACCATCGAGGCTGATGCCACGGTGCGTGACCTGTTCGAATTGACCCGCATGCACAATATTTCCGGCGTTCCGGTACTGCACGATGGCGACCTGGTCGGCATCGTCACCTCCCGTGACGTGCGTTTCGAAAGCCGTCTGGAAGCCACCGTCCGTGAAGTGATGACGCCCAAAGAGCGTCTGGTCACGATCAAGGAAGGCGCGAGCAAAGACGAAGCACGCGAACTGCTGCACAAGCACCGCATCGAGCGTGTGCTGATCGTTGACGACAAATTCGCCCTCAAAGGCATGATGACCGTCAACGATATCGAAAAAGCCAAAGCCTACCCGCTGGCCAGCAAGGACGATCAAGGTCGTCTGCGCGTGGGCGCCGCTGTCGGCACCGGTAAAGACACCGGTGACCGCGTTGCCGCTCTGGTCAATGCTGGCGTTGACGTCGTGGTAGTCGATACCGCGCACGGTCACTCCAAAGGCGTGATCGACCGTGTTCGCTGGGTCAAAGAGAATTTCCCTGAAGTGCAGGTGATCGGCGGCAACATCGCCACCGGCGCTGCTGCCAAGGCTCTGGCCGAAGCAGGCGCTGACGCAGTCAAGGTCGGTATCGGCCCTGGCTCGATCTGCACCACCCGTATCGTCGCCGGTGTCGGCGTCCCGCAAATCAGTGCCATCGCCAACGTTGCCGCTGCCCTCGAAGGCACTGGCGTTCCGTTGATCGCCGACGGCGGCATCCGTTTCTCCGGTGACCTGTCCAAGGCCATCGTTGCCGGTGCTTCCTGCGTGATGATGGGCTCGATGTTCGCCGGTACTGAAGAAGCGCCGGGCGAAATCGAACTGTTCCAGGGCCGTTCGTACAAGGCGTATCGCGGCATGGGTTCGCTGGGCGCCATGTCCCAGGCACAAGGCTCTTCCGACCGCTACTTCCAGGACTCCTCGGCAGGCGCCGAGAAACTTGTTCCGGAAGGCATCGAAGGCCGTGTTCCTTACAAAGGCACCCTGAGCGCGATCATTCACCAGTTGATGGGCGGTCTGCGTTCTTCGATGGGCTACACCGGTAGCGCCAACATCGAAGAAATGCGCACCAAGCCTGAGTTCGTGCGGATCACCGGCGCTGGTATGGCCGAATCCCACGTCCATGACGTGCAGATCACCAAAGAAGCGCCAAACTACCGCGTAGGTTGAGCCTTCAAGCAATAAAGTAAGCAACCGGGGCTGTTTGATTCAGCCCCGAGTTGTTTCTGAATCACGACTGTTTCTGAACGACTTAGACGAGACTGAATCATGGCCCTCGATATTCACGCTCACCGCATCCTGATCCTCGACTTCGGCTCGCAATACACCCAACTGATTGCCCGCCGGGTGCGCGAAATCGGTGTGTACTGCGAACTGCACCCGTTCGACATGGACGAAGATGCGATCCGCGAATTCGCTCCTAAAGGCGTCATCCTCGCCGGCGGCCCCGAGTCCGTGCACGTCGCCGACAGCCCGCGTTGCCCGCAGGCAGTGTTCGACCTGGGCGTACCGGTCTTCGGTATCTGCTACGGCATGCAGACCATGGCCGAGCAACTGGGCGGCAAGGTTGAAGGTTCCGAACTGCGTGAGTTCGGTTACGCCCGTGTTGACGTGGTCGGCAAGAGCCGCCTGCTCGACGGCATCGAAGACCACATCGACGCTGACGGCCTGTTCGGCCTCGACGTATGGATGAGCCACGGTGACAAGGTCACCAAGATGCCGGAAGACTTCCACATTCTGGCCAGCACCCCGAGCTGCCCGATCGCCGGTATGTTCAACGACGACCGTGGCTACTACGGCGTGCAGTTCCACCCGGAAGTAACCCACACCAAGCAGGGCGGTCGCATCCTGTCGCGCTTCGTCCTCGACATCTGCGGCTGTGAAGCCCTGTGGACCCCGTCGAAGATCGCTGAAGACGCCATCGCCAACATCCGCGCACAGGTCGGCACCGACAACGTGCTGCTGGGTCTGTCCGGCGGCGTTGACTCCTCGGTAGTTGCTGCGCTGCTGCACAAAGCCATCGGCGACCAACTGACCTGCGTCTTCGTCGACAATGGCCTGCTGCGTCTGCACGAAGGCGAGCAAGTGATGGCCATGTTCGCCGAGAACATGGGCGTCAAAGTGATCCGCGCCAACGCTGAAGAGCAGTTCCTGAACAACCTGGCCGGCGAAGCCGATCCGGAGAAGAAGCGCAAGATCATCGGTCGCACCTTCATCGACGTCTTCGATGCCCAATCGAACAAACTGGACAACATCAAGTACCTCGCTCAGGGCACCATCTACCCGGACGTGATCGAGTCGGCTGGCGCGAAAAGCGGCAAGGCCCACGTGATCAAGTCGCACCACAACGTGGGCGGCCTGCCGGAAGAGATGAACCTGAAACTGGTCGAGCCACTGCGCGAACTGTTCAAGGACGAAGTCCGTCGTCTGGGCCTGGAACTGGGTCTGCCGTACGACATGGTCTACCGTCACCCGTTCCCGGGCCCGGGCCTGGGCGTGCGCATCCTCGGTGAAGTGAAAAAGGAATACGCCGACCTGCTGCGTCGTGCTGACCACATCTTCATCGAAGAACTGCGCAAAGCCGACTGGTACCACAAGGTCAGCCAGGCATTCGTCGTGTTCCAGCCAGTGAAGTCGGTTGGCGTTGTTGGCGATGGCCGTCGTTACGCCTGGGTTGTCGCCCTGCGTGCCGTAGAAACCATCGACTTCATGACCGCACGTTGGGCACACCTGCCTTACGAATTGCTGGAAACCGTCTCCGGCCGCATCATCAATGAAATCGAAGGCATTTCGCGCGTCACTTACGACGTGTCGAGCAAGCCGCCGGCGACCATTGAGTGGGAGTGATCCCGCGCACGCCTTGATGGCGTGACGGCAGGCAGATCAAGAGGCCGCGTGAAACCATGTTTCACGCGGCCTCTGCGTTTTTGACGTTCTCTATCACCGAAAACTCAATCAGGGATTCGGCTTTGCAGGATCAGCCCAGTCTCGACCAGACGCTGGGACATCTCTTCCAGGCTGGCAAATTCGACGTCATTCACGCGCTGCCAGGCGGGTCGGTGGATGGAGAACTTGCCGTCGCTCAAGCGAGTGATTGCGGTGCGCTGGAGCATGCCTTGCTTGCTGCGATGGATCAGGGTGTAGGCATCGCCGGTTTTCTTGAACAGATACATGCCGCGCCTATGCAGCAGATTTTCCAGCGTCACCTCGCTCCAGTTCACCTCGGGTGCCTGGACTTTCAAGCGCAAGTCGGCGCGAAGCAGATCCAGATTGCCTTGTCTGGCGCCACTGCCAGGAGAGCTGCCGCGTGGTATTTCAATGCCCGGATCGACATCCACACCCAGTTCTTCATCGGCTGCGACTTCATCAATACGCAGGCCGATCCCTCTCTTCAATTCACTGACGCCCGCCAGCCCTCTGAAGGTGTTGGTGTTGTGAGCATCCGTTACTACGATCCATTTTTCCGGGCTGTTGAGGTAAGCATCCCCCGTCATGATGTCGTTGGTCAGGTAGGTGCCCATCATCTGCTCGTCGACGGAGGGCAGCGGTGTTTTCATTTTGTAGCTCGCCGCGCAGTCGATGGCCTGAAGCCGAACACCGTGGCTTCTGGCGACCTTGACCAGTTCAATCGGGTTGAAACGCCCGCCCGGGTCAGTGCCGAGACTGCTCAAGTAGGTGTGCAAATCCGCAGACATATCGCCGCTCGTGAAGTAGCGGTTCAATTCCACTTGAGCGAAGTCACTGAGCAGGCCACGCATGTAGAGCGTTTTCGCATGCCGGGCCAGCGCCGGCATGTTTTCAATCAGAAAACGCATACTGGCGATGCGGTCGAGAGTTGCTCCCACCACCAGTCCTGAAGCGTTTTCGAAAACTCCGTCGATGAGGTCGGCCAGTGGCATCAGGCGGTTGATCTCGGGGATCGACGGACGCGCAGGCTGGGTAATCCACGGTAGGTTCTTGAAAAAGCTTCTGGCTGAGCGCTGCAACAGCTGGCGTTTGCCGACTGCATACAGCTCGAACGGGTCTTCGATGCCAAGACCGCCAGCACCGTCGCTCTGCATTTGGGCATGGGTTTCATCCAGGTTCAGCGCCCAGCCCTTTATCGAGCGGCGCACAGTCGGATCGATATCGTAGGCGCTGCGCACAGCGCGTGGCGGGCGCGATGTCGACGGTTGCGGATCTGCCAGCGGTTGCGCGGGCGTCTCGGGTGTCTCGGGCGCTGCGGGTTCGAAGGTGTCGAGTTGGATATCGGGAGTGCATTGCTTGCCCATGCATTGTCCGCCACCCTTGAGTCCCAGCGTCGGCATCCGCTCCCATTCACCGGCACCATTGAGGCGAATCGGCAAGGAGTGGACAAGCTGGTTGGGCCTTTGCGGATCAACGATTGCCCAGTCGCCAGCGCCATTCGAGTCAGCGAAATAACGCACGTAGTACGGATTGTCGTTCATCAGAATGGCGTAGGGCGGATCAGTATCGAGTCGGTAAATACCCTGGTATTTACCGGACTCTTCGCCGAGTGCGGTGCCATCGAGCAATTCGTTGCACTGATAACGTTCGGGCACCGGTGGCGGTGCAGCCTTTTGTGCTGGAACCAGCACCGTTTCATCAAGGTTCGGCACGGCAATGTCGACATCGTCCGGCACCATGATCTGTGTCGGGTTTTCAGCTTCGACGGAGGGGCTCAGGAATTCGCTGTACTCGGCCATTTCAGCGGCCTCAGCCGCATCGACCTCAGCGCCCACCTCCAGCATCGGCCCGGTGCCGATGAGCAATGGAAGGTTGAACAGCAGATTGATGCCATTGAGCACCGCACCCAGTACGCCGGCCTTGCGCTCGGCCCTGGTTTTAGCGTTTTGCGCCTGATCGATATTCAGGCCCATGTTCGCGAGGGTGGCGCCAATCACCGGCAGCGCCAGCGGCCAGCCGACAGTGGCCATCGGCCCAAACGCTTTGAGGCCGGCACTCAGGTAGCCGATCCACAGTTTTTTGCGCAGATCGCCATTCGATGTCAGAGACAGCTGAGCTTCTGCGAACATCGCCTGGCGGGTCGAATCGCGTAGCCAACTGAACGCATCATCAGTCAACAGCAGGTTTGTGCGGTTGATCAGGTGATGGTCGGCCCGGCCCCAGGTGCCGACCAGCCGATTCATCAGGTCGGTCACGTTCTCGGTCATGTGCTGACGGTCGGCGAGTGCAAAATGCTCCATGAAGGCCGCGCGGCGGTTCGCGTCGTTCATTTGGTCAAGCACCCACCAGTGCAGGTCTGCGGCCGTCTCCTTGACCACGAACGCCTTGGTTTCACCGGGCAGGTAAATAATCTGCCGGCCACCGGGATCGACAATGCGCAGGAGTTGCGTGGCGACATGCCCGTCAATGTCGAAGGCGTATACATCCCCGCTCGCCATGTGACTCGCTTGCAGCATGCTCAGGGTTACCGGCCAGCTGACAGGCCCCACTACCGAGTCGACCAACCATTGAAAGTCACTGCCGGTGAGTTGCCCAAGGTCGAGCGCCTGCACCGCGCGGCTGAGGAAATTGCACTTGGCCAAGGTGCGGAAATCATCGGCGTGGCTGTTCCAGAAGTCCGTCAGAGTGGCGCTGTAATGACCACTGAAGTCGAGGCTCCAAAACGATTTCAAGACCTCATTGCCATGCAGGCGAACTTGGTTTTTTTCGTCGAAGTTTTCGCCCTGCGGACCCTCTGTATAGAAGCCGCCGTACAGATCGAGAAGATCGGCGTTGTCTTGGTCGGTGGCGCGAAAACGATGAATCACCAGTTGTGTCAGCGTTGTCGATTCGTAGGGTTTTTCGCGGATGTGCTCCCACCCGGTAAACGAGCGAGTGCTGCTCTGGGCTGTCTTGAAACGATGGAAATACACCTGATCCGGATCAAGGCTCGACAAGCCTTTTGCTTCGAGCAGATCACGCGCGGCTTCGCGTGCTGCATCCTGCAGGCCGGGGCAGTTTTGCACGACAGTAAAGGCGATCCGCTTGAGAGCTGCTTTGTCTGCCGGGCTCGGCAGAGGAGGTTGCTGGGCTGCGTTCATGCTTTCTCCATCCTTGAGAAAATGAAGGCCGAGCATGGCCTGTTCGCTCAAGGGGAGTGCACTACATATGTACCGCACATTGTCGTTCGAAACGTGCGGGGGTCAGCGTCGTGCCACGTCGGAGAAGTAAAACTTGTCCAGGGTGTGCCGCGATTCGGTGTACTCGAACTGACGACCGTCCTGGAGGAAGGTCTGGTTGCTGACCACGATCACATGGCTCTGGCCGTCGAGGTCCAGGTGCAGTTGATCGTCCTTGCTGCGCGGCACCGCTTCAATGGTGCGCTGGGCGTAGGCAATCTGTAACTGCAAGGTCTGTTCGATATGCGCATAGATCGACTGCTCGGCGATGTCGAGGGACAGGCCGGGAATCACATCGCTGACAAAGTGGTTGATATCGAGGATGACCCGTTTGCCATCGATCCGCCGCACGCGTTTGATCCGCGTGATCAGGCTGCCGGGCTCGGCATGGATGTGCTCGAGCAGCGCGCCTTCAAGCGGGATCTGGCTCAGTTCGACTACCTCGGTGCTGACATCGTTGCCGAGGCGCGGATAGGTCTCTTGAAAACTGACGATGCCGCCGAGCTGAAATTCGATCGGATTGGTCGAAAGCACGAAGGTGCCTTTGCCATGGATCTTCTGCGCAAAACCGCGTTCCTGAAGCAGCTCGATCGCCTTGCGCACCGTGCCGCGGCTGGCCTGATAGCTGTCCATCAGTTCGGTTTCGGAAGGCAGGCGGGCGCCGCGCTCCAAGCGCTCAGTCGTGATGCTGGCCAGCAGATCGCTATAGATCTGGTTGTATTTACTCATGGGGAGGCTCGGTGCCGACGGTGCTCAAAGCTTCGAACCTTAAGGCCAGGGTAGGGCTTTGTCCATGTGGACGATGGAAACACCTTAGGGTCAAGTAGGAAAATTCGTCGTTGGTCTGGTGGGAACATACATAAACAAACTCGTCTGTACGAGTTGTTGCATTAACTCGTACAGACGAGTATTTTTCGCTTCGGCGTGCTGCCAATAACAACAATCCACAGCGGAAGAACAAGCATGAGCCACGACTATCCGAACATTGCCAGGCAATTGCTGCACAGCCTCGGTGGCAGCGACAACCTCGAACAGGCCGCCCATTGCGTCACGCGGTTGCGACTGGCCCTGAAGGACCCGAGCCTGGTCGACACTGCGACGCTCAATCAGATCGATCTGGTCAAAGGCTCGTTCTTCACCGGTGGTTTGTATCAGGTGGTAATCGGTCCGGGCGAAGTGGAAAAGGTCTACGCCGAACTGCGTCGGCAGACCGGCCTCGCTGCGTCGACCATCGCTGACGTCAAACAGAAAAGCGCCGAAAAGATCAACGCCATGCAGCGTCTGGTGCGGGTGTTCTCGGACGTGTTCATGCCGATCCTGCCGGCGCTGATCATTGCCGGCCTGTTGATGGGCATCAATAATCTGCTCGGCGCCAAAGGCATGTTCATCGAAGGGCAGACCCTGCTCGATGCCTACCCGAAACTCGACGGGCTCTGGAGCCTGATCAATCTGATGGCCAATACCTCGTTCGTGTTTTTGCCGGCGCTGGTGGGCTGGTCAGCGGCCAAACGTTTTGGCGGCAGCGAGATCCTCGGCATCGTGCTCGGCCTGATGCTGGTGCACCCGGATCTGCTCAACGCCTGGAACTACGGCAAGGCCGTGGCCGGGCTGGACGGGCAGCAACTGCCGTACTTCGACATTCTCGGCTTGTTTCAGGTGGAAAAGGTCGGTTATCAGGGGCAGATCCTGCCGATTCTGTTGGCGGCCTACGTGATGAGCGTCATCGAAAAATGGTTGCGCGCCCGCGTGCCGAACGCCATTCAATTGCTCGTGGTGCCGATTACCACCATCGTCGTCACGGGGGTGCTGGCGCTGGCGGTCATCGGCCCGGTGACCCGCCACATCGGCATCTTCATTACCGAAGGGCTGGTCATGCTGTTTGACCTGGCGCCGATGGTGGGCGGCGCGATTTTTGGACTGCTGTATGCGCCGCTGGTGATCACCGGCATGCATCACATGTTCCTCGCGGTCGATCTGCAATTGATCTCGACCCAGGGCGGTACTTTCATCTGGCCGATGATCGTCATGTCCAACCTCGCCCAGGGCAGTGCAGCGCTGGCGGTGTTCTGGATGACCCGTAATGCACGGGACAAGAGCATGGCATCGACCTCGGCGATTTCCGCTTATTTCGGTATCACGGAACCGGCGATGTTTGGCGTCAATCTGCGCTACAAGTTTCCGTTCTATGCCGCATTGACCGGTTCGGCGCTCGGCTGCGTATTCCTCTCGCTGAACAAGGTTCAGGCCTCGGCCATCGGTGTCGGTGGCCTGCCGGGCTTCATCTCGATCATTCCGCAGTACATCCCGATGTTCGTCATCGGGATGCTGATTGCCATGCTCGTGCCGTTTGTTCTGACCTGTGCATTGAGCATGAAGATTGTCCGGCCCGGTTATCGGGTTGCCTGACATTATTGAAGGAGTTGCGCCATGCAAGACTGGCAGCGTTCGGTGATCTACCAGGTCTATCCGAAGAGTTTTCATAGCCACGCCGGCAACCCGACAGGGGATCTGCGCGGTATCGTCGCCAAGCTCGACTACCTGCACTGGCTGGGCGTCGATTGTTTGTGGATCACGCCATTCCTGCGTTCGCCACAGCGCGATAACGGCTATGACATAAGCGATTACTACGCCATCGACCCGAGCTACGGCAGCATGGCCGATTGTGAATTGTTGATCGCTGAAGCGGGCAAGCGCGGGATCAAGCTGATGCTCGACATCGTGGTCAATCACACCTCGATCGAACATGTCTGGTTCCAGCAGGCGCGCAGCAGTCTCGACAACCCTTACCGTGACTTCTACATCTGGCGTGATCAGCCGAACAACTGGGAATCCAAGTTCGGCGGTTCCGCCTGGGAATATGAAGCCCAGACCGGTCAGTACTACCTGCACCTGTTCGACCACACTCAGGCCGACCTGAATTGGGATAATCCCAAGGTGCGCGCCGAAGTGTTCAGGATGATGCAGTTCTGGCGGGACAAGGGCGTTGGCGGTTTTCGTCTGGACGTGATCAATCTGATCTCCAAGCCAGAAGACTTCCCCGAAGACAACAGCGATGGCCGACGTTTTTATACCGACGGGCCGAATGTCCACGCGTACCTGCAGCAGATGCACCGCGAAGTCTTCGAAGGCCACGACCTGATCAACGTCGGCGAGATGTCGTCGACCAGCCTTGAACACTGCGTACGTTATTCGAATCCGCAGTCGAAAGAATTGTCGATGACTTTCAACTTTCATCATCTGAAAGTTGATTATCCGAACCTGCAGAAGTGGGTGCGCGCCGACTTCGATTTCCTTCAACTGAAGAAAATCCTGTCCGACTGGCAGACCGGCATGCAGGCCGGTGGTGGCTGGAACGCGCTGTTCTGGTGTAACCACGATCAACCGCGAGTGGTTTCGCGCTTCGGCCATGACGGTGAGTACCGTGAACTGTCGGCGAAGATGCTCGGCATCGCACTGCACTTTCTGCAGGGCACGCCGTTCGTGTATCAGGGTGAAGAACTGGGCATGACCAATCCGGGGTTCGAATCGATCGAGCAGTATCGCGATGTCGAGACGCTGAACATCTTTCGCCTCAAGCGCGAAGCCGGCAGCAGCGATGCCGAGAACATGGCGGCGATCATGCAGAAATCCCGCGATAACGGTCGTACACCGATGCACTGGGACGCCGGCCCGAATGCCGGTTTCAGTAGCGTCGAACCGTGGATCGGCGTACCGGCCAATGCCGCGCAGATCAACGTTGCCCACCAGCTTGATGACCCGGAATCAGTGCTGCATCACTACCGCCGTCTGATCGCGCTGCGTCGCCACGAACCGTTGATCACTGAAGGGCTGTACCGACAATTGCTGCCGGAACATCCGCAAGTCTGGGCGTATGTGCGTGAAGGTGATGCCGAGCGCCTGTTGGTGGTGAACAACTTCTACGGGACACCCTGTGAAGTGGAATTACCGGCGACGGTCATCAGTGAATCGATGAGACAGCGACAGTTGATCAGCAATTATCCGGACGGCGCGTTGCGCAAGCGACAGGTGATGCTGCGACCTTACGAGTCATTCGTCGTGCACCTGATCGATCCCTGACATTTAACTAAAAAAACCAGCTTTCAAAAAAACACGCAGTGCACTGCGCGGGGGATTTTTGCGCGCCGAATTCATGCAACCAGACAATAAAAACAATGGGGTGGCTTATGAAAACAACAATAAATCGCAGCCTTGCAGTCGCAGGTTTTTGCCTGGCCTTACCGCCGACTTCACAAGCGCTGGAGTTTGGCGGTTACTTGCGTAGCGGCGTCGGTACGTCGGTCAACAGTAGCGGTCAATCGTGCTTCCAGTTACCCGGTGCGCAGACCAAATATCGCTTGGGTAACGAATGCGAGCAGTACGGTGAACTGGAACTGCGCCAGGATTTGTACACCCTCGACGACGGTTCGGTGCTCAGCGTCGATGGCATGGCCTCGTTGTATAACCGCTACGACCGCAGCCCCACCTTCAAAGAAGACAATGGTTCGATACGCTTGCCGCAGGCCTACGCACAGTGGTCGGCGGTGCCTGCGCTCAATGGCGGTTCGTTGTGGGCGGGGCGCCGTTACTACAAGCGAAATGACATTCACATTTCCGACTTCTATTACTGGAACCAGAGCGCCACGGGAGGCGGGGTCGAAGACGTGCTGATCGGCGACCTGAAATACAGCTACGCCTTCTCGCGCAAGGACAACCTGTACCAGAAGGACTACATCAATCGGCACGACTTCAACGTCGCCGGTTTCAAGACCAATCCTGGCGGTGAGCTGGAGTTCGGTTTGAGCTACATCGACAAGCCTGACAGCCGCGATGCCCACCGGGGCTGGGCGATCACCACGCAACATGTGCAGACAGGCTTTCTCGGCGGCAAGAACAAACTGGCGCTGCAATATGGTGAAGGGCCGGGCACCGGGCTGGGTTATACCGGCAACGTCAAACTGGACGACAGCAACAAGAGTTACCGGATCGTCGAGTTTTTCGACTGGCAGGTGACCCCGCGTTTTGGTGGACAAGTCGCTGCGGTGTATCAGAAAGACATTCGCCCTGACGGTGCCGATCAGAACTGGATCTCCCTGGGCGTGCGTCCCACCTACGCGCTCAGCGAACACTTCAAACTGGTGAGCGAACTGGGCCACGATCAGGTCGAAGCGCCGGGCGGCACGCGCAAGCTGAGCAAATTCACGTTTGCCCCGACCTGGTCGCCCAAGGGGCCAGAGTTCTGGGCGCGTCCCGAGGTGCGTCTGTATTACACGTACGCCACCTGGAACGAGGCCGCCAAGCGTGCGGCCAACCAACTGGCGAAAGGTTCGGCGTTGTCCGACACCGGCGCCTTCGGTAATGCCCGCCACGGTGCGAATGTCGGATTGCAGGTCGAATACTGGTGGAAATAAGCGATGCTGATGGAGCATTGCGCTCCATCGGCACTTCAACGCATAAAAATGCAGGTGACGTCATGGCCACACCCCAACAATTGCAACTGCTGGCTCCCTTGTCCGGTGTCCTGATGGCGCTGGACGAGGTGCCCGATCCGGTGTTTTCCGGGCGCGTGATCGGCGACGGTCTGTGCATTGACCCGACCTCGTCGACCCTGTGCGCACCGCTGTCCGGGATCATCAGCAACGTGCAGGCCAGCGGCCATGCCGTCAGCATCACCGATGACCATGGCGTTCAAGTGTTGATGCATATTGGCCTCGATACGGTGAACCTCGCCGGGCAAGGCTTCACCTCTCTGGTCGAAGAGGGGCAGCGGGTTGCAGCCGGACAGGCGCTGATCGAGTTCGATGCCGATTACATTGCCCGCCATGCGCGCAGCCTGTTGACCCTGATGTTGGTGGTCAGTGGTGAGCCGTTTACCTGGCTGAGCGCGCCGAGCGGACGGGTCGAAAGCGGCCAGCCGTTGCTTGAGCTCGCCGCAGTGCAGGCAATCAGCGAGGTGGCTGTCGCGGAAGAGGGCCAGGTGCTGTTTTCGCAAACGTTGAGACTGCCCAACCCCAATGGCCTGCACGCGCGTCCGGCTGCGGTGTTCGCGCAAACAGCAAAGGGGTTTGGCGCAAGCATCTGCCTGCACAAGCAACAATCCCAGGCCAACGCCAAATCCCTGGTGGCGATCATGGCGTTGCAGACCGCGTTTGGTGACAGTGTGCAGGTCAGTGCTGTCGGTACAGATGCAGACGCTGCAATCAATACACTGACCCGCTTGCTGGCCGAGGGCTGTGGCGAAACGGTAGCAGCAGTGGCACCTGTCGAGGTGGTTGAAGTCGAGACGCTGACGCTTCTGCGTGGGGTCTGCGCATCACCCGGTTCGGCGTTGGGCCAAGTGGTGCAGATCAGCGAGCCGGTCTTCGACGTCAGCGAGTTCGGCGGCGGAGCAGACGTCGAGCGCGAGGCCTTTGCCAATGCGCTGATCGAAGCGGATCTGGCCTTGCAGCATTTGCGTGATACCGCCGCTGGCGAGGCCGAAGCCGAGATCTTCAAGGCGCATCAGGAACTGCTCGAAGACCCGGGTCTGCTCGATCAGGCCCAAGCGCTGATCAGTGCGGGCAAAAGTGCGGCATTCGCCTGGCGTTCGGCCACGGACGAGACGGCGGCGATGTTTCGGCAACTGGGCAGTGCGTTACTGGCCGAGCGGGCGGCGGATCTGACCGATGTCGGGCGTCGCGTGCTCAAGCTGCTTTTGGGTGTTGGCGAGCAGGCGCTGGAGCTGCCGCAAGGGAGCATTCTGATCGCCGATCAACTGACTCCATCGCAAACTGCCCGAATCGATACCAGCAAAGTGTTGGGTTTTGCCACGGTCGGTGGCGGGGCGACCAGCCACGTGGCGATTCTCGCCCGCGCCTGTGGCCTGCCGTCGATCTGCGGGGTGCCGGTGCAAATGCTCGCACTGAGCAATGGCACTCAGGTTTTGCTCGATGCTGACAAAGGTGAACTGCAGGTGCGTCCTGACCCCGCGACGATCCATCAATGGCAGGCTCGCCACACGCAGCAGCGTCAACGCCATGAGCATGAGCTGGCCAATGCAACGCTCGCCGCCAGGACCCGTGACGGGCATCACGTCGAGGTATCGGCTAATGTCGCTTCATTTTCCGAAACCGAGCAGGCGATGGCTTCGGGTGGCGCGGGCGTCGGCTTGCTGCGATCGGAGTTCCTCTATATAGGGCGCAACCATGCGCCGAGCCATGACGAACAGGTCGCTACTTACAGTGCGATCGCTCGCTGCGTCGGATCTGCACACAATCTGGTGGTGCGCACCCTCGATGTCGGCGGCGACAAACCGCTGGCCTATGTGCCCATGGACAACGAAACCAACCCGTTCCTGGGGGTACGCGGCATTCGCTTGTGTCTGGAGCGCCCGCAGTTATTGCGCGAGCAGTTCCGGGCCATGCTCGGCTGCTGTGATCTGACACGTTTGCACATCATGTTGCCGATGGTCACGCAGCTGTCGGAGCTGCGTCAGGCGCGGCAGATGCTGGATGAGGAGGTGCTGGCGCTGGGGCTGACGGAACGGCCGAAGCTGGGGATCATGATCGAAGTGCCGGCCGCAGCACTGATGGCGGATCTGTTTGCGCCGCTGGTGGATTTCTTCTCGATCGGCACCAATGACCTGACGCAGTACACCTTGGCCATGGATCGCGATCACCCGCGCCTGGCCAGTCAGGCGGACAGTTTTCATCCATCGGTCTTGCGCTTGATCGCCATGACCGTGAAGGCTGCGCACGCCCATGACAAGTGGGTCGGTGTGTGCGGGGCGATGGCCTCTGAACGTCTGGCGGTGCCGTTGTTGCTGGGGCTGGGCGTGGACGAGCTGTCGGTGAGCGTGCCGATGATTGCGTCGGTCAAGGCAACGGTGCGCGAGCTTGCGCTAGCGGATTGTCAGATCATCGCGCAACAGGTGCTCGGTCTGGAAAGCGCCGGGCAGGTGCGCGAGGCGTTGCAGCTGTTTCACGAGGCAACCGTCGATACTTTACGGGTTCTGGAGAACTGAACATGTTCGATCAATTGCAGAAGGCATTCTGGAAAGCCCTGACACCGGATCTGGTCGCGGACACACCGAAAGCACCGGCCGAGCCGACTGGCGAGTTGAGCGCCGCTATCGTTGCGGCGCTGGGCGGAGTGGATAATCTTCAATCGCAGCAACAACTGGCGCTGACGCGGGTGCGGGTTGTTTTGCGTGATGTGTCGAGCATGGATCAACAGGCGTTGAGCGCCGCCGGTATTGCGGGCGTCATGCCCTTGGAGGGTGGTGTGGTGCATTTGATTACCGGGCTGCGACCGTAAGCCGATCAGTGGCGTGCGGCCTCAGGTCGCCCTTACTGTTTCTCAACCGCAGGTGTATCGTATTCGCCTTTTACGGGCCTTCAGGGGTCTGTCGCTGATACGTGAGGTAGTTGAGTTCATGTCCTTTACCCGTCGCCAAATCCTCGGTGGCCTGGCCGGTCTTGTTGTCGTTGGTGTCGGAGCGGGGGGCGCGTCGCGTTATTGGCTCGGGAAAATGGCTGACGCTGAGGCTGGGCACGATTACGAGCTGATCGCCGCGCCACTGGACGTGGAGCTGGTGCCGGGGCACAAGACCGAGGCTTGGGCATTCGGCCCGTCGGCGCCGGGCACCGAGTTGCGCGTGCGTCAGGGTGAATGGCTGCGGGTGCGCTTCATCAACCATCTGCCGGTGGCGACGACCATTCACTGGCACGGCATTCGTCTGCCGCTGGAAATGGACGGCGTGCCGTACGTGTCGCAACTGCCGGTGTTGCCGGGCGAGTACTTCGATTACAAGTTCCGCGTACCGGATGCCGGCAGCTACTGGTATCACCCACACGTCAGCAGCAGCGAAGAACTCGGTCGCGGGCTGGTCGGGCCGCTGATCATCGAAGAGCGCGAGCCCACCGGTTTCAAGTACGAAAAGACCCTGAGCCTGAAGAACTGGCATATCGATGACGAAGGCAATTTCGTCGAATTCAGCATTCCTCGTGAAGCAGCGCGTGGCGGCACGGCGGGGCGCTTGTCGACGATCAACGGTGTGCCGACCCCGGTGATCGAACTGCCGGCCGGGCAGATCACGCGGGTGCGTTTGCTCAACCTCGACAACACGCTGACTTACCGCATCAACATTCCCGGCGTCGAAGCGAAGATTTATGCGCTGGACGGCAACCCGGTCGAACCGCGGCCATTGGGCAAGGAATACTGGCTCGGTCCGGGCATGCGTATTTGTCTGGCGATCAAGGCGCCGGCGGCGGGTGAAGAGCTGTCGCTGCGCAACGGGCCGGTACGTCTGGGCACGCTGCGTTCGGTGGCCAATAACGATGCGCCGAATGACTGGCCGAAAGCGCTGCCCGCCAACCCGGTAGCTGAGCCGGACCTGGCCAACGCCGAGAAACTCAACTTCAATTTCGAATGGGTCGGTTCGGTGTCGGTCGATGTCGACAACGGGCGGCCGCCGAGCCTGTGGCAAATCAACGGCAAGGCTTGGGACATCACCGACAAGACCTGCGCCGATCGACCGATCGCCAGCCTGAAACTGGGTCAGAGCTATATTTTCGAACTGAAGAACATGACTCAGTACCAGCACCCGATCCACCTGCACGGCATGAGTTTCAAAGTGATCGCGTCGAACCGGCACAAGATCATTCCGTACTTCACCGACACTTATCTACTGGGCAAGAATGAGCGCGCGCAAGTGGCGCTGGTGGCCGATAATCCAGGGGTGTGGATGTTCCATTGCCACGTGATCGACCACATGGAAACCGGCCTGATGGCCGCCATCGAGGTGAAGTGATGCGCCAGATTCGCCCTGCCGCGATCATCGACCGCAGCCGTGATCGCGACTTCATGCGCGAAGCCCTGGCCCTCGCCGCACAAGGCGCAGCCCTCGGCGAAGTGCCGGTGGGTGCAGTGCTGGTGCAGGATGGCGAAATCATCGGGCGCGGCTTCAATTGCCCGATCAGTGCCAGTGACCCGAGTGCCCACGCGGAAATGGTCGCTATCCGCGCGGCCGCGCAAGCGGTGGATAACTATCGGCTGCCGGGCAGCACCCTGTATGTGACGCTGGAACCGTGCAGCATGTGCGCCGGTTTGATCGTGCATTCGCGGGTGGCGCGGGTGGTGTATGGGGCGCTGGAGCCGAAGGCGGGGATTGTGCAGAGTCAGGGGCAGTTTTTTACCCAGGGATTTTTGAATCACCGGGTGTTGTATGAAGGCGGGGTGTTGGCCGAAGAATGTGGCGCCGTGCTGACCGAGTTCTTCCGCGCCCGAAGAGCAAAAAGCCCCTCACCCTAACCCTCTCCCAGAGGGAGAGGGGACTGACCGAGCTGGATGGGCGAGGTCCGCCGACCTGAGATACCGAGTCGAACTCAAGTTTTGAAAAGCCCAAAGATCGGCTCCCTCTACCAGTGGGAGAGGGGACTGACCGAGCTGGATGGGCGAGGTCCGCCGACCTGAGATACCGAGTCGAACTCAAGTTTTGAAAAGCTCAACGATCAGCTCCCTCTCCTAGGGGGGAGGGCTGGGGGTGAGGGGTGGGCTCACCGCGGTGTTTGGGCGATTGGATTATTTACGAGCGACAATCACCGCCCGCATCGGCGCCGGCAAACCTTCAATGGTTTTGCTGTGATCATCGGGATCAAGAAAGTCGCTCAGCGACTGATACTTCATCCACTCGGTACCGCGCTGTTCTTCAACCGTTGTTGTGCTCACATCAACGCAACGAATGTCGGTAAACCCCGCACGACGAAGCCACAATTCCAGCGCCGGCACCGACGGCAGGAACCACACGTTACGCATCTGCGCATAACGGTCTTCCGGCACCAGGACCTGATGCTTGTCGCCTTCAACCACCAGCGTTTCCAGCACCAGCTCGCCGCCCTTGACCAGGCAATCCTTCAGCGCCAGCAAATGCTCGATCGGCGAACGGCGGTGGTAGAACACGCCCATGGAAAATACTGTATCGAAACCTTCCAGATTCGGTGGCAAGTCTTCGAACGGGAATGGCAGGTGCCAGGCATTCGGCTCTGACAGATAACGTTGCACCGCCTGGAACTGGCAGAAGAACAACCAGTTCGGGTCAACACCGATCACACTGTTCGCGCCGGCACCGAGCATGCGCCACATGTAGTAACCATTGCCGCAACCGACATCGAGGATGCGTTTGCCCTTCAGATCCAGATGCTGGGCGACGCGTGACCATTTCCAGTCCGAGCGCCATTCAGTGTCGACGTGCACGCCAAACAGATCGAACGGCCCTTTGCGCCATGGCGACAGACCCATCAGTGCAGTACGCATCTGCGCGCGGGTTGCGTCGTCGCAATCGGTGTCGAGTTTCAGGCCGTTAAGCAGATCGATTTCGCTCGGCTGAATTTTCGGCAAGGCATCCAGCGCACTTTGCCAGCGCTCCAGATCGCCGTGACCTTTCTCCATTTTCTTGTCGAGTTGCGCTTGCAGGGTGTTGGCCCATTCGGCCAGTGGCGTGCCGGCCAGACGGCGGGCGAGGGGGGACAGATCAATCATGGCAAGGCAATCAACGAGGCAAAGTTAAGACACTGGAACCACGGCACGACTTTCGAGAACCCGGCGGCCAACAGGCGTTCGCGGTGTTCTTCGAGGCTGTCGGGCTTCATGACGTTTTCGATGGCGCTGCGCTTCTGGGCGATTTCCAGTTCGCTGTAGCCGTTGGCGCGTTTGAAGGCGACGTGCAGATCGGTGAGTAGCGCGTGTTCTTCGGCATCGTTGAAGCGCAGCTTCTCCGAGAGAATCAGCGCGCCGCCCGGTAGCAGCGATTGGCGGATGCGTGAGAGCAACGCGGTGCGCTGATCGGGAGCGATGAATTGCAGGGTGAAGTTCAGCGCCACCACCGAAGCCGGTTGGAAATCGAGGGCGAGAATGTCGCCTTCGATCACTTCCACCGGCAGCAACTCCTGGAACATCGAGTCCTGACCGTTGAGGTATTCGCGGCAGCGCTCAACCATCGCCGCCGAGTTATCCACAGCGATCACCCGGCAACCGTCGGTGCGCACGTGACGGCGCAGCGCTTGAGTGACCGCGCCCAGCGATGAACCGAGGTCGTAGAGCACACTGTTCGGCTGGGCGAACTGCGCCGCGAGCACGCCGAGGTTTTCGACGATGGTCGGGTAACCCGGCACCGAGCGCTTGATCATGTCCGGGAACACCCGCACCACGTCTTCATTGAAGGCGAAGTCAGGCACCTGGGCCAAAGGCTTGGCGAAAATACGATCGGGTTCTTTGCTCACGGCGGTTCCGGCGGTGTAAATGGAAAGGCCGGCATTTTAGCCAAAAGGGCGCGGGGATGCTTGGGTTGTCTGATAAAGCGTTTTTTTGCCGGTGATCGTTCCCACGCTCCGCGTGGGAATGCCGCCCCGGACGCTCCGCGTCCCTGCGCAAATGACGCAGAGCGTCACAGGATGCATTCCCACGCGGAGCGTGGGAACGATCAGATCCGTTTAGTCTGGGAGAACGCCGAGGCCGCGATGCCCCACTGGCCCAGCCAGTAGCTGAGGATGATGACGTAAGGTGCCGCGTGGAAAGGGGCGACGAAACGGTCGATACCGATCACGCTGTCCGAAAATACAAACGCCAGCGCACCACCCGCCGCCAATAGCGCCGAACGTTTCGGCACATCGGTGCCCAAACGGGCCAGCGCGCGCCAGAGCATCGCGCTGATCGCCGTGCCATAAACAATCACCGGCACCAGCAATGGCCCAAGACCGCTGGAAATCAGAAGACCCAGCAGCACCGCGCCCACTCCGAGGGCAAGTACCAGCGGCAAAATCGCCAGACGCTTGCAGTCACTCAGATAAGCCTTCAGATAAGCCAGATGCGCGACCAGAAACGCACCGAGGCCAAATACAAACAGGTCCCCCGGCCAGGCCAGCAACACATCACCCAGCAACGAGAAAATCAGACCGAGACTGATCCAGCGCCGATAGTCGCTGGGTGGCGCATCGTGCAGCCAGCCAAGCAATGCCAGCACCGGCAACGGTTTGACCAGCAGGCACAGCAACGCTGCATGGGTGCTGACGCCGTAGAGAAACGTCACCGCGCCCATCAGCGCCAGAATCAGCCAGCCCACGATCAATTCACCGAAATGGCGCAGTCAAAGGTTTCCACTGGCAACACTTCTGGTGCCCACGGTTGTTGCGAAGTCAGGCGCAGGCGCCCGGTGCCGGGGGCGAAGGCCTGGAAGCGCCAGGTCGACAAACCCGCTGCGCCGACCACGCCGGCATCTTCCGGATTGCTGTAGACCTCTGGGCTGAGGGCGCGGAGCACGCCGCCGGCGGAATCCTGAATGGCCCAGCGATAACCCGTGGTCGGGTTGCTTGGCAGCATGATGATGAGGTTTTGTCCGTTGGTGAGCCGCACCGGGCATTCGCTTTGTTTTTCCACGGTCACGTTGTGTTTCGGTTGCGTGGCGCAGGCGGCCAGCAACGAGAGGGCGAGGGGGAGAAACAGGCGAGTGGGGGACATAAGGTCAGCGGCTCCGACGTTGGCGACGAACGGCGAGCATAACTGAAGATGAGACAAAGTGTGACAACACCAAGCCCTCACCCTAGCCCTCTCCCAGGGGGAGAGGGGACTGACCGGGGGATATTCCAGAAGTCCACCGACCTGAAATAGATCATTGAATCCATAATCGACTTGGTGTTTCAGGTCGATGTATAGCGCAAGACAACTCGGTCGGCTCCCTCTCCCTCCGGGAGAGGGCTGGGGTGAGGGGGGCTGTCAGAACAGGATCTTCGCCACATCGGAAAACTTCTTCGCGAAGTGCACCGTAATCCCTTCCTTCAGATAATCCGGCAGTTCCTCAAAATTACCCCGATTCGGCTCCGGCAAAATCAGCTCGAAAATCTTCTGCCGCCGCGCTGCAATCACCTTCTCGCGCACGCCGCCAATCGGCAGCACATGGCCGGTCAGGGTCAGTTCGCCGGTCATCGCCACACCTTTTTTCGGCGGTTGATTACGTGCAAGCGAGAGCAGGGCGCTGGCCATGGTTACGCCGGCGCTCGGGCCGTCCTTCGGTGTCGCGCCTTCTGGCACGTGCAGATGGACGAAGGCTTCGTCGAAGAACTTCGCGTCACCGCCGAACTGTTTCAGGTGCGAGCTGACGTAGCTGTAGGCGATCTCCGCTGATTCCTTCATCACATCGCCCAGTTGCCCGGTGAGTTTGAAGCCACGGTTGAGCGTGTGAATCCGCGTCGCTTCGATCGGCAATGTCGCGCCGCCCATGCTGGTCCACGCCAGCCCGGTAATCACGCCGGTGCCGGACAGCACTTGCTCGTTGCGGAACACCGGGTGACCCAGTGACGCTTCGAGGTCTTTCGGCCCGAGTTTGATCACCGCTTTCGGCTCGTCAATGAGCTTCATGACCGCTTTGCGCACCAGTTTGCCCATTTGCTTTTCCAGCTGACGCACGCCGGCTTCACGGGCGTAACCGTCGATCAAGGCTTTGAGCGCGGTGTCGCTGATGCTCAGGCTGCCTTTCGACACACCGGCCTTTTCCAGCAGTTTCGGCCACAGGTGACGCTTGGCGATGGCGACTTTTTCTTCGGTGATGTAGCCCGACAGGCGAATCACTTCCATCCGGTCCAGCAACGGGCCGGGGATCGAATCGAGGGTGTTGGCGGTGCACACGAACAGGACTTTCGACAGGTCCATACGCAGGTCGAGGTAGTGATCGAGGAATTCGACGTTCTGTTCCGGGTCGAGGGTTTCCAGCAGCGCCGAGGCCGGGTCGCCCTGGTAGCTCTGGCCCATCTTGTCGATCTCGTCGAGCATGATCACCGGGTTCATCACTTCAACGTCTTTCAACGCTTGCACCAGTTTGCCTGGCTGCGCGCCGATGTAGGTGCGGCGGTGGCCCTTGATCTCGGCTTCGTCACGCATGCCGCCGAGGCTGAAGCGGTAGAACGGCCGGCCGAGGGATTCGGCGATGGATTTGCCGACGCTGGTTTTACCTACGCCCGGCGGACCGACCAGCAGCACGATGGAGCCGCTGATTTCGCCTTTATAGGCACCGACGGCGAGGAATTCGAGGATGCGATCCTTGATGTCGTCGAGGCCGGCGTGGTGTTTGTCGAGGACTTTGCGTGCGTGCTTGAGGTCGAGTTTGTCGTCGCCGTAGACGCCCCACGGCACCGAGGTCGCCCAGTCGAGGTAGTTGCGGGTGACCGCGTACTCCGGCGAGCCGGTCTCGAGGATCGACAGTTTGTTCATTTCCTCTTCGAGGCGTTTCTGCACCTGCGCCGGCAGGACTTTGCCTTCCAGACGCTGTTCGAACTGTTCAAGGTCGGCGCTGCGGTCGTCCTTGGTCAGGCCGAGTTCCTGCTGGATGACCTTGAGTTGTTCCTTGAGGAAGAACTCGCGCTGATGCTCGCCGATCTTGCGGTTAACTTCGGCGGAAATTTCTTTTTGCAGGCGCGCGACTTCGACTTCCTTGCGCAGCATCGGCAGGACTTTTTCCATGCGCTTGAGCATCGGCACGCAGTCGAGCACGGCTTGCAGCTCGGGGCCGGTGGCGGAGGTCAGAGCGGCGGCGAAGTCGGTCAGCGGCGACGGATCGTTGGGGCTGAAGCGGTTGAGATAGTTTTTCAGTTCTTCGCTGTACAGCGGGTTGAGCGGCAGCAGTTCCTTGATCGCGTTGATCAGCGCCATGCCGTAGGCCTTGACCTCGTCGGTCGGCTCGGTGGGCTGATGCGGGTATTCGACTTCGACCAGATACGGTGGGCGGTGGTGTTTCAGCCAGGTCTTGATGCGCACGCGGCTCAGGCCTTGGGCGACGAATTGCAGTTTGCCGTTCTCGCGGCTGGCGTGGTGGACTTTGACCAGCGTGCCGTATTGCGGCAGGGCGCCGGTGTCGAAGTGGCGCGGGTCTTCCTGGGGGGTGTCCATGAAGAACAGGGCCAGGGAATGGTGTTCGGATTTGCTGACCAGTTCGAGGGTTTCGGCCCAGGGTTCTTCATTGACGATGACCGGCAGGACTTGGGCCGGGAAGAACGGGCGATTGTGGATCGGGATGATGTAGACCTTGTCCGGCAGGTTCTGGCCGGGCAGGGCGAGGCCTTTGCCGGAGGAGGTGTGTTCGATGTTTTCGGCTTCGGTGTAGTCGTCGGGGTTTTCCGGGAATTCTTGCTGGTCGCTCATGGGGCACCTGCGCAATGGGGTATGGGTCTTAGATGGGGCAGGCTTTGGGTGGTTTCAATGGGAGGGGATGTTTCTGCTTGTGTGTTCAGGGTTTTGACAGGGTTCACGCTTTTGACTTGGCGGCCTTTGGGCCGACCAGGTTCTTGGGGTTTTGGGGGTATATCCGTTGCTTCGGGTGCTGCGGCTGGCGGTTTCGCCCTTACGGCGACTCACTTTTTTGACAAACGCCTCAAAAAAGTAAGCAAAAAAACGCTTGCTCCTACGTGCGGCCCGCTCGCTGGGGCTCGGGGTTCCTTCGCTCCGGGATCGATCCGGGCGCAGCGTCTACGGTTTGCTTCGCTGCACCTCCTCTCGCTGTGTTTGGCTGCGCCAAACGGTCGCTGCGCTCCCACGCCCGGATCAATCCCTCCACTCAGCCTTCCGACGTCGCCCGTGGATCAAGATCAAGATCAAGAGCAGGCGAGCTGACACTCGGCCTATTGAGTGGTGAAGAGCGTGGGGTGTTCGGCTTTTGATGTGTTTCAGAATCTGAGTTCAACTCGGTATTTCACGTCGGTGTAACTCGTCCAAACGCCTCAGATCAGTCCCCTCTCCCTCTGGGAGAGGGCTAGGGTGAGGGGATTTTGATCTGTTTCAGAATCTGAGTTCGAGTCGGTATTTCACGTCGGTGTAGCTCATCCAAACACCTCGATCAGTACCCTCTCCCACCGGGAGAGGGTTAGGGTGAGGGGCTTTTGATCTGTTTCGGAATCTGAGTTCAACTCGGTATCGCACGTCGGCGTAGCTCGCCAAAACACCTCGGTCAGTCCCCTCTCCCTACGGGCGGTCCGACGTTTCGGGAGGGCTAGGGTGAGGGGCTTTTCAGTATGTGAATTCAACTCGGTATTGCATGTCGGCGTGCGTCCTCCGTCGGTTCCTGCACGTGACGGAAAGGCAGACGCACGATTAACCCGATGACTGAAATCCTGACCTTCTTGTTAGATAGGGTAAGTCAGCTCTTGGAGAAAAAAGTATCCGTTACCGGTGAGTTCACGCGTTTCATCACCGTGGACTGCCTTGGCGGAAATTTGCAAGTTATCGAGGGAGTATAAATACAGGCCGCTATTGAGTTGACTTACAGTAATGCCGGAAGAGGATGTCAATTCATAGTCATAAGGATGAATACCTCGTTCGGTCACGACATATTCATAGTAGTCAGCGATTGAAGGATCCAGCAGCTTGCGAAGCGAGATGGTGAGTGATCGTCGGCTGGATGAACTGTGATTATCTTCGAAAGAAAAATCATAACCGCCGAGCGGGCTGAAAGACGTGGTAAGGCTGGTCGACAGGAAGCTGGTCAGCTTGACTGGCGTGTCGCCAATGGTGCCTTTTACATCAACGTTAAGAATACCGTTTACCCATACGGCTGGGGATGCCTTTGGATTGGTCATGGGAAGCTTCCTGTGCCTGATTTGTTTGGAGAAGGAAGTCTGGAATTAATGTCAAAAACGGGGAACTGTCATATCTGACAGGTTTTTATACTTGTTCGCGATGAACCTTCTTGATTGGGGTTATATAGAAGGGGCATTGCTGATCATGTGTGGGGCAGGCTTGCTCGCGAAAGCGCTGTGTCAGTTACTCCAACTGCCGAATGCGCTGACGCCTTCGCGAGCAGGCTCGCTCCCACAGAGGATTAGCTGTGTGGTGGAGATTGAGATATTTCGTGGTTATCCAGCACGCGGTTCACGGCCAGTTCGGCGAGCATGATGATTTGCTGGATCGCCAGAATCGTGCGCCGTTGCGGCAGGTCGATGTAGGCGGCGATGTCGCTGGTCATGAGGCTGGCCTGGGCCAGGGATTCGCAGGCGTGGACCAGCAGGCTTTCGCTGTCCTGTTCAGGGGCGACCTGGAACATGGTGCTGGGTTTGTGGAAGCGCAGGGTTAACGCGTTGGGTTTGAGGTAGTGGTCGAGGGCGCGTTCTGCGGCTTCGTGGAATTTCTTCGAATCGGGGGATTCGTAGGGCGAGGTGTCGTCGGTTTCTGGCGGATTGGGTGTTGGCTTTTTCATGGTGACGCTCCGAATGATAAGTGGGGCTGTCACTCTCAATCACCGCGACGCGACAGAGGGTGGCAGCTGTACGCGGGGTCGCGGACCGAGCCATTCGGCAATCTCGGCATACCCGAAGGTATCCCGCGCACAGCCACCATCAAACCAAACTAAAAGCACCTGAGCGCTCCAGTTTGGGCCGGCGATTATGCATCAAATCGAATGAACTGCTCGGGCCGCGACGCCCGTTCGCTGAATTTGCAGCGACCCCCCGAGCCTATCCAGCCGATTTCCGAGGCACAACCGACGCGACTTGTCGGAAAACTCCGCGCCACTTTCAACGTCTGTAGGACGAGCACATTTCCCACAGATAAACACTTTTCAACCTGTGGGAGCGAGCCTGCTCGCGAAAGCGGTGTGTCAGGCACTGTAGATGTTGAATGTGCTGACGCCTTCGCGAGCAGGCTCGCTCCCACAGGGTTCTCCTGTGGATGCAGAAATGGCGTGCATAAAAAAGGCGATGCCCCCTGCGGGACATCGCCTTTATTTTTACCGCCGCTAAATCTTATTCCGGCAGTTTGTACGCAATCACGTAGTCACCCATTTTGGTGCCCAGCGAACCGTGACCGCCGACAACCAGCAGCACGTATTGCTTGCCGTCCTTGCCGGTGTAGGTCATCGGAGTCGCTTGGCCACCTGCTGGCAGACGCGATTTCCACAGCTCTTTACCGCTGTTCACGTCGTACGCACGCAGGTACTGGTCGAGGGTGCCGCTGAGGAAGCCGACGCCGCCAGCAGTCACCATCGAGCCGCCCATGCTTGGGACGCCCAAGGTGAAGCCGATCGGGATTGGCGAGCTGTCGCGGCTGGTGCCGTTCTTGCGTTTCCACACGACTTTGCTGGTGGTCAGGTCGATACCGGCGACGTAGCCCCAGGCCGGGGCCTGGCACGGTACGCCGAATGGCGACATGAACGGGTGCATGATCACCGCGTATGGCGCGCCGGTGTTCGGTTGCACGCCAGCGGTTTCGCTTTCGCGTTTGCTGCCGGCGGCGACTTGCTCGCGTGGCACCATTTTCGACACGAAGGCCATGTAGTTCGGGCTGGTGAACAGCATTTGGCGAACCGGATCGACCGAGACGCCGCCCCAGTTGAACACGCCGACGTTACCCGGGTAGATCAGGCTGCCCTGTTCCGACGGCGGGGTGTACTGGCCTTCATAACGCAGTTCCTTGAACTGGATGCGGCACAGCATCTGGTCGAACGGGCTCGCGCCCCACATGGCTTTTTCGGTGAGTTCCGGGGCCAGCAGGTTGAGGTCCGAACGGGCCTGGGTCGGTGCGGTGTGGTCGCCTTTCACGGCGCCTTGTGGTACCGGGATTTCCTTGATCGGGATGATCGGCGTGCCGTCACGACGGTCGAGGACGTACAGGCTGCCCTGTTTGGTCGGGGCGATCAGCGCCGGTTTCACGCCGTCGGCGGTTTTCATGTCGAGCAGGGTTGGCTGGCTGCCAACGTCCATGTCCCACAGGTCGTGGTGGGTGAACTGGTAGTTCCAGCGCACTTTACCGGTAGCCAGGTCGAGGGCTACGACGCCGGCGCTGAATTTCTCGGCGCCCGGGGTGCGGTCAGCGCCCCACTGGTCTGGGGTCTGGTTGCCCAGTGGCAGGTAGACCATGCCGAGTTTTTCGTCGACGCTGGCCAGCGACCACATGTTGGCCGAGTTGCGGCTGTAGGTTTCGCCCGGTGCCAATGGCTCGGTGGCGTCTGGCTTGTCGCTGTCCCAGTTCCATACGAGGTGACCGTCGCGCACGTCGAAGGCGCGGATCACGCCCGATGGCTCGTTGGTCGATTCGTTGTCGGTCACGTGACCGCCCATGATCACCAGATCACGGGTAATCGCCGCTGGCGAGGTGGAGTAGTAGCCGCCAGCGGTGAACGGGCCGATGCCTTGGGTCAGGTCAACCACGCCTTTGTTGCCGAAGCCTTCGCAGATTTTGCCAGTGTCGGCGTTCAGTGCGATCAGACGGGCATCCGCGGTTGGCAGGTACAGACGACGCGGGCAAGCCTGCGCAACGGCTTTGCCAGCCTCGGAAATCACCGCCGAGGCAGCGTTTTCAGACTTGGCATAAGCGGCTTCGTCGTAGTACGACACGCCACGGCAGGTCATGTGGGCGAAGCCTTTGAAGCCGACCGGGCTCTTGATCTGCGGGTCGAAGCGCCACAGTTCTTTGCCGGTGTCCGGGTCCAGAGCCAACACTTTGCTGTGCGCGGTGCAGGCATAGATCATGCCGTTGGCTTTCAGCGGGGTGTTTTCGTTGGTCAACTCGACCGGGTCATCCGCCGTTGGCAGGTCGCCGGTCTGGATGCGCCAGGCTTCTTGCAGCTTGCCGACGTTGGCCGGGGTGATCTGCTTCAGCGGCGAGTAACGGTCACCGAACTCGGTGCGGCCATAAGCCTGCCAGTCGCCATCGGGCATGGCTGGCGCGGTGCTGGTGGTGTCCGCAGTGTCGCGGCCCAGCTCGCCGAAGGTTTCGCCCGGGTGGGTGAACAGGCTGGCCAGAGCGGTAACGCCGGCCAGCACCACGGCGACGGTCAGACCGCCAGTGCCCAGCGGCGCCGGGCCGTCAAGCAGCAGCGGACGACGGAACCACGGCAGCAACATCACGAAGCCGAGGACAAACCACAGGGCCAGACGTGGCACCAGTTGCCACCAGTCCAGACCGACTTCCCACAGCGCCCAGACGGTGCTGGCGAACAGAACGATGGCGTACAGGCCCAGCGCCGCGCGACGGCGCATCAGCATCAGAATGCCGGACAGCGCAATGCCGATACCGGCCAGCAGGTAGTACAGCGAGCCGCCGAGCATGCTCAGCTTGACCCCACCGGCCAACATGGCCAGGCCCATCAGTAGAAGCAGAATGCCGAGCAGGCTCGGTAGCAAACGGCCCCGACTCGAAGCACTTTCGGTGCTCATAGTGTGATTCTCCGTGACGTTTTATGTAGTCCCGCGCTGTAGTCACTTTAGATGACGATTTGGCACAGGCATGGTTCAGATAAAAACTTGTCTAGCTAACGAAATTTCCTGTGGGAGCGAGCCTGCTCGCGAAAGCGGTGTGTCAGACGACTTCGTTGGTGAAGTTGAAATTGCTTTCGCGAGCAGGCTCGCTCCCACATTGGATCTCAGCGGTTTTCTAGAACGAGGACTGGATCTTGATCCCGCCGATCAGGGCGTCGTCTACGTTGTTCACGCCACCGGGGTGGCGGATGTATTGCAGGTTCGGGCGTACGGTCAGCCAGTTCGTTACATGCACGCCGTAATACAGCTCGGCGCTGTATTCGGTGTCTTGCGGCGGCAGGAACGACGGATCGTCATAGTCGTAGACCGCATTGGCACGGTTGCTCGCTTCGGCGTTTTTGCGGAAGGCCGGGTTGACGTGCACGCGGGCGAGGGCGAAACCGATGTCATCCTTGGCGCGCGCGTCGAACGGGCCTTTGTAGGTGATGCCAGCCTGCACGTAGTTGTCGATCGCGTTGGTTTTCTTGTCGTGCATCGTGCCGTTGGCGAACACGCTCAAGCCGCGACTGTTATCGCTGGCGACGCTGGTGATTTGCTGCTGAATACCCAGCCACACGCCGTGTTTGCTCGACGCGCTGCGGTAGGCTTCGCCGCTGAGAGCCGCCGGTTGGCCGTGGCTGTCTTTATAGACGTCGCTGGCCTTGGCGTTGCTGTAGTAGTAACCCGCGCGGTATTCGCCCGGCAGGCCGTTGAGCTTCGGCGTCCACACCAGTTCGATCGGCAGGATCGCGCCTTGGGTGCCGCTGCCGCTGAGTTTGAAGCCGTTGCCGCGATCGAGGTTCGACGGGTTCTGCTCGTAGGCGCCGACCTGTGCATACAGTTCCGGGGTCAGGTGATATTTGACGCGCAGCGCCCATTGGCTGACCGGCCAGTTGTACCAGATGCCGCCGACCCAGTTGCCGACCTGCGAGCCGCAGAACGCGAGGTTCTGGAAGTCGCACGGGAAGCTGTTGAAGTCTTCGCCTTCGCCGAAACGGCCGACCTTGATGTCGAGTTTCTGATCGAAGAATTTCTGCTGGTACCACATCTGCGTCAGGCGCGTGGTCTGGCCACGGCCCCAGACTTCCTGGGCCGAGGTGAAGCCGCCAACGCGCGGATCGTTGATGCGGTCGTTGCTGATGTTGTTGCCGCTGCGCTTGGTGATGGTCAGTTGAAACTCGGCGTCGTCCCAGCCGAGGATCTTTTGCAGGTCGAGGTGGGTGCCGAGGCCGAACTGATCGCTGTAACGCGCGGTGCGGTCATGGTCGTAGCCACCGTGCAGGTTGCTGCCCATTTCACCGGTGTAATCGAGTTTGAAGTCGTAGCCTTTTTCCGAGAGTTCGGTGCGCGTGCCGTTCCAGTCACCGAGCATGTACGGTGATTCACTGTCGAACGCGGGCGCCGCTTGAGCGCAAGTGGCGAGGCCAAGAACGGTGCAGCCGCCAAGGGTGCGCAGGGTTGAGATAGCGCTGTCTCGGGAGAAGGAAAAATCGGGCATGAATAAGTCTTTTTTTGGTGTTTTCGGGGTGCGAGCTGAGTGCTTCAATAAGTCGCAGGCAGTGAAGCGATTCAGCTGAAGGGCGGCAGGATAATGATCTGTTACAAAAAGACAAAGGCCTTTTGTGAACATGCAGCGTTTCGGATTCGGTAACAGTGCGGCAAACGGGCGCATTGTCGGCCGGTTCGATGCCTGCGATCTTTTCAGGTTGGCCTACATTTGAAGGTAGGCCTTCCACCCGATCACCCCCTCGGCTAAGGTGCGCGGCTTCTGCATTTTCACTTCGCCCAAAGGCCTGGCATGAACGAACAAACCCCCGATCCGCTGCACGGCGTGACCCTCGAACAGATCCTCAATGCGCTGGTGAGCCATTACGAATGGTCGGGGCTGGCCGAGCGCATCGATATTCGCTGCTTCAAGAGTGATCCGAGCATCAAGTCGAGCCTCACGTTTCTGCGCAAAACCCCGTGGGCGCGGGAAAAGGTCGAGCGTCTGTACGTGAAGTTGATGCGCACCAAGCGACCGCTTTGAGATGGGCGTCGTCTGGCGGCGACGCCTGATCACCTGCGCAGCCGTCTTGGGCTGGGCCGGATTGGGCATTCAGCTGTACCTGATTTTCTTCGCACGCTTGAGTGTCGGCGCCAGCCTGTTGGGCGGGTTGGTGAGTGTTTTCAGTTACTTCACGATTCTGACCAATACGCTGGTGGCGACGGTGCTGACCTGTGCCGTGACTGCGCGCGAATCCGCTGCGCGCCGCTGGTTTTTGCAGCCGTGGGTCAGCAGTGGGATTGCCGTGAGCATTGCTGTGGTCGGACTGGCCTACAGCATTTTGCTGCGGCATTTGTGGCATCCCGAAGGTTGGCAATTTGTCGCCGATGAACTGCTGCACGACGTGATGCCGCTGCTGTTTCTGGGCTATTGGTGGGCGTGCGTACCCAAGGGCACTTTGCGCTGGTGGCATCTGCCGGTGTGGCTGATTTATCCGCTGGTGTATTTCATCTACGCCTTGCTGCGCGGGCATTTGCTCGGCGCGTACGCGTACCCGTTCATTGATGTGGCGGTGTTGGGTTATCCACAGGTGCTGATCAATGCCGGGGGGATATTGCTGGGGTTTGTGGGGATTGGCTTGGTGGTCATTGGTCTCGACCGCTGGAGATTTGCACGAAGTTAAAGCACTTGTAGGAGTGAGCCTGCTCGCGATGGCGGTGGAACAGTTACAAATTTATTGACTGACACTCCGCTATCGCGAGCAGGCTCACTCCTACAAGGGATATCACTCTTCTTCAGGAGTGCCTTCGGCGCGCCAGTAGCCGACCGCTTTGATCAGTTGCTCATCGAGCCCATGCTCATCGATCAGTACCCGGCGAATCTGCCGTGAGACTTTCGTTTCGGTCGCGACCCACGCATACAGATTGCCCTTGGGCACCTGCAATTGCTTCACCGTCGCCAGCAGGTTGTCCTTGCTGCCTTCGCGCAACACCCAGATCACATTGACCTGCGCCGGACTCTCCAGCACTTGCTGCTCGGCGCCGTTTTCCACTTCGATCACCACCAGCGCCTTGCGATTGGCCGCCAGGCCTTCGAGGCGGCGGGCGATGGCGGGCAGGGCGGTTTCATCGCCGATCAGCAAGTAGCTGTCGAAAATGTCCGGCACGATCATCGAACCGCGCGGGCCGCCGATGTGCAGGAATTGCCCCGGTTTGGCTTGCTCGGCCCAGGTCGACGCAGGGCCGTCACCGTGCAGAACAAAATCGATGTCCAGTTCCAGCGCATCGAGGTCGTAACGACGCGGGGTGTAGTCGCGCATTTCGGGCTTCGGCCCATCGTCCTTGCCGGCGCCAAGCACCATCGTTTCGAGTGCGGCCACCTGCTCGGCGTTCTGCGGGAACAACAGCTTGACGTGATCGTCAGTGCCCAGACTGATAAACCCGGCCAGTTCCGGCCCGCCGAGGGTGATGCGGCGCATGCGTGGCGTCAGGTCGACCACGCGCAACACCTCAAGCTTGCGGCGTTTGATTTCGTGCATCACGCGGTGAATGGTTTGGGTATCGACTGCAGTCATTCGCTTTTCTCCGAAACAGGTTGAACGGCAGGGCCGTCGACGATGGCTTTGGCGGTGTCGTTGAGCAGGTCACGCACACGCAGGATTTCTGCCGCGCTCCAGCGGCCGTGGTGCATTTGCAAAGCATGGCGCAGGTTGTGCACCGCCTCGTGGATTTCCGGCGGCCGATCATGGCCGCGCAGGGAGCGTTTGCTCACATCGATGCGCATGCGCACGCCGTCGAGGGCAACGGCTTGTTCGCTCAAAGACAAACGACCGGCCTCGGTGACGCTGTAGCGTTTTTTGCCGCCCTCGGCGTCGCCGGTGATCAGTTCGCTCTCTTCGAGAAAGGTCAGGGTCGGGTAGATCACGCCGGGGCTTGGGCTATACGCGCCGTCGAACATGCCTTCGATCTGGCGGATCAGGTCGTAGCCGTGGCATGGCTGCTCGGCGACCAGCGCGAGCAGCAGCAATTTCAGGTCACCGGGGGCGAATACCCGTGGGCCACGGCCGCCGCGCTCACGTCCGGGGCGCTTCTCGAAGCCGTCACGGCCGTCGCCGTGTTCGCGGTGGGGGGAATGATGGTCTCTCATTTCAGTCTTCTCTCGTCGTGTTTAGATACAACTTAAGATATATCTTAAGGTGGGTGCAAGATGTTTTTCCCCGAGCCGTGATCCGGGCTGACGAGCGGCAAGCTGCCACCCAGGCAAGCGATGATTTCGCCGGCGAACGGCGCGCGCAATAACCTGAAAGTTAAAGTCATCACTCTATTCTTTGTAGAGCATATGTTCTAAATTGCACTAGGCGAGCCGTGCTGGCAGGGCGAAGTTGCTGTATGGTTTTTTAACTTAAACTGTCTGTAGGGTGGAACTTACAGTCACTGTTTCGAATATTGTTTTTTTGTTCTTTTTTCTTGCGGGTCATGGGGTTGTTTAACTACGAGGTTGTCGGAAGTTGCCTGCTTACTTCCCAGAGTTAACAGCCGATGATGCTCCGGCATTGAAAGTTCAAGTTGACCTGAAACAAGCCGGGCAGCGATTCGGCCAGTGTTTGTCTTGAACTTTCAATGCTCATCCCCCTATCAAGAAAACAGGTACATAACGATGTTCAAGAAATTCGCAATCGCCGCTCCACTGGCTCTTCTGGCACTGGGTTCCACTGGCGCATTCGCCGCCGGTGAAGCGTCGCACTCGATCAGCCTTGTCGCGCATGTGCCGACCAACGGTTTCTATGTCGTGCCGACCGATCCGGATCTGGTCAACAAGGACCAGGACATGAGCTATCAGCCGACCACCGGCAAAATGCGCGACGTCAATGGCTTCTTCGATGTGCGCAACAATAATGGCTCGGTACACGCCAGCCTGGAGAGCCTGCCAAAACTGGTCTCGGGCAGTACTTCTATCGACCTGCGCGTGCTGTTCAACAACAAGGAACTGACCCTGACTCCGCAGATGGTCGTGGGTGAAGCCGAGTCCGACGTCAACTACCGTGCGCCGCTGAACATCAGCGCCGTGGGCAGCAACTTCCAGCCAGGTGATTACACCGGAGCCGTGGCGATGATCTTCGACGCCGTGACGCCATAACAGCCGTCACTTGATCGATCGATCAGGCACTAAGCCCAACTTCAATGTTGACGCTTGACCGTCGGGGCTGACGCTTTGTTTGCCTCGACGGACTTCCATTGTTTGTTATCCGAGTACGCGTTCATGTTCCCGATGACACCCATCGCGGCTGCGCTTGCGCTGTTGTTTTGTGCCAGCGCAGCTGTGGCTTCCAACTCCACCGGTACCACACCCCGCAGTCTGCTGGCGCAGGCCAAGGGTTTGCCGGCGGATTTCGAGGAGCATTTCTTTGATGTGCCGCTGGCGGTACGGGTTGAAGTCGATCAGCAACCACTGGGTGAGGCCATGGTGGTGTTGTCCCGTGATGATCGCATCACCCTGCTGGAATTCACCGATACCAGCGAAAACCGTTTCGGCCCCGCCGAGCGGGAAAAATGGGCGAGCTATCTGAAACCCGGCGTGCCCTTGGGCGCGTGCAGCGGTTCCTGCCCGGACCAGTTTCTGGCGGTGCACTACAACCTGGAAAATTCGCTGGTGTCGCTCGTCACCGAAAACGCTGAACGCGATGTAGCTGCCAAGCGCTATTACGAGCAGCCCGATGGCGGCAGCAGCGGCCTGATGGTGCGCAATCAGCTCAATCTCAATGGCGGTCAGGATCAGGACCTCGGTGGACGTTTCGGTCTTGAGGCCAGCTCAAGCCTGGGCAACTGGAGCCAGACACTCAATCTGCAAATGGCCCGTCTCGGCGGTCCGGACGACAAGCTCTACCACGCCGTCCATGAGCTTCATACCCAGCGCGAACTGCAAGGCAGTTTTTTCCGTCTGGGTTATTTCACCCCCAATTCCGAAGGGTTGACGCGCCAGCCACGTACGTTCGGCAGCAGCCCCGACACCGCTGTCGGTGTGATGTATGGCAGCTCCGACAGCCTGGCCATCAATAGCCCGATGCCCAGCGTTTATCCGATCTATGTCACTGCCAACCGTCAGGGTTCGGTGGAGATCTGGCGCGACGGCCTGCTGATCAACACGCAATCGGTGCCGGCCGGGTTGCAGACCCTCGACACCCGGCCGCTGCCCGGCGGTATCTATGAAGTGGAAGTGCGTCTGATCGAAGACGGCCAGATCACGTCGACAACCCAGGAGCTGGTGTACAAGCCCAACAACTGGCGCAACCTCGACGAGCGCTGGCGCTACAACGTATTCGCCGGTGAAGAACAGAAGCTGCTGAGCAACTGGGATACCCAGGCCAGCGGCAAGCCGACGGCGGGCGCGGCGGTCAACTACCTGCTGCACCCGCGGGTGATCCTTGGCCTGTCGGCGCGGCAGATCCGTGAAAAACTGCAATACGGCACGTCCATCGACTGGACCCTGGCCAATCACGTCAGCCTCTACGCCAACGTCTACAAGACCGAGGATTACGGCACCGGTCTCGATCTGCAAAGCCTCTACAACTATGGCGCCGGCAGTATCGTCGTCAGCCACAACCGCAGTTGGCTCGACACCACCAATACCTACGACACGTTACCCGACGGTACCCGCGTGCGGCCGCGCAATGTGTTTATCGGCCAGGCCAGCAATTCGTCGCTGGCGCTTAACCATCGCATCAGCAGCAAGAGTTCGGTCAACGCACGGGTCTCGCACAGCGAGGGCAATGTCGAAGGCATGGGCGTGGATCTGGGCTGGACCCAGCGCACGGTGGTGCTGGGCAGCGATGCCAGTTGGCGCTTGTCGCTGTTCGATCGGCCGGGCAGTTACAGCAGTGGCGATGCGCGCAATCGCGGCGTCGATCTGAGCATCAACATGGCACTCGGTGCACCCGGCGAGCAGATTACCGGCAGTATCGGCTCGCGCACTGCCCGGGACGGCGCGCGCGACAACAACGCCTCCCTCGGCTGGCGCAAGGATCTCAAGGATCACGTGCTGCAAAGCGTTTCGGTCACTGCGCTCACCGACACCTATGGCGTGGGCATGTCCAGCCTGGCCAATTTCCGCACCGATGCGGTCAACGGCGACGCCTTCGTTCAGCGCTCCTCGTACAACGGCAATTTCACCGGCGGCCTCAACGTCGACAGCACGTTGGTGGTGGGGGGGCAGCAGATGCTCATGACCAGCCAGAGCGAAGTGCGTGGCGCCGGGATGATTGTCGACGTCGAGTCGGACATCGAGGACATCGCGCTGCGTGCCGATGATTACAGCGGCGGCGGCGCGGCATTGAAGCCGGGGCGCAATTTCATACCGATCACCGCCTACCAGAACAGCTCGGTGAGTTTCGATTTCGAGGGCAACAACGTGCCAGCGGCGACGATCGAGCCGGCGCGCACGCGTTATCACCTGAACAAGGGCGGCGTGGAGTATCGCAAGGTCCGCGTGATGAAAACCCTGACCGTACTCGGCCGCCTGGTCGATGCGCAGGGGCAGCCGCTCAAGGGGCATCACGTGATCAACCACGCCAGCCGTGGCGTGACCGAGGTCGACGGGTTCTTTTCGATGGAAATGAACGCCGGCTCGCCGACTCTGGAAGTCCGTCAGGGCAATCAGTTGCTGTGCCAGTTCCGCCTCAACGAGGCCGACCATCGCAGTGAAAACAACGTGCTGATGATCGGTGACCTGCGCTGTACGCCGGACACCCTGGCCGATGTCACGACCACTGAACAGAAGGCGGGTTGAGCCATGAAGATCATTACAACGGGGTGCGGGCTGGCGATGGCGCTGAGTGTGTTCCCGGCGCAGGCGGTGAATCAGGAGATCCGCGCGTTATTTCAGCCCGACCCTGCGCAGCCGTCCAAGAACCTGTTCGTTAACCAGACGCCCAATAGCGGGTATTGCGTGAACTTTCCCCCGCAATGTGCGGCCAACAACATGTTCAGCATCGAGTTGCCCATTCGTTACAGTTCAACTCGCGAGCTCGCGCGCGGTGATGATGTCTCGCTGCGAGTTCCTGCGGACTGGCGGCGGTTGACGGTCACCAACCAGGATACTCAGGAAACCGAGGTCGTCGAGGTACGCATCACCGGCATCGGCTCCAGATTTGTCTTGAGCGATTCGGTGGAAAAGTTGACGGGTGTGCCCGCTCCCACAGGCCATGACATTCTCTGGACGTCCGGCTCCGGTTGGCTTTATGCACCGGCGCCTTGCCTCGGTAGTGGCCTGGCAGGCTATTCCCCTTCCACGTATCGTTTTTTCTGGCATACCCCCGTTCAGGCGTCTTGCACCAAGACTGCTGCGTTCACCATCCCATCGATGTACTACGACAAGATCGATTTCGCCTATGAGCTGAAAACGCCTAATCCGCTGGGTATGACCAGCGGTCTCTATACCGGATCGCTCTCTTACATCATGGGCCCCGGTGGCGATTTCGATATGGGAGCTGCGTTTCAACCGGACGACGGCAACCTGACCCTCGACTTCGTCCTCGACGTACAGCACACCCTCAAGATCGACCTGCCGCCCGGTGGCAACAACGTCTCTCTGGAACCTGAAGGCGGGTGGGCGCGCTGGATGGACAGTGGTCGCAAACCAACGCGGATTTTTCGCGATCAACCGTTCTATATCTCGGCGTCATCGCGCTTCAAGGTATTGATGTTGTGCAATTCCACTGGCGGAACGGCATGCAAGTTGGGGAGCCCGAAGGGCGATTCCACTGAGGTCGAAGTCTTCCTGACGTTACCGCCAGGCATCAGCGGCCCAGGCGGTGGCAATGTCACCCGGTCGCCTCTGAGTTTCAACCATTGGGCGGGACCCTACCAGCCCGGTATCTATGTCGACCGCAAGCCAGGTTCGCTGCTGTTCGAAATGACCCCCTTCGCTATCGATTTTCTTCTGCGGCCCGGCAAGACCGACCGGCTGCGCGGCAACATCACCATTATCTGGGACTCGGACGTATGACCGTCCGAGCGAGGCCTTACTCAAATTTCAGGGAGTTGAAAACGATGAACCGTGGTTTTCTGCTGGGCGTGCTCAGCGTGTTTTGTCTGACCGCCCAGGCCGGTCCGCAGATCAATGTCGGCACCGTGTACGACTATCTCGACGCCGATAAAAGTACCTACCTCAAACGTGTATTCAATAGCGGCGATGCCACCGCGTTCGTCAAGGTCAACGTGCTGGAAATCGTCTACGGCGCCGACGGTACTTCGCAGGAAATTGCTGTGCAAAACGCGGCCGACGGTGCCTCGCGCAATGGCCTGATGGCCAGTCCCGCGCGACTGATCGTGCCGGCGCAGGGCATGCAGGGCACGCGTCTGCTGTACATGGGCGAGCGTGATCGCGAGCGCTATTTTCGCGTGCGCTTCGTGCCGGTGGTGCCGGAGAAGGAAGACGAATTCGTGGTCAGCAACGAGGAGCGCGAGGACTATAAAAACTCGCTGTCGGCCGGGGTCAACGTGATGACCGGGTTTGGCACGATCTTTTTCGTGCGGCCAAAAGACGCGCGTTTCGACACGCTGATCAATGACAGCGCCAGCCGCTACGAACTGCGCAACAACGGCAATACGGTGATCGTCGTCGACGAGTTCAAAAGCTGCTCGCTGAGCAAGGAATCCGACTGCGGTGCGACCACCAAGCACCATGTGCTGGCGGGCAAGACGTTCGCTTTCGATAAGGAAAAGGGGCGCGAATACCGCTTCTTCCTGATCGAAGGCAGCGACAAAAAAAACGTGAAGATCGCGAGTCGCTAGGGTCTGTTTCCATTGACGCATCGGGTAATCAACATGATCAAGCAATGCACCGTCGCCGCGCTGATGGTCGCCACCGGGCTGACCGGCGCGCTGGCGTGGGCGGCCCGGGAAGAGCACACCTTCGAGGTGTCCCTGACCATTCCCAGCCGGCCCTTTTATGTCATTCCCGCCGAGCCGGACTGGATTCACCGGCCGCAACAGCTGTTCTGGGATTACCCCAAGGCAACCCTCGGCAGCCTGGAGAAAAACTTTGACGTGCGCCATGACAGCAGCGCCATCGATGCACGCCTGCTCTTTGAGCCCTATCTGGAAAATGGCCGGCCGAATGAGGTGATCATGCTGCGGGTCACGTTCAATGACGTCGTGCTCAGTTCACACATTGTTCCTCAGCAAGTGGTCTCGAAGGAGGAGGCTGCCGGCGGCAAGCGCGTGGCGTTGAAAATCGAGCCGATCGAGCCGCAGGGTGGCTATCGTTCGGGTGATTACAGCGGCAATGTGTTGCTGATGTTCAGTGCCGCCGCGCCAGCCGGGGAGTCAGAACCGTGACCGTCAGGCGAGTTGAACCATGAAGAAAATCACCTTGCTGCTGTGCCTGCTGATAATGAACGTCCCCGAGGCGCTGGCACTGAATCAGGAGATCCGGGCGTTGTTTCAGCCCGATTCGTCCAAACCGAACAACAACGCGTTCGTTAACCAGACGCCAAACAGCGGTTATTGCCAGACACATCCGACCGAGTGCGCCAACTTCCGCATGTTCAGTATTCGCGTACCGGCGCGTTTCACTTCGACTCGCTACGTCGGCATCGGCGACTCGGTCGGAGTCAAGGCCCCCGTCCGCTGGAGCCAGCTGACCGTGACCCATACGCAGACGCAAGCCACGGAAACGCTCGCGGTGCGCATCACCGGGCTCGGCTCCAATTATGTGCTGAGCCATCCGGCAATGCGCCTGGCAGGCGGCAGCACCCCGCTTGAAGCGCATGGCAGGCTGTGGACCACGGACAGTTGGGTGAATGGTGTTGCCCGTCCTTGCACCTACAGCGGCGTTGCCGAACATGGTCCGGAAACCTTCCGCTTCTTCTGGAAAACCCCGTTTGATGCCATGTGCGCGAAGATCCCGGCGTACCACATTCCATCGATGTCTTTCGATACGCTGGATTTCGCCTACGAACTGCTCACGCCCAATCCACTGGGCATGGCCTCCGGTCGCTATGTCGGCTCATTGACTTACACCCTCGGGCCCGGCGGCGATTTCGACATGGGGTCATTGATGCAGGCCGACGACAGCAACCTTACTCTGGACTTCGTGCTGGACGTTCAGCACACCCTGAAAGTGGATATTCCGCCCGGGGGTAACCACATCGTGCTGGAGCCTCAGGGCGGCTGGCGCAGCTGGCTGGAGAGCGGGCGCAAACCGGTGCGGCTTTACCGCGATCAGCTTTTCCATATCTCCGCGTCGTCGCAGTTCACCATGAAGCTTGAGTGCGAACATGAACTGGGCTCGGGGACAGGTTGTGCCATTCTGGATCGCGAGACCGGTTACGCGGGTGGCGTCGACGTCAGCGTCAGCTTGCCCAACGGCTTGACTGACAGCGCCGGTCAGGCGGTCAGGCGTTTCCCGTTGCGTCGTGACACCAGTCCGGTGTTTAAACCGGGTTTTTATGTTGATCGCAGGCCCGGAACACTGCACTTCGAAATAAGCAAAGACTGGACCGATTGGCTGATCAACAACGCCAAAGGCCGGCCCTATAAAGGCAATATCACGGTGATCTGGGATTCGGAAACCGGTTAGGCAATCCCGGCCAGCCTTCGGCGGCGCTGGCCGAGTTGACAAGCGGCGCCGTCAGAGGCCGGCTCTGGCCATTGCTTCACGGGTCCAGCGCCGCAACAACTCCTTGCGTTGCGAACTGATACCGTCATACAGCTCTTTATAAAGTTTATCGCTCAGCGGCGCATCGTCGAACAGCTCCGGGGCGTCAGGAATCCCCAGCTGTCTGGCCAGGTCCTCGATCCGGGCGGTGAGTGTGTGCAGATTGGTTTGCTCGTTCGGGAAGGCCCATTCAGCCTTTGCCTCTTTCAGTTCTGCGAGCAAGTCCTCCTTGGGACGGAACGCAAGATCATTGCGTGCGATCTCCTCCGGATAAGTCGTGCGCAAATACTTTTCCCAGAACTTGCCGTAATACAGATCGAGCATGCCGTTGACCAGACCATCGCCGCGTTCACCGGCAATGATCCTGTCGTAGGCGTTGTTGATCTTTTCGTCGGTCACGCCCGAACGAGGCCGGTACAGCATGCCTTCGGTCTGCCAGGGTAATTGCAGACGTTCAGCCAGCCCCGTTTCGAAGGCCATGTGCACTTCGACTTCATCCGGCGCAAGATTGCGCGGGTCCTCTTCGTTCAGCCTTGCTTGTGTCTTGTATTCGAACACCGCTTCGTCGGTCACCCGATTCAAGCGCGCCGCGCTGTGGGCCAGGCGCACGAGTTTGTCCTCAAGCATGGCGGCTGAGGTGGATTCTGCGTAGGCCTTGGACACCAGCACCTTCATGCCCAGCGAGTTGAACAACTGCGCACCGAAATCGCCGCAATCTTTCGGCGACACGATCTGCTTGAACAGCTTCCCGCGCAGTTTTGCGTCCAGCGCTGCGGCATCGACCATTTCCCAGACACGCTGAGTCAAGCGTCGGCGACCCTGGTCGAAGCGGTAATCGGCGCTTTCTCGCAGTTTGCGGATCATGGCGAAAAAACCGCCGGAATCGGGTTCGGCCATGAGGTCATGCCAGGATTCTTCGCGGTATTTGCTGAACGCTGCTGAAGGGCTGAAAGGGGATTGTTCCTGAGGAAACAACTTCCAGTGGCTGATCTCGTCATCGGCCGCCGCTGAATAGTCCTGCACAAACGCCATGCCTACGGATTTGCGGTAGGTGCCATAGCGCACGCGATCCTCGTTGGACAGCCGCCCGGTATCGAAACGCGCGCGACCGAGAATGTGCGCCTGACTGGAACCCGGAGTGACTTTGGGTAAGGTCTTGATGGGCGCTGCGCGCATGTCCAACATGAAACTGCGTGGCCGCTGTTTGTCCAGGTCATTGACCGTGAACAGGCCTTCGGGCCAGCTCTCGATGCCGGTATTGGCCAGATTCAGCTCGGTCAGATATTCCATACGCCCGACGTCAGGTGGCAGGGTCAAAGGGTTGCCGTTCAGATTCAGCGTTCGCAGCTCTGTCAGGCCTGCGAGCTGTTGCGTGGAGTCAGCACTCAGTCTGATTCGATTATCGGCCAGATCCAGAACCCTCAGCGGGCGCATCAATCCGAGGATCGAAGGCAGTTCCTGCAACTCACACTTGCGGGCGCTCAATTGGCGAAGGTTGGGGAAACTGCTCAGCAGCGCACTGGGATC
Source organism: Pseudomonas sp. RU47 (assembly GCF_004011755.1). GTDB lineage: Bacteria > Pseudomonadota > Gammaproteobacteria > Pseudomonadales > Pseudomonadaceae > Aquipseudomonas. The sequence continues at coordinate 5,388,804 of NZ_CP022411.1, read as the reverse complement.
TGCAGAAAGTTGCGCCCGGTCGAGGCTGAGGGCCGTGATGCGATCGAAGTACTGTTTCATTTTCGGGCGCTTGCGCAGCGCATTCCACCAGGGTTCGAGTTTTTTGCCTTGGAGCTCGGCGGACAAATCCAGTGTGTAGCCTTCCTCTGGATGGACGCTGCGCTCGTCGAAAAACGTGCTTTGGCGCTGGAAGCATTCGATCAGCTGTTGCTCGATCATTTCGCCGCCATTGTGCAGATAGTCCGATGACACGCCGGCGTAGCCTGTCTCTGGATCCACCTCGGGAGGAAAACTGTTGCGCCAGTTATCCAGTTCGCTGCGCAGCTCCTTGAGCTCCTGGTGCAGGCGTGCGATGGCTTCATCCGGGTCGCCCCGGCGCTGCAACACCTTAAGGAACGAGGCCACTTCCCTCGGGTTCATTGACGGATACAGGTCGCTGATTTTTTCCTCCCGGGTCGATGCACGGAGAGGCCGGGGCAAGCCACGTACCAGCGTTTCGGTTTCGATGGTGATCACCGGGCGAATCGGCGGGTCTGCCAGCACGCTGCGGCGTTCAGCGGGAGCGGCCGACTGCTCCATCAGCCACAATTTCAACGCTTGGCCCTGACCTTGCCGGTAGCCCACGCTTGACAGCGTTTCAGCCGGTACCGCATGCAGCATCGATTCATAGAAATCATCGGCGCCGTGCAGCGACCGGTGGTTGGCGTCGAACACTTCGTAGCGGCCGTGTTCATCTCTGATCAGGCTTCTGAGGGTACTGGCGTCTTCCGCTCCGACGCTGCAACGCAACGGCCCGTCGTGCGTGCCGTCGCGTACCTCGATGCGCAGGTTGGCAAAGGTGTCAGTGTGAATGCGCAAGGTCCCCAACGCGAGCCGTTCGGTGTCGGCAGACAGTTGATCGTCGCGATAGAAACCGTCGTAGGCACGGCTGGCCCTGGCTTCAAAATCCAGTTCTCGTGCTTCAGTCTTGAGGCGCAGTGGCAGGCGTTTTTCGTTCACCGTGCGTTGCAACTCGGCAGCACTGGCCTCGGCCAGAAGTTTTTCACTCAGTGGCAACGGCAGTTCAGGAAACGTTTTGCGCAGGACGCCTGCCTCAGGCTTGCTGGATCGTTCGCTCGCTTGATAGAGGCGCATGGACACCTCCGTCTGGCGTTTGTCGACGGCATCGGCAAGCACATTGCGTAGCGCTTGCACACGCTCCGCCGAGGGCACCTCGCGCCCCAGCAAAGCGCGCATTTGCGCGTCATTCAGAAACCTCACCAGCCGCTCCGGCAAGTGCCCGGCATTGAGTTCGGACTGGGTGATCGTCAGGGTGTCGGCCGGGCTGGCCGTCGGATTGCCGTACCGGCGCGAATAGCCATCGAGATGCTCGTACAGCACGTTCATCGCCCGTTGGCGCGGCCAGCCGGGCAGGCTGGTGACGATCGGTTCGAACCAGTCCGACTCGGCTGCGATCGGCCGGCCGGCGCGAATATTGGCACTGGCAATCCTCGCGTCATCGTAAGCCGAAAAACGCTTGAGACCGTCGGCCAGCAACGGTGGTGGTGCGCTGCTGGCGCTGTGCATGCGGCGCAGCTGTTCGTGCCCGGTGCCGCTGCTGATGCGGATCTGCTCCAGCTGCGTCGGCGAGAAGCGCTCGGCGCGGTGGCCCAGGCGCGGCATCAGGGCTTGCTCCTCCCAGTCCGCCGGGTTTTCCGCCTCATGTCGCCAGGCGCCGTGCTCGTTGTGTTCAATGATCGGTTTGTACGCATTGGCTCGCTCGGGATGGTTGACCCGGTAGGTTTTTATGTCGGCACGCGTCGAGGCTTTTTCCACACTGTAGAGCTTGCCCTCGAGCGGCAGAATGCGTTCGCGGCCGTGGTTGTGCAGGCCATGAGAGTCGGGTTTCGAGGCGGCATTGAGTTGCAGGCTCTTGTGTTCATAAGGGCCGAGGTCGGGGTGCCACAGCGTCGGTTTGCCATCGGGCAAGCGCACCGGTTTCATGCCCTCGACCAGCGGTGACAGTTTGATTTGGAAGGCACTGGCGATTTCCGCGCCCGCACCAAAAGCCGCCAGCTGAATAACGCTGGTCACCACGCCGATGACATGATCGGCGGCTTGCTGCCACAGACCTTCGGCCAGATCGACAATGCCTTCGATGACTTCGGTGGTCAGTTGGTAGACGGTGTAAGCCAGCATCAATTCGCCCAGCCCCGGAACGAATGGCGTGGCAATCAACAGGGCGACATTGAAGATGTCCGAGAGGATTTTCTTGAAGTTGTCCCACCAGGCGTCGCGCGCCTTACTGTCGGCGTCGGCAGTGGAAACGGCGATTTCCGGGGCGTCGTTGAGGATCTTGTTGAGTTTTTGCTGATAGGCGTGGCGCCAGTAATCGCCTTGCAGTTTCACCCGACTGAATCGCAGGTTGGGGTTGCTCACGGGATCCTTGCGCCATGCCGGTCGCTGATCGGTCGGATCCTGTCGGTGGTGGTAGCGCGTGATGAACAGGCGTTGTTCGAGTTCAGCGAAGAAGTGTCCGCGCTGCTGTTGATCGACGAACTGGCTGAAAAACTGACGATAGGTCTGTCGGGTCGTGTCGCTGAAACGGTCTTCGCGCAACTGGCGCGCTAACTCTTCCCGGAACGCTTTCAGCGAGTCGTATTCCTTGAGCGGATGATCGGGGTCGTGGGGGATGTAGACAATCAGGCGATTAATGCCGCGGTTGTCCGGCTGCGCATGGGTCAGCAGCAGGATCCCGGTCAGTCGCGTACCGAGCAGCGACAGGTCCGCGCACTGCATTGAGCGGCCATTGAGTAACAGTTGCGGTTTGTTTTCGGCCAGACCCAACACCATTTTGTAGGCGTCGTACGGGACGTCATCCTTGATCAGCGCCAGTTGCGCCGCGACGGCGAGAGCGTCTTTCTGGCTTTGAGTCACTTTGTGTTGCAGAACGCTTTCGGCCAGCGGTTCGCCGGGCAGCAGGTAGCTCTCTAGATGCTTTTTGTACTGCGCGCCGATGTCCAGCTCCCGGCACAGCGTTTGAAACTGGTTGATGGGCATGACGCTTTTGATCGGCACGACATTGAACAAACCGCGCTCATCGGGTTCGCTGATGTAGTCCGAGCCATGGCCAAGCGTTTCATTGCGGGCGAAATTATGCAGGGCGGCGTCCAGTACCGAGACGGTGCGGGTCTTGGCACCGTCGGAGTCACTGTTCGTGGGAAGGTACAGGCGTAGCCATGTTTTTTTGACATCCGGCTCAATGCCGTGACGCTCCTTGATTCTTGCCTTGAGCAATGGTTCGGCGAAGGCATACAGGTCGGTTTTCGCCAGCAGATGATCCACCTGGTTCTGCGAACCCCAGGCCTTGAGGTTGGCGGCGGCGAGTTTCTTCCGGTAGGCGGCGGGCGCAGTGCTGTACCAGGCAGGGTTCGTCAGTGGCGCGGCTGCCAGGGCGTTGGCACGACCGAGGGTGGCGTTCTTGAAGCTGTCGTCGACGGCGGCTTTGATGAATTCGTAGTGCCGTCCTTTGTCCGCGAGTTCGGCAGGCAGGGGAGCGAGAGACATGGCCAATCATCCTTGATTGTTGAGGAGTGATCAGCCTACCCACGGCAGGGCAAAACAAAAGTTCAAAGATCGGGAGGCAAACGACTTGGCGGGCGGCTAACCCGACGAAAATTCGAATCTGAAAAATACATAAGTACCACCCACCGCCGAGAAAAAACGTCACCCTGATTCCGAATGTCCCGACACGATTTGTTACCTCGCTGTAGGACGCTGTGCCTCGAGCATTGCCACGCTGGCGGTTTGCGTCGGCTTGCATTGCGAGTCGCTGCCCGGTTGCAGATACGGCGTGAGAATCGGCGCCATGCCCTTGAGCACCTGTGTAGGCAGGGCCGAGGTGAACTTGAAGTTCTCCGCCGAACGCCCCGGAACGAACGCGGTGAGGGTGCCGAAATGGTGGTCGCCGATGTAGAACACGAAGGTCGCCGTGCGGTTGATCGACTTCGAACTGAGGATGCGTCCGCCCGAGCCAATGGCCTCGATGCGGTTGTCGCCGGTCCCGGTTTTGCCACCCATGGCCAGCGGGCTGCCATCGGCCAGTTTGAAACTGCCGGAAACACGTTTTGCCGTACCGGCATCGACCACTTGCGACAGCGCCTCGCGCATTGCTCTGGCCACTTCCACCGGCATCACTCGCTTGCCGACATGTGGGTCGTTGACCAGTTGCGTTTCGTACGGCGTGTCGGCGGCAAAGTGCAGGCTGTCGATGCGCAATGTCGGCATGCGCACGCCGTCATTGAGGATGGTGCCGATCAATTCGGCGAGTGCGGCGGGGCGATCGCCGGAGCTGCCAATGGCGGTGGCCAGCGACGGCACCAGGTGATCGAACGGATAACCGACTTTCTGCCAGCGCTGGTGAATATCGAGGAACGCCTCGATCTCGAGCATGGTGCGAATACGGCTGTCGCGGGCGCCCTTGTGCTTGCTTTTGAACAGCCAGCTGTAGACTTCCTGACGTTCGAAATGGCTGGCCTTGACGATCTCGCCGAAGGTCGCGTCAGGGTGGTGGAGCAGGTAGCCGATCATCCACAGGTCCAGCGGGTGCACCTTGGCGATAAAGCCTTGATCGGGCAAATCGTAACTGCCGGGGCCGTAGGAATCGTAGAGGCGGATCAGGCGATCGTCGGTGAGTTTTTCGCTGAGCTTGGCGCCTTTGAGGTGTGAGCGCACGAAAGTGTTGAAGTCTTCCTGACTGGCATCGGGCAACAAATAGCGATGCACGGCAGCCATGCGGATCGGCGTCGGACGCATGCTGTCGAGGAAGGTGTCGAGGCGCGCCTGGGTGTCTTTGTTTTTGTATTTTTTCCAGAACTTGAGCTGGAACGAGGTGCCTTCGCGGTCGGCGAAACTGGCCAGGTATTCCTGGCGACGCGGGTCGCGATCATCCTTGAGCAATTCGGCACTGTTGTTGGGGCCGGAGTAGGTGGTGTAACGCACCAGATCGCGCATCAGGCGAATGAACGGTAGGTTGATCGACTCGCGCAGGGCATCGCGCAGGGTCGGTAGGCGGCCGTTGTCTTCCTTGCGAAAGTTGTGGAACGTGTGCAAGCCGCCGCCGGTGAAGAATGCCTCGCCGGGGCTCGCCGAGTATTTGCGATCGAGTGCGGCGCCGAGCAGCTTCGACAGGTCGTGATCCTTATTTTGAATCAGGTAATCGATGACCCACTGGCTCAGGCGATCCTGATCGGGGACTTCGACTTTCTTCAACTCCGGCACGCTCATCGCCCCGTACTTGTCGTGCAGTTCGGCGATGATTTGCAGGTATGTGGTGAGCACACGCATTTTCGCCGTTGAGCCGAGTTCGAGTTTGCTGCCTTCGTTGATGTCGAAGGGCTGGTCGGTGCTGTCAGTCTGCACTCGCACCCGTGAGCCGTCCGGGGTCAGTTCGAAAAGGGTGAAGCTGTAGCGCACTTGCGTGGTACTGGTCGGCGTCAGCAAGCGTTCGCCGAGCAGGCCGATTTCAGCGGCATAGGCCGGGTCGGCAAGTTTTTTCAGGTACGCGGTGGCCTGGGTTTGCAGCTCGCCCTGAAGGGTACTCGTGGCTGACAGATCGAGGCGGTCGAGGTCGTACAGCGGCCGGTTGAGCATGCTCGCCAGACGACTGCGGGCGGCGCTGATGCCCTTGTTGGTTTCGATGGGCTGCATGGTCGGCTGGGTCTGCCAGTCGCGGTAGCTGACCTTGCTGGCAAGGGCGGCATCGGCCAATGCGCCATCGATCACCGCGTTCTGTTTGAGCAGACGCAAATGGCTGTCGGTGAGATCAGCGAGTTCCTCGCGGCCCTTGGTCAGATAATACGAAGGGCGGCGCTGGGCGATCATCAGCGACAACATCTCGCGCAGGGCCAGACCTTTGGCGGCCATGGTTTTCGGATCGGTCGCCGGGCTGTTCAACTGTTCGTTGGCCTGCTTGAAGTCGCTGCCGTACCAGACCCGCAACCCTTCCGCCATGCCATGCACTTCGCCATGCCCCGGCACCGCCGAGAGCGGCACGCTGTTGAGGTAGTCACGCACGATGTTCTGCCGTGCCCCCAAGGTCTGCGGGCCGGGCTGATAGGCGCGCACGCTGGCGGACATCATCTGCCGCAGTTTTTCCGCACCGGACACCGTCAGGCCATCCGGAGAGTGGCGGTACTTTTCCAGCTGCGTCGCCAGCGTGCTGCCGCCCGCCGACTGGCCGGGCAAGCGCAGCAATTTCGCCACTTGCGACCACGCCGCCATGCCGAAGCGCGGCCAGTCTACCGCCGGGTTGGCCAACGGTTGTTTCGGGTCGAGCAGGAAACGGTTTTCGATGAACAACAGGCTGCTGACTACCACGGGCGGAATAGCGGCGAAGTCGGCGTACAGTTGTTGCGGATAGTTGTACTTGTACAGCGGCGCGGCGCGGCAATCGGTGATCGACAGCCCGGCCTGGATCTTCTCCGAATACGGTACGAACAGGCCTTTGTCGGTGTAGCTGAGCAGGGCCGGCGAAAAACGCGTCTGCTCGGTCACGACGTAATTGCGTTTGAGCAAGCGCGGCAGGAATTCATCAAGGGAGCTGTAGCCCAGACGCAGATCGAATGGTCCGTTGCCCGGATAGCGAATCGCTTCGCTGGGACCGGGTTCCAGATGGTAGGTCAGTGACGCCGCGTACCGGCTGAGCTCGCGTGACTGAAAGCGCGAGGTGCGCATTTCCTTGGACGCGGCCAGCCCCACCACGATCGCGATAATCACCAGCAACAACCAGAAAGCCTTCCACCCATGCCGATTGCGGCGGGTTTTTTCAGGGACAGGCGCTTCATCCACTCGTTCAGTCGGAACCACGGCTTTACTCGAATCGGTTTGCCACAAAGCGCCCATAGTCGATTGATCCATTCACGCAGATTGATCGGACTTGTCTGAAGCTTAGACGGTGGTTGGCGAGTGGCGAGGGAATTGTGCGGGCGCTGAGCATCGAGGCGCTGACGAGGCTCCACCCCTCGATGAGTGGCGACGTTGCAGAGGTTGCCGCTCCAATAATCTGGACGGGTTGCTGGTGGTTAAAAACATGAGTGTTCTTATATTCAATGGTGAGTATGAAAGTTTACAAAAAACATAAGTGGATAAAGTTTTATGGTCTTGGGTTTTCTGGCTGTTTGCGCTTTCGCGCGCTTGAGGTTGATAGTTTGGCCTGTGAATCAGTGCGGGTTGTTTGAAGAGGTGCTGGTTAAACTTTATATACAGTTGGTAAAACACTTAATTGGTAATGCTTGTCGACTGTTGCTTTGAGGATTTTGCATGTTTACTTTTTCCTTGTTTTAATTCACGAGGAGTAGTGTATGTCTGAGTCCAACGACTCTGTGTCGAATGTTGTTTCGGCGTCTGATAGTGAGACAAGTAATATTGAGTCCGTAAGACTTGAAGCCGAAAAGGTTTTGCCTTCCGCACTGGGTGATTTTGCCGGCGCTTTATCCTGGCAGATTCCTTTAAGTGTCGACCAAAAGAAGCAAGTACTGGAAGCTGTCCGGGTTTATATCGAGGGTCTTGATGACTTGCCACGGCCGGGTCAAGGACTGCTGGAACTTCTCAACATAGAGCAACCGCTCAGCCCCGAAACATTGCGCGATCCAGCCAAGGCAGTGGAAACCCTGATTGCCGGAGCTCGCGGCCAGGCACTGGGGCTGGCGGTGCAAACCCGCTTGAAAGGTTACGCCTCGGATGTCAGCGTCAACGACTACGCACTGGCCGCTGTTCAACTGCATCTTGATCCGCAGTCGATTGAAATCCATAAACGCAATAGCGTCGCGGGTTTCGATCTGGACAGTAAGCAACATTGGGGAAAACCGGTTACAGCAGTGTTCGACAAACTGCGCGAACATCTGATCAAAGAGCTCAGCAGCAACCCCGAAATGTCCGGTTTGGGCGCCTACATTTTGCTGGCGAAAAACGCTCCCGTGTTCCTGATCAAAAATACTCCTGCCGGCGTCAAGTACGGCGGCCCTGCATGGTTCAACCTGGCAGTTGCCGCAGCGACCATCGAAGCCCAGTCGCCGGGAAAGGTCGCAAACATGACGTTTGCCCAGGTCATGGTCTACGCCGAAAGTGCGGCGTTGCGCGATCCGGCGGTTGCGCAGTACGCCCAGACAATCACCTTGGCAGATTGGAGCGTCGTCCATGGTCTGATGAACAGGAAAGAGGTTGAAAGTTATACCGAAGCACAACTTCGCGAGTTGAAAGAAACGTTCAATAGCGAGTTGGCCGACCGACTCAACACGCCAATGCTGCTAAGCAGTGAGTTTCCCAATCGCGAGAAAATAGCCCGGGTCGCACTGGAGAAGAAGTTCGGCAAAGGCTTTCCGATTGAAGAGCGCGTCCTTGATAGCGACGCGAATTGGGCGGCAGCATCGGGCACCCCGGTAGCGAAAGGCAAACTGCATACACTGCTGGACGCGGCAATGATGCGTGGGGGGTTCAAATGGGATACCCGCGACCCGTTTCTGGTGCAACATCTTCACACCATCAACACGATGGACTTGCGTGTGCCAGAGACGTTCGATCATGAGTTTGAGACGACGCTGAATAACCTCAAAAAGGGTACTCAGATGAGCGTACGTCGTCTGATATCCGAGTTGCCGCTCGAAGACCGAGAGAACCTCGAGTATGGCAAGATCGATTTCTATCAGGACAAGACCATCAAGTTGGCTACGGATTTCTGGAACAGGAAAATTACCAACTCCAACCAGACTCTGACGTTGAGAGTCGAGCGAGGCATTGATAAAAAAGTCTCGGTGTATTGTATCGATCTGGGTGCGGCATCAATCACCAGGCGAGCGTCGGATCCTGCCATTTCTGAAGACCGGGTCGACGTGCATATCCCGAGCGTGTCGTATGGTGTGAGACTTTTCCAGCCTGCCAATAATAAACATGCCGAGCATTTGAAGCAGATATTTTCCTCGTCCGGGATTTTTCCCGTCCCCAGCAATTATTCCAGCAACAGATCTCACATCATTGCCGATGCTTTTGTCGAACATCTTGATTTCGACAATGAAGATATTCGCAAAGCGGCTGAAGGCCAGACCACGTGGGACAAAGAACTGGCGGTGCTGAATTCGCGTGTGCAGTTTCTACTCAACCTGATCCCCTTCAAATCGGCCGTCAGCAATTTTATCGACGGCAAATACGCAGATGGTGCAATTGATCTGTTCCTCGACGTATTGGGTTTCGTCACCGCTGGCGTGAGTGTCGCGGCAAAGTTGACAAAAGTGGCGGCCACGACAACCTCGGCACTTCGTCAAGCGCTCAAGGCCGCGAAAATCATTGGCGTGCTTGTCATTGGCGAACTCAACCCGCTGAGTGTACTGGTGGCAGGTGGGAAGCTTCTGGGGGCGGGGATCAAATATGTGGGGGTCAAAGGCTTGCAGCAGTTCGACAAGTTTCGAGATGCTGTGTTTGGGTACGACTTGCTGATTGGCGTCAGCAAACAGCACGGGCCGGCAGCGCTGGGCACCTTTAAAGTGGGTGAACAAAGTATTGAGAGCGTGGGTGTATTGAAAGGCAGTAGCTGGCATCCATATAACACCCGGACCCAACGGCTGTATGGCGCACCGGGCAACTTTCGGCCCTCCGGATCTGGCGGGTTCGGCAACGCCGAGATGGGACGTTTCACTGTCAAATCCTCGGTCATTGCCGGTCTTGAAGCCAATGCCAGAGGTATTTTTCGAAGCACCGACGGGCAGAGCTTTTACATTCGTAACATTGATGGGACAGGCCAAGAGGCTTTTTACCAGATCAAAAATGATTTCTCCCTGAGCGCAGATCTGACGGATGTCATCCTTGTCGATCGCGTAACCAATCGGGCGCATGGCAGCCGGCTCTGGCAAGTGGCGCCAGATCAATGGCAGCCGGTGTCTCTGCGCGGCGGCGACCTTTCAGCAGGTGCGACGGAAATCCCGGCAGGCGCGATTGTTGATGAGAGCGCGAGTTTTGCAGCCCGGCTCGTGCACACATCCCGCAATGCACTGGGACTCGACTTGGTGTTTACGCGTGGGCGACTGCCCAACGGTTTGTGGGAGCCTGTCATTGAAACCATCAATAATCGTCAAACGGCGCACCTGCCTTTTGATTGGGGACAAAAGTCGACTACGCATTATTCGATCCAACGCACCAGCATTCATCAGGCGCTGTCAGCAACTGAATTCAGTCGATTGTCGGTCGTGGGGAGCTTGACGAAAACGAACGCCTCTGAATATAGCGCCTCGATCAAAGCACAGTTAGCCAGAACAGACGGCGGTGCAAATTTCTTTTTTGTAATGGAGCGGATCCAGCCTGCGAACTCGGTCGGGAAGGAATTCAATGCATTGAAAATACATGACCTTGAAATCAACAAACTTCCTGTGGGCGCGAATGCCGTCAGTGGTTATTGGATGCCCCAGGGAGGCTACGTGGATATACCGGTTCATCCCGAATGGGGTCAACCGGATTATCTATTCACACCTGATTTCACTGGCTGTTCGTTGGTGGTCGACCAGTTGGATACTAATCTGCTACGGGTCAGGCACGTTGAAGGAGCAAAAGAATTCGCTCAGTACAATGGCCTTCCTGCGGGCGAGCATGGTTGGGGTCTTAGCACGTCCATGGAATTTCAGGATTATGGATTTCGCGTGGACGCAAACGGTAGGGCAGATTCGTTACTTACCGGATTTGCATTTATGAAGTACGACCGCCAGACGAGTGCCTGGAAACTGCATTTTCAGTCCGTCCAGGGGGGGCCCAGAATCGGTAAACACTCCTCAGCAGTGCCTGGATGGCGAACGCCGCCGGAGACGGTCGTGGAGGTGTACTCTGACTACAAAGTGATGAAAGTAGTGAACAGGCCAGTGATGACGATAGTCGGTGCGACGGCAGGCTGATGTGACGCTGCACCATCCTTGTGCAATACTCGCCGCCTTTTTTGGTGGCGAGTTTTCCTACATTTGCCAGTTGATCACCTCGGTCTGTTGGCAAATTCGCGACAACTCCCGCTGAATCTTGTGATTTATAGAGTGAAAAGACCTGCAGCAAGGTTTTTATACTGCACGCCCCGCTGATCTTTCAGGTCATCCTGCAAGACGTGTCGGCCCACGAGGCCGGCGCGGTTTCACAGCAGCCAAGGCTTATCGGCCGACGCTTCGATACTCGGTGGTCATATCCAATAACAAGACGAGGTTGTCCCCCTATGCCAACTGGCAATCACCTGCCTCACGGCGGTACCGCTCAGGGCGGTCCGCTCAAACGCGAACTCGGTGAACGGCATATTCGCCTGATGGCGCTCGGTGCCTGCATCGGCGTCGGTCTGTTTCTAGGTTCGGCCAAGGCCATTGAAATGGCCGGCCCGGCGATCATGCTTTCGTACATTCTGGGTGGTCTGGCGATCCTGGTGATCATGCGCGCCCTCGGCGAGATGGCCGTGCACAACCCGGTGGCCGGTTCGTTCAGCCGTTACGCACAAGACTACCTCGGCCCGCTGGCAGGCTTTCTCACTGGCTGGAACTACTGGTTCCTGTGGCTGGTGACTTGCGTCGCGGAAATCACCGCGGTGGCCGTGTACATGGGCATCTGGTTTCCCGATGTGCCGCGCTGGATCTGGGCCCTCGCGGCGTTGATCAGCATGGGCTCGATCAACCTGATCGCGGTGAAAGCCTTCGGTGAGTTCGAATTCTGGTTCGCGCTGATCAAGATCGTCACCATCATCGCCATGGTCATCGGCGGCATCGGCATCATCGCGTTCGGTTTCGGCAATGACGGCGTAGCACTGGGCATTTCCAATCTGTGGGCCCATGGCGGTTTCATGCCCAATGGCGTGACCGGTGTGCTGATGTCCCTGCAAATGGTCATGTTCGCCTACCTCGGTGTCGAGATGATCGGCCTGACCGCCGGTGAAGCGAAGAATCCGCAAAAGACCATTCCTGATGCGATCGGCTCGGTGTTCTGGCGGATCCTGTTGTTCTACGTCGGCGCACTGTTCGTGATTCTGTCGATCTATCCGTGGAACGAGATCGGCACTCAGGGCAGCCCGTTCGTGATGACTTTCGAACGTCTTGGCATCAAGACCGCCGCCGGCATCATCAACTTCGTGGTGATCACCGCCGCGCTGTCGTCGTGCAACGGCGGCATCTTCAGCACCGGGCGCATGCTCTACAGCCTGGCGCAGAACGGCCAGGCCCCGGCCGGTTTTGCCAAAACATCGAATAATGGTGTACCGCGTCGAGCGCTGTTGCTGTCGATTGCGGTGTTGCTCTTGGGCGTAATGCTCAACTATCTGGTGCCGGAGAAAGTCTTCGTCTGGGTGACCTCGATTGCCACCTTCGGCGCGATCTGGACCTGGGTGATGATCCTGCTGGCCCAGCTGAAATTCCGCAAAGGCCTGAGCGCCAGCGAACGTGCGGCACTGAAATACAAAATGTGGCTGTACCCGGTCAGCTCGTATTTTGCCCTGGCGTTTCTGGTGCTGGTGGTCGGCTTGATGGCGTACTTCCCGGATACCCGCGTGGCGCTCTATGTGGGCCCTGCGTTCCTGGTGCTGCTGACGGTGTTGTTCTACGTGTTCAAGTTGCAACCGACCGGTGAAACGCAGGGTGCTGCGCGTTCGGCCTCTTAAGTCGTAGCTGCTGAAAAAACGAAGCCCCGGTCGAGAGATCGGGGTTTTTTATTGCCCATGCCGCGGATCGTCTCCAAAGCTGAGCCTCCTGCGCTAGCTCAGCAGCAGTTTGAAGACCACTCGTCGGAAGTAGCCGCGCACCTGTAATTTCTGACAGTAGACCTGGTACCTGCCTTGGCCTAGGTTGAAGCTTCGCCAAACGTGGCAAGAGCGGGGCACCGGCATGAAGGGATTCTCGGCATTGACGGTTATCGGAATCGCCGATGGATTGATCCATTGGCAGATCTTTTTCGTCCTGTGCACGGCTGCCGAACTGACCCAAGCCGCCAGCAATTTCGCGGCTTTCTGCGTAGCGGCCATGTTCTCGTTTTACGTGAACATGCTGTACACCTTTGACAGCCGAACGTCGGTGCTTGGTTATCTGCTGTTTATCGTGGTGATGGGCGCGCTCAGTTTTGCCATCGGTTCGATCGCCGATACGCGTGATCTGCCGGGATTGCTGACGGTGGCGGTGTTTACACTGCTGAATCTGTTGCTGGGGTACAGCTTTTTCAGGTTTGTATTGTTTCGCAGACAACGGCTATGAAGACTTTTGCGGCCGTTGCATTTGTCAGACGAGCCTTTACGCCAGTGCTCGTTGATCGATTCGCGCTCGCTATCGTTTTGATCCTCGCACTACTCGTACGGTTTTACGCTATTTCAGTACCCGCCATCTGGAACGATGAAGCCTATAGTCTGCTGCTTGCACGCGAAACACCGGAGCGCATCTGGGCGCTGACGGCACGGGATGTGCACCCACCGCTTTACTACATGCTGTTGCACTACTGGGTGTCGGTGTGGGGAGATTCGGCGTTGTCTGCCCGGGCGTTGAGTGCACTCGCGGATCTCGGCACTCTTTTACTGTGTATCAAGTTGATGAGCCTGATTGCAACGCGCAGGGCGACATGGATTGCTGCGCTGCTATTGGCGTTACTCCCGATTTCGGTGCGCTATAGCCAGGAAGTAAGGATGTACAGCTTGCTCGGGTGCTGGTTGATGGCTGCAACTGTTGCGTTGGTTTGTTGGGCGAGGGTTGCGGAGCAAGGCCGTTTTGCGGTGATCTACGTGCTCCTGATGAGCGCTGCTTTTTACACTCACTACTTCGCAGGTTTGTGTGTACTGGTGCATTGGTTGTTTTGGTGGCTGAGCCGGAATAACCGTCCCGGGATGGCGATTACCCTAGGGCAATGGCTACTTGCTAACCTGACTGTCGTGGTCCTGTATTTGCCTTGGGTACCTCATCTGATTGCTCAACTTGCGAATACGACGGGCTTGGGTTGGATCAAACCGGTGACGCTGCAGGAGGCGTTGTCGCTAGTCTGGCAGTTCACGCTGATGGGAAATGGGGCTTCTCAAGCATCGGCGTGGCATCTCCTGCCTCTGGCGCTTTTACTGTTCTGCGCCACAACAGTCATCGCGGACTACTCCCTAAAGCGACCTTTTCGTTTTTTGCCGATTGGTTATTTTTTTGTTCCGCTGACAACGCTCTATGTGTTTGCCTTATTCCTTCCGCTGTTCGTTCCTAGATATCTGGTTTTTTCGGCGCCCGCCATTGCGATGATTGCAGCGTTGGCACTTGACGGCATCTGGAGACGTCGAGCGTTGTTGGCGACTGTTGGTTTATTGCTTTTTGTTGTTGTGCAATTAAATGGTCTGACTGCGGTTTACCGGCAGACAGATGGCTTGAGTGGAACGAATTACCGCAGAGATACCGAGTTTGGTCAGTTGGTGAAGCGGCTCAATCAGAATGCCCTTCCAGGTGATGAGGTGATCATTGCTAACCCGTTCTGGTACCCGACATTCACTTATTACGACACCACTGGTATTGATCCCCGGTTTGAGGTGCGCTCATCGATTGACGATTACCTGAAGCTGACCGGTCGAGGTCTTTTGAGCCTGATCAAAGATCCCTTAGCGAGTATTTATATTGATGGGATAACGGTTTTGGATTGCCGCAGCCAAAGAGTCTGGTGGATCACAGATGCTGATTTGCATGCTGACAGGCCACAGTTCGCAAAGGATCGGACTCCCGTGTTGACGATTCACGGGGGAAACATTTCTGCGTATCTGTTTACTGCCGATTCGGTGCCGGCTTCAGCGCAGGCCAGCACCTATTGCACACTTAAGCCACGGCCACTTCCTGCGGCTCAAAACTGTCCGCCCGCGCCATCTGCCACATCCGCGAATAGAACTCGCCATTCACTTCCCCGGTGAGCAACTCCCCCGGTTTCAGGAACACATGCAGTTGCGAGAACAACTTGATCTCGGTCGCCGACATGCGCCGCACCAGATGCTTGGCCGACAGTTGTGATGGATGTTCCAGGCCAGCTGCGGCGAGCATTTCCGCAAGAGCCTTCAAGGTATTGCGATGGAAGTTGAACACGCGCTGCGCCTTGTCCGGCACCACCAGCGCACGTTGGCGCAAAGCGTCCTGAGTGGCCACGCCGGTCGGGCATTTGTTGGTGTGGCAGCTTTGCGACTGGATGCAGCCGATGGCGAACATGAAGCCGCGTGCGGAGTTGGCCCAGTCGGCGCCGATGGCCAGCACGCTGGCGATGTCGAAGGCGCTGACAATCTTGCCGCTGGCGCCGAGTTTGATCTTGTCACGCAGGTTGAGGCCGACCAGGGTGTTGTGGACGAAGAGCAAGCCTTCGCGCATCGGCACACCGATGTGATCGGTGAACTCGACCGGTGCGGCGCCGGTGCCACCTTCCTTGCCGTCGACAACGATGAAGTCCGGCAGGATGCCGGTTTCCAGCATGGCTTTGGCGATGCCCATGAACTCCCATGGATGACCGAGGCAGAACTTGAAACCCACCGGTTTGCCGCCGGACAGTTCACGCAGTTGCTGAATGAACTGCATCATTTCGATCGGCGTGGAAAACGCGCTGTGGCGTGACGGCGACACGCAGTCTTCGCCCATCATGATCCCACGGGTTTCGGCGATTTCCTTGGTGACTTTGTGCTTGGGCAGTATGCCGCCGTGGCCGGGTTTGGCGCCCTGGCTCATCTTGATTTCGATCATCCGCACTTGCGGATTCTGCGCCTGGGTGGCGAAGCGTTCCGGGTCGAAACGGCCATCGCTGGTGCGGCAACCGAAGTAGCCGCTGCCCAGCTCCCAGGTCAGGTCGCCGCCGTGTTCGCGGTGATACGGGCTGATGCTGCCCTCACCGGTGTCGTGGGCGAAGTTGCCGAGTTTCGCGCCCTGGTTCAACGCGCGGATGGCGTTGGCGCTGAGCGAACCGAAGCTCATCGCCGAGATGTTGAACACCGAGGCCGAGTACGGCTGCGAGCACTGCGGGCCGCCGACGGTGACGCGGAAACTGCTCGGGTCGCTCAGCGGTGCCGGGCGCATCGAGTGGCCGATGAATTCGAATCCCGATTGATAGACATCGATCAGCGTGCCGAACGGTTTGTCGGCGGTTTCGTTTTTCGCTCGCGAATAGACCAGCGAACGTTGCGCGCGGGAGAAGGGCAGGGCATCGCTGTCGGACTCCAGCAAATACTGGCGGATCTCCGGGCGGATGCCTTCAACCAGATAGCGGATGTTGCCGAGGATCGGGTAATTGCGGCGCACGGCGTGCGGGCTCTGCAGCAGGTCGAACAGACCGATCAGGCTCAGCACGCCGGTGACGGCAGTGATCGGCCACAGCCAGTCGTGTTCGAGAAAAGGCAGGCTGGCGAGGGTGAAAATCACGCAGACGGCAAAGAAGGCGTAGCGGCTCAGGAGTGACAGGCTCATACGGTTTCCTTGGTTCGGACTCGGAATAATCAGCGAAGATTCAGGGATAAACACATTCCCCTGTAGGAGTGAGCCTGCTCGCGATAGCGGTGTATCAGCTACAAATGATTTGACTGACCCGACGCCATCGCGAGCAGGCTCGCTCCCACAAAAAGCAACTTCACCAAACGATCAGGCGTTTTGCGCCTGAAGAAATATCGAAAACAGCTCGGACTGGGATTTGATCCCCAGCTTGCTGTACATGTGTTTCTTATGGACTTTCACGGTTTCTACGGAGATTTCCAGCTTACGGGCGATTTCTTTACTGGAGCAACCGCTGAGCATCAAACGCCCGACATCCAGTTCCCGCGCCGTCAGTTGCGCACCCTTGAGTTGTTGCACCGAGGCTTCCAGTTGCACCCGCCAGTCTGCTTGAGCGGGTGCGGCGGCGAGGGCCACGGTTTCGTTGATCTCATAGGGTAATCGTTGGCGCAGCAGGCCCAGCACCCAAGGCTGGATCAATGACAGCAAGGCGATATGTTCGCCAGTGAAACGTTTTTCACTGCCCAGCGAGAGACACAGTGTGCGATCACCTTCGAGCTGACAATTGAACTGGATTTCGTCGGCCACGACATTCAGACGAAAGTATCGCTGGTAATACTCGGTCAGTTCGAAGTGCTCCGGCGCCACCTCGGACAGGCGATACAAACCGGTGCGCGACTGCTCGCGGCAGGCGATGTAGAACGGGTCGAGCAGATACAGGCCGCGCAGATAATCCTGAAACAATTGGTCGGGGTTGCCGTCTTCGCCGGGGCATTCGGCGAAGACCTGCGGGTGTTGATCGGCGCTGAACAGCAGCGCTACCCAGCTATCGAACGGCACGTACTGGTCGAGCAAACGCACCAGTTGTGCCCAGAAATTCGGCTTGTCCAGCGCGTCGATCAATTGCCCGACGGCGCGGTGCCAGGTGATGTCGTCAAACGAAAGTGCCATCGATCTACCCCTATCGGGTTACCCCGGCCGCGTAATTCCCTGGCCGGCTGCTTGCTGCGCATACTGGCCCACAGACAGCCACCGGGCAATCTTTCAGCACCCGACGCTTATCACAAGGAATTCCCATGAAAGTCGAACTCGCGCAACTGGCGGGCCGTGACAATGCCACGGCGTACAACCTCGAACGCGCGCTTGCAGCGATTGCCGCGTGTGCGCCGGACACGCAGCTGATCGTGTTCCCGGAAACTCACTTGATGGGTTTTCCGAGCGCTGAAACCGTGGCGCAAACGGCCGAGCCGCTGGACGGCCCGACTGTCAGTGCAGTGCTCGCCGCTGCGCGCGAACGCAACATTGCCGTGGTGATCGGCATGGCCGAGAACGACCACGGGCGCTTCTACAACACCACGCTGTTGATCACCTCTGCAGGCATCGCCTTGAAATACCGCAAGACCCATTTGTGGGCGTCGGATCGTGGCGTGTTTGAAGCCGGTGACCGCTACGCCACCTGCGAATGGAACGGCGTGCGCGTTGGCTTGCTGATTTGCTACGACATCGAATTTCCAGAGTCGGCCCGTGCCCTGGCGCAACTCGGCGCTGAATTGCTCATCGTGACCAACGGCAACATGGACCCGTACGCGCCGACTCACCGCACCGCGATCATGGCCCGTGCCCAGGAGAATCAGGCGTTTGCGCTGATGGTCAATCGCGTGGCGGCGGGGGATGACGGCTTGATGTTTGCCGGTGGCAGCGCACTGGTCGATCCGCTGGGCTCGCTGCTGTTCGAGGCCGGGCGGGAAGAAGGGACGTTCCGCGTTGAGCTGGATTTCGCACGGTTGGAGATTGCGCGCAGGGATTACCGCTATCTGGATGATCAGCGCTTGAAGTTGTCGGGGGAGGTGGTGGAGCGCAGCGATGGTGTTCGTGAATTGTTGATTCCACGCTGTTGACCGCTGCCCTCACCCTAACCCTCTCCCAGAGGGAGAGGGGACTGACCGAGTTGATTGTTCGAGGTACGCCGACCTGAAATACCGAGTCGAACTCAGGTTTTACCCGATCGTTCCCACGCTCTGCGTGGGAATGCAGCCCGGGACGCTCCGCGTCCCAAGAGCGGACGCAGAGCGTCCATTGAGGCATTCCCACGCAGAGCGTGGGAACGATCAGCCACACCCGAAAACATTCGCCGAACCCGGCTCTGCCATAAATCCAATAAAATTCGGAGTAAGTCGCCCATGGCTCGTTTGCAACGCACCCTTTCATTAGGGTCGGTGGTGCTGTTCGGCATCGCCTACATGACGCCGATCATTGTCCTCGGCACCTTCGGCATCCTCGCCCAGTCCACCGCCGGCATGGTCCCTGCCGCGTATCTGGCGGCGCTGGTGGCGATGTTCTTTACCGCCATGAGCTACGGTCGCATGGCTGCCGCGTTCCCGGTTGCCGGTTCCGCCTACAGCTACGTGCGCAAGGCGATCAGCCCGAAACTCGGCTTTATCGCCGGTTGGGCAGTCTTGCTCGATTACCTGTTTCTGCCGATGGCGATCTGGCTGATCGGCGCGGCGTATCTGGCCTCGGCATTCCCGTCGATTCCGCAATGGATCTGGGTGTTGGCGTTCATCGGCATCACCAGCGCAATCAACATCATCGGCCTGAAACTGGCCAACGGCATCAACGCCTTGCTGATGCTGGTGCAGTTCCTCGTATTGATCGCTTTCGTCGCGCTCTGCGTGCACTACATCGGTGGCGATGCGAGCACGCCATTGTGGTCGATCAAACCGTTCTTCAATGGCGATATGCAAATGCCGCTGATCATGAGCGGCGCGGCGATTGCCTGCTATTCGTTCCTCGGCTTCGACGCGGTCAGCACCCTGACCGAAGAAACCCGCGACCCACGCCGCACCATTCCGCGAGCGATCATGTTGATCACACTGATCGGCGGGCTGATTTTCGTTGGTGTGTCGTACTTCGTGCAGATCGCACACCCGTCATTCCAGTTCGACAGTGTCGATTCGGCCGCCTATGAAATCGCCCGCAACATCGGCGGTGATCTGTTTGTGTCGATCTTCCTGATCGGTCTGATTGTTGGCCAGTTCGCGTCAGGGCTGTCGGCGCAGGCCAGTGGTTCGCGCCTGTTGTTTGCCATGGGCCGCGACGGTGTATTGCCGAAATCATTCTTCGGCACCTTGCACGCGCGCTTCGGTACGCCGGTCAACAGCATCCTGCTCTGCGCCGTGGTGGCGTTGCTGGCGCTGAAACTTGATGTGACCACCTCGACCTCGTTCATCAACTTCGGCGCGTTTCTGGCGTTCAGTCTGGTCAATCTGTCGGTGATCTTTCATTACTGGATCGGCGGCGAGAAAAAGGGACTGCGTGAGATGGTGCTGTTTTTGCTCTTCCCGTTCATTGGTCTGGTGGCGGATTTATGGCTGATGGTCAGCCTTGATCACTTGGCGGTGTATCTGGGCTTGAGCTGGCTGGCGATCGGCGTGGTTTATCTTGCCGTGCTCACCGGTGGCTTCCGTCGCCAGCCGCCGGAGATGGATTTTCAGGAAGCCACTTGAGGCTCAGGCAGCGGGCCGGTTCTGGCGCATCGGCAATTCGACGCGAAAGGTCGTGCCCACGCCCGGTTCGCTGCGCACCGAAATATCGCCACCGTGCTTTTTGACGATGCCGTAGGACAGGGACAGTCCAAGCCCGGTGCCCTGGCCGACCGGTTTGGTGGTGAAAAACGGATCGAAGATCTTCTGCAGGATCTCCGGCGCAATCCCCGCGCCGGTGTCCGCGACTTCCACCCAGGCCGTGTCTTGTTGCTGCCCGGTGCGCAAGGTGATGGTGCCGCGTTCCGGGCCCATGGCCTGCGCCGCATTGACCACCAGGTTCATGATCACCTGATTGATTTGTGATGGCAGGCACTCGATGTCCGGCAGCGGCTGATACTCCTTGATCAGGTCGGCCTTGTACTTGAGTTCGCTGGCGACGATGTTCAGGGTCGACTCGATGCCTTGCTGCAGATTGGCCCACTGCCATTGCTGATGGCTATCGACCCGGGAGAAGTCCTTCAGGTCCTTGACGATCTGCCCGACGCGGCCAATGCCTTCCTTGGATTCGCGGATCAGCACCGGGATGTCTTCGAGGAGAAAATCCAGATCGGCGTCTTTGCGCAATTGCTCAAGCCGCGCCACTGACTCGCTGTCTGGCGTTGGCCCAAGCGTCTGCCAGGCATCAAGTACGCTGAGCAATTGTCTGAAGTAGCCGTCCAGCGTGCCGAGGTTGGAGGAGATAAAGCCGATCGGGTTATTGATTTCATGGGCCACACCCGCTGCCATTTGCCCCAGTGACGCAAGTTTTTCCGACTGCACCAGCTGACTTTCCAGTTGCTTGCGCTCATCGATTTCCCGCTGCAGTTCTTCACTGGCCTGCTTGAATTGGGCCGTGCGTTGATCGACCAGATGTTCCAGGTGATGCATCTGCAATGATGCGCGTTCGGTCATCTGCCATTTGGTCAGCAGGGTGTTGGCCATCTGCTGCACTTCGATGTTGTCGAACGGCTTCTTCAGAATCAGCAAGCGGTCATGCGCCTGCAAGCGCTCCAGCAGTTCATCCCAGGAATAATCCGAGTAGGCGGTGCAGACCACCACTTGCAACTGCGGGTCCTGTTGCCACAGATGTTCAATGGTTTTCGCGCCGTCCCAGCCGTCGGGCATGCGCATGTCGACAAAGGCCAGCGCGTAGGGGCGTTGTTCTGCCTGGGCCTGTATCAGTTTGCCCAAACCTTCCTCGCCGCCGTAGGCCGAGTCCAGCTCGAACGGCGGACGTTCGGCGCGAACCTGAGCGCCAAACAGTGCCGCTTCCATCTGGTCCAGTTCCACTGATTGCGCCGCCGGCGGCGCGAGAATCTTGCGAAAGTCTTCATGGATCGACGGCATGTCGTCGATCAGCAGAATGCGGCGGTTCGACAGCTCGCTCATGCGTTCTCCGTGACGCTGATCAGGGGGATCTGCAAAGTGAACAACGCACCCTGGCCCGGGCCGTCACTGTGCGCAGTGAGGTGGCCGTTCATTTCGATGGCCGCCAGGGCGCAGCTGTGCAGACCGAAGCCGTGGCCTTCCTTGCGGGTGGTGAAACCGTGGGCAAAGATCCGCGTCATGTTTTCCGCAGCGATGCCTTCGCCATCGTCCTTGACGCTGATTTCGAGGAAGCTGTCATCGACAATCCTGACCGCCAGGGTCATGGTCCGGGGGCGGTTGCTGAGGTCGGACATGGCGTATTTGGCGTTGCTGATCAGGTTGATCAGGATCAGCAACAAGCGGTGTTTGTCGCCCATCACCTGCGGCACGTCGGCGTATTCCCTGACCACTGTGACGTGGTGCCGGGTCAGTGCCCCGGCGTTCATGCGCAACGCGTCTTCCAGTAACTCGTTGATGAACAATGGCTCGGTCATGCTGTTGGCGCCGGCATAGGATTGCTGGGTGGCGACGATGTCCTTGATGTGATCGACGCTTTTGTTCATCTGATTCAATTCGTCGAGCATTTCCTGTTGTTCCTGGGCAATCGCGACCACCAGTTGGTTGAGGTAGCCGGGGAGCAATTTGCCTTTGGCGTCTTCGTTGAGGAACGCGCCGAGGTCATCCGGGTGTTCGTTGATCAGTTGCATGGCCTTGCCCAGGCCCTGGCCCTTGCTGTTGCGCAGCTTGCGCGTGATCAGGTCGCTGGAGATGTTCACGCTGTTGAGCACGTTGCCAACGTTGTGCAGCACATTGGTGGCGATTTCCGCCATGCCGGCCTGACGTGCGGCGTCGAGCAGTTCGCTCTGGGCGTCGCGCAGTTCCCGGGTGCGTTCTTCGACTCTTTGTTCCAGCGCGTCGTTGGCCGTTTGCAGGGCGTTATTGACCCGGTTGATCTCGGCGAAACTGCCGATCAAACGGATGGCCAGCCACACCAGCGACAACATCAGCAGCACCGAAAACAACAGCAGGTAGAAGTGGTACTGCCGGTCGACCTGATCGGCGCGCTGCTGATCGTGATCGAGCATAGTGGTGATGTTGTCGAGGCTTCCGGCCACGGGGATGTTTTCGATGTTTTCGAGCAACTGATTGACCAGTGGCTGCTCGCGCGCAATCAGCGAGATATGGCTGCTCATGATTCTGATCGGGGTCTGAAACGCGAGCGGCAGGCGTTGCGCGTTGACCTTCAGCTTGTTCAGGCCGACCTCGATGTCGGCGGCCAGGTTGTCAGAGGTGACCTGGGCGAATTCGAGGGCACTGAGCAGCAGGTCGTAGGTGTCGGTAGTGATGTTCTGCAGCTGCAATTTATCGAAGTCCGACAGGCTGGCCAGTTGCTGTTGGATGTCGTCTTCAGCGGTGGGCAAAAAGGCCAGGGAATTACGCAACAGCGCGTTGTGCGATTTGAACTGTTCGACCAGACGGATTTTTTCCTGCATCGCCTGTCGGAAACTTTCGTGAGCGTCGTTCCATTGCGCCGAGTCGTTGCGCCCATGTCCGGACTCGATCGCATCGAAGCGCGCCCAGAGCCGGTTCATTTCGTTCATCGGTGACACCAACGGATCGTAGTTGTGGCTGAGCGCCACTCGCGCCTTGAGGAGCTCGTTTTCCCACAGCGAGTTCTGCTGTTTGATCTGCCGGATCAGATCCCTCGATTCGGTGTACGTCATGGTCTGGGCAGAGCTGGATTTGATGTACAGGAACAGCAGGATCGAGGCCAGCGCCAGGGCGACCAGGGTCAGCAACAACAGGCTGCGTCGCCGCGAGATGTTGATCATGGCTTGCTCTCCCCTTGGCCGGTCAGGGTTGTGAGAAACAGCATGATCAGCCGTTTGTCCTCAGCGCTCGGCATGCGCCCCAACTGGTACTGGAACATCACATCCACGGCGCGTTCGAGGGTGGGGGCCGAACCGTCGTGAAAGTACGGCGCGGTGATCGCGACATTGCGCAGGCTCGGCACCTTGAACACGGCCCGGTCCGCTTCGTCGGCGGTGACGTTGAAGCGGCCCTGATCGGCCACGGTCGGGCTGCCGCGATCGGCAATGTAATCGCCGAACACTCCGAATTTCTGGAACATGTTGCCGCCGATGTTCACCCCCTGATGGCAGGCAATGCAGCCGTACTCCTTGAAGCGCTGGTAACCGTACTTTTCCTCCAGGGTGAGGATGTCGGTGTTGCCGAGCAGGTATTGATCGAAGCGTGAGTTGGGCGTCAGCAAGGTGCGTTCGAAACTGGCCAGCGCCTGCTGGACATTGGCCTGGGTCACGCCGTCCGGGTAGGTGGCGGCGAAATCGCGACGATAGTCGGGGTCGTTGCCGATGCGCTCGATCACCGTGCTCCAGTCGCTGCCCATTTCATGCGGGCTGGTGATGACGACGTTGCTTTGTTCCTCGAGCGTTTCGGCGCGACCATCCCAGAACTGGCGGAAGTTTAGGGCCGCGTTGAACACGGTCGGGGTGTTGACGGCCACCGGTTTGCCGTCGAAGCCCAGTGACAAGGCGCGGCTGTCGGCACCGTTCTTGTCGAGTTGGTGGCAGCTGGCGCAGGACAGCGTGTTGTTGATCGATAACCGTGGCTCGTGGAATAACCGTCGACCGAGTTCCACGCGCCGGGCATCCTGCTGCGGTATTGCGGGCAACGGTTTGAGCGGCTCGTTCAGCGGCTCGGCACTGGCCCCGGCGCAGAGTCCGCACAGCAGCAGCGCCATGGCGTGGTGGAAAAGGCTCATCGGCAATTGTCTCCCTGACTCAAGGCCTGTTTCACAGTGATCATCCTATTGTCCATGGCGCGGGTTGCGTGCCGGCGAGCAAACGCGCAAACGTATCTGCCGGCAGGGCTTTGCTGAAAAAGTAACCCTGACCTTCTTCGCAGTGATGGGCCTTGAGAAACGCCAGTTGTTCGGCGGTTTCGATGCCCTCGGCGATGACGTTCAGGCCCAGGCTCTTGCCCAGGTTGATGATCGCGCTCACCAGCGCCGCATCGCTGCGGTCGTTGCACAGGTTGCGAATGAACGATTGATCGATCTTCAGCACATCGATGGGAAACCGCCGCAGGTAGCT